>CAVYIZ010000014.1:0-142806 GCA_963768555.1 uncultured Alphaproteobacteria bacterium
GCCCGGCCTGACGGGAAACGTCGGATGGCTGGCCGGGAAGGGCACGGTAAGCGGAAAAACCCGCCTCCGCCGCCTGCCCGGTACAATGGGACACCAGAAACCGCGATTGCCGTCTAGCCGACGAGGCGGCCAGTTGCGGCGCCGAGGGATCAGGCACGGCGAGGCCCGCGCCCTCGGGATGGATAGGAACGAGGCGGCGCGCGGCGGCAGTTTTGGTACCTTTGAGATCGATTGTAGGGGATGGGGCCGCTGGTACTGGACAGGCTTGGCCGTCAACCTGAAGCGTTCTCGAGCCGAACGTCGTTGGACGGAGAAGGGCGGTGGTGCGGTTGGTCCTGCGGCTGGCCTCAATATGCGCTCAGCCACCCGCTCCGTGGGCCGCGACCAGCCTTCGGACTTCATCGACCGTCAGCACGTTTCCATTGGGGTCAGTGGCCGAGAGCAACTCCGACCAAATGTCTTCATCCACCGCCCTCGCTCGGCCCACGAACTCGGCCCTTTCTCGGAAGACCCGCTCTACTTCTCGCCCAGTGCGCAAGTTACGAAACCTGAGCTTCCAGTCCATTCACGGCCCTCCATCGGCTTGGCTCAGCGAATTTGTCGGCGGTGAAAGGGCTTGTCTACCAGTGGTCACGATCCGACGCTTGGCACCCGAGTTGGGATGCCGCAAAGGGGCGGAAGGCGGGCCCCTTGCCTGGCGACGCCTCCAGGCTCGGGTTCCGCCGGCACATGACGAAGGAAGCGGCAAGCCAGCCCGTCGCCGTCCGCGGTCTGAATTATTCAAACTGTGGGTAAAACCGCCGGGCGCTTCCCAAGACCGCGCGAATTGCGAATTGCTTTCCGCATGGCGGCTACTCTCGAAGCGATCGAAACGGTCTGGACCCAGGAGCGGGTCGAGCGGCTCGAAGAATTTTGGGCAAGCGGCATGAGCGCCGCCCTGGTCGCACACGCGCTCGGCCCTGGCGTCACCCGCAACGCCGTGATCAGCAAGGTTCACCGGCTCAAATTGCCGAGAGCGCCCGACGCTGTCGTCTCTGGCGCCGCCGGCTTCTCGCCGAGGCGAGAAGATCGTCGCCATGCGCGCCGAACGCATAGGGACGGCCGCGATCGCGAAGGCGCTCGGGATCTCGCAGCGCACGGTGTATAGCGCGCTCGCGAAGTTCTCCCCTCCACGGCCAAATGTCTGCGCATGGTGCTCGGCGTCGTTAGAGTCAGAGTTGTTAGAGAGGGATGGCAGGCGTCGCTATTGTTCCGACGAATGTCGCCTGAACGCGAAAAGGCGCTTGTGGCGCGAGGCGTCGCGGCGAGCATACAAGGCGCGCAGGCGCAGGGGCTGAAGGCTGGCGGGCCCTTCGGCCTATTCGCGCCGATGCCGCCGGGCGGCTTAATCAGCCGCCTGACCCTCAGCCTCACCGCCTTCGAAGCGATCGTCGAGACCCTCCCGCTCGGGTCCGTCGGCTACGAGCCCGCGCTCAACGCCAAAGGCGAGCGACTGATCTGGGTCGAGGCGGCCGTCGCCGATCGCCTCATGGCCATGAAAAACGGCTGAGCCATCCGACGTCATCTTGCGGCTGGTCGAGATCGAGGCGAAGGGCAGGCGCGGTTAGCCATTCGTTAACGGTGCTTGGCTTCAGCCCTGAAATAGCCGCTTGGCCGGGGTCAAGTCCCAAGATGATACCGCGAAGGCCGACAGGGCGATCCGCGGCGCTCGCAGAAGAGACCCTCGCCAGCCCGTGGTGGCGGTTGGCTCAGGCGGGTGGGATGAACCCTGTAGCCAGGTAAGATGGGCGGACCATGACTGAAGTCGCCTCTCTCTTGCTGCTGCAATTTCAAAAGCGAGAGCATTGCGAAAGACGTCGAGGAACTTCTCACGCTCGCTGAGCAACTGGAGCAGGCGTTCAACAAGCCGAAGCTGGCCTACAGCCGAACCGGACGAGCGCCAGCGGGCGCAATTGCGGTCTCAGCGCGCCGGGACGTGCGCGCGCTTGTCTCCGTCGCGCGCGCCGTCGCAAGCAGCATGCGCGGCATACGCAACCGCGTAGAAGCCCGCCGGGGACGCGCTCACCCGTGATCGCCGCGCGGGCGGCTAAAGGCTGGCCCTGGGAAAAGAAGCGCTGGCCAAGCCACGCGCATCGCTCGCAAAAGATTCCGCCGGTTTTGCCGGCCTTAGAGTTTGACTCTGAAGTTCATGCGGGATTGCAGAGCCTTCGCAACATGAGGCGGATGGACGCGAAGCGGAGGAACATGAGGGCTGTGAGGTTGAGGTTCTCCCAGTCCTTGGCCAGTCTTCGGCAGCGGTTGAGCCAGGCGATCGTTCGCTCGACGATCCAGCGCTTGGGCAACGTGACGAAGCCTTTCGCCTGATCGGATCGTTTGACGATCTCGATCTTGACCCGAGACAGCATTTTGGCGAGCGCATCGGCGAAGATCGGCCCTTGATAGGCGCTGTCGGCGAACAGTTTTTCGAGATAGGGGAACCGGCCAAACAGCGTCGCCAGCAGCAAAACGCCGCCGTCGCGGTCCTGGATGTCGGCGGAATGAACGATGGCCTGCATCAGCAGCCCTTGCGTGTCGACGAGAACATGACGCTTCTTGCCCTTGATCTTCTTTCCCGCATCGAACCCGTGCGGATCGATCGAGGCCCCCCCTTTTTCCGCGCTTCTCACGCTCTGGCTGTCGATGATGGCGGCGGTTGGGCTGGCCTCGCGTTCGGCCTGCTCACGACACTTTTCGTAGAGCATGTCATGGATGCGATCCAACACGCCATCAATGCCCCAATCGCAGAAGTATCGATAGACGGTGCTGCGCGGCGGCAAATCCTTGGGAAGGTAACGCCATTGGCATCCCGTGCTCAGCACGTACATGATGGCGTTGAGCGCCTCTCGCATGTCTGTTTCGCGCCTGCGGCCTCCCCGCCTCGCCGGAGGAATGAGCGGTTCGACATGCGCCCACTCCTCATCCGTCAGGTCGCTCGGGTATCGCAAATGATCCCGCTTGTATTTCGCTCGGTTCTCGTTCGTCCACATCGGCGGCCCCCGAATCAGTCCGCCTTCTTGGAATCACAACCGATTCATGGGACTCAACAACTTTTCGGGCCAGACACTTAGGATGCCCGCCAGGCATCGCCCGCTCCGATTGCTGGAGGGCGGGGCCGGGGAACGGCCGGCCCGAAATTTTTCCTCGGTCGTGGTAATCATCCGGCCGTCGTCGGGGAGCCTCGCGGCGACGGCGTGCGGCTCCCCGGCCGTCCTTCGCCGGCCGGCTTGAACGGTCACGCCAAGGCACCGAAGGAAGCAGAAATTAACTGATTCCGGCAATCCCCCAATCGATTTAATCTGTTCGGATACCGCTCTAGCGTCGGATTGTTTCGTACGAAATTGCAATTCCGCGCTCCGCGAGCAAATCTTCGACGTCTCGAAAGCTGAGCGTGGACCGGAGATAAAGCCAGATCGCCTGGTGAATGACCTCCGAAGGGAACCGATATCCGGAGTAGCTGATTTTCGTCATGCTCTTTGGCTACCAAGCCGCCGACGACGTGACAACGCCCTGGGATCACATGGACCCGAAGTTGCAGAAGCACGCCGGGGCGCGCGCAATGCCCTCGTGAGGAACGCCGACTTTCAGCATGTCGTTCTCGACGGCGAGGCGCTCCAGCTCTCCCGATACGCTCCAGTCGAAGCGGCGAGCGACCGGGCCGGCATCGGCATAGAAGGCCGGTATGCAGGCAGCGTCCTTGGCGCGAAATCGGGAACAAGTGTTGCCAACTCAGCTCAGCCTCTTGCGCAGCCTCCACGTGCGAAACGCAATCGAGTTTGCCTGAGCGCTGGGTTCCGATGAAATCGCATCGGAACCGAAGTGATTTGCCCGGAGCCGCCGCTCCTGTGCAGGTTTTTGGACGCCGGCATCACGAGAGGCGCCTCTTGCTCCGGCGGCCGGCGTCCAAAAAGCGCCAAGGCACGAAGTCGCGGGAAGTTTGGGGGCCGGGCGGGCGGCCAGCGCTATGGGGATTTGATTTTCGCGCCGGTTATGATGGTGGGCGCGAAGCTGGCGCGAGGCGACCGGGATAGGGTGTGGAGCGGGGCCTGGAAGTGCGCAATAGGGATCTCGGTGGTGGCGTGGAGCGCATCAACGGCGATCGGCTCGTTGATTGGCGTGGTTGTGCCGAGTGAAGTGGCCCCGCGTGAAGTGGCCCCGCGCAGCGGGACCGTTTTTGGCGGCGGTTAAGTTGGGAGGCCGTCTGCTGATTGTCCGATATCAAGCCGCCAAGGGTTCTGTCTGCTGCTGTTTCTGATCCGCCTGTGGGCATGTGGTCAACGCGCATGCGTTGTCCACATGTCCATAGGCTCGCGGCGCCGCGCCATCGCGCCAGACGGCCATCGGCGTGCGATAGCCGAGCGCCTGATGAAGGCGTTGCTCGTTGTAGAAGGCGAAGTATGCGCCGATGCCGGCTTTCGCCTCGCGGCCGTCGGCATAGGCTTTCAGATAGACGTCCTCGTATTTCAGAGAGCGCCAGACGCGTTCGATGAACACGTTGTCCATCCAGCGCCCGCGCCCGTCCATCGAGATGCGCACGCCAGCCTCCATCAGCACGCCGGTGAAGGCCGCGCTGGTGAATTGGCTGCCCTGGTCGGTGTTGAAGATCTCCGGCTTGCCGTGTCGGGCCAGCGCCTCCTCCAGCGCCCCCACGCAGAACGACACGTCCATAGTGTTCGACAGTCGCCCGCGATGGCCCATCAGTTCGAATCCCCTCCGCTCAGTCCCGGCAAACCGACGCGGTTTCCTGGCTGGGAGAAACCCTCGCAATTCCGGTCGGTTAGTGAGGCGTATCGCGGTCTGCGAACCGAATTCCGACCGTTCTCCCGCGTTCTGCGCCTGAAATCGCACGCGAGTCTCTGCCCGCAAAATTCCGTTTCGGACCACGAGACGGAGACGCCTGCATACACGATCGCGCTCTCGTCGAGCAAGGTTGCGTAGCGACTGCGGGCGCCTCGCCGACATCGTGACGGCGAGACGGATCATTGCGCCAGCTGTCGAAATCGAAATAGCGGAACGGGCCTCATTGCGCGAAGCTACGACAGCACGAACCCTGAAAAATCGGTTTGGCACCGCACTTGGGGCCGCCAGCGGTTACCGTACTCAGTTCGCCGCCGCCCGCCAGCGGAACATGCGCTTCTCCAACGCGACCAGCAGATAATTGGACGCCACGCCGAGGATGCCGATGGTGATTGCTCCGACGAGCATGTCGCCGACGCGGAACCAGGTGCGCGAGTAGTTGATGAGATAGCCGAGGCCGGTGTCGGCGGCGATGAACTCGGAGGCGACGATGACCAGAAACCCGACCGAGAGACCGAGCCGGAGCCCAAGCATGATATCCGGCAGCACCGCCGGGAAGATCACGTAGCGATAGATCTGAAACCGCCTGAGCCCGAGGCTCTGACCGGCGCGCAGCAGCACGGGATCGATGTTGCGGACGCCGACGACGACCGAAGTGAAGATCACGAAGAAACAGCTATAGGCGATGAAAAAGACCTTTGACGCCTCGCCGATGCCGAACCACAGGATGATCATCGGCAACAGCGCGAGGGGCGGCACTGGGCGCAGGAGTTCGACCACCGGCTCGATCGTGTCCTCCATCCAACGCAGCCGTCCGACCAGCATGCCGAGCACGACCGCGATCGGCGCCGCGGCGAAGCGTGCCCTCGAGGACACGCGGCGAAGAAACATAGGTATCGACCCACAGAACGCCGCTCTGGGCAAGCTTTTTGATTCCGCCATCCGGAGGTTCGTTTCGTGAATCTGCGGACTTCGCCGGACGCGGCGCAGAGCCCCGTATTCCGCGGGCCTTTGCGGGCGCGGAGATTGGAGACCGACGGAACCGGGTCTGTCGCGGCGGTTTTGTGCGCCCGGTCTCCAATGCCGATTTTCCAATCTCCGGAATTTCCAGGCGGGGCGCGGGCGAGATATCCTCCTGATGAGCCGGCACGCCGCCGGGCTCGGCGGGCATGGGAGACAAGCTACCGCTCGTGCTGCGATCGGGCAAACTGGGCCGCGGCAATAACGCTCGAACTCGCGCCGGCCTTTGCTCTATGAGGCGCGCCTCAAACTGAAAACAGCGCGCCGAAGCGCTCGCCGGTTCTCAAAAAATCCGGCGTCACGGCAGGAGTCGGATATGAACATCATCGAGAAGCTCGAGGCCGAGCATGCGGCCAGGTTGCCCGGCGCGAAGATGCCGGACTTCCAGCCCGGCGACACCGTCGTCGTCAACGTCAAGGTGGCCGAAGGCGACCGCACCCGCATCCAGGCCTACGAAGGCGTCTGCATCGCGCGCAGCGGCAGCGGCCTGAATGAGAATTTCACCGTCCGCAAGATTTCCTACGGCGAAGGGGTGGAGCGCGTGTTCCCCGTCTATTCGCCGATGATCGACTCGGTGAAGGTGCTGCGCCGCGGCAAGGTGCGCCGCGCCAAGCTTTACTATCTGCGCGACCGCCGGGGCAAGTCGGCGCGCATCGCCGAGCGCACGGAAACCGCGGCCAGCAGGGCCGAGGCGGCGGCGGCCAAAGCCGCCGCCAGCAAAGAGGCGGCCAAGGAGTGAACCTTTCGTCCGCCTGCCGCGGGCGAAAATTTTGTCGAGGGGAAGATCATGCCAGAAGCCGTCATCGCCCAGAAGGGGCCGTACGGGAAGGAGATCGAAGCGGGCAAGACCTACTACTGGTGCGCCTGCGGCCGGTCTGCGAATTGACCGTTCTGCGACGGCTCGCACAAGGCCGTCGGCATGGCGCCGCGGGCCTTCACCGCCGAGAATACGGCGACCGCCTGGCTCTGCGGCTGCAAACAGTCGAAGAACGCGCCCTATTGCGACGGCTCGCACAAGAGCCTGTGAGCGTACGCGTCTTCCGTTCGCGTGGCCTTTTGCGTTTCATAAGCGGGCCGCATGACGAAAGTCGTCGACGTGCTCGTCCCCGTCGCGGTCGAGCGGCCTACAGCTACCGCGCATAATAGCGATAGCGCACCCCCTGCTTGTTGGCGTGCGTCGGCGTCATTGGATTGTTCCGGTCGTCGAACAATTTGCCGACCAGAAGCGAAGGCGACGATAGCCGAACTTTTGATCTCTCGACCGCCCCATCCCTCAGGCGCTCGCCGCCGCCTCGATTTTGTCCATGCCGGCGCGCCACACCGCCATCGGCATCTGGTTGTTCATCGCCTGGTGAGGGCGCCGAAAATTGTAGAAGTTCATCCAGGAACTGATGCCGGACCACGCCTCGCAGCATCGGCGTAGGCTTTCAGATGCACTTCTTCATACTTGATCGAGCGCCACAGCCGTTCGATGAAAATGTTGTCCATGAAGCGGCCGCGTCCGTCCATCGAAATCTCGACGCCGGCCGTCACAAGCTTGCTGGTGAAAGCCTCGGCGGTGAAAGTTGAGCCCTGGTCGGTATTGAAAATCTGCGGCTTTCCGAACCGAAGCAGCGCCTCCTCCAGCGCCGCCGCGCAGAAGCTAGCATCGTTGGTGTTCGACAGCCGCCATGCCAGAACCGCCCGGCTGGCCCAGTCGATGATCGCCACCAGATAGAGGAAGCCGCACGCCATCGGGATGTAGGTCACGTCGGCCGCCCAAACGTGGTTCGTCTCGACAATCTTCAGGCCGCGCAGCAGGTAGGGGTATATCTTGTGCCTGGGCGCGGCTTTGCTCGTGCCGGGGCGCGGAACCAGCGCCTCGATCCCCATCACCCGCATCAGCCGCCGCACTCGCTTGCGGTTGACCCCACGGCCTTCCTTGTTGAGTTCGAAGGTCATTCGCCGCGAGCCGTAGAACGGAAGTTCGAGATGCAGTTCGTCGATACGACGCATCACGGCCAGATCGTCCGCCTCGGTGACAGGCTTGGGGCGGTAGACCCCCGAGCGCGTCAAGCTCAACAGCGCGCATTGGCGGCGCACCGACAGGTCCTTGTTAGGCCGTTCGACCATCGCTCTTCGATCGGGCGCGCTCATCGCCCTGGCCTCCCGGCCAAGAAATCCCGTTCGACCGTCAGTTGGCCGATCTTGGCGTAAAGCTTGGCCGTCTCGCGCTCGCGCTCCTCCTCGCCATCCCCCGAACCGCTCGCCCCTCGCGCGAACAGACTCGCGACATTGTCGAGAACCTGCTTCTTCCAGGCATAAATCTGGTTCGGATGCACCCCGTGCCGCTTCGCCAGTTCCGGAACCGTCGCATCCTCGCGCAGCGCCTCAAGCGCAATCTTCGCCTTGAACGCTGCATCAAACTTCTGGCGTGACTTCGTCATTTCTCGCTCCATCGGTTGCGACAGAGCAGAACATTTCACACCTTAGCCAATGGTCCTGAAATCCGGGTCCAGCTCAATCGGCCGAGTTCGGATAGTCTTGGCTTCCGAGTGTCTTTCGTCATCTGAAGCCTCACCCGACGCCTTTCTTCCTCAAGTCTGATGGCGCGCGAAACTCCCGTCCGTTCCTCTACGGAATTCGACGGCGTCAATGATCTTCGTGAACCCAAGTCCCCGCTTTACAAACTCGACATGGAGCACGACAATCGGCCTGAATCGAGGGTCCTTTTCCGCGTTCTTGTTCACCAGCGCTGATACGGTTGAGGCCAAGTATTCCCTGGCGGGCGGCGGGTCGTCGTTATAGCCGCTGTTGACGAGCATCACCCGGATCATCGCATTCGTCGCGTGAACTTCGATCTCATTCGGACTGAGGCCCGTGTTGCGCGCAATCTCGTCTTTGAGTTGCGCTTGGAGGGTGTCGGTCGAGACGGTGTGCTGTTTCGCAGGCGCTTGTGCGATCGCCGCCGGCGCTGCTCCGGCCACAATAAATCCGGCGGTAAGCGTCGCCGCAACGAGGCGTTTCAGCATTTACATCTCCAATTTAGCGCGGTTCCTGATCAGTTGGACCGAGTAACGCGGTTCATCGCCCCAGCAATCGAAAGAGCCGAAACGGCTCCGATTCCTCAGGGAATTGCCCGCGCAGAAGGGATAAGCTTTCGCATTGTTTCGACCATCAGGGGCCGCGACTGTGGCGCGGTTGCAACAGAGGAGCGCGGCGTTTTGCCGCATCTTCCGTTGCAACCGCAACAGCAGATTGTTGCGAGGGTCGTGGCGGCATTGAAAAGACAAATTGAACTGACAGATCGCTCCAGATTGAAGGGAGACCACCCAGGCGCGAAGCCAATGGCGGAGCTCAGCCAAAAACAACCTCCTGCCAACGACGGAACGATCCGCGGCTAGCGCGGGTGGTGGCGCTCCATGTGGAGTTCCTCAAACGAAGCTCGGTTCACAAAGACCATCGACACCGTCGAATTCCGCAGAGATCAGTCCGGCGCGTTTGTTCAGCATCGAAACCGGGGGATGTCCCGGCGTCTGTTGAAATTCTCGAAGCGGTCGTTGCGCATTGAAATTTACGCAGCCTCGGTGATTTGAGCAAGCGCCTCAAGGCGGCTGCTGGCCTTGCTTTGCAAGATCAGCGCGAAGAGCCGGCAGATGCTTGTATGCCTTCAATCGGCGGAAGCCCTTGGTTGCTTCCTGCATGGCGGCGGCGGCCCATCGCAGGGCCATCGAGGGCGAGCGCCAGTATTTGACGTTGCGGCAGACCCTGCGCACCGTGCCCACGACATTCTCGATGATGTTGGTGCAGGCGCGAGGGAGGCCGAGCCGCGCGACAGTGAGCATCTCGTCGATCCCTTCCAGGATCGAAGCGGAAACGCCGTTCCAGTCCCGTTCGAGACGGCGGGCGAGATTGCGAATGAGCGCTTCGGCCCTTTCGGCGTCGTCCATTTCCCAAGCTTGCCGCAAGACGCGCCGGCGCAGATTTTTCAGGCACTGGCGCGATCGACGCCGGGTTGGTCTGAGCCCGCTGGCCGACTTCGAGCGAATAGACCCGGATGGGCTCGGCGATGTTCTTGAGCCGGATGGGTCCGAGATCGCTGACCGTTATCTTCGAGCGCGCTTTCACCTCACGAAAGGCGTCTTCGGAGAGACAGATCGCCCCTGGGTTCGCGATCCCCTCCAATCGCGCGGCAATATTGACGCCGTCGCCCTTCAAATCGCCGTCGCTCTCCTCGACGACGCCGCCCAAGTGTATGCCGACGCGAAACTCGATGCGCCATTCCGGCGGCACACCGGCGTTTCGCTCGACGAGACCGGTCTGCAGCTCAGTGGCGCAGCGGAGCGCGTCGACCACGCTGCAGAATCCAACCAGCGTCCCGTCGCCGGTCCGTTTGAATACGCGCCCATTGTGCACGGCGATGGTCGGATCAATAACGTCGCTGCGGAGCGCTCTCAGCCGCGCTAAAGTGCGATCCTCGTCTCTACCAGTGAGCCGGCTAAAGCCGACGACATCAGCGGCCAGGATCGCGGCGAGTTTCCGTTTTCCCGTCATGCACCCCTCGACGGCCTTTCAGACTAGCACGGTAACCCGGAAGACGCCGCTTCAATCAGTGGGCAATTGAGTTAGGCCGGCTAGCTGTGACCTTGCAGGAGGTTGAATTGGAAATGGCCGCAGCTACAGGTTGCCGGAGCGCCCCGAACCAGCAGGGAATTCACTACGCCTTGACAGGGACTACCGCATCGTTGGTGATCGGCGCACTCTGTCTGGCGCGCAAGCGAGAGCGGCTGTTTAGGCGCGTCTCACTGGCGCGACTGGGATGATGACAACTTCTCTCTCCACTATTACCGGGCTCATCGCCTCTCACCCGAACTTCGCCTATACCGCTGTGTTCCTGCTGGCCCTGTCGGAATCCATCCCAATCGTAGGCATCATTGTCCCTGGGTCGGCCGTGATCGTGGCGATCAGCGCCCTGACGCCCACAGGGACGGTGACGCTCTGGCCGGCGCTCGTCGCAGCCACGGCGGGGGCAATCGTCGGTGACGGTCTCTCATTTTGGATCGGCCACAGATATCGTCGAGAAATCCTAGCCAAAGATATTTGAAATTTTAGGACGTATCCGAGGATGGTTGAGACGCGCCGGGTCTGGCGATCGGAATAGATGAAGGCGGGTCCCTCGATGCGATCGTTGCCCTTCCAATCGATGACGAAGCAGGTATCGTTTTCTTCGATGTGGACGGGTTCGGGGTCGCCGTCGCCGGCCAGCCTTGCGGCGCGTCGATCGGACGGGTCGAGCAGCCAGGCGTCGCCGGTTTCGGTAGAGAACAGGAACAAGCTGACCAACGGTGACGACGCGCCCATGGCGGTCGGCAGCCGGCGCTGGATGTAGCGGACCTCGTCGCCGAGGCGAAAGCTCTTCCCCTCCGCCATCTGTTTGCCCGGTCGACGCCGGATCGCCTTTCGATCCCTGCCGGGTATCGAGGGGGCCGCCATGGATTTGTTCACCAAGCTGTTCGGCGACTTCTTGGTCTTCGTCTATCACTGCTTCGACCGGATTGTCATTCACGGCTATCTGACGGCGCTGTCGCGGCCCGAGCTGGTCGTCCACTTCTTCCGTGAGATCGTCGGGGTGGCGGAGGTCAGCAAGGAGGCGCTGAGCCAGCGGACGGCCGATTACCAGAATTGGGTGGAAGCCTACGCGCGCAACCACGCGATCCCGATCGAATGGGCCGAGAAGGGGGTACGCAAGGAGGACCACGTGCGGCCGTGGCTGCGCCGCATGGAGAAGCGCAATGCCTACGGCGCCTACTTCATCTTCAAGAGCATGGAGCAAGGGCCGACCTTCCGCATCAGCCTGCCGAAGTATCCGGCCAAGGACCCGCACTACCGCATCGTCGCGCACCAGCGCAGCCGCTTCACGCATGACTACTTCTATGTCCGCGACGAGGCGCTCGGACCGATGGTTGTGCGGGTGGCTTCCTTCTTCCCCTTCCAGACCACCTACTATCTCAACGGCCACAGCTTCATCGAGCAGGAGCTGAAGCGGGCGGGGATCGGCTTCCGCAAGCATGACAACGCTTTCCTCGCCGTCGACGACGTAGCGGCGCTGCAGGCGGCGGCCGACCGGCTGAGCCCAGAGATCATCCGCCGGCGCCTCGACTACTGGACCCTGATCCTCGGACCGAAGTTTTCAAAGAAGGAGCGCGCCAAGCTCAACCTGTCACGCTTCTACGCCATCTCCCAGATCGAGTACTGCCGCAACTTCATCTTCAGGCGCCACTTTCCCATCCACAAGCTATTCGAGCGCGGCTGCGAACTCGGCCTGTGGCGGCTCAGCGCCGACAAGATCGCCACGATCTTCGGCAAGCGGGTCAGTCGCCGGATGCATGGCAAGCTGGCCACGGTCATCGACCAGATCGAGCACGGCCATCATGTCTTCCGCGCCTACTTCAAGAACGGCTTCCTCAAACAGTATGAGAAGTTCCGGACCTTTCTGCGCAACGAATTGGTCTCCAACAATCTCACCGACTTCGGCCTGCGCAAGGGGCTCGACCATCTCGATGCCGTGCGGACCACCTTCCAGGCGATCACGGATCGCTTCGCCGGCTTCCAGGCCGAGTGGCTCAACGTGCATGTCGATTTCCCGCTGCTGCAGCGCCTCGCCCATCCGATCACGATCGGCGCGGTGCGTTATCCCGGCCTCAAGATCCACGAGCCGCGCATCATCCGCCTGTTCGAGGTCCTCCTGCATGGCGGTCCTCAGATCGGCGGCTGGACCGCCCGGCAGATCCATCAAGCCGTCCTCGACACCTTCGACCGCTCTGAGAAGACCTACCGCCTGAACCAGCTCCGCTACGACTTGCGCAAGCTCAAGGGACACGGCCTGATCGAGCGCGACGGCTCGCGCTACGCCTACCGCCTCTCACCCAAGGACGTCCAAGTCGCCCTGCTCTTCCTCTTCTTCCACAAGCGCCTGTGCGGCCCCCTCGCCAACAGCCGCTTCCATCACCGACCCGACCCGCAATACCGTCCAGAAAGCCGGCTCGAAGCCGCCTATCACCGCGCCGACACCGCCATCCAACGCGTCGTCGATCTCTTGGCTGCAGCTTGATCGCCCCAGAGCCTCAATGACAATGTTCGACTGTTTTGTCTATGATCCCTCAGGGAAGAATTTAAAAGTCTGGCCATTGACCCGCTACCCGGGTCTGATCGCCCACAGCGAAGCTTTCTTCGCCCGGCATGGCGACAAGAGCATCTTTCTGGCTCGCTTTACGCCGGGCGTGCGCGCCTTCATTCCGCTCCTCGCGGGCACGATGAGGATGTCGTCGCAACGGTTCTATGCGGCCAATATCGTGTCCGCGTTGGCTTGGGCGCCTTCAAACGTGTTGCCGGGCGTCATCGTCGGCGAGTTACTCGATCTGCTGGGCGCTGCGGCGAAACCCCTCGGGATACTTCTGGTTCTGCTGGTCCTCCTGACATGGACCATTGTGCTGGCGGTGCGTTTGGCCTTGCGCCGCGGCTTGCCGTGGCTGTTAGGGGCTTTGGAAACGCTACGAGCGTGGGCCGGCGCGCGTGATTCCCGCTGGCGACTGATCGTCCTCAAACTGCTCGATCCATCGCGGCCGGACGCTGCCGGACTAGCCTTGCTCGCCTTGACGCTAGTCGGCGCCGCTTGGTTGTTCCTCGGCATCCTCGAAGACGTCGTCAGCGGCGACCCCCTCGTGCGCGCGGACGCCGCAATCTACCACGCTCTCCAAGACCTGCGTACTGCGCCTGGCGATGCGGTGATGATCGCCTTCACCGAACTTGGCGATACCTCCGTCGTAGTGACGGTGACGGCGATCATATTTCTGTGGCTCAGCTGGAAGCGCGCTTGGCGCACGGCCTTCTACTGGCTCGGCGCAGTCGCCGGCGCATCGGCGCTCAACACCGTGATCAAAGTCTCGCTCCATCGCTCCCGACCTGGCGAGCTGTTCTACCCTGGATGGAGCGCATTTTCCTTCCCTAGCGGTCACAGCACAGTCAACATCGTTCTCTACGGTTTCCTCGCCCTCCTTATCAGCCGTGAGCTGGATTCCGCATGGCGTCTTCTCGGTCTCCGCCCTTTTGAGACAGTCGGGTTTGTGGACCAAGTGTTAGATTTTGACCACTAGCGCCGAGGACGCTCAGGGCCGGGGCCGGGCGTCACTGCTATCAATCGAAAACTTGCGGCGGCTGGTGAGCTGGATTCTCAGCCTGCGCTATGTAGGCAGTGTGTCGCGCGTCCGGACGTTAACAGTGGGAACCTGCGGCCCTGGGAAGGCGTTCTACGCGCGGTCATGGCGTATGGCGTCGACGCCGTAGTGCTCCTGACGAGCATCGATGCTCTTTTTTCAAACCCAGGGTGAGCCCGGCGTCCAGAAGGGCATACGTGCCGAAGTCGGATCCCCTCGTTCCCCAACCTCACGCCGGGCTCGATCGATAAGCAGCATGAGGCGTGCCACCTCCAGCGCATCATTCCGGCACAGTGAACCAATCGGCACCCCAATTCGTCGATGGACGTACACCTAAACCCGGTGCCTTAAGTTGCCCGCATGTTGTGGCGTATCTCTCCAGCGCGTGCGCGGCGAACTCCGCCGACCGGCTTCATCCGTCCCTGCCAGCCCCGACTTGTCGACCGCCCGCCCGCCGGTCGCGATTGGCTGCATGAGGTCAAGCACGACGGGTTCCGACTCCTCGCCCGCAAGGAAGGCGAGCGGGTGACGCTCTGGTCAGCCACGGGACGAAGTTCACGGATCGGTTTCCGAGGATCGCCGAGGCCATCCGCGGCCTATCCGTCGAGTCCGCCCTGGTCGACGGCGAGGCCGTCGTGTTCCGGCCTGATGGACACAGCGACTTCGAAGCCCTGCGCACGAAGACCGGCGGGGCGGCCGCCGCCTACGTCGGCTTCGACCTTCTACAGCTCAACGGCGACGACATTCGGCAACGGCGGCTCGAGGATCGCCGCGCGGAGCTCGAGCGCATCGTCCAGGGTGCCGACGCCATCATGTTCAGCGAGTTGATCGCCGCGGAGGGCGAGCTCGGCGCGCCGGACCGACTTCCAGCGCATAGACCTTGACCGGCTCGGCGATGTTCTTGAGCCGGGTCGCGCCGAGGTCGGTGACCTTCAGTTCGAGCCGTCCCTTGACCTGCCAGTAGGCCTGCTCGGAATGACAGACGGCGCCGGGCTTGGCGACGCCTTCAAGCCGCGCGGCGACATTAACGGCATCGCCAATGAGGTCGCCGTCGCTCTCCTCGACCACGTCGCCCACATGAATGCTGACGCGGTATTCGATGCGCCTATCCTCCGGCACACCGGCATTGCGCTCGCCGAGGCCGGTCTGCACTTCGACTGCGCAGCGCACCGCATCGACCGCGCTGCGGAACTCCACGATCGCCGCCCCGTCGAAGCCCATGCCGTTCTTGCCCCGGCGCTCGAAGGCTTTGCGCCGACGCCGGACATGCCGGAGATCGTCGAGGCGCAAGCGCTGATCGAGCGTTTGGCGTAGGCCGCTTCGGCGGTGAAGCGTATTTCGCGCTCGACAGGGAATGACCGCAATGGCGCCCGGTCCTTCCCGAGGCGAACCAGGTTGGGCCGGTTTCCGCCCACGGCGGTAGTTCAAAATGAAGCTCGTCGGCCTCGGCACGACGGTTGCTGCCGAAGGGCAGGCGCTACGCCGCCGGTCGACCAGGACCTGCCGATGTTCCTGCTCCGTACCGCCAACCGTGCTTTCCTGCCCGTCCTATGGCGTACCCCCTGAAATGCCTTGGCCTCACGCAATAGCACCTGGCGGCTGGCATCCGCCTCAGCCGTCCACAGCTCACCAATGCGTTGCAAGGCCGATTCGGCCTCGCTGCCAAGTCGGCCGCTCGGCTCCGCGAATATCTCTTGAGCCGAAAGCCTGCCTATCGCGTCCTCGAGCTGCGAGCGGCGTGACGCTGGGAACGGCAAAGAACGGCAATGGAAACGGCAAAGAAACGGCAAATCGGGAGCGTTCTGGCTAAAAATGACTGGCTAAAAAAGACTGGCTAAAAAAGAGGCCCGTTCTCCACCAATCATTCAGTCGCGTCGGCCAGCTCGCGCGCGCTTGGCGGCCAACGTGATAACTGTCATCTACAGGGGCGCCGCGCGACCCGCCAACCTGGCGTTCGCCTCCTCAACAAGCGCATATTCTTTTCGACGTCGTAGCGGCGCTCTTCCAACGACTCCGGCTCCCATTCGCTGCGCTCGATCGCAAAGAAGTCGCCGTCGTAGACATGGATCGCGCCAGTCACCTTTGAGACCGGATTGGTCACGGAGTGGATGATGTCGCGGCCAAGCGGCACGCAGTCCCGCACCCCGATCGAGCGTGCGCCAGCCGCCTCGATGCGCGGGCCGTCCTCGGTCTCAATCCTGCGCCAGAATATGTTGTCCTCTCGCCCGGTGTAGAGGCCGATCACTGCCGCCATAAGGTGATTGTGCGGCATTACCGTCATCCCAGGCGCCCAGAGGACATTCAAGATGGTGAGGTCCGGCGCGTAATAGAAGTCTCTGCACCCCGGCCCGCTGCGGCTCGCCCAAAGAGGCCATGACGGCGGCCGGGTCTGAGACCGCGCGAGCCACCACCTCTCGCAACGCCTTTGGGCGCTCGCCCTCGGCCAACGCGGCGCGACACTCCGCGATGAACTGCTCCAGGTCGAACATGCCGCCATCCTCAAGGTCTGCGTTGCGCTTGTCGTCCGGGTAGCGCTGGCTTAACCACGATGCAACAGTGACCAAGCCCAGCGCTGGCTTTTCTCTCCGCGCCGATCGGCTTCGGGAACGCTGCGCGCGCCACGTGCTTCGACCGGCGCTACTATGAGCTCGGCCTTCGGGCTCGGCGGCGGCGCAGGCCCCATCTGCAGGCCTTGATCGCCCGACGCACGTGTAGGGCTATCGCTGATGGCCTCTGCGTCATGGGCTCGCCAAAGCAGGCGAGCGGTTTTGTCCAAGGCCGTGCGATCGCCCGACCGGGACAGGCCAGAATTGATTGACCCCGAGGGACTCCAGATTCTCCGCAACGTTTTCACCTATCCCGACGGCATTGTCAGACCAATTTTTCGGGTCGTCTTTGGCTGTGGTAGCTTCAGGTCATGAGCAACCCGTTCCGCTATTTCAACAGCTCGCCCGAGATAATCCGTCTGGCGGTGCTGATGTACGTGAAGTACCCGCTGTCGCTGCGCAACGTCGAGGATCTCTTGGCCGAGCGCGGGATCGACATCAGCCATGAGACGGTCCGGTTTTGGTGGAACCGGTTTGGCCCGATGTTTGCCGCTGAGATCCGAAAAAGGCGGGTAGCGCACATGCGCGGGTATCCTCAGTGGCGGTGGCATTTGGATGAGGCGTTCGTGAAGGTCAACGGCAAGCTCTGCTATCTCTGGCGCGCTGTCGACCATGAAGGCGAGGTCTTGGAAGCGGTCGTCACGGCGAAGCGGGACAAGGCCGCGGCGCTGAAGTTTCTCAAGCGCATCATGAAGAAATACGGCCAACCGCTGAGCGTCGTCACCGACGGGCTTTGCTCTTATCCCGCGGCGATGAAAGAAATCGGCAACGCCGATCGCCAGGAGGCCGGTCGTCGGCTCAACAATCGCGCCGAGAATTCGCATCAGCCGTTTCGACGACGAGAAAAGGCCATGCAGCGGTTTCGAAGCATGAAGACGCTGCAAAAATTCAGCTCAGTTCATGCCCAGGTCCACAACCATTTCAATCAGGAGCGCCATCTCGTCACCCGCCAAGTTTACAAACAAAGGCGCTCCGCCGCGTTGGCCGAGTGGAGCGCCCTCGCGGCCTAATCGCCGCTTGGGTCTGCCCGTACTGCGCCCAACGCAGACGACCTGCCGTTGCTCTGACAAAGCCAGCGTTTCCTCGAGGCTCGAGACTTCGTAACCGGTCAGTTCCCGTCCGTAGGGCCAGGGCAGATGGCCATCGGTGACCAGCACCGCCAGCATCCCGAATGCGGATTCGATGCGGACGCGTCGGTAAGCATCGCCCGGGCGCCGATCTCGACTTCGGGCGCTGCGGCGTCGTCGCTGGTCACGGCGCCATGCGAGAAGGCGACGAAGCCGCGAATGAAGGCATCGGCGCGATCCTTCGACACATAGATCCGATTTTCCGGAACGGAGACGAGCGGTCCAAACCTCGGCGGCGTGGTGTGCCAGTAAAGCTGCATGTTGACCCCGCCGAGCCATTGGATGATCACGTCGCGGCCGATCGGATCCGGGAACGGGGAGACGACGGCAGGCCTTCCTCCTGCTGAACATGCCAGCCTTCGCTGGACCGCCTGGATCGGCAAGGCCTCGGACCGGCTCGCCGAGGCGACGGGGATCGGCGCCATGATCGCCGTGCTGACCCTCCTGGCGGTCGCATGGATCGGTTGGCGCCCTCTGTTCCAGCTTGCCGAAACGAATTTCTGGGCGCTCAACGCGCTCGCCGTTCAGCCTGGTTACGCGCTCTGGCGCGAGGCCGGGGAATTCCGGACGCTAGGAAATTACGTCAGCTTGGGGCGACTGGGTGGTGGCGGACACAGTCCCGCCAAACCGGTCTGCGGCTCGGAAATTCCCATAATACGGGAAAAATGCGGGAAAATCGTCCGTTTTCGCCCCCGCGAACTGCGACGAAGGGCCGCAACCCCGCCTAGCGACCATAATGACCGGCAACGTGCGCGTGGTCCCGCGCGGCTAGTAGCAGACGTTCACCAATTGGCGGCCGATGTAATTGCCGTAACCATCGTAGACTGGCTGATAAATCCAGCAGCCATTTCCGTAGCCATAACCATAATATCCGCCCGCGATGGCGCCGGCCGCGAGGCCCGCCACCACCGCCGGGCCCCACCAGCCGCCGTAGCCGCCATAGCCGCCGCGCCAGCCGCCGTAGCCGCCCCGCCAGCCGCCGTAGCCACCGCGCCAGCCGCCGCCTCCATGCCAGCCGCCGCCTCCGCCGTGCCACCGCTGGGCCGAAGCCGGGTCGGTCGTGGCGACGAGCGACACCGTGAGCGATAACGCCGCCAGCCCGGCGACAGTCGCCTTGGAAATCGTGTTGCGCATTGGACCCTCCGAGAACAGCCCTGACCCAAGAGAGTCCGGACGAAGGTATTTGGACCGACATTCCCCGGATGCCTTCCGGCATGATCGGAAATCTGCGCCTTTCCGGCAGTTCCGGCAAGGGCGTTGTCAGAGTAGATTCTATACTGCCGGCTGGCGCTCTGGGGCGGGGTACGGCCCCACTGTTTTTGCTCATGAATTGCCGACGCGCGAAGACCGGCGCAGGCCCGCGAGCCGCCAAAACGCCCGCCTTCAAGTGGGTCAACACGGCGCTGGGCAACATCAAGGCGGCTTTGGTCGGAACCTATCGAGCCGTACGTTCCAAGCATGTTCAGCGCTATCTCGCGGAGTTCGAATATCGGTTCAACCGCAGATACGATCTCGCCGCCATGATTCCGCGTCGCGGTGTGGGTGCATCCGAGATCGGCGACGGCCGCGAAACACGCAAGACCGTCGCTCAAGATGCCGCGAACGCGAAGTGTCGGCGCCTCAGGAATTGTTAGGCCGCTGCGACTGCGGTCCGCCACGTGGTCATCGCCACGGCGCGAAGCGCGGTGCGTGTGGGCTGAGACGAGATGGCGTTGGACGTTGAAGGTGTTGTAGACGGCGGCGTGTGTGGAAAGAAATTTTTGGGCTGAACCCGGGCTCTTGAACCGCTGCATCTTGCGCTCCCGCCGCCGCGTCGGCTGATGCGAATTCTCAGCTCTATTGTTCTTCCATCGCCCGCGCTCATGCCGGCGTTCGATCCCAAGCTCTTCAGCCGCGGCGCCGTATGATCGCAAGTCGTCGGTGACCAACCGCTCCGGAACAAAGGCATACTTCTTCAAGAGCTTGCGCATCAGTTTCAGCGCGGCGTGCTTGTTTCGCTTGGACTGGACCAGCACATCGAGGACCTCGCCTTCGGCGTCAACCGCCCGCCAGAGATAGACCAGGGCTCGGCGGACGTCGAGACCGGCACTAGCGCGAGGACGACTGCGCCAAGGATCGTGAATTGCTTTAGTGCCCTATCGTTGCGCATTCACTCTCCCACTATGATGAAGCTGGTCCATGTTCTGTCCTGGTTTGATGACTTGGCGTATTCGTGGGACGACCTCGAGGAGACGGTCGACGCCGCCCTTCGCTTCATTGACGAAGGCAAGCTGGAAGAGATCGAGACCGCCGCACGCCATCTCATCGAGCGCTATCCGGATATCCCGGACGGATGGGAGTTCCTCGGCCACGTCCACGAGAAGCGGGGCGAAAACCGAGAGGCCGTCGCCTGCTATCGTCGTGTGCTGGAGATCGTCGACCGCACGCCGGACGACTTCGACCCGGAGTACACGCAACGGTTCGTGGACCAGATCGCCAAACTCGATCCGCCGCAGACCACCTGAGCCCCGCGTCCGCGATCAAGTTCGCCGATGGCTCAAACCATCTCGACCTCACCAACCACGATCAACAGATCCCCACCTCGCCCTCAAAAACCGCGACCGGGCTTAGCTGAGCGCGTTCCAAAACTGTCGCTCGGCGACGCGAAAGCCGGTTTAGCGCCAGTTTAGCATCGGGCCTCTACGATTTCCGAGGCTTGGACCCCGGTTTAGCATCGCGCCCTGAACCGTTCGAGGCGGGAAAGAGTTAACCAGGGACGCTGATCGGCGGCCTCGACCCGGACCCCACCATGAAGCGGCTTTGACTCCTAACCCCATCTGCTTTCAGGAAACCAAGTGGTTGGCGCGCCGATCGGCGTCGACACCCCACGCCGATCCCACATTGATTGGCGATGCGCCTCGAGGCGGCGGAGCGGACTCATGAACTCGAAATACGAAGCGGCCTTGGCGGATTATGCAAAGTTCACTTTTGCGGACGGGCCGTGGACGCGCTCCGTATGAAGGAGGCTTTCCGAGACATGACGATCCTCATAGAAGGCCTGGATAGGCGCCACGTCGCCGACTTATCCCGCGCTGACGGTCGCGGGATAATCCGCGCTCAGGGTCGTATCCCTCCGCTGCTCGCGCTCCTGTTCGCGGCCTTCCAAGCCGCAGCCCTGGCCCGTCGCCGGCTGGTTGGCGAGGATCGAAGGCGCTCCGGATGGCGAGGCGTAGGTCCGGCTGGTTCTGGCGACCGGCGGCCAAATCTCCGTAGCGTGACAATGCCCGTTCGGTTCATGGTCGCAGCCTTAGGATATACGCGATCACATCGTCCCGCTGCGAATTGCTGA
Source organism: uncultured Alphaproteobacteria bacterium (assembly GCA_963768555.1). Classification (GTDB taxonomy): domain Bacteria; phylum Pseudomonadota; class Alphaproteobacteria; order Rhizobiales; family Beijerinckiaceae; genus Roseiarcus. The sequence goes on from CAVYIZ010000014.1 coordinate 21,107, forward strand.
GGATCAAGTTCGGCATGTTGGCGTGCGACGTCTTCAAGAACACGCCTAGCGACTGCGCCGAGGTCGACGAGAGTGCCGCGATCGCCGAAAATGTGGGAGCAGATCGCTGTGCATTCGCCTCCCCATGACAGCGCATGCACAACGCTTCGGCTAGTCGCCGCCCCGACGCAGAATTGCCGACCTGCTGGCCGAACGCGAGCGATACGGTCGACAGAAGGAGCGGCAAGCCCCAGGCGAATGAATGGGCGCGCATCATGTGCCTCCACAACTAATCATTTACGCCGTCGTGGCCGGCCTTGGAAAGCGGAGGGCATTGTCGGAGAACCTGGTGGCTGGCTTCGCATAGCCATCCTCCTTCCTCAACAATTCGAGCTTCCTGGGATCTCAGAGGCCCCTCAGTAGAGGTCGCCTGGGGTCGGATCAAGACGAGGCCTCCGGCCGTCGCAAGCGTTCCCGCCGTTCCACGGAGAAGCGTAGTCCTGCACCCAGGCCGGCTTCTGTAGCCGCGTCCCAGGCGACGAGCCATGCGGTGTGCTGGGGCCGTGGTCGTCGTCGCGGCGTCCACGCACCGCCCTCTAGGGGAAGTTTGGCTCCGGGACGCCGTCTCCGCGCGTCCAGGGATGCAGCAACATGCTGACCGAATAGGTTGGATTCCGCGTAGATCGCATCCTCCAAACGCCGCATCGCGGCCGCGTCGGGCACGACGCCGTCGTGGCCAGCGAGCGACCGTGCGATTTCGAGCGCAATGACGTCGATCGGCTCGTGCGGGTCCGGCTTATTCCTCAAATGACCGGCGTCCGGCGAGGAATAGATGACGTAGAGCCATTCGGCGACATAGGCTGTCGCCTCTTCATCAAGGCTCCATACCCACACGCCCGCCAATTGGGCGTCCTGAATGGCGTGGGTCGCCTCGTGCACGATCGTCCTTCGGTTGGAGACTTTGTGCAGATTGAGGTGCGGACGAATGATCATCGTCTCGCTCCGGCCTTTGTACCAAGGGGTGGCGGGGTCCCGCATTCGTACCCAGCGTGGCGATCGGCACCTTCGCGACCTGTCCCTCCTATGACGGTTGTTGGGTCTCCAGTCAACATAGGACGCCTATGACAACTATCTCGGCCAACAGTGCGTGAACGTCTGCAACTAGCCTCACCACGGCGAAGTTGCGAAATAAGATGCGAGGACGTTAGCAGCCGCCATTGGTTGGGTGCCCACTAGGGAAGATGTCCGATGCCCCTGTCCTGGGTCCTCCGGCGCCGAGCTTCGCTGCTATCGCCGCGCGGTCGGAAGTTACGCAGGCGTCGCTGCAAGCCTTGTTGGCCCACCCGCATTAGGAGACGCGACGCGCAAGCTCTAAGCCACCATTCATGCTTCATCCTGCGGATGTCGACGCGGCCGTCGCCTATCTCCTCAATGCGCTGGGCAAGGATCGGCCCTTCCCTGTTTCGATCTAACATGCTCGCCTGCGAGTTTCGAAGCCGCTCGGCTTCGGTGAAGCGCCGGATCGCCTCACGCTGCGCCTCGATGCCGACCCCGCTCTCCTGGTGGGGCGCGAGGGCAAGGGTGGTGCGCGCCAGGACAGGCAAGACGAGGTCGGCTGGCGATCCCCTGCCGAATTAACCAAGATCAGGTCATTCGAAAGACCGCAGGCGCCGAAGGTAGCCCAACCGCCCTTTGATTTTCTTGCCGCTACTTCGCGAGGCTTGCGATATATGCCCCTAGGTCTCGAGTCTCCGACCGCGACAACTGCATGTTGGGCATCTTCGGATGCGGGTTCATCAGGAACTTGGCGATCTTGTCGGCAGCGAAGCCCGGCTTCTTTGCGATGGTCGCGAAGGCAGGAACGTTGTCGGCGCCGCGGGTCTGGTCGGGCGAAACAATATGACACGAGGCGCACCAGCGCTTGGCGAGCTGCTCGCCGTGGGCCGCATCAGCGGCAACTGCGGATCCGGAGGCAAACGACATGGCCGTGCCGAGCCCGAGCGCCAGGGCGCTAGCGAAGCCAGATCGGTGAAAAATCGGGTTCGTCATGGCGTAGCTACTCCCGCTTGAACGCGCCGGGTACCGGGGCTCGCACACGATCGTCAAGCTCGGCCGACGAACGTCGGACAGGGTAAGCGCGCCGTCTCGAGACATGCGCTTCAACGCGCCCGCATCGCCTAGGCGATCGGCCGCAGCGCCTTTCCCTTCGCCCGCAGGACCACGATCTCGCGGATCGTCGCTTGCCACTTCGCCGCAATCTGATTGGTTATCTCTGAAGCGCCCCACCGAGTGTTTCCCTAAAGGAGCTTCGATCATGGCTCAACATCGCGTCTGCCCCTGGTGGGTGGGTTACATCCTTGCGAGCCAGTGCCCAAACTCTGGCAAAATCCTAGCCGCATCCTCGAACCATTCGTCCAACCTGGAATGAAAGTGCTTGAGCCCGGCCCCGGCATGGGGTTCTTCACTCTCGAACTCGCTCGGCTCGTGGGCCCCAAGGGCCGCGTCGTCGCCGTCGACGTTCAGCCCAAAATGATTGCCGGGCTCAGACGACGAGCCGAGCGGGCGGGGCTCTCCGACCGCCTTGAGGCGCGCGTAACGCCTGCGACGACCATGGCCCTCGACGGCGCCAAGGAAAAGTTCGACTTGGTGGTTGCGTTCGCCGTGGTACACGAAATGCCGTCCGCCGCTACGTTTTTCGCCGAGGCGGGGAGGGCGATGAAGCCGGGCGCGAAATTGTTGCTGGCTGAGCCTGCCGGCTACATCGGGCAGAAAGAGTTTGACAGCGAGCTCGCTTTCGCTGCGCAGAATGGCCTGTCCATCGCCGAAAGGCCCACGACCTTTGGTGGCCTCGGCGCCGTGCTGAAAAAGGTCATGACCGAGTGCCTGATCTGGGTGGAATCGGTCGCCCGACTGACGGCGATGCGCCCCCGGGGCGAGAGCTACAGCGACGTCATCCTGCGGCTGGTTGAATTGGAGGCGAAGATCGGGCCTAGTCTCCCCGACGTTCCAGCACGCGGCGCGATGTCGCTGCAGGGGAATCGACTGAACGTGTCATGCGGCGATGTAGGCGGCGAGGGCGTTTTCGTCCCAGGCGGCGACTTTGCGTCGCATGCGCAGGGAGTCTTTGCCTTTGCCGGTTCTGAGCACGTTGAGGGCGATGTGCTTGACGATGGCGAGGTTGAAGGGCGCGTTGTCGGTCCGCACGCGGCATTCGTCGTCGCGGAAGATCATGTCGAGCACCCAGTGGAGGCCGTTTTCGACCATCCAATGACTGCGGATCATCGGTCCCACAGCGTTGGCGAGCAAGGTCAGCGAGGTGATGTAGAAGCGCGTCTCGGTCTCTGCCTTGCCATTGGTTTCGCGTTCGCTCTCGACCATGACCACCGACTTCAGGCCCGGCCATTGGTGGCTGTCCTGCAGCCAGCCGATGTCGTGGAAAACAGTGACCGTCCGGGTCTCGATGCGGCCGTGGTCGCCGTCGACGGTCGTGTCCTGGCTGACGGACGTATTCCTGAACGCGACCGCCTTCTGCTCCTTTGCGAACAACTCGACATCGTCGCGCAGCGTGCCCTGGTTGCCCTTCAACGCGAGGATGTAATCGGCCTTCTTGTCGATGATTGTCTGCGCGATTTTGCGCTGGCAACCCGCAGCGTCGATGGTCACCACCGCGCCTTCGATGGCCAACAGCTCGAGCAGCGCCGGAATGGCGACGATCTCGTTCGACTTGTCGCCGACCCTGGTCTGTCCGAGCACCATGCGCTGGCGCGCGGCGAAGGCCGAGACGACATGGATCGGCTCTTCCGCCCCCTTCTTCTGGTAGGAGCGCCGCACCGTCTTGCCGTCGATGGCGATCACTTCGGCCGACGTCTTCGTGAGCGCCGCCGTCCACGCCACAAAACAGCGCTGGAACGCCACCGGGTCGAGCTTGGCCAGGATGTTGCCCAACTGGTCGTGCGAGGGCGTGCCGTTGTCGAAGCGTCGAAAACGTTGAAGGAACGCCAGCTTGGCCCGGCCGAAGCGCGCAATGTCGGCCACCGTCTCCGCTCCCGCCAGCGCCGCAGCCAACAGCAAAAGCAGCACCTCCTCGAGCGGATAGGCGACCTTTCCTTTCTGTCGATAGTCCGGCAAGTCCTTAAAATGCGACAGGAAAACCGTCGTCTCCTTCAAAGCCCCGGCCGTCGCGTCCCCTTCCGTCATCGACCCATCCTCCAAACGAATCAGAGGACTGCGACAAATTCAGACTTTCGGGCCCTTGTCACGCGAAATTTCAGTCGATTGCCCTGGATGTCGCTGGCGGCGCTCTGGCATCGTGAAAGGCATAGGCTATACTTAATGCGAATGGCTGACGGCTCAACGGTGGGGAACAATCAACCGGAAACCGCAGCAATTTCGACAGCTCAACCCTTTTCGAAACAGCCTTTGTCATGAAGCGCAGTCTTCTGACGCGCGCCATCAGGCTGTCGTGATTGAACTGGGTAGAAAAACTTTTCGAGGTTGAGATCGACCACGACGTTATAGCCCTCGGCGAGGTACAGTTGCGCCTGAGCCACTGCCTGATGGGCGGAGCGCCCCGGTCGAAAGCCGTAGCTGTGCTCGGAGAACGTCGGGTCCCACCGCTCTTGGAAAACTTGCCGCATAGCCTGCTAAATCAGTCTGTCGACGACGCAAGGCACGCCGAGCTTTCCCGCTCATTCCCCACCTCGTCGACTTGCTGTCGCAAGGCGGCTTTTTGCCGACGGTGCGTTGCCGTCATTCCTGCCGGATTGAGATTGGCCGGGAATCCGGGACCGCCCCCGAGGAGCATGGGAAATGTCCCGCTCGATTCCCGGCCGTCGCCGGCAGTTTCGCGCCTGGGGGCGCGGCGAACAGCAAATGCGGGTTTTGCAGGCCGCCACGCCCAGGCCGGTCTTTTGCCGGTGCGGCGTGATAACACGGCATGAGCGTTTCCTATTCGCTTGAAAGACCCTCCGGACCGGATCGCGGATTTTGCAAACATCGAGGCGAATAGGTTCGCGCCTTGAGTGTTGGCCCCGCCGCTCGACGGCTCGTTCTTCGACGGAAAATTAAGAGCGGAATCCGATCATCCTGTATCGTGCTCATAACCACAGGATTTGAAGTAATTTGTACATTGCGAGGGCTTGAAGATTTCGGCGCAGGTTTCGAGGGCGCGCATCAGGCCCGCGACGGTCCGTTCGGCGATTTTGCGCAGGAAGGCTTTGAGCTTGGAGAAGGCTTTTTCGATGGGGTTCATATCAGGACTGTAGGCTGGGAGATACCGCAACTCCGCGCCCGCCGCCTTGATGAGTTGCTCGACCCGCGGCCCCTTGTGAGCCGGGAGATTGTCCATGACGACGATCTCGCCGGGCGAGAGCGTGGGGACGAGGCATGTCTCCAGCCAATCCCTCGAACAGGGCGGCGTTGATCGGTCCATCGAAAGTCTTTGCCGCCGTCAGGCCGCGAAGGCGAAGGCCGGCGACCAAAGTCACCGTTTTGTAGTGACTGTGCGGGATGGCCGCCCGCAAGCGGCGCCCGCGCCGGCAACGTCCGCTTTTGCGCGCGAGATTGGTGGAGGCTCCGGTCTCGTCAACGAAAACGAGTTTCGTCGGATCGAGATCGAGCTGCCCCGCGAACCATTCCCGGCGGCGACTTTGCACGCCCGCGCGTTGTTGTTCCTCGGCATGCGCTGTTTTCTTTTAAGGTGATCTCGTGACGGTCGAAGAAACGCCACAGCACAGAGACAGCAAAGCGCTCGCCGCAATTGGCGATCAGCCGCTCCTGGATCTCGAGCAGCGTCATGTCCGGGCTGCGCCGGATCAGGCCCAACAGATAGTCGCGATGCGCCTCGATCCGGCCGGAGCGTCGGTCGCCGCCACAAGGCGCCGGCGAAATTTCGCCCGTGGTTTGGAACCGCTTCACCCAGCGCACTGCGCTCGCTATGCTCACTTTGAAATGCGCGGCCGCCTGATTGCGCGACAATCCGCCCAACACCACCGCCTCAACCACGCGCTCGCGAAGATCGTTGGAAAGACCCATCCCGGCCGCCCCCATTCTCGCAGCGTGAATGAGGAAGCAGAAATTAACTGATTCGGGAATCCCCAACCAATTCAATCCGTCCGGATACCGCTCTATCTCCCCTCGACATATTCGTAAACAGCGAGGCCGAATGTCTTCACTGGGCACGCTGGGGCGCCGGAAGTGGCCCGGCGTCAACGGTACTTTAGCGGGATTCCTTGGACATCCGAAAAATCGTTTGACCGAATCAGCGGGATCGATTCCAGTTGCCTGGTGAAGACGAACCGTAATTTCCTCAGTGCAGCGGACCGTGCCGACCTGGTGAAGATCGTGAGGGACGGGCTGGAGGAGCATCGCATCGTGCGCCGGGCGAACGCCATCCTTCTGCTCGACAAGGGGTGGTCCTACGCCGAGGTCGCCGAAGCGCTGTTCCTCGACGATTCGACCGTGCGTGCCTGGCTCAAGGAATTCCAGGAAGGCGGCGTCGAGGCGATCGTCCTGTTCGATCTGAAGGGCGGAATAGGACGGCTGTGGCCACTCCAGATCGACGAATTGCGCGCCTGGGCGACGGAGGTGCTGCCGACGACGACCACCGAGATCGGGCAGTTCATCCTGGAGCGGTTCGGGTTCGACTACGGCCGCTCTGGACTGATCAAGCTGATGAACCGCATCGGCTTCGACTGGAAGAAGCCGGAATCCGTGCCGGACAAGATCGATGTGGAAACCCAGCAGAAGTTCATCGACGCGCATGAGGACTTGCGCAATTCGCTCGGTCCGGACGAGGCGGTCGTCTACGTCGACGCCGTCCATCCGACCCACCAAGCTAAGCCAGCCGGACGCTGGCTGCCGCGCGGACAGCGCTGCGCGCTTCCCGCGACGTCGGGACGCGACCGGCTGAACCTGCACGGCGCGATCGACCTGGAGACCGGCCAAACCCGCATCATGGATGTCGAGACCGTCGATGCGCAAAGCACCATCGCCCTGTTCGAGGCGCTGGAACGGGCCCATTCGACGATGAGCCGCATCCACGTCTTCCTCGACAACGCCCGTTACCACCACGCCAAAGCCGTCCAAGGCTGGCTGCAACAGCCAGGGAGGCGCATCGTCCTGCACTTCGTGCCGTCATACTGTCCGCATCTCAACCCGATCGAGCGGCTGTGGAAGGTGATGCACGAGAACGTCACCCACAACAGATGCTACGCCAAATTCCGCGATTTTGCCGAAGCCGTGCTCGGCTTCCTGCGCAAGACCGTACCGCAGCGCTTCGACGAGTTCTCGTCGACTATCACCGATAATTTCCGCGTCATCGACCCGAAGGAATTTCGGATCCTCGCGTGACGCCGCTATTGTCTAGTTTCCTTGCCTCTTCAGCGGCCTTGTTCCTGGCGGCTTGCACCGCCGCCTGACAGGCCTCTCTGGTGCGAAAGAAGCGGGCGTAGACGTGCCTGAAGTGCTCCATGTAGTACACGTAGACCGCGCCGTTCCTCTCCTCCTCGATACGCGCCGTACGGTCGCCCAGGCCTTTCATCCGCTCGTAAAGAGAGGCTGGACTGGTCTTACCAACGACGCATCCCGTGGGCAATTGATCAGTCGTCGCCAGTAGATCATTCGGCACCACCGGTTCCATCACCCACCACTGCCTAGCGCTCGCCGGGCTGACGAACATGAGCGCGACGAGCGCGGCTCCAACGAGCCTCGCGAAGCATCTCATCGGACGGCCTCCTCAACTCGGCGCAGTCCGCCTTCTACTGACCGAGTCGTCGCTCACAGCGCTGCTCCAGTCTTTACCATCAAACCCCTCAAACCGCAGTTGGCGATCTATCACATTGACATGGCGCAATCCTGCGCTTGTGGTGGTTGCGCTATCACTGCGTCGGCGCGCACCCAGACGCCCTCGATCTCGCGAAGCTTCTCGCTGGCCAGTGTCGCGCCGAAATCGGCGTAGCTCGCCGCCGCTGAGCGGCGTTTCGCTCTCGCGTAGCACGCCCAGAAATCGGCGATCTCACCTCCAACTTCGCGGTGGAATCCGGGCTGCCGAAGCGCCGCAAGAGCGCGCGGGCCTGATCGAGCGCATGCTCGGCGGCGTGCTGGCGCATCTCGGTAGCGCGCAGCTCCCGCTCAGCGACGAGCGCGGCGGCGACGCTCGCCGGCTGCCGCGGTTAAGTCGAGGCGGGTAGTTACGCCGGCGTTGCGCTCGAGAGCGTCGAAACGCCCACCACGTTGCCGATTGATCTTGAGGGGTGCAAAATCGAGTGCTTTGTCGGCCCGCCAATTCGGGGGCATTGGGGCCCATCGGTTTTCTCAAACCGACCTTGCTCTCGACAGGATATCGCGTTGGCGAGCGTCGTTCATGACATCGAAATTGCTGGCCGTCTTGAGAAGTCATCTTGTCGGCCGCCCTTCGTCCGCCCCATTGAGTGAGCTTTCGCGAACTAGCAGGACTCCCCCATCCCAATCGTAGGCTCCGATGCGGTCGGATCGGACGGCAATCCGCTCGGATTGGATTGCGCCAGACACCGCGTCTCGCGCGATATTCACGTCGCGCAGCGTCCGCGCCAAGGTGAAGAGCGACAGCGGTCGATCGAAGCGCTCCTCCAGGACTGAGCCGACCCAGACTGACGAGCGCCTCCCGTCTATCAACTCGAATCAACGGCCCACATTCGGAGCACAAGACGCGCATTTTTGGAGAAGGAATCTCTTTGTATAACGAGGGTTAGGCTGGGGAGCTCTCCACTGGCGAACTGGGGAACGACGGGGAGTTCTAGGGGCTTGGCAGTTGTAGTGAGCCACGCCAAGGCGTTCAGCCGCGTCCAAGGCGCAGGCGTGCGCCAACCCTTGCGCGCCAACATCTCCCGCAAAGCGTCCAGGCTTCCGGCCCATTGGACGGTTAGAGGTTCTTCGATCTCCCCCGCGAGATTGACGCGTTCTGCCGGAAGTTTCCGCCACTCACTCGTCCACCAATCCGCGGCAGGTATGCTGGGCGTCGTGCCCTTCACAGCGTAGGACCCTACGGTCGTCGCCCATGGAACGCCCGCAATCGACGTTGAGCGGCCGTTGCAGATCGCGACCGCGAACGTGGCAAGTAGGACCGTAAGCGGGCCTTGCCGCTATCGGACAGGCGTTCCATGGCGCGATTTGCCGGCGCATTTTGGTTCCTGGAAGAGCACGCACCAACGCTTCAGCCGGTGGTGCATAGCGGGGTTTTCGAGCGTGTTCTGAATCACTTGGCCAGTGACGCCGACACCGAATACGTGATGATCGACGCCACCATCGTCCGCGCCCATCAGCACAGCGGCCGGGGCGCGAAAAAAAAACGGCGAGGACCAAGCCATCGGACGCTCCCGGGGCGGCCTGACAACCAAAATCCATGCGCTCGCGGACGCCTTGGGCAATCCGGTCAGACTTGTTCTGACGGCGGGTCACGTCCACGATGTTCGCGCTGCGGGGCAACTGCTCCAAGGCGTCGCTTGCGGCGCGCTGCTTGGCGACAAAGGGTACGATGCTGACGGCCTGATCGAACAGCTGCGGGACGCGCGAATTGCAGCCGTCATTCCGCCAAGGAGCAATCGCAAGCAGAAAAGGGAATGCGACTTCACTCTCTACAAAGAGCGCAACTTGATTGAACGTCTCTTCGAAAAACTCAAGCAATTTCGTGCGATTGCGACACGCTACGACAAGCTCGCGAGAAACTTCCTCGGCGCAATCCGCCTCGTCGCCGTCGTCATCCAGCTCAACTGAGGACAGGCCCTAGGGAATTTGCTCCCGGCTGGCTGAATTGTCAGTTTTTTCACTTGGTTGTGCAGGGCCCAGGTTCCGCCGCTCCAGCCATTTTCAAGCAATTCCCTGATAATTTCCCTGTTACCAGGGAAATCTCAGCCGCCGCTCTTGCATGGAGACCGGTTCGGCAGAACTGCGTCCACCACGAGAAAGTCCCCGCGAGCGGGAAGGCGGCGGCCGAGACAACGCTCGCCATCGCCGCCAATCCCAGGCGCCTCGGAGCCCGGATCGGCATCACCGCCGTGCTGCACACCTGGTCGAAGGATGGCATATCCTCAAGGATGCTGGCGGGCCGGAAAGCCAAGGCGCGTCGGGGCGAACTCGGCAAGCCCGTGCCGATCGGTTATGTGCGCCGTCCCTCGGGCGAGATCGTCTTTGATCCCGACGAGCGGGCGCAGGCGACGGTCCGCCTGGTCTTCGACTTGTTCGATCGCTTCAAAGACGGTCGGCAAGGTGATGACCTACCTTGATCGAGCACGACATCCGCATGCCGGTGCGCCGGCGCGGCGGCGCGGGCAAAGGCGAGTTGGAATGGCGGCGGCGGGGGCCTACGCGCGGCGGCGAGCAATTGCGTCTGTGCCGGCGTTTCGGCGCCAGACGCCGCATTGACGGGTACCAAAGCGTTGGCTTCCTCGACGCCAATTTGTTCGGCGCTTGGGCGATGGCGCAAGCCGTCGCGCCGGGCATGCGCAGCCGGCGCTGGGGGCGCATTGTCAATGTCAGCAGCGGTGCTGGAAGCCTCGCGACCATGGACCGAGGAACGCCGGGCTACAGTGCGTCGAAGGCCGCGTTGAACGCGCTGACGCGCCTCATGGCCGCGGAGCTTGCCGGGACGGGCGTGCTGGTCAACAGCGTCTGCCCCGGCTGGGTCGCAACCGACATGGGAGGCCGCGGCGGGCGCCCGGTGATGGATGGAGCCAGAAGTGTGGTCTGGGCCGCCACGCTCAACGACAACGGGCCGACCGGCGGCTTCTATCGCGACGGCCGGCCGGTCGCGGAGCGCTCGACCGCTCGCCAATTTTCGTGGCTTTGGCTTCAGGCCCTCCGAGTTGAGAGACGCCGCCAGTGCGCCGATAGAGCCCAGACGCAAATATTCGGCAAAGATCTTCCGGACGAGGTCGGCCTCGTCCGGCGCCGGGCCGCCGACCCAGATCCCCTTGCGCTTGGAAGCCGCGATCTTGTCGCGCACGCGCTCGCCGATCACCTCCCGCTCGAACTGGGCGAAGGAGAGGAGGACATTGAGCGTCAGCCGTCCCATGCTGGAGGTGGTGTTGAACGACTGCGTGACCGAGACGAAGGAAACCTCGTGCTCGTCGAACAGCTCGACGAGCTTGGCGAAGTCGGCCAACGACCTTGTCAGACGGTCGACCTTGTACACCACGATGGTGTCGATCGAGCGCGCGCGGACCTGGTCGAGCAGGCGTTGAAGCGCAGGGCGGTCCAGGGACGCTCCCGACAGACCGCCGTCGTCGAACCGGTCGCGCACAAGGGTACAGCCCTCATGCGCCTGGCTCTTGATATAGGCCTCGCAGGCTTCCCTTTGGGCGTCGAGCGAGGTGAAGGTCAAATCGAGATTGTGCTCTGTCGACTTGCGCGTGTAGATCGCGCAGCGCTGGCGTCTGGAAGGGACTTGCTTCATGGCGCGCCTTCGGACGCCAAGGGCCGGGTGCGCACGCTGGAGCGACGACCTGATCGCTTGCGAGAGGTCCGACATACTTTGAGCCGTTCCCTATCCTCCTGACGGGCTGGCGCGCCGCCGGGCTCCGGGTTGTCCGTGGTCTGCCGATCTCTCTTCGAGCGCAGGCCAAAGAAGCGCGGCCCGTTCCAGCTCGTTCCGGTGATCGCCTTCGCGATGGTCGACAGGCTGTCGTAGGTTTTTCCCTGCCAACAGAACCCGCCGGGCACGGCCCGCACCTCGTGCACGACGCCTTTGTGCTCCCGAACAATGACGGAGCCGACCTTGATCTGCCTGGGCGGCTCGACGCCGGGCTTGATCAGCGATCGGAGCAGTCGCGCGGTCGGCGGGGGCAAACCACCCAGCGCCTTTTGCTGCGCGTGAAACGCGATTGCGCGGGCGAGCAGGTCTTTCGAGAACGCCAGAGGCGGGTCGCATGCAAAAGCCTCTCGCCACGCCGCCCGCAACTGATCGATCTTCATCGCGCCGATGCGCGCGAGTTCGACCTCGAGCGCCTCAGCCGGCGCGGACGCCGGCTGCATTTGTGCGAGACTTCGAGCCAAGGGTCACACCGCAATTCGAAGCCGGCGTCGAGGCGATACAGTACGTCGATGCTTCTCCCGCCTCGCGTGACCGTTCGATCGAGAACCCGCGCTTGCGAAGCCCGGTCAGCGCGGCGCGGGTCGTGTGCGGCAGCCAGCCCGTAGCTTTGATGAGAGCCTCGAGCGTCGCGCCGCCCTTCGCGCTCAGCATCTCCGTCACCAGCGCTTGCTTCGATCCAGCGCGCGGCGAGGTGACGTTCAGCGGCGGCGGAGTCGAGGCCGAACTCTTCGAACCATCGCCGTTATTGTGCGATGGCGAACGCGGCGCGGTCTTCCTGTCAGAGCGAGGCGCTTGCTTTGCCTCCCCGTCCTCATCCACGCCGATGGCATCGCGCCCGGCGCGCGTAATCATCAGACTGATCGAGCGACCATCGTCATCCTCCCGCCAGACGGGCATGCCGGGCTTCGAACGCAACTCGCGCATCAGCTTGCGCGCCAATAGGCTTGCTCCGACCTTCAAAGCCGCCGCCTTGTTCATCTTCGCCGGAACGACCGCGATCCCGTCGTCGCGCGCCGCCGCGTTCGACAGAATGATCAGCTGGGTATCCGTAAGTTTGGCCATGATTCTCTCCTGGTGCTTCGACAGCATCAGCCGTCACCAGCGCGACCCCGCAATGGCCCTGGGCCGGCGGGGCAGGAGCGCCTCATGGCGAGCGCGCAGCGACACTACCGCTCTGTTCGCAGAAGAAGTCCAGTCGATTCGACGGGAGGCTGAGCGCAGTGCGCCGAAGAATGCTGAACTCTTAATCAGCGGGTCCAAGGTTCGAGCCCTTGGCGGTACTACGAGCCTCTCCGCCACCCCCACAGCGCCCAGCCTGTCCCTCGCGGGCGTCTGGTTGGTCATCCCTGACCTCGCTTTGGGGCTTCCCGTGTTACGTGCGCTTTCCTTGTGTGCGTGCTGCCGCCACTACCCCGGTGCAGCGGGGGCGGCCCGCGTCGAGCACGCCCCCGCGCTCGAGGCGATTTCCGCGCTGCCTTGGATCGGCGCGAGCTTGCCCAACTGGAACACGCTGACCGCCGGAATCGCCGGCTTCTTCAGGCCCAATCCGCTGGCCTTCATGGGCTGGCACTTGCCGCTCGCGCCCGACGCCGCCGGCTACTATTCGACGGCGCCGCTACAAACAACGCTCAATGAACTCGTCGATTTTTCGCTGATCGCCAAGTGCACGCCGCGGCTTACAGTCGGCGCCGCGAAGCTCACTGCCCCGCCGCTACCCAACTTCCCGCGACTTCGTGCGTTGGCGCTTTTTGGACGCCGGCTCGCTGAGCATGCCGAGTTTCACGGTGTTGCCGGCGTCCAAAAACCTGCACAAGAGCCGACCTTCGAAAACGGCTGCGTCGCTCAGTAGGCCGGTTCAATGACGTAACGTTCTTTAGGATTCGCGATAAAGCGCGTGGTCTTCCTCGCCGAAGAACGCGCGCTCGCGCCGGGCGCCGCGCTCACGTGACATGATGGGGAAGGCCAGGGACGACGAGTCGGGCGATGCGGGCCATATTGATCCTCCGGCGATATGCTGCGAAGATCGTGGCTCTTAATTCGGTTGAGCAAAAATTGGACTGCACCCTATTGCTGAGAATCTGCCTCGGGGTCAGACCGACCCTGTCTCTGAGCGACATCTCAGATAAGCGCATCCACAGTCCAGGAGCACAAAGGCATGAACGAGCAATTTCAGGCTCCTAACGGCGCGACGTTGTTCAATCCGTCGGCGCCCGAGTTGATCGCCGACCCGTATCCTCTTTATCGGCGATTGCGCGAAACTGACCCATTGCACTTAACGCCGCTCGGGTTCCACGTAGCTAGCAGGCATGCGGAAAGCGCCCGGCGCACGAGGTGACGATCGCGAAGCCGTTCGCGGTCGCAAAGTTCGCGCTGACGTTCGACCAACGGGACGCCTGCGCCGCCCGTGGCGGTTGCCGACCGGATGTAGACGATGACGGATGGGGGCGCGGCCGGCGCCCGGTGATCAACGTGAGCTGGGACGACGCGCAGGCCTATGTCAAATGGCTCTCCATCACTGGCAAACAATATCGGCTGCTCTCCGAGGCCGAGTACGAATATGCGGCGCGCGCCGGAAGCCGGATGAAATATCCCTGGGGCGACGACATCAAGCTGAACGGCGAGGCGATGGCCAATTGCGACGGCTGCGCAGCCAATGGGACAATAAACAAACGGCGCCGGTCGGCTCATTCCCCGCGAACCCATTCGGTCTCTACGACATGGTCGGCAACGTCTGGGAGTGGACGGAGGATTGCTGGAACGTGAGCTACCAAGGGGCGCCGGCCGATGGCTCGCCGTGGACGAGCGGCGATTGCAGTCGCCGCGTCGTCCGCGGCGGCTCCTGGGACGTCAATCCGGACATCCTCCGCTCGGCGGCCCGCGGCAGGTACATCACCGACTTCCGGGACGTCTTCCTCGGCTTCCGGGTCGCCCGGACGCTTACCCCTTAAATCTTGACCTCTTTACCTCTTGGGGTCCAGGGGCGAAGCCCCTGGTCGAGTTTTTTTGAGTACGGCTCATGATGGCGGACAATGCGAAGCGCACGGGCGCGGGCGGTGACGCCCATTGCGGAGTTTCGCGGGAATCTCATGCTGTTCAGTCGAATAATTCGCTGTGGGATTCAAGCCGAGCGAGGCGCATCCGGCCTGCCGTAGATCAACAACAGGTCCGGCTTGAGGTGACAGTCGCGATATCCCTTCCATTCGCCGCTCAAGGCATGGTCGCGATTTTTCTCGGGTAATGGCTGGTCTACAACGCCAAGACGTCGATCAGCAGGGCGTCAATGTGGCGCGAGTGACGCGAGTTCGCTTTCACCCTCCTTGGGCAAAAGGTTCGACATCGTCGCCGCAATTAATCCTCGACGGCAACCACAGGCACGAGCGTTCTCTGGGCCTCACCGATCCTCGGGCGATCTACCGGCTGGGCGCCCAGAAGCTTGACGACATGCTCGACTGGTGCGCCGAACTCACCGTCTCGGTCGTCACCCTGTGGGTGTTCTCGACAGACAACTTGCAGCGACCTCCCGAAGAGGTAACCGGTATCTCGTGTCCGACCCGCAAATTCATCGTCGGCGCGCGCGCGTGCGCGCCATTGGCGAGCTCACGCTTGTTCCTGCCTCAACGTTCGCGGCGATCAAATCGGCAGAACAAGCGACGCGCGCCTATGACGCCATGGAGCTCCACATTGCCGTTGCTCACGGCGGGCGTGAGGAGATCGTCGATACGGTTCGCGCCAGCCTGCGCAACATGGCATCCGAGGGCGCCACGTTGTCCGAAGCGATCGAACGTCTCACGCCGGATGCGATTGCAAGACACCTCTACGGGGTCTTCACGCCACGCCCGCGTGGCCGGTTTCGTCGACGACGCCAACGCCCTCCTCGATCTCGCGAACCTTTTGCCGATCGACGGTTCCGAATTTTTCACCGCTTGCTTGGCCCATGGCCCCGGCCAACGTTGATGTGACGCGGGATAGCGGGCCGAAAATCGGCCTCGGACCGTTCGGCCGCCACATTGCTGTGTTTCGGCGTCGAATTTTGACCCCTCCCAGATTCGAAGTTAAGCATCTGAAACATTGAGATAATTCGCGATTTCGAGCCAAATCGATCGGCGTCCAATATTGACCCACGCTACATCGACGAGAATCGCAATAAAATCAATGAGCGAGCTATAAAAATCATGAGCGGGGTCAAAATTCGACGCCAATTCACATCGAACTTATCGACATTCGCCAGATGACAAACCGAAAACCCTCAACCCGCTGCACTCAGTCCAAACCGCTCCCGCCGCCGAATAAGCGCGGATCCAAGATTGGCCAAACAATGCCCTATAGTGGGCCCTTGTCGGCGTATGGCTTCCACATGCCCGACTTCGACGACCTGATCTACGATTTCCGCACCATGGCCGAACGCGAACCTGACGCAGCCGGGTTCGCCCCGCCCGGCCCAGGAATAATCCACCCACGGCGTCTGTCCTATATCGATTCGGGCCAACCCGATACCTGGCGCCTCCGGGGGGTAAAATCAAAAAGCGATCGTCCTGTTAAAAATCGTTGTTGCTTGTGGTCGTTTTGATTGTTCCCTCGGAGTCGCCTCAGATTGCGGGCGATTCCGCTGGTTCTCATTGTCTCGTGCGTATCCTGCGGGGCGCAAAACCGCCCGATTTCTACGACAATGGTGCGTACACCCATATCACCACGGGATTTCTTTGATTCTATCGGTTCTGCTGACTGGCCCCGGCGCAGAGGCGGTCTGACGCCTAGTAACGTTAATGAGTCAAAGGCTTATTAGAAATTAAACTAACTTAATATGTTATCATGGTTCAGCAGTTACTGCAATAACGGTCGGCTTTTCCGATTCCCTGCGCAAGGACGGCGACACCGAAACACCTCGACGTCGAACAGCAGCTTCCGCAACGCCGGCCTGTCCATCGAGCCGCCGGAAAACCCGCCATCGTCGTAGCGGTTCCGAAATCTGCTTCCAGCCTTCATGAGCTTGACTCTACAGGACTTCAACTCGCTCGACGCCCAGCGCGAGGCCTCGGAGGCCTATGTCAAACGGCGGCGCTCGCCGAAGCCCAAAAGCCGCTTCCGTTCGCCGACCTGCGCGCCAGATGCCGGGTCCGGGCCGCCACCCTCCACGAGCGCATCGGCCTGCTCGCCGCCGCTGGCCGCATCGTCAAGACCGTCGACGGCTACCGTCTCGCGAACCGCTGATCGGCGCTCCATTCCCAGTTCCCGTGACGAGGGTTGCGAGATCCGGGACGGCGGGGCCAGGAATGCCGAGGCGGGCGCCGAGATAGTCGAAGAAGGGGATTTTGAGACCGTCAGCGAAAAAGGTCGCGAGGCCCGCGACGCGAGCGGCTTCGCGCTCTTGTTCCCAATGCGCTCGGCTGGCTTCGACCAGGGCAGCGACCTGGGGCCATCCGCCGCCGTATCGCTTCGACCAGGCTTCGTTTCGCTCGGCAACTGCGCGGTCGCCGGCGCGACGCCGGCAGAGCTGCGCCCGATCCTGGACGCGTTCCGGGCTCCAGGCGTTTCGTTCCTCACGCCATACGCTCCGGAGCCGATCGAGGAGAAGAGACCGATCGACATCAGCCACGAAGCGCTGATTCGCTGCTGGCGAAAGATCGGTCCCGACGCAAACGCCTGGCTTCTGACCGAATTTCGGGACGGGCTTGTCTGGCAAATCCTGATGTTCGAGGCGGAGAATTTCGCTCACGACGGTTCCAGCTATCTTTCCGAGGCGGCGACCGAGACGCGCGCGGCTTGGCTTAGGCGGCAACTCAGGCAAAGGCGCGGGCGGAGGCGGAGGGTCGCCGCCGGGAAATCCGCGAGGCCCCCGGCGTGGTCGAGGTCGAGATGGGTCGGCACGATATGGCGCACGTCGGCGACGCTGAAGCCGAGGGCGGCGACCTGTCTCACCGCCGTCTCGGCGATCTGAAGCCTGGGCCGCGCGACGGCTCGGAAAAGCCGTCCAAGCCGGCTCGGGTCGGCGATGTCCTCGACCCCGAGCCCGCTGTCGACGAGGATCAGGCCGTCCTCGCCCTCGATCAGCAGGCAGTGGCAGCTCATCGCCCCGCCGATGAGCGCGGCCCCCATGGGACACATCGATCCGCAATTGAGATGATGGAGGCGCATGCGCGCCCTTCTTTAGCGCAGCAGGGAGCGCGGGCCTAGCGCGCATTTCTCACGCCGCAACCGTAGGGCTTTTATCGGCGTGGGTTGCGCTCTAGCGCGGCCGCCGCGGCCGCCGCCAACACGCACGCGCTCGATCAGATCAGCCGCAAGCTGTGGAAGTCCCATAGTGAAGGCCACCTCGACGACGTCGCCGCCCAGGCCGTCAGCGAGGCCGTGCAAGCCCGCGGGACTGACCTGGCCTAGGAGCCTGTCCGAGTAAACGGATTTTTGAAGGAAGTGTACTATAAACAGTACACGTTATCGCTCCGTAATACTATATCTTGTGCCCGAAGCTCAACTTTTGCATTACTCGGACAGGCTCCTAGGGGGGAAAGTCCCGCCCGGGCGGCAAGACCAGCCCTTGGTCTTCGTAGGCCTGCCGGGAGGCCGCGCTCGCCCGATCGGCAGGCCAGCATCGAGCGTCGCCGCCGGCAGGCCGCGAGCGGCGCCATGCCGCCGACGTTGGCTTGCCGGTTCACCCAAGGCGAGCAGGCCGTGTTGGCGGTCGTGGCGAGGCAGGTGCAACAGTTTCAGGTCTGCGTGCTCTGAAGGGGCCTCAGGCAGGCACACTTCAAACAGCCCCGCTTCGTCGATCCTCTTCATTTCGTGAACGATGTCGGGCTGATCCGTCGGTAGCACATGCACAGCCAGGGCGGCTGGCAGCATCGCGCGGACGACGACCGCGGCGTCGCCAGGGAGTCCGGCCGCCACTCCCTTGGGGTGCGGGTGCATCCCCAACACGGCGAACGGATCGTCGTGCCTGCCGGTGACGACGCGTGCGATCTCCCGACTGGAAAGCGTGGGGGCTGTTGCGTCTTCTCGGACGAGCAAGCGCAAACCCGGGACACGGTCCCTGTACTCCTTGAGCAGGCCCGCCAGAAACGCCGCGCCGGCCAGATCCGTTCGGATCGCATCGACGTGGTAGCGCTCGAGCCAGAACGCCGCGTTGGAAAGAAGGATACTGCGGACCTCACCTTTCGTGAGGTCAAAGGCCGGGGCGGAGCGTGCGTCGCCCGCGCGTTCGTAGAGCTGGGCGCCGTCGAACCAGGACAAATCCGTCAGCGCCGGCGGAATCTTGCGGCCCGTGTCCCTCAGCAGGACGCCTAGGCCGTGCCGGTGGCACGTATCAACCAACGCCATCAGATGCTGCGGCGCCGTAAAGGGGGGGGCCGAACGCGAGAACAGACTAGCGCTGGCGCGACCATCCACCCGCGCCAGAAGCTCTACATAGGTGCAGCCTTCCGCGGCGACCGACGCGAGCAGCTCATCCGCACTCGCCGCGATGGACTGCTCCTGCTCGACCGTTGGCTCCATCCAGGCGGATGCGTTGATGCCCCGCTCGCGGACGGTGGCGGCTCGACCCTCGCGCATCCACGCCTCGTCCCCCCAGACATGACAGCCGAGATCAGCGACGATCGATGCGCAGTTCGGCGGCGGCTCGGCATGGATGGCGAACGGGTCGGATTTCAGGAAAATGGAGCCGTCGGGGGTCTTGATCTCGTACTTGTAGAGGTCGCCCGGCCCGACGCCGGGAACGAACAGCTCCCAAACGCCGCACGCCGCCACCCGCTGCATTGGATGCCGCCGGCCGTCCCAGGCGTCGAAGGCGCCGACGACACTCACACGCTGCGCATTCGGCGCCCATACCGCGAACTCGACGCCCGGCACACCACAGCGCGTGGCCGGCCGCGCGCCGAGCTTTTCGAACAGACGGAGATGCTCGCGCGTACGAACAGCTGTTGGTCCTCGCCGCTGAAACGGATGCCGCGGAAGCGATACGGATCCACACACGGAAGTGATGGCAGGCGAGCGCAGGCGTCGTCGTGGCGACGATCAGCGCCACTACCAGCCATCGCGTCGACCTCCGCGAAAGTCGACGAGCGGCCTTCGAAAGTCAGCGCCGGCGCGCTTCCTCGCCGCAGCGCCTGCACCCGCCCGATGTCTGCCACGCAGGCGACGCCTTCGAGATCGATCATGACGGCAAGCTTCAGGCGCTCGACCTCGCGGCCCTCGGCCTTGCCTTCGTGGTCGGCGCGAAAGTTGCGGTCGACGACCCGCCGTTGGCAACCTGGGGCTTGATACAGATCAAGGTGACGCTCCCAATTCCGTGCTTAACTACAATTGACGCAACGATGATGTTACAATGAACACTCTTTACGCCATTTCGACGGACGCGAAGGCACACGCCTCGACGTTCGACGGCATCGATTTCGCGGGGAGCGTGAGCGGGCTCTTCGGCGTCGGCCAGCGGTTCGCGGGCGGCCTCGCGTATCACCCGGTGACCCAGCGTTTCTACGCCATCTCGCAGGATCCAACCGGGTTCTCGAACATCCACGACATCACGATCGAGGGCCACGTCCGCCGCCTGTTCGGCCTCGGCTACCGCTTCACCGGCGGCCTCGCCTACCACCCGGCCGACGAGAGCTTCTACGCGATCTCGTCGGACAAAAGCGGCTTTTCCTGGATCCATCGGATCACCTTGCAGGGGACGGTGCAGAAGCTTTTCGGCCTCGGCTATCGCTTCACGGGCGGCCTCGCGCTCGATCTCCAGAGCGGCCTGTTCTACGCGATCTCGCTTGACGCGGCCGGCCTCGCGACCTTCTATTCGATCAATCTGAATGGCCGCGTCCAGCCCCTCTTCAAGCTCGGCCTGCAATTTCGGGGCGGCCTCTGCTACGACCCGGGCAGGAAGATCTTCTACACCGCCGCCGCCGACGGGCAGGACTTCGCGACGCTCCATTCGATCTCGCTCTCGGGCAAGGTCCAGCCGCTATTCGGGCTCGGCTTCGGCTTCGACGGTGCCGCGCTCTCGGTCTCGCCCGCGCTCCTCGACCTGTCGATCCAAGTCAAGAGCCCGCTCCTAAGCGAGCGCTTCGTCACCGGCGAGGACGTGCACCTAGAGGGCAGCGCCGCCCAGGTCGCAAGCGGGTCCACGCTCGCCTGGACCTCAAGCATCGACGGCCCGCTCGGCATGGGCGCGTCGCTCACCGCGCACGGCCTCTCGGTCGGCACGCACCAGATCACCGTCTCCGGCTATGGCCTCACGACGCACGTGTCGGTGCGCGTCTTCGCCGATCTCCTCGCGCTCTACCACGCGGAGCCGGCGCCGGGCGAGGTGGCGCGCGTCCTCTCCGACTTCACCGTCCACTGGGTCGACGGCGCCACCACCGAAACGAGGTGGGCGACGTACGACGGCGCGCCCTTCGACGTGAGCTCGGTGCACCCGTCGAAGACTGTGCCGATCGCCAAGCTCGACGCCCTCCGCCATCAGCGCTTCTCGCAGCCGCTCCCCTTCGGCGACGTGCTCACCGCCTTTGACCACGTCCGCAAATACTCCACCACGATCAACTTCGACCTCGACGCGGCGCTGAACGACGCCGGGGGCGGCACCATCAACGCGAACCGATCCTTCAGCAAGTGGAACAACGTCAGCGACCCGACCGACCCGCCGGGCGCGCCGGTGTCTTACATCCACTCGCTGTACCTGCTCCTCCACGAGAACCGCCACAACGAGCCGGGCGACCCCGGTCACTCGACGTGCACTGCCTGGGACGGGTCGGGCACGTCGATCCCGGGCGGGATGGACCAGCACTTCGAGCCGGGGAGCGGCTACGCGGCGGCGGCGCTCTACCTCATGTGGGTCTACAAATACGGGATCTACGACCCGCAGTCCGTGCGCGACGAGGCGAAGCAGATCGCGGCCAGCATGAAGGATCGATTCTGCACCCACCCGACGAGCGTCAACTCGCTCGTCGAGGAGCTGCTGCAGGAGATCTGGAACGCGTAGAGAGGCGCCAGAGTGGGCGGTCCATCTCCGCGCGTGCGGGGAACGCTCCCCCCCCCGGGCCACTGTCCCGTCTCTGCTCGACGCGCCCCCGCCGGGCGACATTGCCGTGGACCGCCCTCGACTTCGACTCGCCGACGAAATTCGCTCCATCCAGCGGCGGGCGGCCGCTCGTGACGGACGCGTCGTCACCGCCGACCAGCTTGTCCTGTTCTCGACCGAAACAGGCGATGCTCGCCGCTCAGGAAGGCGGGCCAAGTGCGGCGCGACATGGCGACCGTTACAAGTTGGCGGGAGACCCGGTCGCGACCAGGGTAATCGGGTGAAGAAGTAGGTGACAAACGGCGAAAGTGCTGAAATCCATGACGAGCCTCGATTCGCATCAGAGGGGCGAGGCATGGCGGAGGCGGCAGCGGACTGCGCGGCGTTTGACGAAACCGTAGTTTTTCTGAGTCATTTCAATGATCTGAAGGATCCCCGCCAGCGGGGGAAGGTGGACTACCCGCTGGAAGAGATCCTGCTCCTCTGCCTCATCGCCGTCCTGGCCGGCGCGGAGACCATCACCGACATCGCCCTGTTCGGCCGCAAGAAGCTGGACCTTCTGCGCCGCTTCCGCCGCTTCGCCAACGGCACGCCGGCGCACGACCATCTTGGCGATATCCTCGCCGTGCTGGACCACGAGCAGTTCCAGCGCTGCTTCGTCGCCTGGGTAGCCGCGCTGACCGGAACTCCCGAGGGGGTCATCGCCATCGATGGCAAGACCGCCCGGCGGTCCGGCCAGAAGCGGAAGGGCCACGCGCCAATCCACATGGTTTCCGCCTTTGCGGCGCGCCAGCGCCTGGTGCTCGGCCAGGTCAAGGTGGCCGAGAAGTCCAACGAGATCGTCGCCATCCCCAAACTGCTGGACCTGCTGGCCATCGAGGGGGCGATCATCACCATCGACGCCATGGGGTGTCAGCGCGACATCGCGCAGAAAGTGGTGGAGAAGAAAGCAGACTACGTGCTAGCGCTGAAAGGCAACCAGGGGTCGCTGCGCGAGGACGTGGAACTGTTCGTGGCCGAGCAGAAAGCCGCCGGTTTCAGGGACACAACGATCAGTCGCGACCAAACGGTGGATGGCGATCATGGCCGCATCGAGACCAGGACCACGACCGTCATTCACGACATCGGCTGGCTGCAGGAGGGTGCGATCCAAAGTGATGCAATCATGCTGCGGATTTTTGTGATAGGGAGGGGCGGTTTTGATTTGCGGGCGAGCTGTTTTGGCCGCGCTTGCTCCAATAGGCGTCCCAGTCGCCGTTGATACGGGTGACGCGCAGGGCGAGCATGGCGTCGGCGCGCTCGACGCGCCACCAAGCTCCTGGCAGCTTCAGGCGCTTCTGTGCGATATAGCGATGCGCGCTTTCGATCTCTCCGGAGCCGATCGGCAGATCCCTGGCCAAGGCGTCACGATAGTCGAGTTGGTTTTTCCGACCGCTCAAATAGCGATGGCAAGTTCGGACGGGAGCTTGATCGTCGGCCAACTGCGGGGGCTCCAAGTGACGAGCGAGCGCCTGCAGCGTCTTCTCCAAATGCCCTGTCTTGAGAGCCTCCTTTTGCGCCTCCATCCAGGCCTCTTTCGCGGCGGCGTCTGGCGCAATCGCCTTGACGGCGGCGCTCAAATATTCGCAAACATGATAAAAATCAATCAAATAGCCGCCTTGTGGGCCGAATTGCGCTTCCACCTGACCCACGATCCAGGCCGCTCCGTCCCCGACCGCGTGAACGCGGGAATTGGCGCCGAAGCCGGCTCGAACCGCGCATCCGAGAAGTTGCCGTCCGGCGGTTTCGACACCGCCCTCGATCGCGCCGGCATAGATTGGCGTCCGGCTCCCCTTGGCGTGCGCGAGAGAAATCTTGGCTTCTCTCCACGACAGCGTCTTGCCTTTGCGCTTGTCCTTCTGGCGGGCGTCCGGCTCCACGATGGGGATCATGCCGCCATCGGTTTCAGCAACAATGTCCTTGTGACGCCCTGGCGCTTCGGGAAAATCTAGCGAGATCTTGCCGGCTTCGAACATGTTTCCGGCATAGCCGAGTGTAACCCTCTGGATCGTGCTCTCTCCGATCTCGAAGCCGTAGTGCTCGCGCAACTTGGCGCGCGCCAGAGCGAAAGGCTGATCCGCGGCGAAGTCGACGATCGCGCGCTGTAGTGGGCCTGAACAACCCCGAGAAACGACTTTCGCGCTGCGCATGAACGGGCGAACGCGCTTCTCTCGAACCGGTATTGCGGCTCTAAGACCGCGACCTCGCCGAATTTCGTATGCCAGCGGAGTTTTTTTTACCTTGGCGATGCATCTGAGCTTGTCGACGAATTTCTCGTTCCGTCGCTTCGACCTGGTTCTCGGCCCATCCCTGCATCGCCTCCCGCCCCAACAGCCGCATCTCCTCCACGATCCGCTCCTCGACCGCATCGGCCTCCTTGAAGTTTCCCTCGCTGTTCTCTATCGCCCCAATTATCGACGCGAATTGATCGCGAAGACCAGGGTGCGCCTTGAGACTGGCCAAAATCGCCTCGTCGCTTAGTGTAGCGGCCGTCATCTGTTAAATTCCCATCCGTTTCCAAATCCGAATCTTACTCCGCATCACTTTGAATCGCACCCGCTGCAGGAGCGCCACAACTGGCCCGGATTGAAGGCCGTGGTGGTGGTCGAAAGCGAGCGGGAAACCGGCGACAAGATCGAGCGGGAGACCCGCTTCTACCTGACGTCGCTTGGCGCTGATGGCGTGCATGCTAGGACCGATCGTACGCAGCCACTGGGCGATCGAGAATAGCCTGCACTGGATCTTGGACATGGTGTTCCGCGACGACGAGTGTCGGCTGCGAACCGATCACGCACCCGCCAACTTCTGTACGATCAAGCACATGGCGCAGAACCTGATCCGATTGGCTCCCGGAAAGGCTTCCCTGCGGCTCAAGCGAAAGACCGCCGGATGGGACGACGACTTCCTCGCCAGCCTGATCACGCGGTAAAAAAGCTTCACCCGATTCCCCTGCCGCCCTCGATCAGAGCGCGACGCTCATTCGCACTGCCCGCATCCGCTCCAGCGCGGCGCGGAAGGCTTCGGCGAAGCGCGCGACGTCGCTGTCCGACGACGTCCATCCCAGGCTCAATCGGATCGCGCCACGCGCCAGGTCCTGCCGCACGCCCATTGCGCCGAGCACGTGCGACGGCGTGACCTTGCCCGAGGAACAGGCCGAGCCCGAGCTTGCCGCGACCCCGGCGAGGTCGAGCGCGATCATCAGAGTCGCCGCTTCGACGCCGGCGACGGCGAAGCACAAGGTGTTGGGCAGCCGCGGCGCGGTTTCTCCGAAAATCACGGCGTCCGGCGCGGCGTCGCGCACGACGTCGGCGAGACGATCGCGAAGCATGAGGAGCCGCGCTCCCTCGTCGGGCAACGAGGCGAGACAAGCGCGCGCAGCGGCCCCGAAGCCTGCGATCGCCGCCACATTCTCGGTGCCCGCACGGGCGCCGCGCTCCTGGCCCCCGCCGCGGATCAGCGGCTCGCCGAGATTGAAAGAGCCGCTCGCCGCGGCAATCGCCCCCGCCCCTTTCGGTCCCCCCATCTTGTGGGCCGACAGCGCGAGCGCGTCCGCCCCGAGCGTCGAGACGTCGCAGGCCGTCCGGCCGGCGAGTTGCACGGCGTCGCAGAACACGCGCCCACCCGCCGCGTGGACGAGCGCGGAGGCCTCGGCCACCGGTTGGATAACGCCTGTTTCGTTGTTTGCCGCCTGAAGCGCCAGCAGCACGCGTCCCGGCTTGCGGCAGGCGGCTTCGATCCAGTCGAGGTCGATTCGCCCGTCCGCGCGGAGCGGCGCGATCTCGACGGCGGCATCGGGAAACCGACGCCCATTGAGGACGCATGGATGCTCGCCGGCGCCGACGATCAGCCGGTCGAGCGGCGCTTCCTTTTGTCCGACGCCAAAACGGCGGTTGAGGGCGAGGTTGGCCGCCTCGGTGCCGCTGGAGACAAAAGTGACCAACCGAGGCGCGGCGCCGGCGAGGAGCGCGACCTCGGTCCGGGCGTTCTCGACAATCAGCCGCGCCGCCCGGCCCTCTGCGTGGACCGAGGACGGGTTGCCCGCGCCCATCGCGCCGAGCGCGGCTTCGCGCGCCTCCGGCCGCAACGGCGAAGTGGCGTTATGGTCGAGATAGGTCCTTGTCGTCGACCTGTCGGCGGGCATGGAGACTCCGGCGGAAGCGATCGAAACGGCCTGCGCGTCGCTCTTGGCTCGCGCCGCCGTTTTTCCTTGCAATCTCGGGCGCCTTGCGTGCTATGAGGCTGCCTCCGAGGCGAGCCCCCGTCGACTTAGAACGAGACATACGCGCACTGGCCCCGCGCCGCAAGCCGCCTCGCCCGAAGCCGGTCCGGTGAACGGCGTTGACCGGTTCTTTTGGAGTGTTCATGCCCGAGGTGTTCTTCAACGGTCCTGCGGGTCGGCTGGAAGGCCGCTTTCATCCTGCAAAACAGCGAGGCGCCCCGATTGCGATCGTGCTGCATCCGCACCCGCAATTCGGCGGCACGATGAACAATCAGATCGTCTACAGCACCTACTATAACTTCGCCGAGCGCGGGTTTTCCGTGCTGCGGTTCAACTTCCGCGGGGTGGGCCGCTCGCAGGGCTCCTTCGACCACGGCCAGGGGGAGCTTTCCGACGCGGCCTCCGCGCTCGACTGGGCTCAGTCGATCAGCCCCGAGGCGCGCGCCTGCTGGATCGCGGGCGTCTCCTTTGGCTCGTGGATCGGCATGCAGCTCCTGATGCGGCGTCCCGAGATCGAGGGTTTTATTTCGATCGCGCCGCCGGCCAACCAATTCGACTTCAGTTTCCTGGCCCCGTGCCCGTCGTCGGGCCTGTTCGTCCACGGCGACAAGGACCGCGTCGCGCCGCTCAAGGAAGTCCTCGCCCTCATCGAAAAGCTGAAGACTCAAAGGGGCATCGTCATCGAGCACGCGGTGATCCCCGAGGCGAACCACTTCTTCGAGGACTGCATCGACGACCTGCAGGCGGTCGTGGGCGCCTACCTCGACAGGCGGCTCGGCATGCCCCGTCATGCGCCCCAGCCCCTTCGCAAGGAGCGCCCGAAGCCGGCTCCTCCGCAGGGCGAAAACGAGTAGCGGAGCGGACGGGGCTTGGCGGTGTCGCTCATCACGACGACGGAGGAACTCGAAGCCGCGTGCCTCAGAATGGCGCGCCATCCCTTCGTCGCTGTCGACACCGAGTTCCTGCGCGAGACCACCTTCTGGCCGGTGCTGTGCGTGGTCCAGCTGGCGTCGGACGACGAGGCGCTGGCGATCGACGCGCTCGCCGAGGGGCTCGATATCCAGCCGCTCTTGCGGCTGATGGCCGACGAAGGCGTGGTCAAGGTCTTCCACGCCGCCCGCCAGGACCTCGAAATCTTCTGGAAGCTCGCAGGCGTCCTGCCGACTCCCCTGTTCGACACCCAGGTCGCGGCGATGGTGTGCGGCTACGGCGACCAGGTCTCCTACAGCGAGCTGGTGCAATCGGTATGTCGGGTTGCGATCGACAAGTCGTCGCGATTCACCGACTGGGCGCGCAGGCCGCTCGCGGAGGCGCAAATCGACTACGCCATCGGCGACGTCACCCATTTGCGCGACGTCTACAAGGCGCTGAGCAAGCGCCTCAAGGCGACCGGGCGCCAGTCGTGGCTCGACGACGAGATGAAGGCGCTCACCTCTCCGGCGATTTACGAGCAGCACCCCGAGCGCGCTTGGGAGCGCCACAAGTCCCGAGCGCGGAAGCCGCGCGATCTGGCGGTGCTCATGGAGCTCGCCGCGTGGCGCGAAAGCGAGGCGCAGGCGCGGGACGTTCCCCGCTCGCGCGTGCTGAAGGACGACGTCCTCATCGAGCTGTCGACGGCCGCCCCCCGCAGCGTCGAGGCGCTCGCGAACCTGCGGGCCTTTCCGCGCGGCATGGAGCGTTCCCGCGCCGGCGGCGAAATCCTCGAGGCGATCGAGCGCGGCCTCGCGCGCGATCCGAAGAGCCTGCCGAAAATCGAGCGCGAGCGGCGCAACGGCGGCATCGGCCCGACGGTCGAGCTCCTCAAGGTGTTGCTGAGACAGGTCAGCGAGGACAGCGGCGTCGCCGGCAAGCTGATCGCGACGGTCGACGACCTGGAAGCCATCGCCTCGAGCGACAAGGCCGACGTGCCGGCGCTGTCGGGCTGGCGGCGAAAGCTGTTCGGCGAGCGGGCGCTCGATCTGAAGCACGGCCGACTGGCGCTGACGGTAGAGAACGGCAAGGTGGTCACGCTGGAATGGCGAGACGCCGAGGGTTCCGCCGCGGCGCCCTGAGGGCCGCTCGCGCGTCCGGCCTAGGCGCAGCTTCAGGGCCCGCGACGACCGTGTGCAGAACTGGAAGCGCGCGGACGCTTTCAGAGGCTTAGGCGCCACACTCTGCAACTTTTGCGGGCTCGCGAGCCTCAGGATTCGTAGGCCGTCCGCCACGGACTGATCGCGCGTCGAGGTTGCTCCACCGCCTCCGGATACCAGATCTTGTGGGTTCGAGCCGTCCGGCAGCATACCATTTCCAGGCGCGGAATCAATCTTTCCAAGCCATTGCGGGCCATTGCGGGCCGACCGAACGCCCCCTCGGGCGTTCCCGGAGAACGCCTCGCCTGAAAGCCGCGTTCAACTCCGGCCGCGCGCCCCGCGACTTGAAAAACGCGCCATCCGCGCGCCCAGGATGCGTCCGGGAGCTCAAAAAGCGCCGAAAATCGCTTCCAATTCCTTCCATCTTTGGCAGCGAATCGGGACTTATCAAAGGGTTGTCAGCGACTGTCGGGCGAAATTCTCTTTCAGGCCCCTCCTCCGGGGCGGGCGCAGCGTTCTCCGCTCCGATCGATCGGTAGCGAACGGCTGCGGCGGGCGGAACGGCTACGACGGAACCGGACAACTCGGCGGTCTCCTTCAGGATCGCGGAACAGATATAGAACAATTTCACAACCTTGGCAAGAAATTTCTCTTTCGAGACGGGGAGGCGCGGAGATTTTCCCTGCAATAACAAAGAGAGAGAAGAGCGGTTGTTCAAGAGTGAAGGCGGCAGAGCCACGTCGGCCCGTCGTTGTCAAGGCGCTCACGCGCCTCCTCCGCTTCGCTCCGGCCCTTCGGGTGACGACGCCGTCCCGACGCGGCGTGGTCAGCCATGGACTTCGACGCCGCGTCCGGCGCGATGTCGCCGGTCTCGGGCGTCGAAGTCCATGGCTGACAAACGGCCTGAGCCGCGCGGAGGGGTCAAGGCTCGCCGAAGGCGACCCGCGAAGCGGGCTCGGCCTTGACGCCGAGCACGGATCGGGCAGTGCGGACGATGGCCGTTTCGCCTTCCGACTGAATTCTGCTTTTGTTTGGCCTACCCCTTGATCTGCTCCTTATTGATGAGTAATCGGCGGCAAGAGGTTCCGCTCAGCGGCGAGAACATCATCGGCCAGCCGTTCTCAAGCGTCGGAACCGTTTTCCACTGGCCGCTTCGGTTGAGGGAGGCAACGCCGCGGTGGATCATACCGTCAAAGCCTACGACCAGGAGCTAGACGCGCTCGAGCGTCGCGTTGCCGAGATGGGCGGCATCGCGGAGAAAATGGTGATCGACGCCATGGACGCGCTCTCGAACGTGGACATGGTCCTCGCTCATCAGGTTGTCGCGACCGATGTGCGCCTCGACGCGCTCCAACGCGAAATTGAGGACATGGCGGTTTTGACCATCGCGCGGCGCCAGCCCATGGCGGTCGACCTGCGCCAGTTGATCGGGGCCATTCGCGTCGCCGGCGATCTGGAGCGGGTCGGCGATCTCGCCAAAAACATCGCCAAGCGCACGATCAAGATCGGCGGCGAGTTCTCGGGTCCCGCGCGCCGTCGTCGGCCTCAGGCACATGACCGAGATTGCGCTCGAATTGCTGAAGGACGTGCTCGACGCATACGTCCAGCGCGACGCCGAGGGCGCGCACGACGTCTGGGAGCGGGACGCCGACCTCGACGCGCTGGAGCACGCGGTCTTCCGCGATTTGCTCACGTACATGATGGAGGACCCGCGCAACATTTCCTCCTGCGCGCATCTTCTCTTCTGTTCCAAGAACATCGAGCGGATCGGCGACCACGCCACGAACATCGCGGAGAGCGTGATATTCGTTGCGACTGGCACGAACCCGCCGGTCGACCGGCCGAAAGTGCGCGGAGATATCGATCCTGGCGCCGAGACCGCCGGAGGCGATCTCTGATGAACGAGGCGCGCAAGGGCGTCATCCGCAACGGCTCCGCGCCGCGCATTCTCGCGGTCGAGGACGAGCCAGAACTGGCGTTCTTGCTTGCCTACAATCTGGACGCGGAAGGCTATGTCGTGGAGAGCGTGCAGCACGGCGACGAGGCCGATCTGCGTCTCGCAGAGGACCCTCCCGATCTCGTCATCCTCGACTGGATGCTCCCCGGCCTGTCGGGCATCGAGATTTGTCGACGCCTCCGCTGGCGCGAGACCACGCGCACGTTGCCGGTCATCATGGTCACCGGGCGCGGCGAGGAAGCCGAGCGCGTGCGCGGCCTCTCGGTCGGCGCGGACGATTACGTCGTCAAGCCGTTCTCGGTTCCCGAATTGATGGCGCGCGTCCGCGCGCTGCTGCGCCGCAGCCGTCCGGAGCGCATCGCCGAGCGACTGAACGCCGGCGATCTCGAACTCGACCGGGCGACGCAGCGCGTGCGGCACGGCGACCGCGACGTCCGCCTCGCTCCCAAGGAGTTTCGGTTGCTCGAATTTTTGCTGGAGAGGCCGGGGCGCGTGTACTCGCGCGCGCAATTGCTCGACGCGTGTGGGGGCGGACGGAGAGATCCGGACCGCACGGTCGACGTGCATGTCGGGCGCCTGCGCAAGGTCCTGTCGAAGGGGCGAGAACCTGATCCGATCCGCACGGTGCGTGCAGCTGGCTATGCCTTCGACGAAACCTTCGGCAAGAGCCGGAGGCGCTGAGCGCGCGTCCGCGTTTGGCTCGAACTGTAAAAGAAGCTCGTGCAGGGGTGACGGAGCGACGTCAGGCGTCAACAGCCGCGTAAGAAGCCAAGGCGGCGAAGATGCGGGAGGTGATGCCGTGCTCGCCCATCGCCAATTAAGGGCGTCGCAGCAATGGCCAGTGGAAATCCGAGCGAGATCAGCAGCACCGCGCGCTACATGGCGCTGTTCCGTGCGCTTGAGACTGCACGCGGGAGGTCGGGGCTTTTTCAAGACCGGTCGGCGCGCATTTTTCTGCCGCCGGTGCTGCGGGGGTCGCCGCCGCCGCTCGCATCGGCGTCATCGGTCGGCTCATTGAGCGGATCATCGACGCGCGATGGCCCGGCGCCTGGTCTTCGGGTGTCGCGCGCACCCGTTTGATCGACGACTGGACCTGTGAAGCCGTCAGCGCGGGCGCGCGGCAGCTGGTGATCCTAGGCGCAGGCTTCGACTGCCGGGCGTCGCGCCTCGCCGCGCTCTCCGGAACTTCGGTGTTCGAGGTGGATCGTGCAGCGTTGCTCGCTGACAAGCAGCGACGCCTGCAAGACGCCGGCTCGACCGTGCGCTCGGACGTCTTCGCCGTGCCGGTCGACTTCCTGCACGACGACCTGAAGACGAGGCTGGCCGCCGCCGGCGTACGTGGAGGCGAGCGCACGCTCTTCCTCTGGGAAGGCGTCACCAACTATCTGGACGCGGATTCGGTGAGCGCTGTGTTCGACCTTGTCGCGCTGATTTGCGGCCCTGGCAGCCGCATCATCTTCACCTACGTCCATGCCGGCGTGCTCAACGGCGAGTTTGACGCAGTAGGCCTGAAGGCTCTATTCGCGCGCCTCGACGCCTCGGGCGAGCGCTGGACCTTCGGTTTCCAGCCTGACCAGGTGGGCGACTATCTTGCGCGGCATGGCCTTCGCCTCATCGCCGACCTCGGCGCCGCCGACTATCGGAGTTTGATCATGGGCGAGCGCTCGCGCGGTCTGGTTGGCTACGAGTTCTATCGCGTCGCCGTGGCCGAGGTCGCGAAAGTAGCCCCCGGTAAAGCCGGGGGCTTTACCTCGCCCAGATGACGTCGTCGTTCCTGATACAAGGTCTTGCGCCGACATTTCGGAATGAATACCCCATGATATTTGCAGCCCCCATGGGGTGTGGCTTCGGCTCTCGTGCTCGTCCATCGGTGGAGTAAAGCGATGGGGAAGCTCGAAGGAAAAACCGTGCCTATCCGGTTAACACAGACACCCCCCATATCTAGTGACGGCACTTTGTCCGCTTGACGCACACCCGCCCATGGCACAAGGTGTATGCATGAAGCGGATATGGGGCTGCTATGGACGTTCTCGACCTCAACGAGTTCGCGTTCCGGTTCACTCGCCGCTTCTACCCCTTTAGCGCCTTCCGCTCGCTCCTCGGTATCGCCGGAGGGGCGGAGTCACCGACCTTCGCCGAGCTATATCCGGCGAATGGGCGCACCCTACATGTAGTGGGTGTCTGCGTTAACCGGATAGGCACGGGAAAAACCGCGCTCGTCACCGGGACAAATGTAATGTGATCGGCGCCGTCTTGGCGCCGCCCGCATAGTCGAAGGCGGCTGCCGCAAAGGCTGGCGGTCCCATGCCCGAAGGCGGGTTGCGGGAGAATCCGTAGCCTTCCTTCGGTTTGCCGAACAGGCCATATTGCATTTGCGTCTCGTTGTCCTCGGCGTGGAACGCGGCGACCGAATAGATTCCGGGCCGGCGTAAAACGCCGGTGCCAGGCCCGCTTGAAGCTGGCGATGCTGCAGGTTCTGCCGGCGATGGCAAGTTCGGCCAGGCGTAGAGCTGCAGCGACGGCCCCGTTGTCGTTGCGAAGCTCCGAAATCGGCGCCGAGATCCGGTCCGCCGCATTCGCCGCGGCCATGCCGGCGGTCAATCCGAGAGGAAGCAAGACGAAGATGATTTTGCGCATGGAGCAACCAACTTGACGAAAGACCAGCGTCCCTTTGCTCTAAACCGGGCCGGATTTCGAAACAGCGAAGCTTTGAAGGGAACTTCAATAATTGCGGGTATGGCTAAACGTTGCCGAGAGAGGATCGGTCTAGGATGGCGCCCCGTGTCTGTTTTCGGCTTTGCCCGCACTGCGGCTTTCGTTCTGGGCGTCCTCGACTTCGGCGCGGCGCAGGCCGCGCAGCCAGATCCTGCCCGCCTGGTCGGCTCGATCTACGCCGACGGTCGAGAGAACGCGGTTTGGCAATGGCTCGACGGCGGCCGGCGCGACGAATGGTTTTCGCGCGCGCTGACGGCGCTATGGGCCCAATGCGATGCGCGCGCGCACGCGCTCAACGACGAGCTCGGCGCGCTCGACTTCGACGTCGCGACAAACTCACAAGGGCTGGAGGTCAAGGCCTTCACCGTCAAGACGCTCTCGCGAGACGCTTCGCACGCGAGCGTCGTCGTCAAGCTCACGCCCGACAACTGGGCGCGTAAGTCGGACCGCGAGAACGAGATCCACTACGACCTCGTCTGGGAGCGCGGACGCTGGGCGATCGACGACATCCATTCCGTCATCGAGCGGAATTCCTGGTCGCTGCGCGCGATCCTGACGCAGTACCTTGCTCGCTGAGCATGGGTTTTCAAATCCCACCGCCCTCGTCCTGAGACGCCCCGAAGGGCCTCGAAGGACGATCCAGGCGGCGCGGGCTGCGTCGCAAACGCCCCCTTGAGCATCCTTCGAGGCCCTTTGCTTTCGCAAAGGGCGCTACAAGGATGAGGTGCATGACGTTTGAGGGGAATGAATAATGCTGCGGCTGGCTTTCGCCATCCTGGCGCTTCTTTGCCGATCGGCCGCCATGGCGGCCGCCGATCCGCTCGACGAAGTGCGAAAGTCCTTCACGATCGGCGGCAAGCCTATCCCGCCTGAGATTTTCGCCGATTTCGGCGATGCGATGATGTCCGACAGCCGGCCGATCGTCGTGACCATCGACGCGAATGCGGCGATCGACAGCAACCGCTACGCCGATCCAATCAAAACCAACGGCCGCTGGGTCGAGCAGATCAAGCCGGGCTCGGGCTCGTTCAACGGCCCCGAGATAATGTCCTACGAATACCGCGGCGTCACGTCCAACGGCCTGCTCGTGGTCCTGGCCGCCTATAGCGGAGGCGGCAGCGGCACATTCACCTATCTGCACATTCTCGACGCCGCCTCCAACCGCGCGTTCGACGAGGACGGCTCGAGCTATTCGCGCCTCGACCTGACCTTGGAGCGCACCTACATCCTCGGCGACCGCTGGCAAGGCGACGTAAGGGTTTCCGGCAATTCCGTTCGCATCGTCACCGACGCAAGCCTCGGCGGCCATGGCGTCTCGCCCGTGACGATCGAAGCGCGACGGCCTTGAAGCAGCTTCCGCCGAGCGCGGCGAGGCTCTTTGCGGTCTCCGCGACGGCTACTGCAGATCGATGGGCTGATAATGGCCAGCCTCGTCCAATTGCGTGCCCCATATCTTATGCGAACCCTGGTGCTCATTGGAACTGAAAGCCATCGGCGCGCTCAGGAATCCCCTCATTTCGAGAACGGCCTGATTTCGGCGCTTTTCGGCCCTCACGTACAGCGAATGGGGAGCCCTAAGGCCCCGCATTTGTCGTGGCGCGACCTCTCTCTCGACGATTGCGAGACCCGAACTTGCACTTCAGGAACTCGTCATACGAGACTCGCCGCATCAAAATGCCAACCTCCAGTTGCATTTTGGCCCTCGAAAAAATGAGGGGATGGCTGAGACCGGCGCGCCCAATCCCAGGTCGAAATCATGCATTCGCTCGAGTTCGTCGACGAGTTTTTCGGTGTTTATGTCGCGGCCGACCCGCCTGACCGTCTCGGCGAGAATGTTGGCGTCGATGTAACCCTCGAAAGAAACGTAATCGGGCGCTTCACCGGGAAAATACTTGGCGAGAGCTTCCTTGTATTTTAGGACGATCGAGGCGTAGCTGTTGATCGCGGGCACCACCTGGGTGACGATCGCGCCGGCGGCGTATCGCGGCCCCAACAGTGTC
Organism: uncultured Alphaproteobacteria bacterium; assembly: GCA_963768555.1. Classification (GTDB taxonomy): domain Bacteria; phylum Pseudomonadota; class Alphaproteobacteria; order Rhizobiales; family Beijerinckiaceae; genus Roseiarcus. The sequence goes on from CAVYIZ010000014.1 coordinate 55,648, forward strand.
AGCTCGTCGGCGAGCGCCGTGCTGCCGACGAATGAGACGTTGGTGTAGATCATCGAGGGATAGAGGTCGCGCGTCTTTTCGATGAACTTCGCCGCCGCCCGGTACGAGGCGACCATGACCACCGCTGTGATTTTCCCCTTGAACGCGCGCAACCCGTCCACCGCGTCCTGCACGTCGACGGTATTGCGCTTGTAATTGAGACGAACGATATCCGGATTGTCGCCGGGCAGCGAACGCACAGCCTTCTGGACGCCGGCATAGCCGGAATCGCCATATGAATCTTGCTGCGCAAAAACCACGATCTCCTTCGGCTGGATGCGCCTCACTTTCACGAGGTAACGGACCACCGCGTTCGTCTCTTCGGCGTAGCTCGCCCGATAGTTGAAGACGTAGCGGTCGGGCGGATCGCGGCGCAGAAGACTGGCGCCGGTGAACGCCCCGAAAAACAGCGCCCGATGGTCGAGCGCGAAGGGCAGCGCGACCGCCGCCGTCGGCGTTCCGACATTGCCGATGAAGCCGAAGACCCGATCCTTGTCGTAAAGGACCTGCATGGCCTCGGCCGTCCGCGTCGGCTCGTAGCCGTCGTCCGCCGCCATAAGTCCCAGCAGACGCCCGTTCACGCCTCCCGCGTCATAAATCTGGCCGAAGGCGGTCTCGACGCCGATCTTCATTTGGCGGCCGAGCTCCCTGGACGCGCCGCTGAAGGGCGCCGCCATTCCGAACACGATCTCCTTGTCGCTGACGCCGCGAACGGCGTTTTCCGGCGCGATCGTCTGCGCCGGGGACAGGGCGGCGGCATTTTCTGCCACGACCGAAGATGCGTCGGCGACGCCCGGGGAGTCCGGCGACGTCGCCACGAGCGCGAGTTCGTCATCTCGCTGGGGGATGCGTCGTCCTGACGACGCCGGAGGAGATCCACCTCTAGCTGATGGCGGAGGCTGCGACCCTGCGCGCGAGCGCCGCTGGACATCGGCGACGCCGCCCTCAGTTCTGAGTCGCCCCGAAGGGGCCTCGAAGGACGATCCAGCCAGCGCGGGGCGGCGTCGCGAGCGCCCGCTGGAGCGTCCTTCGAGGCCCTTTGCTTTCGCAAAGGGCGCCTCAGGATGAGGTCCATGACTTTTGAAACAAACACTTAAGGTTTTGCTAACCTTATTGCGCTCACCGTCAATGAGCGAGATTTCGAGGGACGGGACGCAATGGCGGTTTTGAGCCTTCGCGAAGCGGCGGAACAGACCGGAACGAGCAAAGTCGACATCTGGCGCGCCATCCGGTCAGGCATGCTTCCGGCCCAGAGGACCCACGATGGGGACTTCGCTATTGATCCGGCCGAACTGTTTCGCGTCTTCGAGACGCAACGGCCCGAACAACGCCCCACGGAACAGGATGCAACGGCCTCGCCGGCGCCGCGACCTGAATCGGGCGCAACGCCTAAATCGGCCGCAACGCCCGAAACGGCCGCGACCCCTGAACCGGCTGCAACGAACGACATGACCGTCGCATTCGCGGCCCTTGGGGCCGAGCTTCGCGGGCTGCTCGCTGGGGTGCGGGCGAACGACGAACTGCGTTAGGACAGGACGAATGGCGACGGGCGCTTGACGTTTACGAAGACACGCCCGCCGCGCGAGCCTGAGCCGCGCGCCGCGGATCCCGCCGCGCGAGCACGTCATCGATGAAGTCGTCCATCCGCTTCGCGACCGCGCCGATGTCGTAGAGCGAGGCGACGCGGGCGCGGCCGGCGCGCGCGAGTTTTTCGCGCAGGTCCGGGAGATCCATGAGCGAGGCGAGCCGGACCGCGACGCCCTCGGAGTCGGCCGGGTTGGCGACTTGCGCGTGGGGACCGTGGACCTCGGCGAGACCGCCGAGCCCGGAGGTGAGCAAGGCGGCGCCGCTCGCGAGCGCCTCGAGCGCCGTGCGGCCGAAGGGTTCGGGCGTCTTCGTCAAGACCATGGCGACGGCCGACCTCTCCCACGCCGCCTTGACCTCGGCGTAAGGCAGGTTCGTCTCGATCGTCACCCGCCCTTGCGTGCGGGCCGCGGCCTCGCGAAGCGCCTGCACGGTTTTGGGCTCCCTGTCGGTCGCCGACAGGATGAACCGCGCCCGCCAGTCGGGTCGCGACGGCAGGAGACGCACGATCGCCGCCATGGCCTCGACATGCCCCTTGTCGTCGAGCGCGCGGCCGACGGAAAGGATCGTCTTTTCCTTCGGACCCGCGTCGGACCATGCCGCCATGTCGAGCCCGTTCGGCACCGCGCGCATCGGCCCGCGCGCCTTCGGGAAGTTCGACAGAAATCGGTTGGCGCAGTCCTCGCTGACGAAGGCGAGTCCCGAAATGCGGTCGAGCTCAGCGTCGCGGACGATCCGCTTCAATCGGTTCGCGGCCGCCTTTTCATAGGCGTGGCTGTGCAGGATCACGGGCAGGCGGGCGACCGACGCGACCAACGCAGCGACCGGCAGGTGGTTCTCGACGATCGCAACGTCGACCCCGCGCCGCCGCAGCATCCGTCCGACGCTCCAGGCTTTGGCGAGATTGCCGCCGAAGGCGGCTTCGGGAACGGTTTCGACCGCGATCCCGTCGAAGGGGTCTTCCACCTTCGGGCAGACGACCAGCGTCGAATCCGCATAGCGGCTGTGGCGCACGAGGTCGCGTACGCAGAGCTCAACCGACGAGGCGAGACGCGGCCCAAAATGAGCATTGCGCAGCAGGACGTAGGCGATGGACGGGTCACGAGCCATGGTTGATGCCCCCTTACACTCGGCCCCGGCCGCCGACAATTGTCGCGGCCATGATTGCCGCGCGCGGCGAATTTTGCTTGAAGAGCCGCCTGTCCCGCGCCCCCTCTGCACCCGGGCTTCGGGCTCACGAAAGGGTCCCCCATGGTCTCCCCCGGGAAGGACGGCGGCGGCGAGGGCGCAGACCGCCTCACCCATGTCGGCGCGGACGGCGAGGCGCGGATGGTCGACGTGTCGAAAAAGGAGTCTTCGGCGCGCGTCGCGGTCGCCGAAGGCCGCATCCGGATGGCCGCGGCGACCCTTCAGGCAATCCTGTCCGGCGACGCCAAGAAGGGAGACGTGATCGGTGCGGCGCGCATCGCGGGCATCATGGCCGCAAAGAAGACCTCGGATCTGATTCCGCTCTGCCATCCGCTGCAGTTGAGCAAAGTCGTCGTCGACATCGCGCCGGACGAGGCCCTTCCCGGACTCGCCGTCCGCGCCGAGGCGCGCTGCGTCGGGCCGACCGGGGTCGAGATGGAGGCGCTGACGGCGGTCGCCGTCGCCTGCCTCACCGTTTACGACATGGCCAAGGCGATCGACCGCGGCATGATCGTCGAAGCCGTCCGCCTCGTCGAGAAGCGCGGCGGCAAGTCGGGCGAATGGCGCGCGAAGGAGCATTAGCGAATGAGCGGCATGATCTCGGTCGAGGAAGCGCTCGAGCGGGTGCTCGCTTCGGCCGACGCCCCTCTGGACGAGGAGCGCGTTCGGCTGGACGCCGCCCATGGCCGGGTGCTGGCGCGCGATCTCGTCGCGCTGCGCACCCAGCCGCCCTTCCCGAATTCGGCGATGGACGGCTATGCGTTGCGCGCGGCGGACGCTTCCGCCCTCCCTGCGACGTTGACCGTGATCGGCGAAGCCGCCGCGGGACGCGCCTTCAGCGGAATCGTCGGGCCAGGCCAGGCGGCGCGGATCTTCACCGGCGCACCCATGCCCGAGGGCGCCGACGCGATCGTCGTGCAGGAGGACGTTCGTCGCGAGGGCGACCGTATCGACCTCACGGCCGCCGTGCCCCTCGGCGAGAATCTGCGTTCCGCGGGACTGGACTTCAGGGAGGGCGAGGTCCTCATCCAGGCCGGGCGGCGCCTCTCGCCGCGCGACGTGGCGCTGGCGGCCGCGGCCAATCATGTCGATCTGCCGGTCCGCAAGCGGGCTCGGGTCGCCATTCTCGCGACCGGCGACGAGCTTGTCGCTCCCGGCGGGACACTCGGTCCCTCGCAGATCGTCGCCTCGAACAACTTTGCCATGGCGGGGGTCGTGGAGTCTTGTGGAGGCGTCGCGATCGACCTCGGCATCGCGGCGGACACGATGAGCGCTCTCGAAGAGGCTATAAGGCGCGCCCAGGCGGCCCAAGCCGACGTGCTGGTGACGCTCGGCGGCGCCTCGGTCGGTGACCACGATCTGGTGCAGAAGGCGCTCGTCGCCGCGGGGATGGAGCTCGGCTTCTGGCGCATCGCGATGCGGCCCGGCAAGCCGCTGATGCATGGGCTGCTCGGGGGCATGCGCGTGCTCGGCCTGCCGGGAAACCCGACCTCGTCCATGGTCTGCTCGATCCTGTTTCTTCGCCCGCTTCTGCGCGCGCTGCACGGCGAGCCGGACGCCGGCGCGGATCCGAGCCGGCCCGGCCGCCTCGCCGTCGACCTGCCGCCCAACGGCCCCCGCCAGGACTACATGCGCTGTTCGCTCGCCCGGGACGCGGACGGCGTGCTGGCGGCGACGCCGGCGGAGTTGCAGGATTCCTCCCTCGTCAAAGTCATGGCGCGCGCCGACGGACTGATCGTGAGGGCGCCCCGCGCCGGGGCGGCCAAGGCGGGCGGCCCGTGCCGGATCATCGCGTTCGAGGGCTTGGGCGTATAGTTGTGTCTCGACCCCTGTATAGTTGTGTCTCGACCCCGCGACGGCGCAGAACACGTTCATGGACGAGACCGGCTCGCGAGATTGGACGGAGGAAAAGCCCGAAGACGGATTGCTGATTCTCGCCGTCGTTTCGCTGATTGTCGGCGCTGCGGCCGGCCTTGTCGGCGCGGCGTTCCGGGCTTCGCTCGATGCGGCCGACCGTCTGCGCGACAGCCTGATCGCCTCGTCGCATGGAGCGCCCCTGCCCGGGTTCCTGCTGGTGGTCGGCGCTTGCGCCTCAGCGACGGCCGTCGCCGCATGGCTGGTCAGGCGCTTCTCGCCGGCGGCCTCGGGCAGTGGAATTCCTTATGCCGAGGCGGTTTCGCGCGGTGAGGTTCCCCCCGCCCCCGCAGGGCTCGCTCTTGTCAAGTTCGTGGGCGGAGTCTTGGCGATCGGCGCGGGCCTGGCGCTCGGCCGCGAAGGACCGACCGTGCAGATGGGCGCGAGCATTGCCGTTCAGATCGGGCGGGCCCTTCGTCTTCCCCCGTACGATTTTCGTGCGCTGTTGGCCGCCGGCGCGGGCGCGGGCCTCGCGACGGCCTTCAACGCGCCGCTCGCCGGCGCCGCCTTTGTCCTCGAGGAATTGGTCCAGACTTTCGACCGCCGGATTGCCGTTGCCGCGCTGGCTGCCTCGGCGACGGCGATCGCGGTCGCCCGCACCCTGCTCGGCGACACGCTCGACTTTCACGTCGGACCGCTTCCCGATATCCCCGCCGTGGCGCGCCCGCTTTTTTTCGTGCTGGGCGCGGTCATGGGCCTTGTCGCCGTCGCTTACAACCGGACCCTGCTCGCGACCACCGCCGCGTTCGAACGCTTGGCCTTCCCCGTCGAAGCTCGCGCCGCGCTGATCGGAGCGGCGGTCGGCGCGCTGGCATGGGTCTATCCCGGAGTTGTCGGCGGCGGCGACGCGATCACGCAAGGCGCGTTGACGGGCGGACAGGGCCTGCAACTCGTCGCGCTCGTGTTTCTGATCCGCTTCGGCTTGGGCGCGGTCTCCTATTCCGCGGCCACTCCCGGCGGCCTGTTTGCCCCGCTTCTCGCGCTCGGCGCGCTGTTCGGCCTCGTGTTCGCCGCGGCATGGCGCTGGGCGTTTCCCGCGCTCGACGTTCCCACGCAATCCTTTGCCCTCGTCGGGATGGCGGCGTTCTTTGCGGGGGTCGTTCGGGTGCCCCTGACCGGCATGGTGCTCGTCAGCGAAATGACGGGCAACGTCACGCTCCTGCTCCAGATGCTCGGCGCCTGCGCCACGGCGATGCTTGTTCCGGCGTTGTTGCGTAACGCGCCGATCTACGAAGCCCTTCGCGAGGATATGCTGCTCCGCTCGCGCGACGGCGCGACCAGGACGGTCGCAATCGCCGGGTCCGCCGCCGGCGAAGACTCGGCCGGCCCTGGAGCAATCTAGCGCTTCTTGTTGCCGCGCGCCGCGCGCGCCGGCCAATGGTTCGAGAGGAGCGAAAACAGGAACGCGGTCGTGAGGCCGAACAGCATCATTCCGTTCAGCGCCTCCAGCGCGCCCATCAGCTGCCAGTGAGGCGCGCGGAAGGCGTCGGCGTGGCCGTAATACCAAAGTTCGGTGTTCGAAACCGACCATCGAGCTTCGGCAACGCAACCGCGCGCGCTGATGCGGCACGGGAAGTCAGCCATCAGCTCGGATAGTCGTCATCGCATTCAGGAATAGAGCATCGCAGTTTTCGGATCGGCTAGCGCGCCCAGCACGACATGGGCGAAGGCCCAGGCGCCGCCTTCGATCGCGTGCAGAGCCGTCAGCAGCAATACGGTCAAGGCCGTCGCCGAGCCGAGCGCCGCCCGGGACGGGGCGACGCCGATTGCGTCCGACAGCCGGCTGACGACGTGTTCACGGATCTCGATCAGGCCGAAGCAATGAACGGGCACCGTCAACACGATGAGCGGCAAGCTCCACATCCAGTCGTCGGACCATTCCCCGGCCATCGCCAACATTGCATCGGTTCGCGCAAGCCCGTTCGTCACGGCCGTTCGCCTCGGCGGCCGGGACCATTCTTAGGCGGCCGCCTCTGCCCGCGAAAGGCAGCTCCTGGCGCCTATCCCCGCAATCAGTTGCGCGCGCCGACGATCGCCCGCCAGAAACCGCTGTAGCCCAGCTCGAAACCGACAATCGAATAGTCCAGGTCGATCCCGTCCAGCACTTCGTAGGCGGAGTTGTTGCAGATCGAAAAGATGATCAGCCCGTCTTTCGACACGTGATGACGGGCCTGGCGCAAGTAGGACTCGGTGATGTGGCCGTGCGGGTCGCACAGGCTGTATCTTTCGATGTCGTTCTCGGGGTTCTTGTCGACCATCGGCGTATTGAAGACGATCAGGTCGAAGTTCTTCTCGTCGATTTTCTCAAACAGGTCCGACTGGAACGCGGTCAGGCTCAGGTTGTTGAGCTGCGCGTTGTCGAGCGTCGCCTGAACGGCGATCGGAGAAATATCGGTCGCAACGGTTCTCGAAGTCCAATTGGCCGCGATGAACAGGGAGATGATCCCGCAGCCCGCTCCGATCTCGAGCGTCTTGTTGATGAGCTCCGGATTCATCGCCTTGATGTTGCGGATGAAGAACTCGGAGCTCGAATCCGGCAGCGGATGATAGACGCCGGCCGGAACATCGACGATCAGGCCGTCCGTCTCGATCCTTTCGGGAACCGCCTGGCGGCGCACCAGCGCCGCGTGGGCCGCCGCGATATCGAATTTCGAGATGTTCACGAGGCTCGCCAGCCCAAGCTTGCGCAGGACAGACATGCGGGCCCCGACCCGATATTCGATGTTCATGCGGGCCCTGAGCCGATAATCGATGTTCATAGCGTATCGCCTCTTTAAAAATGCTTGGCGCGATTCCCCACCCGGTGTCCCGACTGCGGTCCCTGAACTGCCGGTCGAGGCTGCTAATTTCTTACGCGTATTGTCGTATCAGTGAGATCATGCTTCCCGCCCGCGCTCGCTCTCATGCCACTCCGCCAAGAGCCAATGCGACAGCGCGGTGAGAAAGACATGAATCGTGATGCCGGCGACCGAGATCAAGAGGAGCGCGGCAAACATTCTCGGGATGTTGAGACGAAAACCCAATTCGACGATGCGATAGGCGAGGCCCGAACCCTGGCCGGCGGAGCCTGCGGCAATTTCCGCCACAATGGCGCCGATCAGCGCGAGGCCGCCGCTGATGCGCAAGCCGGCGAGAAAATACGGCAGCGCCGACGGCAGCCTGAGCAGCATGAACTGCTGGAAACGCGTGGCTTGATACATCCGAAACAGATCGACGAGATTGTGGTCGGCGGACGAAAGTCCGAGCGTGGTGTTGGCGAGGAGCGGAAAGAACGCGACCAGGAATGCGCAGACCAGAACCGCCACCGAGGGGGTCAGATAGATCAGGAGCAACGGCGCGATGGCGACGATCGGCGTCACCTGCATGGCGACCGCGAAGGGGTAGAACGCCCGTTCGACGAGCCGCGACTGGGCGAAGATGACGGCCAAAGTCACGCTTCCGATGACCGCCGCGAGCAGGGCCTTCAATGTGATCGACAGCGTCACCCAAAGCGAGGCCGACAGGGTCGGCCAATCGGTGAAGAGCGTGGCGATGATGACGCTCGGCGCCGGCAACAGGTAGGGCGGGATGTCGAAATAGCGGACGATCCCTTCCCAGACGAGCAGCCCGAGACCGAGCGTGAACGCTGGAACGGCGTAGCCGACGAGGTCGTCGCGTTTCATTCGGTAAGCTCGCTCGGCGGCTCTTCGCCCATCGCCACATGCAATGCGGCGGACGTAAGGCGGCATGTCTCCGCGTAGGCGGCGGTCAGTCGAAACCCCTCGCGCCGCACCGGGGGGGCCTCGACGTTGATCTCCGCGACCGCGCGCCCAGGTCGCGCGGCCATCACGACGATCCGATCGGCGAGATAGACGCTCTCGAACACCGAGTGCGTCACGAAGACGACCGTCGCGCCGAGCGCGGACTGCAACGCCGCAAGTTCGTCGTTGAGCTTGAGGCGCGTGATTTCATCGAGCGCGGCGAAGGGCTCGTCCATCAGCAGGACCGCCGGGCGAGTCACCAGCGCGCGGGCGATCGACACGCGCATCTTCATCCCGCCGGACAACTGACGCGGATAGGACTTGGCGAAGCCCGACAGACCGACCTGGGCCAGCGCCTCCTCGATGCGCGGCCTCGCCTTCTCCTTTGATACGCCGGCCAGACGGAGCGGCAGCCAGACGTTGGAGAACACGTCCGACCAGGGCATCAGCGTCGGCTCCTGAAACACGAAGCCGAATTCGGGACGTTCGCAGCTCCAGGCGATCTCGCCCCGCGTCGGCGCCGCGAGCCCCGTGAGAAGCCTGAGGACGGTGGACTTGCCGCATCCCGAGGGCCCCAGCAAAGCGAGGAACTCCCCGCCGCGAATCTCGAGGTCGAGCCCCGACAAGGCCATGACCTGGTTGGCGAAAACCTTGTCGACCCCCTTGAATGAGACAAGCGGCGCCGCGTTGGCAGTCGAGGAAGCCGTCCCTCCCCCGGTCGGAAATGTCGCGACCTTTGTCATTTGGGCAACCAACGGGCCTGCGGTGGCGCCGGTTCCCGCCGGCCGACGCGCCCTCGCGTCATAACGCCTGTAGGCCTCGTCCTATTCATCCTGGATTCGCAGTCGTGCGAACGCTCGTTCGCCTGCGACGTCCCACCCCGTGTCCTATAGAAACGCCGCATCGACTGCCGTTATATAATGGCTTGAACAATCAAAGCTACAGACCCCTTCGCTCCGGGTCAAACTGTCGCCCCATTTCAACGCCGACCGGCGATGCGGGCTGATCCTTGACGCCGAACTTGCGAACGTGCAACTCCGCGACGTGCGCGTTTCCGCCTGGGGCCCGATCGATGACGAAGGATTACGTCTCCGACAACCTCGACGTCCCGCGCCTCGATCACCTGTTCCCCAACATGATCGTGGCCGACAAGAGCGTGTCGACTTGGCCCTGGCTTCGGCGAGAGATCGATCATTCCTTCCGGGTCGACCGGCGCAATCCGATCGTCGGCTTCATCAACCGCGACGAGGCGGCCGTCCTCTATTGCAATGCGCGGCTGTTTGCCGGCCGCAAGGGAATCGAAATCGGCGCGTGGCGGGGCTGGTCGACCGCCCACCTCATCGCATCGGGCCTGGGAAGCCTTCATGTCGTCGAGCCGCTGCTTGCGGATCCGGTTTGGCGGGCGGAACTCGAAGAGGTCGCGCGCGCCGCCGGCGGAGGCGAGACGATCTTTGCGCCTGAAGCGAGTCCAGCGGCCGTCGAGCGCCTGGGCAAATCCGGCGTACGGTGGTCGTTCGCCTTCATCGACGGCGACCATGACGGCGAGGCGCCGGTGCGGGACGCGCTTGCGCTCGCCCCCTATCTCGAGCCGACCGCGATGGTCCTTTTTCACGATCTGGTTTCGCCCCATGTGGCGAAGGGACTGCGCGCTCTCGAGGCGACGGGCTGGAACGTCATGGCCTATCAGACCGCCCAGATGGTCGGCGCCGCGTGGCGGGGCGAGGTCGCTCCGGTTGCTCATAAACCGGATCCGTTGCAGGTTTGGCGGGCTCCGGATCACTTGAAAGGAATCGTCATATCAGGCGTAGCCGCGGACTGAGCGGCTGAAACAAAGGAGGCAAGGATGAACCGCGCAATCGAAGCAAAAGGTCTCGGCGCGCTCGCGCTGGCGCTTTGCTGGCTCGCTCCTCCCGCAGCGGCTGACGAGGCGCAGGTGGCGCGCGGACGCTATCTCGTCATTATCGCCGGCTGCTCTGACTGCCATACGCCCGGCGCATTGATCGGGGCCCCCGACATGAAGCGCTACCTCGGCGGATCGAACGTCGGCTTCTCAATTCCCGGCCAGGGCGTGTTCGTCGGACAGAATCTGACGCCGGACAAGGAAACCGGCATCGGCTCCTGGACCAGCGAGCAGATCATCACCGCCATACGCAAGGGCAAGCGGCCGGACGGCACCGAGCTCAGCGGCGTCATGCCCTATGCGGCTTTATCGCACCTGACCGACGAGGACGCGTCCGCGATCGTGGCCTTTCTCCAAAGCCTTCCGCCGGTGAACAACAAGACCCAAAACTATCGCCCGTCGGAAACGGTGCCGATTTCGGTGTCGGTCGTGCTGCCGCCGGCGGTGTATAACGCCATGCCCGCGTCGCAGAAGTGATTGAGGCCGCGCCGGCGCGCCGCTCTCTCGCGACCCCCGGAGGGGCAGCGTCTCGCCGCCGCCAGGTGCGCGAGACGCGCACCCCCCGAGTTTCGATATCAGTCCCTCGGCCGCAGATCGACGCCGACACCCTTGTTGACGAACTGCAGGGTGTAGGCCTTCTTGTAGTCGATGCCGTCCTTGACGACGCCGGCCTTCACCATCTTTTCGTAGAAATCCTTCCAACGCTCGTCGGTCATCGCGCCGATGCCCATGGTCTTGGTGTCGCCCAAATCGACGATGCCGTATTCCTTCATCTTGGCGATCGAGAAGGCGATCTGCTCGTCCGTCACTTCCGGATTGTCTCTCTTGATCATCGCGTTCGCCTCGGCGTTGTCGTGGTACAGATAGTTGTACCAGCCGATCGCCGAGGCGCTGACGAAGCGCTGCACCATGTCCGGATTCTTCTCGACGATCTCCCGGCGCGTGACGATTTGGGTCGAATAGGTGGTATAGCCGTAGTCGGCGAGCAGGAACACGTTGGGCTTGAAGTGGCCCTGCTTTTCCACCTCGTAGGGCTCCGAGGTGATGTAGCCCTGCTGGATCGAATGGGCGTCGACGATGAAGGGCGCCGAGTTGAAATTGTAAGGCTTGATGTTCTCGTCCTTGAATCCGTAAGCGGCGCGCATCCAAGCCCAGAACGTATTGACCGCGCCGGCGCTGACGAAGGCGGGTTTCGCGTTGGGCAGGGCCTCCCACCTGTCGAGGCCGACGCCCGGATGGGACATGAAGCACTGCGGGTTCTTCTGGAAGTCCGCGGCAACGGTGATCAGCGGGATGTTGTTCTGAACGTCGAGGAAATCGCCGATCATGTCGCCGCCCATGAAGAATTCGATCTTGCCGGCGATGAGCAGCATGCCGCCGTTCGACGCGGGTCCGCCGGGAAGAATGGTGACGTCGAGGCCGTATTTCTCGTAAGTCCGGTCGACCAGCGCCTGGTAGTATCCGCCGGCCTCGGGATCGGCCAGCCAATTGGTGCCGAACGTCACCTTGTCGAGAGCGTAGGCCGGCTGAGCCAAGGCCGCCGCGCCCGCCAGGGCGGCGATGATCGGAGCGCGCATTCAGGTTTCCTCCATGAGTTTCATTCCGGAGGCGCCGATATGCGTGCGACGCCTCCTCTCCCGCCGGCCGATGTTCGCCACAAGCGGATCGCGCCGACCATAAACGGCGAGCTTATGGGCGTCGAATCCAAATTCACGAGGACGTGACGAGCGCGCAGAACGGACTGGCGTTTCGCCCCGATCGTCGCTAACCGGTTCCGACCCCATGCGCTTCGCGCTCAAACGGAGTTCCTCATGCGCCTCTGGATCAAGGACCCGCTGGCAATTTTGGCGCCGGACGCGGGGCGCGGGATCGTCGTCGAGGGCTCGCAGGTCGTCGAATGCGTTCCGCACGGCAAAACGCCTGTCGAACCTTGGGGAGCGACCTTCGACGCCTCGCGCCACGTCGTCCTGCCGGGTCTGATCAACGCGCACCACCACTTCTACCAGACGCTGACCCGCGCCCATCCGGCCGGCTTCGGGCTGGAGCTCATTCCCTGGCTCGTGGCGATGGAGCGCGTCTGGGACCGAATGACCCCCGAATCGCTCCGCATCGCCGTCCGCATGGCGCTGGTCGAGCTTCTCCTGTCCGGCTGCACGACGGCGGCCGACCACCACAACCTCTTTCCGCCGGGCCTCGAACAGGCAATCGACATCGAGGTCGAGGAGGCCGAGAAGCTGGGGCTGCGCATCACGGTCACGCGCGGCTCGATGGGCCTATCGGAAAAGGACGGCGGCCTGCAGCCGGACTCGATCGTGCAGGACTCGGACGCGATCCTCGACGACAGCGAACGGGTCCTCAAGCTGTTCCATGATCCGAGGCCCGGCTCGATGATCCGCGTCGCGCTCGCGCCCTGCTCGCCGCTCGCCGTGTCGCAGCGCGTGCTGACGGAATCGGCGAGGCTCGCCGAACGCTACGACGCCGGCCTGCACTGCCACCTCTGCCAGTCGCCCGACGAGGACGCATGCGCCGTGCAGACGTTCGGCAAGCGCTCGGTCGATCTCCTGGAGGAGGCGGGCTGGCTCGCCTCGCGAACCTGGGTCGCGCACGGCATCCACTTCAACGGCGACGAAATCGTCCGGCTCGGCCGCGCCGGGGTCGGCGTCGCGCATTGCGCCGCCGCCGACATGGCCTTCGGCGTCGGCATATGCCCGACGAAAGATCTGGAGGCGGCCGGCGTGAAGATCGGCCTCGGCGTGGACGGCTCGGCCTCGAACGATTTCCTCCAACATGATGGAGGCGGCGCGCCATTCGCTGATGCTTCAGCGCCTGCGCTACGGCCATGCCGCGTTGAGCCCCTACGACGCGCTGCGATGGGCGACGGAGGGCTCGGCGGGGTGCCTCGGCCGCGACGACATCGGCCGTATCGCCCCTGGCCTGCAGGCCGACCTTGCATTCTACCGGCTGGACGAGCCGCGCTTCAGCGGCGCGCAGGACCCGATCGCGGCCCTCGTTCTGTGCGGCGCTTACCGCGCCGACCGCGTCATGGTCGCCGGCCGCTGGCGCGTCATCGAAGGCGCGCCGGAGGGCGTCGACCTCGAGGCGCTGATCGCAAAACATACGGCGGCCGCCAGGGCGTTCGCGTGAGGCGATGAGGCGCTAGCGTCATTGCGAGCGCAGCGAAGCAATCGCCACTGCCACTGCCCTACGATCCCTTGGATTGCTTCGTCGCTTCGCTCCTCGCAACGACGATTAGCGCAAGCGCTTTTGACTTAGATATCGTTCGATATAGTGTCGACCAATTCTCTCGGTCCAGTAGCCGAGGCCGCCGCCCACCAGGCCTACCGGGATCAGGACGAACAGCGAGGAAGAATAAAACGCGCAGATCGCGATCGCGACCGCGCCAAAGGCCAACGCCACCCAGGTCGAAAATTCGGTTGAGCCCTTCATTGTCGTCATCGATCGGATCCCGAACTTCTGCACCGCACCGGCCGCCTCAAACAAACCCCTCCCCTCCGTCCACCGTCAGCACCTGCCCCATGATGTGCCGCGCGCGGTCGCTGCAGAGGAACAGCACCGCGTCGGCGATGTCGTCGACGTCGGCGATGCGGCGCGCCGGAATGCTCTTGATCATCGCCGCTTCGTCGAGCCGGCCGGCGCGGAAATCTTCGATCACGCCCTCGGTCGCGACATGGCCGGGCGCGACCGCGTTGACCCGCATGCCCTTCGGCGCCCATTCGAGCGCCATCGAGCGGGTGAGCATGTCGAGCGCCGCCTTCGACGCCGAGTAGAGCCCGCAGCCGGGGGCCGGCCGCGCGCCCGCGATGCTGCTGATGTTGACGATCGCCCCGCCCCGCCCGCGCTCGAAGGCCCATCGCGCGAAGGCGCGCGCGCAATGGAGCGGGCCCGCGAGGTTGATGGCGAGAAACCGCGCCGCCTGCGCCGCGTCCGCGTCGATCAGGGGCACGAGCGCGAAATATGCGGCGTTGTTGACGAGGATGTCGAGCGCGCCGAACCGCTCGATCGTCGCGGCGACGATCCGCTGGCAGTCGGCCTCGACCGCGACGTCGGCCTCGACCGCCAGGACCGGCCCGCCCGAGGCCTCCTCGATCGCCGCCGCGGCATGGGCGAGCGTCGCCTTGGTGCGGCCGGCGATCGCCACATGCGCGCCGCGCCTTGCGAAGGCGCGGGCGACGGCGAAGCCGATCCCCGCCCCGCCGCCGGTCACGATCGCGATCTTGCCGGCGAATTCCTGCGCGCTGCCGCCAGTCACCGGGGCATCCTCTTGTGCGGGCGCGGACGACTTACGACCCCACCGAGGACGACGGACGCGCTCCCGCCCCCCTTGTGGGGGCGGGCCGGGGTGGGGGGTCGCGCCGAACTCAAATCGCTGATTCCTCTATCGACCTCAGGTCCGTAGCCTTATGTGGACCGCTAATCTCCTCGGCATGGCGCGACCCCCACCCTAACCCGCCCCACAAGGGGGCGGGAACTCACGGCATCGCCTGGAAGCGCTTCGCCAGCGCGCTGATCTTCCGCGCCGTCTCGATGTCGAGATCGGTGATCTTCATGCCGGCGTCATGGGTGCAGAACGAGAACGAGACGATGTTGTACGAGTTGTGGAACTCGGGATGATGGTTCATCACCTCGGCCTCGATCGCGATCTCGACGATGAAGGCGATCGCGTCGCGGAACGTTTTCAGCGCGAAGGTCGCCTCGATGTTGGGCGCCTTGACCGACCAGTCCGGCAGGTCGGCCAGAGCGGAACGGATCTCCTCGTCGCTCAGAATTTTGTAATGCGCCATGATGAGCCTCCTGGCTTGCGAAGCGTTGGATGCAGGGCCTTCTATCTCGGCTGATCGAGCTGGACGATCGCCTGTTCGAGCGCCGCTGGCGATACCCGAATCGAGCTCGTGTAGGGCTTGTTGAACTCGAGGATGAGAAAGATCGCCACCCCGATCGCCACGCCGCCGAGGACCAGCATGGTCGCCGCCATCGGGTTGAGCTTCGAGAGCAGCCCCATGCCGCCGAACATCAGGCACGACCAGAAGGTCACCGCATAGACGAGCGGCCAGGCAACCGGCGTCGCCGCCTGCATCGACATGAGGATGCGCTGCTCGCCGATGAAGGCGTAGTTGCTGCGCGCCGAGGCGAGCAACTCCTTCTGCGCCGGCGTCTTGGGGTCGAGGCTTTCGAAGAATTTCATCAAATCGCTCATCGCCTTGTAGGAGGCGTCGTAGGCCTCGGCGCGCGAGGCGTCGTCGCCCCAGAACTGCTCGTGCGCCCAAACCAGGTCACGCCGCAGGAGCTCTCGCCCCGGGTCGCCCTCCGGCCCGTACTGGCGCATCTCGAGGTCGAACTCGAGCGCCCGCGCGGCGATCGTCTGCAGCTCGGTCTGCTGGGTGCTGTAGACGCCGTAGGCCGTCCAGATCAGGAGGGCCAGGTTCACGGCGAGCAAGAGGGTCAGAAGCCCGACGACGCCGCCGATCATGTCCCGCGAGCGCTCGGACGTATACCATTCGGCGAGCCGCCTCTGCAGAAAAAGGCCAATGAACCCGCTGACAGCGATCAGTCCGGCGACGATCATGGCGATGGCAAGCGAGCTCAAAAGCGTCCTCCCGCCCGGAAGCGCAAATGCGTGCCACGTTCCCGGGCGCGCGTAAAGCGCCCGCGCGGCGTCTCAAGCGCTGCCCGCACTCGCGGAAGTGGTGCGCTTCCGCGCGCGTGCGATCACTCCTCTCTGAACCCGTGTTCCGGCACGCCCGGTTCGGCGCCGTAGTATTTGTAGGGCAGGAACTTGCCGCTCATGACGAGCTGCACGCGGTCCCCCTTCGCGTGGGACAGGCGGTCGTGTTTGCGGTCGAAGTCGATCGCGGACATGATGCCGTCGCCGAATTCCTCCTCGATCAGCGCTTTCAGGGCCGGGCCGTTCACCATCACCAGCTCATAGAGGCGATAGAGAACCGGGTCGGTCGGCGGCATCGGCGCGCCGCGCGACGGAACTTCGTTGAGCATCCGCGTCTCGAGCTCGGACAGCCCCCACAGGCGCCCAGCCTTCTCGGCGAGCGATTTCGGCAGCTTCATCTGGCCGAGCAGCGCGCCGACCACGAGGATCGGCGACATGCCGCCGATCTCAGGCCGCCTCGCGCCTTCAACCCGCTGTCTGCAGATCAAGTCTTGGGGGTGCTCGCGGAAGGTGTCCTCATCTTATGCATGTGATGAGCCGATGCCCTTGCCCTCTGCTTGCTCGACGGGCCCCGCATCCTCCTGTGCGACCCCTTCACGACGGCGGTGGAACCTCCAGAGGCGGCGGGAGCGGTGGGAGCGGCCTGCGCTAACTGCTCGGTTTGCGCTAAGGCGGCGAGCGGGGCCAGAGCGATGAGCGCGCCGAGGCCAATCACGACAAACTTGTTGGTCATTGCAGGTTCCTCTCGAAAGGCAGGTCTTTACATTGTGCTGTTGCCAGCCTGAACATCGTGCACATAACCACGTGAATTGGAGATGAACGAAAAAGATGCGGTCTTGGCGCGTGCCTAGCTAGGCGCATACGAGGCCTATCGTCCCCCGAGCCCCCTGCGGACGGGGCATGACAGGGCAAGAATGTCGCCTTCGCGAGGGTGGAGGGCCAGGCTGCCGCTAAGAAGGGCGGCGGTTCGAGGGGGTTGCGTCGGCGGATCTGGAAGCCTGCGGTTCGCGGGCATGACAGTGACGGCGCGTCACGCCCGCGATCGGCGGGCATATGATCCCGTTCGTTCAGCAAGCGATTGGAGGAGCGAGCCGATGATTTCATTCGACACCATTCGCAAGCGCGCCGAGGCGCGCAAGGGCGGGGCCGAGGCGCTCGCCAGCCTCCTGCCGCCGAAGCCGAACTCTGCGGCGCTCGCCGCGCTCAAGGACGACCGCGTTCTCGCCGAAATGACCAAGCGCGTGTTTTCCGCCGGCTTCGCCTGGGGCGTGATCGAGTTGAAGTGGCCGGGTTTCGAGGAGGCTTTCCAAAACTTCGAGCCCGCGAGGCTGTCGTTCGAGCCCGACGAGTTCTGGGAAGGGCTGACGAAGGACGCCCGCATCGTACGCAACGCGGCGAAGATCTCTTCGGTCAGGGCCAACGCAAAATTCGTCTGCGACGTGGCGAAGGAGCACGGCAGTTTCGGCGCCTTCCTCGCCAATGGCCGTCCGCCGACGAAGTCGGCCTGCTCGAGCTCCTTACGAAGCGCGGCGACCGGCTCGGCGGAAACACCGGCCAGATGCTGCTGAGATTCCTCGGCTGGGACGGCTTCGTGACGTCGAAGGATGTGGTCGCCTGCCTGCGCGACGCCGGCCTCGACATCGGCGAGGAGGCCAAGTCGAAGCGCGATTTGAAACTCGTTCAGGAGCAGTTCAACGCCTGGGCGAAAGAGACGGGCCTGCCCTATGCCCACTTGTCGCGCATCTGCAGCTATTCGATCGGCGAGAATTATGTCGCCAGGGAGGGCGAAACCGGCGGCGAAGGCTGACGCCAAAGACTTTCGCGTGCGATCGCTTCTCCCATCTCGGAGATAAAGATGAGGCCGGCCAATATCGTCTGCCCCCGTCCTCATCCCCGTCAATAGCCATCCCGGAACCGCCAAGGACAAGGGCGCGTCGGCCCTGCATCCGGTCCCCGTGCTTTAAGTCTCCCATGATACCGGAAGGTGACCAAGACCTTCGGCCGCCTCGAAATCCTCGTCAGCAACGCCGGCATCCAGATCGTGGCGCCGCTTGACGAGTTTCCCTTCGCCAAATGGAAGCAGCTGCTCGCCATCCGTCTCGACGGCGCCTTTCTCACCACGCGCGCGGCGCTCAAGCAGATGTACAAGCAGGGCGGCGGCGGAAGCATCATCTACATGGGCTCGGTGCATTCCAAGGAAGCCTCGGTGCTCAAGGCGTACCTATGTCACGGCCAAGCACGGCCTCATCGGTCTCGCCAAGACTGTCGCCAAGGAAGGCGCCAAGCATGGCGTCCGCGCCAATGTCATCTGCCCGGGCTTCGTGCGCACGCCTCTCGTCGACAAGCAGATCCCGGAGCAGGCGAAGGAGCTCGGCATCTCCGAGCAGGACGTCGTCAAGCGCGTCATGCTGAAGGACACCGTCGACGGCGAGTTCACCACGATCGAGGACGTGGCCGAAGCCGCGCTGTTCTTCGCCGCCTTCGGCTCGAACGCGCTCGACCGGCCAGTCGCTCGTGGTGAGCCACGGCTGGTTCATGCAGTGAGGCGGCGCGAGTGGCCGGTGTTCTGAAGGTTGACACGAAAGACGCGGACTTTCGCGTGCGTCCCCTTCTCCCGTCCGGGAGAAGGGACAAGGATGAGGGCGCCGGCTCAATATCGTGAGCCCCTCCGCTCATGCCCCGCCCGTTCGCCCCGCGGCGGCGAGGGCTGATCGCATCCAAGCTTCGACGTGGAGGGTGGAGCGAGGCTTCGGTCCGATTTCGGTGGACTGGCGCCCGTTCTTTCTTCGCCTTCGCCGACTCATGCTAAGCGGGTGGACGCTTCGCCGAGGTCCGCCCTTCCCCTATGACGCCGCAAGAATTCATCCGCAAATGGAAGCCGGTGGCGCTGACCGAGCGCGCGACGGCCCAGGAGCATTTCATCGACCTTTGTCGGCTGTTCGATCATCCGACGCCTGTCGAGGACGATCCGGTCGGCGACCATTTTACCTTCGAGAAAGGCGCGCCGAAAACCGGCGGCGGCGAGGGCTGGGCCGACGTCTGGAAGAAGGGATATTTCGCTTGGGAGTACAAGAAGAAAAAGCGCGATCTTGACAAGGCGCTCGAGCAACTGACCCGCTACGCCGCGGCGCTTGAAAACCCGCCGCTGCACGTCGCCTGCGACACGCACCTCTTCCGCATCGAAACGCGCTGGACCAACGAAGTCGCCGGCCAAATACGAATTCGAGCTCGAAGAGCTCGCTGACCCGGTCAATCTCGCCCGCCTGCGCGCGGTCTTCTCACAATCCGGAGGAACTGCGCTCGGGCCGCACGCGCGAGAAGCTGACCAAGGAAGCGGCGGACAAGTTCCAGACGATTTCCGACTCGCTACAGCATCGCAACCCCGACCGCGAGGCGGTGGCGCATTTCGTCAATCAGCTCGTCTTCTGCTTCTTCGCCGACAGCGTGAAGCTTTTGCCGAACGGCTTGTGGAAGAAGCTTTTGCAGGCCGCCGAGCGGAAGCCGCGAGCAGTCCAAAGCGTTTCTCGCGCGCCTGTTCGACGACATGGCCAAGGGCGGCGACTTCGATCTGGAGGACATTCTCGAATTCAACGGCGGCCTGTTCGACGGCCGCCCGCCGCTCGCGCTGCAACACAACGAAATCGGCCTCCTGTTCGCCGCCGCGAGCCTCGACTGGGGCCTGATCGACCCGACGATTTTCGGCACGCTTTTCGAGCGCTTTCTCGATCCCGGACAAGCGGGCGCAGATCGGCGCCCATTACACCGATCCGGACAAGATCATGATGATCGTCGAGCCGGTCGTGCTTGCGCCCGCTGCGCGCCGAGTGGGACACAGCCAAGACCAAAATCGAGGCGATCATGGCGCCCTGCGCTCGAAGCGGCCGGCGGCGGCGGCAGGACGGCGAGCGCGGGAGCGCGGCAAACGCTTCGAGGCCGCGCGCGCCAAAGCCGAGGCTCGAGCGCGACGCCTTCATCGACCGTCTCTGCGGCCTGCGCATCCTCGATCCGGCCTGCGGCTCTGGCAATTTCCTCTATCTCGCGCTTCAGGGCGTCAAGGACATCGAATGGCGCGCCATTCTCGACTGCGAGGCGCTCGGCCTCGGCATGGCGGTGCCGCGCGTCGGCCCGGAAATCCTGCACGGCATCGAGATCAATCCCTTCGCCGCCGAACTCGCGCGCACCACCATCTGGATCGGCGACATCCAGTGGCGGGTGAAGAACGCCATTCACCACCACCCGCGCCCGGTGCTGCGCAAGCTCGATTCGATCGAATGCCGCGACGCGCTGCTTGCGCCAGACGGCAAAGGCGGGTTCGTCGAAGCCGAGTGGCCGGAGGCCGATTTCATCGTCGGCAACCCGCCGTTTCTGGGCGGCGAAGTGATGAGTCGCGGGCTCGGCGAACAGTGACGTTCGAGACGCTGCGCAAGGTCTACGAAGGCCGCGTTCCTGCGCAGGCGGATTTCGTTTGCTATTGGTTCGCAAAGGCGGACGCCGAAGCGTTAGCTAGGAGCGGCGCGAAGCGCGTCGGTCTTGTCACCACGAACTCCATTCGCGGCGGCGCGAACCGCCCAGTCATGAGACGTACGATCGCCAAGGCTGGCGCGATTTTCGAAGCTTGGAGCGACGAGCCATGGACGATCGAGGGCGCGGCTGTTCGGGTGTCGTCGTTTGCTTCGGCGAGCAGGCACTGGACAGCGCAAAGCTCGACGGCAAGGATGCGTCAGTGCAATTTCCTCAGACTTAACCACGCGGCATCGCGAATTGACGGGGGCGACTCACGCTAAAGGAGAACGCCAGCGTTGTCGTTTATCGGCGACACAAAAGGGTGGCCCATTTGACATCGCCGGTTCAAAAGCTCGCATGTGGTTGGCCGAACGCCCGTTAACCCGAACGGCCGACCAAACTCGCGACGTGCTCATCCTTGGGTCAACGGTCACGATATAACTCAGCGTCCACGCGATAAGTGGATTATCGATTTCGGCTGCGAAATGAGCAGAAGCTGAGGCAACGCTTTATACGAAACGCCGTTCGAGCACGTCATTCGTCACGTAAAACCGACCAGGGTGAACCGTCGCAGAGATTGGCATCGAACTGAAATGGTGGCTCCACGGTGATCCGCGACCGGCACTTCGTCGAGCAATTGTGGTGACGATTCGACGTTACATTATGACGCCGAGAGTTGCGAAGCATCGCGTGTTTGCTTGGCTTTCGAACGCGGTCTTGCCTGACAGCGCTACAGTTGTCATCGCCCGCGACGACGACACAACTTTCGGCATCCTGCATTCGCGCTTCCATGAGGCTTGGTCCCTCCGCCTCGGCACATGGCTCGGGGTCGGCAACGATCCGCGCTACACCCCGACCACCACTTTCGAAACCTTTCCCTTCCCCGAGGGCCTGACGCCGAACATTCCCGCCGCCGACTACGCCGGCGACCCGCGCGCGATCCGCATCGCCGACGCCGCCAAGAAGCTCGACGACCTCAGGCGCGCCTGGCTCAATCCGCCCGATCTCGTCGACATCGTGCCCGAAGTGACCCCGACCGCCGCGCCGGGCGAGGCGCCGCGGCGCTATCCCGACCGCATCGTGCCGAAGACGGTCGAGGCGGCGGCGAAGCTCAAGGAGCGCACGCTGACCAATCTCTACAACCAGCGCCCGCGCTGGCTCGCCGACGCCCATGACGCGCTCGACCGCGCCGTCGCCGCCGCCTACGGCTGGCCCGAGGACATTTCCACCGACGACGCCCTCGCCCGCCTGCTCGCGCTCAACCTCGAACGGGCCAGGGCGCGGTAGGCAGCGCGCCAACGCAGCCTCCGGCGCTCGATCTGGCGACCTAGCAAAGCCGAAATGACAGACTTACGCGGCTCCGCTAGAATTTTTCCATGAGCGTCAGGCATCAGAAGACGGTTGGGGGCGATCGCGACGCGGCCGCCTATACGCTCGCCGAGGCCGCCCGGTACACGCGGCTGCCTACGGCGACGCTGCGGGCGTGGGTGCTCGGACGCCAATACCCGACGAGCGAAGGCGGCGACGAATTTCCTCCACTGATCCGGCCAGCCTCGCCGCAGCCCCCCTTGCTTTCTTTTTTGAACCTGATCGAGGCGCATGTTCTAAGATCGCTAAGGACCGAGCATGGGGTTTCGGTCAAGGCGCTGCGGAGCGCCCTCGCTTACGCGCAAGAGGCGCTGGGCATTGAACGTCTCCTTTTCAGGCCGGAATTGCGCGCGGACGCTGGCAGGCTCTTCCTGGACCGCTATGGCGAGCTGATCGAGCTTTCGGCGTCCGGCCAACTCGCCATGCGCAAGCTCCTCGAAGAGCATCTGAAGAGGGTCGAATGGGACAGGTCCAAATTTCCCATTCGACTTTATCCGTTCGTCTCCGCAGTTGCGCCGAGTGAGCAGCGGTTGATCGCCATTGATCCGCGCATCGCTTTCGGGAGGCCGGTGGTGCTTCGTAGGGGCATTTCCACCTCGACCATTGCCGAGCGGATCGACGCAGGGGAAACAATCGAAGACATCGCTGCGGACTACAGTCTCGGTCCCGCAGAGATCGAACAGGCCGCGCTCTATGAGCGGGCGGCGTGAGTTTTGTCTATTTCACCGATCGTGATCTCGGCAAACGCTTCCCGGACATTCTCAGGTCGAGCGGCCTGACGGTGGAGGCGCATGGAGATCATTTTGCGCCAGATACGCCGGATGAGGCGTGGCTGGAGGCGGTCGGAAAGCGCGGCTGGATCGCGCTCACCCACGATCGTCGCATCCGTTACAAGCCGAACGAACGTGACGCCGTCATGCGCCACGGCGTCGCCTTGCTGGTCATCGTCGGCGCAGCGCCATTCCCAGACCTCGCCCGTGCGTTCGTCGCGGCCCAGCCTCGCGTCGAACGCTTCCTCGCCAACCACGAGCCCCCGTTTATCGCCAAGGTCTTTCGACCCACGCCGGTTGAGGCCACTCGTGGCGTGACGGCAGGACGAGTCGAGCTTTGGTATCCACGAAGGTGAAAAAGCCATCGGCCTCTCGGATGCAGGAGCCGCGCCGTCGCCGCCTACGGCTGGCCCGAGCACATTGCCACCAACAACCCCCACGCCCGCCTGCTCGCTCTCAATCGCGAACGGCCGAAGGCGCAGTAGACCTTTGACCGCGTTTTGTTATTTTTAGTTTATCAGAATATACCTAAATTAATATTCCGTTTTGTAGAATAAAACAGTCCATTTAAGGCGATAATGAAGAGGACAAATCTGGAAACGGCAAATGGGCCGCGACGCCAGGTTTTTCGACGCGACGCTAAACGGGGTCGCAAGTCGCTGAAAAGATTGACCCTCGACGCTAAGATTGCTCTGAACCTGCGTCCCGCCGAATTTGGCCCCTGAGGCAGGGCGCCTACCGCCCGGCTTCCGCCACGTCGACCACCCTCAGCTGCGCGCGCTCGCGGCCGCCGTAGCGGTTGAGCGACAGCGTCCCGGCGAGATGGACCGGCGCGCCCTTGAGCCGGGTCAGGGCGTCGCCGAGCTTCTTGCCGACCGATCGGAAGGCCATCGCCTCGACCGTCGAGCCGTCTCCGGCGGCCGCCCGCACGCGGAGGTGGTCGGCGCCGACCGGCATGACATCGACGAGGCGATGACGCGGCAGGACGAACACCGGCTCCGGGTTGCCCGAGCCGTAGGGCCCCGCCGGCTCGAGCTTGTGGGCGAGGTCGGGCGTCGCGGCGGCGGCGGTCATCGCCGCGTCGATCGCGAGGCTCGCCTCGGCCCGCGACCGCGCGACCGCCTCCCCGAGCCGCTCCTCGAGGAAGGCCCGCCACTCGCCAAGCCGGCGCCTCTCGATCGTGACGCCCGCCGCCATGGCGTGGCCGCCGCCCTTGACGAGGAGGCCCGCCTCGACCGCGGCGCGCACGGCTTTGCCGAGGTCGACGCCGGCGATCGAGCGACCCGATCCGGTCGCATATGCGCCAGCGAAGGTCAGCGCGAAGGCCGGGCGGTCGAACCGCTCCTTCAGGCGCGCGGCGAGGATGCCGATCACGCCCGGCGGCCAGGCCTCGCTCGCCACCACCAAAGTCGCGCCGCGTTCCTCGAGGCCGAGCGCGGCCAAAGCCTCGGCCTCGGCCTCAGCGAGCGCCGCGATCTCGATCTGCTGGCGGGCGCGGTTCAGCCGGTCGAGCTCGGCGGCGATCTCGCGCGCCTCGAGATCATCTGTCGTCGTGAGCAGCCGCGCGCCGAGCGCAGCGTCGCCGATCCGCCCGCCCGCATTGATGCGCGGCCCGATCATGAACCCGAGATGATAAGGCCGCGGCGGACCGTCGGCCCCGGCGACGTCGAACAACGCCGCGAGGCCCGGACGGCCGCGCTGGCGCATCACCTGCAGCCCCTTGACGACGAAGGCGCGGTTCAAGCCCCTCAGCGGCACGACGTCGGCGACCGTCGCGAGCGCGACCAGGTCGAGCGCGGAGATGAGGTCCGGCGCCTTGCGCCCGTTCCAGAAGCCCAATTGCCGCAGCGCCCGGTTCAGCGCGACCAGCGCCATGAAGACGACGCCCGCGGCCGCGAGATGGCCGAGGCCCGAGAGATCGTCGGCGCGGTTCGGATCGACCAGGGCGAGCGCCTTCGGCAGCGTCTCGGGCGCCTGGTGATGGTCGAACACGATCACGTCGAGGCCGAGCCGGTCCGCTGTCTCTAACGGCTCGTGGCTTACCGCCCCGCAATCGACGGTGACGACGAGTTTTGCGTCGCGCGCGGCGAAGTTTTGGATCGCCTCGGCGTTGGGGCCGTAGCCTTCGGTGACGCGGTCGGGGATATGGACGATCGTCTCGCAGCCGCAGGCGGCGAGATATTCGCTGAACAGCGCCGCGCTGCAGGCGCCGTCGACGTCGTAGTCGCCGAAGATCGCGACGCGCTCGCCCCGCTCGACGGCGCGGACGAGCCGCAGGGTCGCCGTCTGCATGTCGCGCATGACGAAAGGGTCCGGCATCAGGTCACGCAACGTCGGATCGAGAAAGCGCTCGGCCGTCTCCGGAGCGACCCCCCGCCCCGCCAGAACCCGGGCGAGCAGTTCGTCGCGCCCCCCGATCTGGGCGATGGCGAGCGCCCGCGCCTCTCCCGCGCCGTCCAGCCGCGGCCGCCACGGCCGCCCGAGCGCCGACCGCTCGACATCGAGGAAATAGCCTGTCACCGCCCGCCTGCCCTGCCCCGCGAATCGCCTCGCCGCCGCCCCGCCGAAGAGCACCATGCCAGAGAGTGCGGCGATCCAGAACCTGGCGGCCAGTCTGCGGTCGTAGGCGAGCGTCAGCTCTCCACAGGCTTCGGCGTCGGCATACAGATGCGCTGGGGCTTCACCGCACCCTCCAGCGGGCGGTCAGACTGACGAGATAGACGAGGCCGGACAGCGCGGTGATCCAGAAGCTCGTCGGCCAGTCCGTGTAATAGGCGAGCGTCAGCCCGCCCCACGCCTCGGCGAGCGAGAGGCCTGCCGCCAGCGAAACGCCGGCCCAAAGCCGGCGCGAAAAGTTCTGCGCCGCGGCGGCCGGGCCGACCATCAGGGTGAACACGAGCAGCACGCCGACGATCTGGGCGCATTCGGCCACCGCGACCGCCACGATCGCGAGAAACGCCGACGAAACGAAGCGAAGCGGGACGCCGCGCGCCTCGGCGAGCTCCGGCTGGAGGGAGGCGAAGAGGAGCGGCCGGCCGATCAGCGCCAGCCCCGCAAGGCTCGCGGCCGCGAGCAGGAAGAGGCTGAGCAACGCCGACGAGTCGACGCCGAGCACGTTGCCGAACAAAAGCGCGGCGGCCTGGGTCGCAGCTGACGTATAGAAGTGCAGGAAGAGGAGGCCGAGGCCGAGGGCGAGCGACAGCGTCATGCCGACCGCCACGTCGCGCTCGGCGAGCTTCTCCCCGAACAGGCCCATGGCGACGCCCGTAACGAGGGTGAAGCCGACGAGCCCGGCGAACGGCGACAGACCGAAAAGGATCGCGCCCGTCGCGCCGGTGAAGCCGACATGGGAGAGCGCGTGGCCGGCGAAGGTTTGGCCGCGCAGGACGAGGAAGAAGCCGACCGTTCCGGCGAGCACCGCCGCGATGCCCGAGGCGGCGAAAGCGGTGCGCATGAAATCGTATTCAAACATGGGCGCTGTCGTGATCGTGCGAATGGCCGTGGGCCTCGTCGTGACGATGGGCGTCACGCTCGACGTCGACGTCGCCCGCCATGACGAAATAGCGGTCCTTGACGTGAACGACCTCGATTTGCGCGCCGTAGAGGCGCGACAGCACCGGCCCGGTGACCACCTCGTCGACCGCGCCGATCACCGCCGCCCCGCCGCCGAGGTAGAGAACCCGATCGATCGCGTTGACGAGCGGATTGAGCTCGTGCGCGCTGAACAGGATGGCGACCTTGAGGTCGTCGCACACCCGCCGCGCGATTTCGACGACGCTCTTCTGGTGAGCCGGGTCGAGCGAGATCAACGGCTCGTCGAGCAGCAGAAGGCGCGGCCGGCCGAGCAGCGCCTGGCTCAACAGCACGAGTTGACGCTCGCCGCCCGACAATTCGCCGATCGAGCGCCGAGCGAATTCCCGCGCGCCCACTTCGTCGAGCGCCCAGTCGATCTCGCGCCTAGTCGCCTTGTCGAGCAGGGCGAAGCCGAAGCGACCGCCGATCGCCGCGCTGGCGACGACGTCCCAGCCGGTGAGCCTGAGGCCCGCGACGGCGCCGCGGTTCTGCGGCATGAAGCCGATGGCGGCGTTGCCGCGCGTCGCCGGCCGGTCGAACACGCTGACGGCGCCCGACGCAACGGGAACGAGGCCGAGCGCGGCGCGCATCAAGGTGGTCTTGCCGGCGCCGTTGGCGCCCAGCATGCCGACGAATTCGCCGTCTTGAACGGCGAAGCTGACCGCCGAGAGGATGTCCCGGCGGCCGAGCCTGACCGTCGCGCTGTCGAAGCGGAGTGCGCTCACTAGACCCCGCCGGAAAGCGCCTTGTCGAGCGCGTTGAGCTGCCCCATCATCCAATCCTGGTAAGTCGAGTTCGGGGGCTCGGTCTCGGATACGCCGACCACCGGGATGTTGTTGTCCTTGGCCATCTGCACCAGGCGCTGCACCGCGGGCTCGCTTGCTTGCGCGTTGTACATCATGACCTTGACTTTGTGGCCCTTGAGGTCGTTCTCGAATCCCGCCACTTCCGAGGGCGTCGGCTCGGCGTTGTTCATCACCGCAAGGGCGAATTTCTCGTCGTGGACCTTGAGCCCGATGAGGCCCGCCTGATAGCCGAACACCGGCTCGGAGGCGGTGATCGGCTGGCCGGCGTAGGACTTGCGCAACGCGGCGATCTTGTCGTCGATGGGCTTCAGCGAAGCGAAGAACTTGGCCTCCCCCTGTTGATAATCCGCCTTGTGCGCCGGGTCGATCGCGACCAGATCGGCGACAAGAGCCTTGGCGGCGGCCTTCATATAGGCCGGATCGTACCACAGATGCGGATTGTCGCCGGGCTTGTGGCCGACCAGCTGGCCGACGATGATTTCCTTGCGGCCGGGCGACTTGTGGGCGCTGAGCAGCTTCTCCATCCACGGGTCGTAATCGACCCCGTTGACGATGGTGACCTTGGCGTCGGTCAGCGCCTTGGCGGTGTCCGGGCTCGCCTCGAACAGATGCGGGTCGTCGTCCGGGTTGCTCAGGATGCTCGTCACCGCGACATTCGCCCCGCCGATCTGGCTCGCCATGTCGCCATAGAAGTTTTCGGCCGCCACGACCTTCACAGGGTCGGCAAGCGCCGGCGCGCTGAACGCGCAGACCGCCGCCGCAGTAAGAGTCGCCGCAGGAAGAGTAAGCCCTTTAGTCATGCGATGTGCTCCGGTTGTGCCCCCGGCGCCGAGTGTTATGTTATAACAATGCAGAGCGCAACCCTGTCAGGAACGGCCGCGCGACCGGCGGCGTCAGTCGTGTTAGTTTGTGCTTGTCGAGGTGAGGATGACGAACGCTTGCGGCTGCGCACATGATCCGGCCACCTGGGCGGCGCGGGTCGAACTCGCCTGCCTGCGCCAGGGCTTCCATTTGACGCCGCTTCGCCGGCGGGTGCTCGACATCTTCGGCGATAGCGCCGCACCGCTTGGGGCCTATGCGATCCTCGAAGAGCTGTCGCGACGAGAAGGCAAACAGGTCGCCCCTCCGACCGTGTACCGCACGCTCGACTTTTTCCTCGATCATGGTTTCGTGCACAAGATCGAGAGCCTCAACGCCTACGCGCCCTGCGAGCATCTCGGCCACACCCACCAGGGCATGCTGCTGATCTGCGAGGCCTGCGGTCGAAGCGAAGAGATCGAGGACCCCGAGGTCATGCGCGCGATCGCGGGCTCGGCGGCCGCCGCGGGTTTCGCCCTCCGGCGAGTGGTGACGGAGGCTCAGGGCCTATGCCGGCGGTGCGCAGACGCGCGCCAGGCAGCGCCCCCGCAGTAGCGGCAGGAAAAAGGAACGCGGGTGTCGTATTTTCTCGTGACTTTGCCGCTCTGGGAGCTGATCGCGCTCATCGTCGTCGCTCCGACGGCGGTGGCGATGGTCCTCCAGGCGCTCATTCACAAGTGGGTCGGCGTCAAGAGGCTGGTTCAGAACAACGAGATCGCGGGCTTCAAATTCGCGACCGTCGGCGTGATCTACGCCGTGCTGCTCGCATTCACGGTCATCGTGGTGTGGGAGAAGTTCAGCGCCGCTGAGAGCGCGGTCGATCAGGAGGCCGCAGCGATCACCGCGCTCTTCCAATATGCGCAGGGCAATGCGCCGCAGGCGATCGCTCTCCGCGCCGCGCTCGTCAACTACGCGACGACGGCGATCCACGACGAGTGGCCCGCGATGTCGCGCAAGTCCGAGAGCGCTGCGACGACACGCGCCCTCGACGCCGTCTACGCCGACGCTCTCGCCCTCAGCCGAACCGGGACGATGCCGACGGCCGACATGGCCGAAGTATTCACGCAGATCGACAACATCACTTCCGCCCGCCGCATCCGCCTCCACCTCGCGACCGGCCTCGTCCCCGGAGTCGTCTGGGCCGCCTTGTACGCCGGCGCGATTCTCACGGTCGGCTTTCCCTTGTTCTTCGGCAGCGAAAACCTGCCGGCCCAGATCTCCATGACCGGCGTTCTATCGATATTGGTCACCCTCGGGCTGGTAGTGATCATTTCGATCGACCACCCTTTCACTGGGCCGGTGCATGTGCAACCGGAGCCTCTATCGGCGGTGCTGGCGGAGATGGCTTCGTAGGCAAACGGCCCCTCCACTCGGGAGGGGCCGCGTTGCCCGGGTCAGTAGCCGCAGACGTTTACGGGCTGGCTGCCGAGGTAGACGCCGTTCGGACTGTAGATCGGCTGGTACTGGTAGCAGCCGCCGTAGCCATAGCCGTAGCCGTAGGCGTAGGGCGCCGCGAGCGCGCCTCCGAGGATGGCGCCGGCCGCAAGGCCGCCGACGATGCCTGGGCCTCGGCCCCAACCGCCGCCCCAACCGCCGCCGCGCCAGCCCCCGTGGAAGCCGCCGCCATGCCAGGCGCCAAACCCGCCATGAAATCCCCCTCCGCCACCGTGAAAGCCGGCGGCATCGGATGTCGTCGCCGTTGCTCCGACCAGCAGCGCCGCGAGCGACGCCGCAACGACTTTCGTCAACGCTGGACGCATGATGTTCTCCTCATCCTTTAGGGTCGGGGGGGGGATGGCCGGCGCCCGAGCGAAAATCAGGCGATCTTTCAACTCCCCTGTACGACAGGCATCGACGTTTCCGCGCCCTACCGGCGCGTTGCCGCGAGGAACCCTCGAGCGGCAAAGCCGATTGAGGAAGGTTAGCCCGCAAGATCGGCGAAAGCGCGTCGGAATGAGGTCGACGATCGGAAAAAGGCGGGCCAGATCTTCAACTTAACGTGTCCGGGCTGGTGCGGAACATTAAGTCCGTTCTGAGTTGTAGACATTCATGCGCTTTGCACAGCCGGTGCCCTCGTTTGCGGAGACGGCGGGAGCCGCCCGGAAATTCCCCTCCGAGGAATTGGGCGATTCAATTGGCGCCGCCGTGCGACCGGGGGGAGGGTCCGCAGCATGCGCCAAAGCAGGGTCGGCCAATTCATGGTCCGATCACCACCAGAGCCCCGGCGTCGCAAGCTCCACCAGAGCCCCGTCCGGATCGCGAAAATAGAGGCTCCTTCCTCCGCGCGGCCAGCGATATTCGCCGGCGATCGCGATGTTCCGCTCGCCGAGCCGCCTGCGCCAAGCCTCGTAATCGGCTGCGGCGATTGACAGGGCGAGATGAAGGCGCCCGCGCCCGTCATGGCCGGGGATGGTCCCTCGCGCGTCGAAGACGTCATCCTCGGTGGCGCCGGCCTGGAAGACCAGCAGGACGTGCCTCGCCGCGACCTCGAAAGCCACGAGCCGGGGGCTGTCGACCAGCGCCCTGAAGCCGAACAGGTCGCGATAGAAGGCGGCGGTTCGCGCTAGGTCGCCCGCATAGAGCGACGTCTCGAGCAGTCCCTCGATCGGCGGCGCTTGATCAGACATTGCTTCCTCCGCGCGATCCCCGCCTCAGTCTCTCATTTAAGAAGGAAAGCGCCCCCGAACAAAGGATGAGGCGCGGGCGGCCGCGGGCCCCTACTTGATCGGGATCGACTCGGACCGCGCCCCTGCCCTTTCGCGCAGCGCAAGCCAAGCGCCGCACCACAATTCCCGAACAAAACTCGGGCCGCGCGTGACGCTGACCGATTTTGCGGCCTGCGGCGGCTTCGAGGGTCACGATCGGGTCTTGTCGGTCACCTCCTCGTCTTCGCCTTCGCGCAAGGCGAGTTCCGTGGGAATTGCATGCAACCGGCGCGAGTTTTGTCGGTCTCAACCGCGCGCGGGTCATCATCGCCGCGGCATCGGAGGCGGCCGGTCATGACCTCCGGGCTGGGAAACGGACGGTTTTGGTTCATCCGGCCGGTCCGTGCGCCAGCGCCCGGACCCGTCGCCGGGCGTCGAGGATCGTCGCCAGCGCTTGCGCTCCGCCGCCGACGCGAATGATCAACTGGCGGGCATGGCTGACGACGCGTCCAGGCAGGCCGATCAGGTGGAACCGCAGCGCCTATGCGCTTTTCCGCCCAGCTTTCGCCGAGCGCCAAGCGCTTCAACGCCGCGTTCAGATTGAACGCCAGGATCGCCAGCGCCCACCAGGCGGCGTTGGCGCCGAACAGCCCTGACGGCATCTGTCCGCCGGCCAGATCGGATTTCATCGCCGAATGCGCCTCCTCGCTCTTGCCGCAACGCTCCCGCAACCACCAGATCACCCCGTCGCCCGGACCCTGCCGGTTGGTCACCACGCCGAACAGCTTGTGGAGGCCCTTGCGGCCGAACGCCTGGGTGGGAAACGGCAGCTCCTTCTCGTCCCCCAGCTCCAATTGGCGCAGCGGCTCGCGGATCGCCAGGAAACGATAATCGGCGCGCTTGCGACTGTGTCCGGCCCAATCGGGGACGTAGACGACATCGGCCCATTGCTGATCGGTCGCGTAGGACTTGCCGTCGACAATCCGGATCAGCGGCCGCCACTCGCTCTCCGGCGTCGCCAGCGCGGCGGCGCGGAAAGCCTCGCTCACATCGGCCCCGATCGCAAAGTCGATCACGCCGAAACGCGAGTCCTTTCCCTCGCCGCAATAGAGCAGCAATTCTTCCTGGTAGCCCGCCGTGTCGGAGCGCAACGCAACCTTCTTCACGCTCTCCGGCAGATGGCGAAGGCTCTCTTTCAGCACCCGCAGTTGCTCGTGTCCGGCCGGCACGTTGCCGTCGCGGAACTCCGAATACAGCATCGCGCCCTGTTCCGCCCACCAGCAGTTCAGCGGTTGATAGGCCTTGAACTTCTTGTAGCAGTACAGCGCATCGCGCTTGTGGGTCTCGATCAGCGTCGCGTCCATGTCCAGCGTCGCCGACCTCGCCGGCTGGTGTTGGTGCAGGAACGCCAGCAGCGCCTGGTTCACCCGCCACAGGCCCTCGAGCTCTTCCGTCACCGCCGGAATGAACGCCGCTCCCGCCGCCGCCTTAGGCGAGTTCGGATCATGAAACCGCTCCAGCCAACCTGACAGCGCCGACGGCGAGGGCGTCGCCCGCTCGCGTTCGCGCCGAAAGCGGCTCTTCAACGACCGCCGTTCCGCGCGCGACAGCAAATCCTTCTCGATCGCGCGCAGGATCGCGGAAAATCCACTGTCGCGCTCCAACCGCTCGATGTCCTCGACGCAATCGCCGCCCGCGAGGTTCAGCAAGATCACCGCCAGGACCATCTGAATGTCGAGCCAGCCGCGGCCGCCCGCCGCCCGCACATGCCGCCGGATCGCCGCGCCGAGCCCGCTGGCCTTTATCAGGTCGAGATACAGCGCAAGACCGGCAAAAGAGGTGACCCCATGGCTCGACGAATCCGCCTCATACTGGAAATCGAGCAGCCCCTGTGCCACCATCGCGCACCCCGTTGGTGATGGTTTTCGAATCGCAATCCAAGACTATCCTCCTGATGAATCAGGACCAACGGGGAACCAAAGTTTTTCTTGAGGCGGAATCCAGGCGCAGGCGACGACCTGCGCCGCGCCGATCAGCGTTGCGGTCGGCGGCCAGTCGCCGAAAACGAGGAATCCGGACGCAATCATCCAGACGAGCTGCGTATAGGAGAACGGCGTCAGCATCGGCGCGGGCGCGAACTTGTGGGCGACGATCAGGAGCCCGTGACCCGCGGCGGCGAATGCGCCGAGACCCGTCATGACCAGCCAGACATGCAGCGATTCGGGCTGCCGCCAGATCCACGGCAGGATCGGCGTCAAAAGATCGAGGCCGGCCGCCTGGGTCCAAACAAGCGTGGTCTGGGGCGAGTCGTATCCCGCAAGCTTGCGGGTCGCCAGCACATAGCCGGAATTGCAGGCGACGCCGGCGATGGCGACGAGGACGATCAGTTGGAACGCGCTCGTGCCCGGCCGGGTCGCGATCAGGACGCCGAAGAAGCCGACGACGATCGCGATCATCCGCTCGCCGCCGACCCGCTCGCCGAGCAGGGGCCGGCCAGCAACGCCACGAAGATCGGCGTGAGAAACGAGATCGTCGCCGTCTCGGCGAGCTGCAGCCGGCGCAGCGCGAGCACGACGGAAACGGTCGAACCCAGCAGCAGGAGCGAGCGGAGCGCCTGCAGCCCCGGACGTTTCGACGCGAGGACCGCCGGAAGCGCCCACGGCCGCGCGACCGCGACCGCGATCAGCGTCGCGGACAGATACCGCGCCCAGACGATCTGCAGCGCAGGAAGCCGCGGCCCGAGCCACTTGGAGGACGTGTCGAGCCCGGTGAAGCAGAGCATGGCGCCGCACATCAGCGCGATCGCCAGCACGCGCATGCGCCGGTCCTCGAGGACGGCGGCGGCAGGCGACGCGGACGACGCGGCGCGCGATCTGGCGATGGCGGAGCTCAAGCCGCCTCGCGCTCGATCCGGATCACCTGCGGCTTCTCCCGCACGACGCCGTCCTCGACCGCGCGCGCGAGAGCGTCGCGGATCGAGGCTTCGGTCGTGCCGTGGGTCATCAGCACGACCGGCACGACCCCGGCGGCGGCGGCCTCCTTCGAGGCGCGCTTCTGCATGATCGCCTCGAGCGAGATCATCCGCTCGCCCATCCGCGCGGCGATCGCGCCCATCGCGCCCGGCCGGTCGACCACCGCGAGGCGGACGTAATAGCCGCCTTCGTGGCGCTGCATCGGCACGCGGTCGGCGTCGACCAGCGAGGCCGCCGGCCGCCCGAACGCCGGCAGCCGCGTTCCCCTGGCGATGTCGATGACGTCGGCGGCGACCGCCGAAGCGGTCGCGTCCCCGCCCGCCCCGGGGCCGACCAACGTGAGTTCGCCGACCGCGTCGCCGTCGATCGACACCGCGTTGAGCACGCCCATCGTCTGGGCGAGCGGCGCGCCTTTCGCCACCATCGTCGGGTGGACGCGCTGCTCGACGCCGTGCGGCGTGCGTTCTGCGACGCCGAGCAGCTTGATGCGGAAGCCGAGTTCGTCGGCCGCGGCGAGATCGGCGAGCGTGATCAACTCGATGCCCTCGACCGAGACCGCCGCGGCGTCGATCTTGGAGCCGAAGGCGAGGGAAGCGAGGATGGCGAGCTTGTGCGCCGTGTCGAAGCCGCCGATATCGAAAGTGGGGTCCGCCTCGGCGTAGCCGAGCCGCTTCGCCTCGGTGAGACAGACGTCGAACGGCAGGTTGTCGGTCTCCATCCGGGACAGGATGTAGTTGCAGGTGCCGTTGAGGATGCCGGAAACGCGCTTGATCGCGTTGCCGGCCAGACTCTCGCGCAGGGTCTTGATCACCGGAATTCCGCCGCCGACCGCCGCCTCGAAAAAGAGCGGCGCCTCATGCGTCTCGGACAGCGCCGCAAGCCGCAGCCCATGCGCGGCGAGCATCGCCTTGTTGGCGGTGACGACCGGCAGGCCGCGCGCCAGCGCCGCCTTGACCGCCTCGAAAGCGACGCCGTCCGCGCCGCCGATCAGTTCGACGAACACGTCGATTTCGGCGGAGGCGGCCATCGCCGTCGCGTTCTCGAAGAAGCGCGCGCCGCCGAGATCGAGACCGCGGTCGCGCTTGTGGCGCGCGCTGTAGGCCGCAACAACGCACTGCGCGGCCCGCCCGCTCGGCCATTCCGCCGCGCTGCCTCTGCAGAAGCTGAACGAGACTGCTTCCGACCACGCCGAGGCCGGCGACGCCCAAGCGCAGCGGCTTTGTCATAACGTCCTCGCTCCGCTCTCCGGAATGGAACTCCGCCGGCCGTTGTGCCCGAGTTCCGGTCCCGGATCAACGAAGCGTGGGTCGTTCAGCCCCAGCGCTCGGCCACGGACTTCTTCTTCTTCTTGCGCTCCTTGCGGGCGGCGTAGCGGGCGTCGCGCTCGAGCTTCTTCTCGTACTCGAGCTTCTCCTGCTCTTCCCGCAGGCGCTGGGCCTCGGCCTCGCGGGCGAGCGCCTCGATCCGCAGCTGCTCCTGCCGGGCCGCTTCCTCGGCGGCCTTGCGAGCGGCTTCGGCGGCGGCCTCTTCGGCCCTGCGCTTGGCGCGCTCGACCTCGCGCATTTCGCGCGCCTCGAGGATCGCCTTGCGCTTGGCCTCCCGCTCGATCACGGCCGGATCGTTCGGGTCGTATTTGGTCTTGTCCAGAAACTTCTCAGCCATCGCCTTCCGCGCCTTGGCGGCGGCCGCCTGGCGGTCAGCGAAGCTGTTACCATTCAGAAAGGACATCGCGTTCCGATTGATTGTTGGGGATGCGCGCTCATGCCACAGCGCGGGCGAATCGGCAATATTTTTCGCCGCAAGGCAGCGATGCGCGCTTCATGCCTTCTGCCGTCACCGCAATGGCCGATCGATGGGCGATAGAAAACGTTGCTTGCCCCCGCCGAACGTGATCCAATCGCGGGAAGCCCGCAAGAGGCGCCAAAGTACAGGGAGTGAACGAATGGCGATTGTGATTGATGCAGGGCCGTCGCCGACCGGCGCCCCTGCGGCCAACGCCGGCAAGGCCCCGTTGCGTATCCGCAAGATCGAGATCGCCGATCTGATGGAATGCATCGCAAAGGGCGTCCAGGATTTCAGCCGCGCGCCGAAATACGGCATGTCCTTCGGCGCGATCTACGCCGTCGGCGGCTGGCTCATCCTCTGGATCGCCTTCGCGCTCGGCTATTACTATCTCGCCTATCCGTTCATGATGGGGTTCGCCCTGCTCGCCCCGTTCGGCGCGGCGGGGACTTACGAGATCTCACGCCGGCTGGAGAGCGGCGAGCCGCTGTCATGGTCGGCGGTGTTCGGCGCCGTCTGGAACCGCGCGGGCAAGGACCTCGGCTGGCTCGCCCTCGTCAGCCTCTTCACCCTCATCATCTGGCTGGATCTCGCGGTCTTTCTGTTTCTGATGTTCTACGGCGTTCAGGTTCCGTCGCTGGCGCAGCTTTTCACCAGCGTCTTCACCACGTCTTACGGCCTGACCTTCCTCCTCGTCGGCAACGGGGTCGGGGCGATCATCGCGCTGATCGTCTTTTCCTTCACCGCCGTGTCGCCGCCGCTCGTCGTCGACCGCGACGTCGATTTCGTCACCGCGATGACGACCAGCGTGCAGGCGGTGCTGGCCAATCCGCGCACGATGCTCGCCTGGGCGGCGGTGATCGGCATGGATCTCGCGATTTCGTTCGTGACCCTGTTCGTCGCGCTCCTCGTCATCTTCCCGGTGCTCGGCCACACGACCTGGCACCTGTACCGGCGGCTGATCGACGTGAAGCCGGCGGGCCGAGCCCGACTCCAGGGGTTGCGCGCCCGCGGCGGAGCGCCGGACGCGCGGGATAATCCGCGCCGCCCTCTGAACGTCGGATCCGATGGCCTCGATCAACCTTTCGCGCGCAAGCGCCCGCGCCGCTGCGCCTCGGCGCCCGCTCGGGCGTTCGCGTCTGGCTCGTCGCCGTCGCCGCGCTCGTCTTCGCCATGGTGCTGGTCGGCGGCGCGACGCGCCTGACCGAATCGGGCCTGTCGATCACCCAGTGGAAGCCGGTCACCGGGGTCCTGCCGCCGCTGAACGCGGCGGACTGGCAGGCGGAGTTCGACCGCTACAGGCAGATCCCGCAATTCGCCCGGCTCAATCCCGACATGACGATCGAGGGCTTCAAGACCATCTTCTGGTGGGAATGGAGCCATCGGCTGCTCGCCCGCATCGTCGGCGCGGCCTTCATCCTGCCGGCGCTCTGGTTCTGGATGCGCGGGGCGTTCAAGGGCGCGCTCGGACGGCAGGTCGCGGTCGCGACCGGGTTCCTGGCGCTCGAGCCGATCGTCGGCTGGTGGATGGTGAGCTCGGGCCTCAGCGAGCGCACCGAGGTCGCGCAGGACCGCCTGGCGCTCCATCTGCTGATCGCCGCCGCGACCTTCGGCGCGCTGATCTACCGCCGCAGTGGGCTTAAGCGAGCGGGCGCGCGCGCCCGCCTCGCGCGCCTTCTCGATCTCGGCGGCGGCCTTCGCGGCGCTCGTCTATGTCCAGCTCGGCCTCGGCGCGCTGGTCGCGGGCCTGCGCGCCGGGCTGATCTACGACACCTGGCCGCTGATGGGCTCGGGCTTGATCCCCGGCGAGGCCTTCGGCTCGCCGAGCTCGATGCTCGACGATCCGGCGACGGCGCAATTCGACCACCGGATGATCGCCTACGCCGTCGTCGCCTTCGCGCTCGTCCAGGCGATCGCGGCCCTGCGCCGGGGCCGCCCGCGCTGCGCGCCGCGCCCGCTCCTCGCCGCGCGTCGCCGCGCTGCAGGTCGCGCTCGGCGTCGCGACGCTGCTCCTGTCCGTGCCGATCCCCATCGCGCTCGCCCATCAGGCGACCGCGCTCGTCCTGTTCGGCCTCGCCGTCTGGCATTGGCGGGCGACGCGGCTGGAGCGTGCGCCGTCCTCGTAGCCGAGCCAGCTGGACGCGCTCGCGGCCGCCTCGGGCCAAATCACGCCAAGCCGGACCCAAGGTAGACCAAGAAAAACCAAGGAAACGGGCTTGGATTTTCTTGGATTTCCTTCGTCCTATTCGAGCCTTTTCAATGGGTTACGAGCAATCCAAAGCAAATAATTGTTCAGCCCGACGAAAGGGCGACCCCCGCTCATACGGTTTCCGGGTGAACAGCTTGCGATTTGCGGCTCTCCGCGTCGGCTCCCTTCAGATTCCGACTCGCGGCCCTGTCGCGCGCGGTCGCACACGAAGGACGGCCGCTCGACGGCGTCGAGCTTGCATTGGCTGCCTGGCCCCGAGGGGCGGGCATCATCGAAAGGCCGATGCTGGGAGACCCCATCCAATATCTTTCGCTCTCGTTCTCCGAGCATCCTCCGATCGCGGTCTCGAACCATGTCGGCGCGGTCAACGGCGCGGCCTATTCGCCGGACGGCAAGCGCATCCTGTCGTGGTCGACCGACAAAACGCTGAGGCTTTGGGACGCGGCGACGGGCGCGGCGATGGGCGAGCCGCTGCGGCATGAGGACGCGGTCGTGGGCGCGATCTATTCGCCGGACGGCAAGCGCATCCTGTCGTGGTCTTTCGATGGACGCTGCGGCATTGGGACGCGGCGACGGGGGCGGCGATGGGCGAACCGCTGCGGCATGAGAGCTTCGTCGTGGGCGCGGTCTATTCGCCGGACGGCAAGCGCATCCTGTCGTGGTCTGAAGACAATACGCTGAGGCTTTGGGACGCGGCGACGGGGGAAGCGATGGGCGAGCCGCTGCGGCATGAGGACGCGGTCTTGGGCGCGGTCTATTCGCCGGACGGCAAGCGCATCCTGTCGTGGTCTGAAGACAATACGCTGAGGCTTTGGGACGCGGCGACGGGGAAGCGATGGGCGAGCCGCTGCGGCATGAGGACACGGTCTTGGGCGCGGTCTACTCGCCGGACGGCAAGCGCATCCTGTCGTGGTCTGAAGACAATACGCTAAGGCTTTGGGACTTAGCGACGGGGGCGGCGATCGGCGAGCCGCTGCGGCATGAGGGCCCGGTTAACGGCGCGATCTATTCGCCGGACGGCAAGCGCATCCTGTCGTGGTCTCAAGACGATACACTGAGGCTTTGGGACTTAGCGACGCGGGCGGCGATCGGCGAGCCGCTGCGACACGAGGGCGGGGTGAATGGCGCGGTCTATTCGCCGGACGGCAAGCGCATCCTGTCGTGGTCTGGCGATGGGACGCTAGGTTTTGGGACGCCTCATGGCAGGGCGACAATCTGTTCGAGATCGCTTGCAAATATTCGCCGATGATGGGTTCCAAGGAGGAGATGGAACGCCTTTCCAAACGCTACGGGGTCAAGATCGACGAGCCGCTCTGCCAGCCCGGCGTCAAGATTCCCGTTCCAGACTGGAGTCGCACGGAGCCCGCGCATGCGGAGTAATCAGACCGGTGGCGGATGCCGCCTGCGCCTGGCTGCCCGATCACGATCTGACCGGAGTCGCCAAGAATTACGGGCCGACCAACGTCGGCCCGATCCGCCTCTGCCGGACTGCTCGCCGCAGTGATCGCCGAGAGAAAGCCTTCGATTTAACGACCGGGCGTTTGCTGTTTCGGGCAACGTCAACCCAGGGTGTCGACGAAGTCCGATGGACAACTTAGTGGCAGCCGACATCGGGGGTGTCGGAATTCCCGCTTCGGGCGGTGAAGCCTACTCCGCGCTTGCAATGGAAGAACGGCTATTGCGCGGACTCCGGTCGTTCCCGAGGCGACCCCTGTAGGCGCGCTCTCCTCCTTGGGAGCCAACCAGCACCGACGGGTGCCCCATAATGTCGTGAAAATGATTGTCGGAGGCCTGAGCTATGCGCACCGTGCATATCGTTTTCGCCAGCTATTCTATTTTCATGGCAGCCAACCAGCACCTCCGGCGCGCCATTATCGATGAAAATCACGTCTGCCCGGGTGTCGGCGGTATGCGCGGGATGCATAAGGCCGCAGCCGGCCATTCTATTTTCGTAGCAGGCTTTCGAACGCCGGCCCCGCACCTCGCCCCACCATCCTGCAAAGGGCCGGCGTCCGAAACCCTTCACCATTGCCGCCGGTGTGTTTGTTGCTCGCCATAGTCCCTTCTCCTCGCTTGCTGGGAGACGGTTAGGACGCCCCTCACCCTGCCCTCTCCCCGCAAGCGGGCGCAAGCGGGGCGAGGGGGAACTTCGACGGCGGTTCCGGGCCTCAATCCGTCCGCCGCGACCGCTCGGCGAGCTTGTCTAGCTTGGCGATCATGGCGTCGCTGTCCCAGTCCGTCTCGCCTTCGCGGTAGGCGAGCGGCGCGCCGTTCGCGCCGAGGATGAGCGTCGTCGGGAAGCCGCGCGCGCCCACTTCCGGCCCGAGCTTGCCGTCGGGGTCGAGATAGAGTTTCAGGCGCTTCAGCCCCATCCTGTCGAACACGGCCTTCGACGGCGAGGGGCCGACCGGGTCCTTCGTCACCGCGACGATCGCGAAATCCTTGTCCGGCAGGCGCGCCGCCAGCCGGTCGAGCGACGGCATCTCCTGCGAGGCAGGGGGCGCACCATGGCGCCCAGAGATTGAGGATCACGGTCTTGCCGCGGAACGATTCGATCGACACCGCCTTGCCGGCCTCGTCGAAGAACGGGCTGAGCTTCGCCGGCTCCTTGTTCAGGAGCTCGACCATGTCGACGTTCGGGGCCGGACGACGCATCTGCAGAGTGGCCGTGGCGAGGAGCCCGGCGGCCATGAGGCCCACGAGGACTGCCCAGTTCGTCGCCCTCGCGGAGGCCGCGGCCATTCGCTTTACGCGTTCGCCCGGACGGCCTTCGGCCGCAGGAGCGCCCGGATGGCGATGACGACGAACGCCGCCCCGCCGAGGATGGTGAAGATCGAGGCGATCCCGTGCACCGCCATGCCGGCGGCGGCGACGGCGTCGAGCGAGCCGACGCCGTCCGGCGTCTTGCGCGCTGCGCCGTAGCCGCCGGCGACGAACATGCCGATCGAGGCGACGAACTGCCCGCCGCCGTAGAGGGCGATCAGCCCCCGGGTCGCCCGCGCCGGGACCGGAGCGAGTCCGAGCTCGTCGAGGCCAAAGGTGAGCAGCATGCCGGCGCTCGACACGCTGACCGCCGTGATGACCGCGTGGTAGTGGGCCGGCGTGCGGGTGTCGGAACCCGAGATGAGCAGGCCCATCACCCCGCCGAGGGCGAAGAGGGCGAGCGACGTCGCCAGCGTGAAGAACGCGGGATCCGCCAGGGCCAGCGCGCGGGCGGCCCGAGCGTGCAGGAATCGGCGACCAGCGACGCGGCGAAGACGAGGGTCGGAAGAGCGATGCCGAATTGCAGCAGGCGGAACGCCTCGTGCTGCGAATCCGAGAAGGGGTCGAAGGCCGCATAGAAGATCGGCCCGGCGATCGCCAGCACGCCGACGATCGCAACGGCGATGCGGAACATGCCGTCATCGACCGCTCTCTCGCCGAGGCTGCGGCGGGCGAGGATCCGCCAGTTGGTCAGGAGCACGATCGCGTAGACGAACTGCATCAGATGCCCGCCGCCCCAGAACAGCATATCGCGCGAGGACATGAGGCCGCCCTGGCGGGCGAGCAGAACGCCGGCGAC
Organism: uncultured Alphaproteobacteria bacterium; assembly: GCA_963768555.1. Classification (GTDB taxonomy): domain Bacteria; phylum Pseudomonadota; class Alphaproteobacteria; order Rhizobiales; family Beijerinckiaceae; genus Roseiarcus. Next base: position 96,744 of record CAVYIZ010000014.1, read on the forward strand.
GGCGAACGAGACCAGCGCCAGCAGATAGACGAAGCCGGCGATCGACATGGCGAGCGCCAGCGCCGGCAGCGGGCCCCTCCGTCCGGGCAGGTTGAGGAAGAGGCGGATCACCGGCGCGAGCACGCCGGCCGCCAGCAGGAGGAGCCCGAGATCGTAGGCCGGATGGCGGATGAGCGGGATGTAGTTGGCGAGCTCCGGCTGGGTCGCGTCGAGGAACGCCGGCGCGAACAGGCAGGGAAAGGCGATCAGCGCGATCCCCTGCCCGATCCGGCCGAGCGGCGCGGCGCGCGGATTGTCGCCGCTCGCCTGGTGCGTCGCGACCGTGACCAGGAAGGCGAACACGCCCATGAGCCAGATCACCAGCGAAAACACGACGTGGATGACGAGGCCCTTGTAGAAGAAGCCGATCGGCCAGAACGGCGCCTTGTCCATGCCGGGCACGCGCGACAGCGCCAGCAGCAGGGCGAAGACGCCGGCGACCGCCAGCGCGCCGACCGCGAGCCACGCCCAGCCGGCGAGCTCGCGTTTCAGGGCGCCCGCGGCCGGCGCGGCCGCGTCGAGCCCAACGATCGGAGAGGAAGGCGATTGCGCGGCGCCGCCCATCCGATCAGCTCCCGGCCAGCGGATAGAGATCGACCGCCATCACATAGACGACGAGGCCGGAACTGGCGACGAACAGCCACAGCGGAAACGTCACGCGCGCAAGACGCTTGTGCGTCGCGAAACGCTGCTTCAGCGCGTTGAAGTACGTCAGCGGCACGAGGACCGCGACGACGAAGGCCATAAAGACGTGAACGGCGAGCAGCATGAAGTAGATCGGACGGATCGGCCCGTAGCCGCCGAATTTCGCCAGCCCGGCCGAGGCGTGATAAACCAGATAGATCACGAGGAACGCGACGCCGAGCCCGACCGCGACCGTCATGGTCCGCCGGTGCCCTTGGCGATCGCGCGCCCGGATGCGGCTATAGGCGTAGAGCAGCACGACGATGGTCGCGGCGTTGATGACCGCGAGCACATGCAGGCAGATCGTGAACGGCGATCATGGCGCGTCAGAACCCGTGTTTCGTGATCTTGAGTATGACGCTGACATAGAGGAACACCGCCAGAGCCACGAGGAGAGCGAGCGTAATCCACTTGCCCCGCCCCTGTATCGGGTCAGGGTTCGGCATGACGGGACCTTTCATCGGCAAGGCGAAACGAACCAACGGCGCTCGTCGGGCATCATCGCACGATCGCCTCCGCCAGCAACGCCGCAAACAGCAGGAACATGTAGAGAATCGAGTACCCGAACGACGCCATCGCCGCCTTGCGCCGCGGCAATTCTTCGCCATTGCGCAGCCGATAGAGCGCAAAAACTCGCCAGAGCAGGACCGAATTGCATGCGGCGGCGGCCGCCCCGTAAAGGAGCCCGACGCCGGGAATGGCGAGCGGCCCGAACGACGCCAGAACAAGCAGCAGTGTATAGATCACGATCTGTCGGCAGGTCTCGACGGGACCGACGACATTGGGCAGCATCGGCACGCCGACCCGCTCGTAATCGCCCTTGCGGCAGAGCGCCAGCGCCCAGAAGTGCGGGGGCGTCCAGAGGAAGATGAAGAGAAAGAGCGCGATCGGGCCAACCGACAGGGAGTTGGCCGCTGCAGCCCATCCGATCAGCGGCGGCAAAGCCCCCGCCGCGCCGCCGATCACGATGTTCTGCGGCGTCCGCCGCTTCAGAACCATCGTGTAGAGCGGAATGTAGATCGCGATGGTCAGCGCGAGAAGCGCTGACGCCAGCCAGTTGACCTGCATGCCGAGCGCGGCCACCGACACGATCGACAGGAGCACGCCGATCGCCAGCGCCTGGCGCGGGGGCACCGCGCCGCGCGGGATCGGACGCATCGCGGTTCGCGCCATGTTGGCGTCGATGTCGGCGTCCCACCACATGTTGAGCGCGCCGCAGGCGCCGGCCCCCGCCGCCATCGCCGAAAGCGCGGCAACAAGCTTGAGCCAATCGACGTGTCCGGGCGCCAGCACGAATCCGACGCCGCCGGTGAACACGACGAGCGACATGACGCGAGGCTTGAGGAGAACGAGATGATCGACGACCCCGCCACGAATGGCTTGGCCGGCGGCGGTCGCCTGGGCGCCTCTGCGCGCGACTGTGCCAATCCGAACCGTCACCCTGCCCTCAGCCGTTTCCTGCCCAACTCGACCGGCTCTGCGAACCTCCACTGCGTTTCTTCACTCATGCCTGCCGCAATTCCGCTTTTCGCTCGTCAGCCGAACCGGTCGGCCCAGCATCGGCTGCGACGCAATGACACGATGACGCAATTCAATGTCAAGCGCGGCAGGCTCTGTGGGAAGCTGGCATCATTTCACCGATTTGAGGCGCAATGGCGCCCTGAGTGAGACAATTCGTCAGATCTGCGCTTCGAGCGCGGGCGCCCCGACTCGAACTGGAGGCGCGCGAGGCGCGCGTAGACGCCGCCCTTTTGCACCAGGGACGCGTGATCGCCCTCCTCGACAATTCGGCCGCCATCCATCACCAGAATGCGGTCCGCCTTGAGAACCGTGGCGAGGCGGTGGGCGATCACCAGCGTCGTGCGGCCGCTCATGACGTCGTCGAGCGCAGCCTGCACCTGCGCCTCGTTGTGCGCGTCGAGCGCGGAGGTCGCCTCGTCGAGCAGCAGGATCGGCGCGTTCTTGAGAATGGCCCGCGCGATCGCAAGCCGTTGCCTCTGTCCGCCGGACAGGGTCACGCCGCGCTCGCCGAGCTGGGTCTCATAACCCTTGTCGAGGTCGCGGATGAAGCCGTCGGCGGCCGCGCGACGGGCGGCCGCCTCGATCGCCGGCTCGCTCGCCCCTTCGCGCCCGTAGGCGATGTTCTCCCAGACCGTGCCGCCGAAGATCGACGCCTCCTGAGGCACCGGGGCGATCCGCTTGCGCAGGTCCCAGGGATCGACGGTCTTGACGTCGACCCCATCGATCAGGACCCTGCCTTCCTGGCAATCGTAGAAGCGCATGATGAGCTGAAACACGGTCGACTTGCCGGCCCCCGAGGCGCCGACGATCGCGACCCGCTCTCCAGGCGCGATGGCGAAACTAAGGTCGTCGATCACGCGCGCGTCGGGCGCCCCTCATAGGCGAAGCTCACATGGTCGAACTCGATCGCCCCGCGCGGCGGCTCCGGCATAGCGACAGGCCTCGCCGGCGCGACGATCCGCGGCTTGACCGCCAGAAGCTCGGAGATGCGCCCCGCCGCGCCCGCCGCCGCAGCCGCTTCGCTCCAGACTTGCGACAGTTCTCCGAGCGACGTCGCGCCGAGCACGGCGAAGAGCACGAATTGCGACAGCAGGCCGGCGCTCATCCGTCCCGCCAGCACGTCGTGCGCGCCGAGCCACAGCACGAAGACGACGCTGCAGAACGCGAGCGAGACGGCGACCGCGATCAGGATCGCCCGGGTGGCGGCGGCTTCGCGCGCTGCGTCATAAGCGAAGTCGACGGCGGCGGCGAAATGAGCTCCGCTTCCGGGCTCGGCGCCGAAAGCCTGCATCGTGCGCACCGCGCCGAGGCTCTCGGAGGCGAAGGCGGTCGCATCGGCAAGGGTGTCCTGCGCGTGGCGGGAACGCCGGCGGACGACCCGGCCGGACGCGATCAGCGGCGCCGCAATCACGGGAATCGCGACCAGCACCAACGCCGATAGCTTCGGGCTGGTGTAGACCATCAGGGCGGTCGAGCCGACGAACATGATGAAATTGCGCAGCGCGATCGAGGCCGACGAGCCGAAGGCGGCCTTGATCTGGGTCGTGTCCGCGGTCAGGCGGGAAACGAGTTCGCCGGTTCGCGCGCCGTCGTAGAAGGAGGCGTCGAGACCCGTCAGATGGGCGAATACGTCGCGGCGAAGGTCCGCGACCACCCGTTCGCCGAGCGTGGCGACCAGATAGTACCGGATCGCCGCGGCGATCGCGATCACGAACACAACCACACCCATCGCCAGGAAATAGACATCGATCGCGCCGCCGCTGTCCTTCGAGAAGCCGAAGTCGATCATCCGGCGGAGCGCGAAGGGCACGGCCAGGGTGGCGGCGGCGGACGCCATGAGCGCCGCGAGGGCCGCGATCGCCCGGCCTTTGTACCGGCGCCCGTACGCCAGCAGGGGAACGAGCGCACGGAAGGAAGCGCTCTTGCGCGCTGGCTCTGTCATGGGGCCCTTCCATAAACATTTTCCGGACGAAAGACACGCCGCCGGCGCCCGGATTGACCGATAGGCTGAGCGTCCACTCCTTGAGGGTGTCGGCCGCGACCGCAACTCCGACGCCCGAGGAGCTTATGCGGACGGCGTCCACTCGACGAGCGTCACGTCCGCACTGAGCCATTGGGTCGGCCCCGCCTTCAGTCCTGCGCCGGAAAGAACCTCCTCCGGGGTCCGGCCGTGCCGCCCTTCCGCGAAAAGAGGGACGCCGCCCGGCAAGCGAACTTTGACGGCTCGGGACAAATAGAAGTCGTCGTACCCCATCGTCAAGAAGAGGCTGTAGACGTCCGGGCCGCCGATGACCGCGATCGCGCCCGCAGTGCAGCCGACCGCGTCGCACGCCTCTTCGAGCGACGCCCCGGCCGGGTTCCAAAGCCGGGCGTTCGGGTTGTCGGGGACCGTCGCCACCGACGCGATGCGTCGCGTCAGAATGAGCCGGAGCCTCAATGGCGAATTCGGCTGCCCTTCATAGGATCGGCGCCCGTGCAGCACAACCGCGGCGCGATCGAGGGCCTGCTCGAAGTGGCGCTGGTCCGCCTCCAGTACGAGCGAATTCGGCACGAGGCCGGTCGAGTTGGCGATCATGCCGTCGGCCGAGGCTATGGCGTATGCCTCGATGCGAAACTTTCCGCGCATGAGCCGGCCTCGGGACCGCTAGGCGCCAAGCGCCTGGATGGTCTCGATCAACCCTCCAGGCGGAATGCGAAACAATCCGCCATAGGGCTGACTGAGTTGGATGATGAGGAAAATGGCGCTGGCGACCGCGATCGACCCGAGCGCCAGCGTCGCGACGACCGTCGCGTTCACCGGAGATACCAAGCCGTAGCCACAGAAAAGCAACAGCGACCAGCATACGACGATCGCGACCATCGGCCAGGAAATGCCGCCGGCAAGTTGCAGCATCATCAAAATGCGCGTCTGCGCGATTTGCCCGGCGGCGAGATTCGCGGTCGCCAGAAGTTGCTTTTGCGCGTCGGTCTTCGGGGTCAGGCGACAGCAGGTACCCGTCCAGGATCTTCGACCCGGCGACCACGCGACTTGACGTTCATGTCGTTGAGATCCGCAGTTTCTCCACCCCAAATCTTGTCGAAACTCTGCTTGACCACTTTGTGCAGGCCGTCGCGCGCGGGTTTCGTCTCCGAACCATAGGCCTCGAGCGCCGAATCGAGCTGCAGCGTGCGGGCGGCAAGCGTCTCGAGCTCCGCTTTCTGGGTCGCGTAAAGCGTATAGCTGGAGCCGACCAGCGTTCCGAGAACCAGCGCCAGCAGGAGGCCGAGCAGGCCGGTCATCGCCCCGATCATTTCGCGGGCCCGGTCCGGAGCGTGCTGCTCGGGAAGCCAGACGTGCAGCTTCAGGCCTAGTATGCCGGCGCAGAACGCTAGAACAGCGACCCCGATCGCGAACGCCAAAGAACCCATGAGCCTCTCCCCCAAGCCGTAGCAAATGCACCCTAGTTGGAGGGTTACGACGCGCTCAAGCCGGCATGAAGCGCCGCCCGCCGTCCGGCCAGAAGGTGTTCATCCGCGCTCATATGCCTTAGACCCGCGGCTCGAACGCGTGAACGCGGGGGTCGACAATCATGAACGGCCGCAAGATGATTCCGGGCAAGCCTGTGCCCGCGTCGGAAATTCCAGACTACACCATTCATCGCGACACGCTCGTCGAAATCTTTTCCGACGTCTTCCTTGGGCGGCTCCGGCGGATCAACGCGATCGTCCGGCAAAGCGGCGAGCGCCTCGAAGGCAACATCTTCTATTCGGACCTGGATGAACGATTTGCGGAAAATCCGCCAGCCTACGATCTCGCTCCGGCCCGCCGAAACCTCTGGCGCGCAGTGAGGTTCAAGGAGCGGCTGCTCGAGGTCGGGGTGAACGCCGGGCACGGCGCTCTGCTCGCCCTCTCGTCGAACGCCAGGCTCGAATATTACGGGGTCGATATCCTGACCCACGGCTACACGGTCGAATGCGTCGACTTCCTCAAAGGCGAATTTCCGGGACGGGTGCATCTCTTCCCCGGCGATTCGCGCGAGGTTCTGCCGTGGCTGGCGGACCGGCGCGATGAACTGAATTTCGATATTATCCACATCGATGGCGGCCATACGAGCGAAGTCTGCCTTTCGGACATGACGCAACAGCGTCCGCATGAGCCAAGGCCTCAAGGGCCGGCATCTGCTGCTCGACGACGTCCATGCGAGCTGGATTTTCGACATTTACTGCGAGTTCGTCGCGCGCGGGGATTTGACCAGCGAGACGTTTTTCGGCGACTGGGAGGAAGCCGGACGAAACGTGCTGGCGCGGATCGAATGATCGAACGTCCTCGCGAGGAAAAAATCCTTTGCATGCGTGAAACGACGCAGCGGACTGCGAATTTGCCTCTTTCTGGCATCGAGGCCCGCTCAATCCGTTCGCCTACGGCTGTCTGGCCTCCTTTCCCGCAGCGGGCGCCGGCATTCGGCTCTACAGTTACGATGAAAGCCTCGAAGTTCCGCCCGGCGTCCGCCTCGAGGACGCACGGTCCGTCTGCCCCGACGAATCGCAGGTTCGCCGCTACATCGTCGACGGCAAGCCGTCGATCGCGACCTTCGCCGACATGTTTCGCTACCGGATGATCCGGGAAACCGGCCGCTGCTGGGTCGATACCGACCTCGTCTGCCTGACGAAGCCCGCGATTCGCGAGCGAGCCCTATGTCTTTTGCCGCCAGGCCGACGCGGTCAGCACCTTGCTGGTCAACAACGCGGTGCTTCGGCTGCCCCGATCCGAACCGGCGCTGGCGGAACTCGTCGCGACGGCCGAAAGCATGATCGACGTGGACCAGAAATGGGGAGCGATCGGCCCGTTCCTGCTGACGCCCGTCCTTGAGAAGCACGGAATTTACGACAGGGCGCTCGATCCGCACGTCTGCTACCCGATCGAGCCCGAGCAGTTCTGGAAGCCGTTCCTGCCGAGCTATCGAGCCGAGGTCGAGGAGGCTCTCGCCGGCGCGACGCTGCTGCATCTTTGGAGCGAAGCGATCCGGTGGAGCAAATACGACCTCGCGACGTGCCCGCCGGCGGGCTCCTACCTTCACGAAGCCTTCCGGAAGGTCGGCGTCCTCGCTCGCTTTCGCCGCGTCTGCCAAGAGGACGAAGTCCGCCGCCTGATGGCCCGCCAGATCGCCGCTTGCGAAGAGCGCGCGGGCGCGTCGAGCGAGGAACGCCTAGAGGGCTGATTCGCGAACGCGCTTGCCCGCCGGCGCGGCGGACAGCGGGACGAGCTTGCGCCGCTGTTGCCGGCTGCGCTTCGGCGCGACGAGAAAGGTCACCTTCGGCGGCTCCTTCAAATATCGGTGCGCCTCCTCCTCGATCATCCGGTCGGCATTCGTCACGCGCGCGCGCAGGTGTTTCAGTTCGAGCAACGACTGGATCAGGAAGGTTTCGACCACCCTGCCGACTTCCGCCGCGTCTTCGAACACGTTCCAGGCGTAGGCGCCGTCGCGCTTCCGTTCGAGGCCGATTTCCCGCATCCGGCAAGGAACGGCGCCCTGTCGTTCGGGTCGATGCAATATTCGACCGTGACCAAAATCGGCCCCTGATCGTCGTCGACCCGCTGGGCGAAGACCGGCGAGCGCCAGTGCATGGACGGAGAAAGGTCGAGCGCCGCCGCGGTCTGCAGCTTCCAACGCCAGGTGACGATCATGCCGAGGAGCGCGCCGGCGGCGGCGACGTAGAGGGTCGTCGGCAGCCCCTCGACGCTTGCGATCTTGCCCCAGATCGCGCTGCCGGCGGTCATCGCGCCGAAATAGGCCGTCAGAAAGATCGCGAGTCCGCGCCCGCGCACCCACTCCGGCAGCGCCACCTGCGCGGAAACGAACAGCGTCGTCATCATGACGATCCAGCACGCCCCGGCGACAAGGCTCGCCGCCATCGCCAGGAGGGCTCCTTCGCCGCTCCGTACATCCCGAGCGCAGCGACCGTGCCCGCGCTCGCCAGTAACGCCAGGCGATCCGGGACCAAGACGCTCCTTCAGCCAGTTGAGCCCGACCGACCCGACGATCGACCCCAGCCCGATCATGCCGAGAAGCACGCCGTAGATCGCCGGCCCGTTGTGCATCTGCGTCCGCGCGACCAGCGGAAGAAGCGCCCAGTAGGCGCTGGCGAACAGGAAGAAGCGCGACGGCGCGGATGAGCGTCGAGTCCATGGCGCGGTTGTGGCGAACGTAGCGAAGCCCGGTCCGAATGGCGCTGGCGAGGCGTTCGGCCGGCAGCGTCTCCTGGATCCGGCGCGGCGCGCGCCACCACAGCACCGCGGCCGCCAGCACGAGATTGCCGAAGCAATAGCACCAGAAGGGAAAGTCGATGCTGATTGCGGCGATGGTGAATCCGCCGAGCGCCGGACCGATCGCCCGGCTGACGTTGAAGCTGGCGTTGTTGATGGCGATGGCGCTGTCGAGGTCGTCCTTGGACACCAGCATCGGCGTGACCAGCAACCATGCGGGCGCGGCGAGCGCGCCGGCCGCTCCGAGACCAAAAGTCGTCGCGAGAAGGGCGGCGGGCGTCGCCAGACGCAGGGATACGAGCGCGGCGAAGGCGATCGACGATCGCGCTGACCGCGAGCTGGGCGCCGAGCAGGAGGCGCCGCGCATCGACGATGTCCGCCAATGCGCCGGCGGGCAGGGTGAGCAGAAACATCGGCAAGGAGGTCGCGATCTGGACCGCCGACACCATCATCGGGTTGGGATTGAGGCTGGTCATCAGCCAGCTGGTCGAGGTGTCGAACATCGCGATGCCGACATTCGACAGCGGAACTCGCAATCAGGATGACGGTGAAGGCCGAGATTGCCGAATACGCCCCAGCGCGATCCCGCGCTCGCGGACGGGTCCGGCCCTGTGATGGACTCGCTGGACAAATGGGCTCCGCCGCGCCGCCGGCCGCGGCGTCCGAGACGCGTAGATGGCGGACGAGGCTCATGGAATTCAAGGCTGTTTCGGCCTGAGGCGCGACCCCGAGCGGCTGCAGTCGGCGCTCCGCCGAGGGACAGGTGGCGGGACGAAGCGTCCGTATCTATATCTATAACTGCGCGAGCGACCTGCATCGTCCTGAGCGCGTGTGCGGCGGCAATCGCTCAGCGGTATTGGGGCGAGACGACGCATGCGCTTGTTGACGACGATGATCGCTGTGACACTCGTGGCGATCGCCGGCCGGAGGACGTTGGACGCCTTCCGCGGCCGAGACGACCATGGAGGTCCAAATGGCCGATAACGCGGTCCCAACGTTCGCGTCCCCGAGCGGAGGCCGAGGCGTTTCTGTCGCACGGCTGTCCCCGCAGCGACCGCGGCCAACCCCAAGTATCGCACGCCCGGCACAGACTACGACAGGCGCTGGCTGATCAAGGCGATCACGTTCTCGCGAGCCGAGGGCGGCGGCGTCATCGTATCGACGGACGAAGATTTCGAGGACTATCGCGCCGGCGCGCTCGCCTCTCGTGGAACGCATCAGGCCGAATTCGCGATCGACGACGTTAAGATCTCACCTGAAACGGCCGACGACGTGTCCGAAAAAGGCGAAAAGGCGCATGGGCGTCTTGTTCCAGTGCGTGGGCGCGCCTTGCGTCCGTGCGGTCTGGGACGGACAACCATCGGTCAGCGCCAGGACCGACATCTATATCCAGGATGCCGAACCAGCGAGAATCCTTTCGGCTTTTCGCGCGTTGCAGAACAAGGGCGCTTCTCGCTACTGATCCGCCACGGAGGAATGATTGTCGTTCGCCACACTGATGGTGTGCATGCGCGTGGGCCAGTCCGAACACCGGCCTGCTGGCGGTCGTTCGCGACGTGGCCGCGCCGTTTCGGCTCGACCGTCATCGGAATTGCCGCAAAGCAAGTCTCCACGCACGCGGCCTCACATCCGGGGCGCGGGACCCTGCGAGCCCCAGCAGCACGACCTGCGCAAGTTCGCGGAGCACGCCGCCGTCGCGGAAGACGGAGTTTCGCAAGGCGTTGGCGAGCGTCGACAAGCTCGAGTGGCGAACGCAAATGACCTTTGGTCCGGCGTACGAGCACGTCGCCAATGAAGCGCGCATCGCGGACCTCGTCATCGCGCCCATCGACGGCCACGATCGATTCTTCTCCCCGTCCGGGCAGGCCGAGATCGGCGACCTTGTCAAGATCTGCGGCCGGCCTGTTCTCGCGGCGCCGACCGGAGCGACCGGCCTCGCCGTTCGACCAGGCGCTCGTCTTCTGGAAGGAAACGCGGGAGACGCGCCGGGCTGTGGCGGACGCATTGCCGCTGCTGAAGGCGATGAAGCGCGTCGACGTCATCGAGATCGTCGAGGCCTCGGCGATCGAGGAGTCCCGCCGGCGTGTCGGCGATGTCGGCGACTGGCTGGCGCGGAACGGCGTCGACGCGAATTGTTCGGCCGAGGTCGCGTGCGGGCTCCGAGTGCGCCCAGCTGAGGGCGATAGCCGAGGACTTGCGAACCGACCTCGATCGTCGCGGGCGCCTACAGCCACGGCCGACTGCACGAATGGGCGTTCGGCGACACGCGAGATCTTCTGTCGCGCGTGCGTCGCTGCGTCCTGGCGTCGCACTGACGTAAACGACGACAGAGGCCGCCAAGAGGGCATGGACCAACCATCCCCGCAAACCTTGTCGCCGAATCGGAAGAGCTGGCTCGGCGCTTTCGCCCATCCGGCTTTCGCCGTCGTGTGGGCGGCGAGCACGATCGCCCTCATCGGCATCGCGATGTACGACACCGCGTCGGGCTGGTTGATGACCACGCTCGACCTCAATCCGTTCGACGTGTCGCTGGTGCACGCCGCGACCAACCTGCCGATGTTCCTGTTCACGCTTCCTGCCGGAGCCATCGCGGACATCGTCGATCCTCGGCGGCTCATCCTGGCGGTGTCGTGCACGATCGCGGCCATGGTCGCGATCTTCGCCGGACTGGTGTCGTTCGACCTCGCCACCCCCGCTTCTGCTGCTGCTGACGACTTTCCTGCTCAGCGCCGCCTGGGCGTTGAAGCTTGCCGGCCTGGCTGTCCATCCTGCCGAGCCTGGTCCCGAAATCCGACCTGCCCGAAGCGATGGCCGCCAACGGGGTCGCCTATAACCTGAGCCGCACGGTGGGCCCGGCCCTCGGCGGCTTCGCGATCGTCAATTTCGGGGTGTCGACGCCGTTCTGGGCGTTCGTCGCCGCCAATCTCGCGGTGATCGCCGCTCTCCTCTGGTGGAGGACTCCGCTAAAGGAAACAGCGTCCTTGCCGGCGGAGCGCTTGAACAGCGCCGTCCGGGTCGGCATTCGCCATGCGGTCAACAACCGCCTGTTGCGGGCGACGCTGGCGCGCAGCATTGGCCGTCTATCCCTTCGCGGCCGCCTACTGGGGCCTGCTGCCGCTGATTGCGCGGCAGACCGGCGACAGGGGCCGAGCACTATGGCGTGTTGCTGAGCGCAATCAGCGCGGGCGCGATCTTCGGCTCGTTCGGACAGCGATTCCTGCGCGACAGGATCAACCTCGACTGGATGGTCGTCCTGGGAACGGTCGGCACCGCTGCGGCGCTCGGCCTGTTCGGCTGGACCGTGATTTCGCCGTCGGACCTCGCGGCCTGCTTTATGCGCCGGAGCGGCGTGGGTCGTCGTTCTGACGAGCCTCTACATGTCGGCGCAAAACGTCCTGCCGGACTGGGTGCGAGGACGCGGACTGGCTGTCTTTCTGACGGTGATCTTCGGCGCGATGACCGTCAGCAGCGCCGCCTGGGGCCAGATCGCCGGCCAGGATCGGGCTCGACGAGGCCTTGCTTCTGGCCGCCGCCGGCATCCTCGCTCGGCATTCCGCTCTCCTGGCCGTGGAAACTGCAGCAAGGCGCGGTTGTCGACCTTTCGCCGTCGATGCACTGGAGGCGCCCGCAGGCGGTCCGAGGACATTGCGCGACGAACAAGGCCCGGTCCTGGTCAAGATCGAGTACTGGATCGACCCGAAGGATCGGGAGCGCTTCCTCCGCGCCATGGACGAACTGGGCCACGAGCGGAAGCGGGACGGCGCCTTCGCCTGGGGCATTTTCGAGGACATGGGAGAGTTCGGGCGCTTCGAGGAGGGCTACTTGATCGAATTGTGGCTCGAACTCATGCATCTGCGCGAGCGCGTCACCAACGAAGACCGCATGCTCGAAGACGAGATAAGCGAAATGCTGACCAGGCCGCCGCACATCGAGTTCCTCGTCGCGGCCGAGCGTCAGTCCCTGCGGCGCAGGTGGCGCGACGCCCCGGCGGGAGCGTGAGCTTTGCGCGTTCTTGTCATCTTCGCCCATCCGCTCGAACGCGAGTTTCCTGTCCGCAGCTCACGTCCGGGTCGTCGAGGCGCTGCAGGACGGCGGGCATGAGGTCGACGACCTCGATCTCTACGCCGAAAAATTCGATCCGGTCCTGTCGCCCAAACAGATGAGATCCTACGTCGACGTCAGGCTCAACACTCGGGAGGTCGAGACTTACGTCGAGCGTCTGCGCGCGGCCGACGCGCTGGCGCTGGTTTTTCCGGTTTGGTTCGACGGCCTGCCGGCGATCATGCAGGGGTATTTCCAGCGGGTCTTTTTGCCCGGAGTCGCGACGATCATCGACGAGAAGGGCCTGTTTCACCCCAACCTCCGGAACCTCAAGCGAATGGCCGCGGTATGCGCTTACGGCGAAACGCGGGCGGCCGTGGCGAAGAAGCACGATCCTCCGCGCCGCTTCGTGCGGGACAATATCGGGGCGTTCTGATCGATCCGCAAGGGCGCTTCGAATATCTCGCCATCTACGGAATGGACTCTACCACCCCGCGCGCGACGCGCGGCTTTTCTGAGGCGGGTGAGCCGCACGTTCGCGGCATGGTAGCCGAGCGCGGCGAGGCCGGTCACGGCGGCAGCTCCGCCGAATTCGAGCGAGAAGCTCGCCGCCAGGTCGCGCTGATCGGCGTCGAAGCCGGCGGTCATCCGATAAGAGCCCGCCGCGATCCGCCAGCGCCGCGCGGCCTCGTCGAAAGTCGCCAGGAGGCGCGGATCGACCGAGATCGTCGCCTCGCGCTCCTCTCCGGGCGCAAGATCGATTCGGCTCCAGCCCGCCAGCCGCAGCGGAATGCTGTCGCCCTGCGGCCCGGACAGATAGAGTTGCGGGATCGCGGCGCCCGCCCGCGAACCGACGTTGCGGACGGTTACGCTCGCCGTAACTTTGTCGCCGTCCACACTCACCTTGAGGTCGCGCAGGCCGAACTTCGTGTAGGACAGGCCGTAGCCGAACGGGAAAAGCGGCCGTTCGCCGCGCGCGAAGAACCATTTGTAGCCGACGAGCGCGCCTTCCTGTAATCCGCGGTGAAGATTCGGCCGTAGCGGCCGCCCCGCCCGACCGGGCCGTCGGAGCGCCGCGTCGGATCCCCCTGAATGCGCGGATGGGGAAGCTGGGCTTCGCGTCGCGGGGAAGGTGACGGCAGCCGGCCGGACGGGTTGACGTCGCCCGACAGAATGTCGGCGATCGCTTCGCCGCCCTTCTGACCGGGATACCAGGCCTCGATGACGGCGGCCGTCAGATCGAGCCATGGCATGAGGACGGGTCCGCCGGTCTCGAGCACGACCACGGTGCGCCGATTGGCTCGCGCGACGCTTTCGATCAGCGCGTCCTGCCCGTTGGGCAGGTTCAAGTTCGGCGCGTCGGCGGTTTCCGTCAGATACTGGTCGGCGAACACGACGACCGCGTCGGCTCCGGCGGCGGCCTTTGGCCGCCTCGGCAGGGTTCGAGCCGTCGGCGTAATCGACGCGGGCGCGGGGGAATCGTCGGCGGATCGCCTCGAGCGGGCGAAGAGGGATCGAAGATCATCGCGCGGTTTTTTCCCTCGGGCTCTTTCAGCGCGACTCCGCCGGGCGGAATGACCTGCGAGGAGCCGCCTCCGGAGGGCGCGCCACGGTCGGCGTGCGCGCCGACGACAAGGATGCGCCGCGTATCCGCCGCCAGCGGCAGCATGCCCTCGTTGCGCAGCAGGACCGCGCCTTCGCCGCTCGATCGCGAGCGCGGCGGCCTCGCCTTCGCGAAGGTCGGCGGGATCCGACGCCGAGCTCGTCGCCTGCAAGGCCGCAGGCGAAGATCGAGGTCAGAATCCGCCGCGCCATGTCGTCGAGCCGCGCCTGCGGGGACTTCGCCCTCCTTGACGGCGAGGCCCAGACGGTCGAAGAAATTCTGCGTGTCGAGCTGTTCGCCCAATTCCTGATCGAGGCCGGCGAGCGCCGAGCGGACCGTCGAATGAACGGCGCCCCAGTCGGACATGACGAAGCCCGGATAGCGCCAGTCGCCTTTCAGGACCTGATTCAGGAGCCAGTCGTTCTCGCAGGAATAGACTCCGTTGACCTGATTGTAGGCGCACATGACCGAGCCCGGACGGCCTGCTCGACGTCGATCTCGAAAGCCAGAAGATCCGACTCCCGCGCCGCGGCCGGATCGATCCGGACGTCGAGCACGACGCGGTCGGTCTCCTGGTCGTTGAGGGCGAAGTGCTTGATCGTCGAAATGATGTGACTGCTCTGCGCTCCGGCGATCGCCGCCCCCGCCATCAGGCCCGTGACCAACGGGTCCTCGGAAAAATACTCGAAGGTGCGCCCGCCGCGCGGGTCCCGGATCAGGTTCGCCGCCCCGCCGAGCAGGACATTGAAGCCCTTCGCCCTGGCCTCGGCGCCGACGGCCTCGCCTTGCCGCCGCGCGAGCGGGAGGTCCCAGGTGGAGGCCAGGGCGAGATCGGAGGGCATGGCCGTCGCCGTGTCGCCGCGCCTGATGTTCCCCGGATTGGCGACGCCGAGCTCGGCGTCGGTTTCCTGCAGCGCCGGGACGCCGAGCCGCGGGACGCCCGGAACGTAGCCTGCCGAACCGATCGCGCCCTGCCGGTTTCGGCTGGCCGCCCCACGGCGCGCCGAGGACGCCGTGGACGAGCGACAGCTTTTCCGACTGCGTCATCCGTTCGAGCGTGGCCTCGGCGCGCGTCGATGCGCCGAGGCTCCGATCGCCGCAGGGCTCGTCGGCGGCCGCCCCAGACGCTGCTGCGGCGAGCCATGCCAAGGCCGGAATGCTGCGGCGAGCCATCATTCGGCCGCGTGACAGCGGCGCCGGACCGGCGAATAAGCTCCCTGGAGCAACGTCATTGTCACTGCGTTCTTCCGGACGCACGGCCCGTGGGCCCGACGGAATCTCCATGAAGCCAAACGCGGCGCGGGATCAAGCGACTTGTAGACCCGCGCGGCCAGCCTTTGGCCGACGCGGTTCGGTCCTTTTGGCGGCAAGGCCCTCGAGGTCAGAGCGGGGACTCCAGCTCGCCGGCGTACCGATGTGCTCGTACTGCCCCTCGCCGACCTGATTCAGCATCGACTGGATGAAGTCGGGCGCAAGAAAGCGCGCGCAGGCTTGAATGCCGTCGACAAGCGCCAGCATCACGGCCCCTCCCGCCGTCGCCATCACCGCATGGTCGCCCGGCGGCAACGTACGAGAGACCGGCGGCAGGGCGACGTAGAGCGCGCGCACGAACTGGAACTGCGCCGGCGTGAGCTCGGTCACCGTCGACACCGCCTTGAACTCGGACACCGCCACGCATTGCGGCGAGTCTTCGCTGAGCCACTTGTCGAAAACGCCCGCGCTCTGCGCGTTGGCGCAGAACGCCGAAAGCACCGCGGTCGAAAGGGCCGCGCCGAACACTGCCAGTCTCATTACGCCCTCCTCTCGGGCCGCGCCAAGCGCGAGCAAAGCGCCCAACGAAACGCGCCGGCCGGAACCGGTTGGCGCGTCTTCGGTCCGAGAAAACAACGAATTTCGAGGTTTTTCGTTCCCTCAGCCGTTCCTCCGGCCAAACGCTCAGGGCCGGGCGCGACCGCCCCTCATCTCCGCCAGGGCGGGTTGCGCCGTGTTCGTTCGAAGACGCGCCTCGACGACTGCGTGGCACCGAGGCAGGGAACGCGGCGCTCCCAAGGTTAGAAGCAGATGTGGTTGCCGGCGATCAAATCACCACCCGCCGTCCGGGGTACGCACGACCGGGACGATCATCGGGGTAACAACCGGGGCAATCGCTGGCGGGGTAACAACCGGCGGGGCGACCACCGGCGGGACGTATTCATATCCGTACCCGTATACTAAAGCCGGACTGGCGTCGTAGACCTCGCCTAGCAGTTTGTCGGACTTGATCTTTTCGTGCCGCGTAAGAAGTTGATATCATTCGGTATTGTGTTTCTCCAAAATTTGAAAAACGCTAATGAAATCAATGGTCCGAAGGTTAAGTCCGACAGGCTGCTAGCGGAACGCCGTACGGACTCCAGTCAGGCGTCTGGTCTGGCATCCATGGGTGGAGTTGCGCCTGGTCCGCCTCCGCGTTCGCGTCGCCGCCGTTGGCCCACGCCGCCGCCGGAAAGGCGCAGGCGCAGGCGCAGATCGACGCGGCGGAAAGCAGCGCTGTAAGTATGTGCCTCATTGTCGTGATCTCCCATCAACTTTGCCCGCAAGCGGCGCCCGCGTTTGTCCGACTGTAGGACCCGTGGGATATGGGACCTTGGGGAATTGCGCCGACGGTCCTTAAGGCCGCCGCATGGCGACCCCTCTACCCGCGAACACCGCATAAACGCCGGAACTCCCACCAATGCGCCACTGCCAAATCTTGGGCTTGACTGATCTTCGGTCCGCGAAAGCAACGGCTTTCGAGGTTTTTCGTTCCCTTGCGCAAATGGCATTGGCAGGAAGCCGCCGGCGCAAAAAGAGAGCGCCGACGGCCTTCGCCGACGGCGCCTTTGAACTCCTACGGCACGCGCTGCCGAAAGTTACGGGACGTACCCGCCCGTCGCCGTAGGCCCATACGGATATGGGCCAGCGCCATAACCGTACCCGTACCCGTACGCCGGAGCGACGCCGAAGGGCGCGGCCGCCACGGTGCCGGCCGCGGCGACAGGAGCCGCCGCCAAGGCGCCGGCCGCGTTGACGGGCGCGGCGATCGCCCCCCCGAACCCGAACGGGCCGCCGACCCCGTAGCCATAGCCGTACGCCGGAGTGGGGGTGCAGACGCGGTTTCCGGCAAGCATCTGGCATTCCCCATTGGGGTAAGGCTTAGGAGCGTTTGCGTTACTGCTGTAACTATAACCCCCCGTGCCGGTTTGCGAGGGGATAGTGGGATAAGACCCGGCGAATGTCGAGGTGGGCCCATAGGGCCACGGGCCAGCGCCATAACCGTACCCGTACCCGTACCCGTGCGCCGGAGCGACGCCGAAGGGCGCGGCCGCCACAGCGCCGGCCGCGGCGACAGGCGCCGCCGCCAGGGCGCCGGTCGCGTTGACGGGCGCGGCGATCGCCGCCCCGAACCCGAACGGGCTGCCGACCCCGTAGCCATAGCCGTACGCCGGAGCGGGGGTGCAGACGCGGTTTCCGGCAAGCATCTGGCATTCCCCACCGGGGTAACGCTTAGGAGCGTTTGCGTTACTCTGCGCTGCCGCTGGCGTGACGCAGGCGAAGGCGCAGAGGGACGCGGCAGAAAGCAGCGCCACCGTCAGAGTATTTCTCATGGTCATGATCTCCCGTTAATTTGCCCGCAAGCAGCGCCAGCCAACACCCAGAGGGACCTCGGGCGTGCCCGCGGTCCTTCGCCATGCTTCAACGCTGGAACGCGCCTCCCTGTTCCCGCCGACGCACAACTGGCGAAACTTGGAAATCCACGGCGGTTCCCCTGCGGTTCAAGGGTCCAACGTCTCCTGGCCATGTTGGTTCCGGCCCGAGGAAAGGCGGCTTCACAAGGACGCGACATCGTCCGCCGATTGGATGCAGTCGGCTTGGTGCGCCCCGGATGAGGTCCGCCCAAAATACGCCGAAACGCCGCGCGACGGTCCTTTCAAGACGGCAGCCGGGGTCGTCGAGGCGAAGGAGCGGACCATGCCGCGCGTGGGCCTGGCATCCAAGGCGAAGAATGGCGGCGCGCAAGAAGCGCCGAGGGAGGCGGGCGTCGTCGCGACGCTGATCCCTGCCCGCCTCGAGCGCCTGCCCTGGGGGCGTTTCCATCTTCTCGTCGTGGTTGCGCTGGGCGTCACCTGGATCCTCGACGGGCTCGAGGTCACGCTGGCGGGATCGGTCGCGGGCGCATTGAAGCTTACGCCTGCGCTGCGCTTTTCCGACTCCGAGGTCGGCTTCGCCGGCAGCGCCTATCTGGCCGGCGCGGTGCTCGGCGCGCTGTTCTTCGGATGGCTGACCGACCGGCTCGGGCGAAAAAAGCTGTTCTTCATCACGATCGTCGTGTACCTGAGCGCGACCGCGGCCACGGGAGCGGCGTGGAACGGTTTCTCGTTCTTCTTGTTCCGCTTCCTGACCGGCGCAGGCATCGGCGGGGAATACGCCGCGATCAACTCGACGATCCAGGAGTTGATCCCGGCCCGCTATCGCGGCCGGCTCGACCTCATGATCAACGGCAGCTTCTGGGTCGGGGCGGCGCTCGGAGCGCTGGTCGCGGTCGCGCTTCTCAACCCCGCCCTGTTCGATCCCGAATTCGGCTGGCGGCTCGCCTTCCTCACCGGCGCCGCGCTCGGGCTCGTCGTCTTTGCGATGCGCATGTGGATTCCGGAAAGCCCAAGGTGGCTCGCCATCCACGGGCGAGAGGCCGAGGGCGAGGCCGTCGTCGCCGGCATCGAAAAGCGGTTCCTCGACGCCGGCGTTCTATTGTTTCCGGTCCCCGAGAGCGCGGCGATCCGGCTGCGCTCCCGCACCCATACGCCTCTCACGCAAGTGTTCGACACGCTCGTCAACCGCTGCCGGTTGCGGACCTTCGTCGCTTTCACGCTGATGACGGCGCAGGCCTTCTTCTACAACGCGATCTTCTTCACCTACGCGCTCGTGCTGACCAGGTTCTACGGGGTCAGCGCAAGCGACGTCGGGTGGTACATCCTGCCCTTCGCCGCCGGCAATTTTCTCGGACCTGTCGTGCTCGGGCCGCTGTTCGACACGCGCGGGCGCCGGCTGATGATCTCCCTGACATATGCGCTCTCCGGCGTGCTGCTCATCATCGTCGGCGCGCTGTTCGAACGCGACCTTCTGTCGGCCGTCGCCCAGACCGTCGGCTGGATGATCGTCTTCTTCGTCGCCTCCCCCGCGGCCAGCGCCGCCTATCTCACGGCCAGCGAAACCTTCCCCATCGAGATCCGGGCCCTCGCGACCGCCGTCTTCTACGCCTTCGGCACGGGCCTCGGCGGCGTCGCCGCGCCCGCTGTCTTCGGCAAGCTCGTCGAGAGCGGGGCGCGCGAGAGCGTCTTCGCCGGCTATGTCTTCGCGGCCCTGCTGATGTTCATTGCCTCCGTCGTCGCCGCCCGTTACGCCGTGCCGGCGGAGCGAAAGCCGCTCGAACAGGTGGCGACCCCCCTCTCCGCCCTTTGACGCGCGCCGTCCTTCCGTGAGATCAAGCGGCCGCCCGGCCGATTGGGAGGCTGAATTGACCGTCGATTTCCTGCCGATGCTGACCGGCTGCTTCGCCATGCCGCGGCCGAAAACCCGACGGTCGCGATGGTCGAAGCGGCCTACCGCCACCACCGGATCGCGGCGCGCTACATCAATTGCGAGGTGCCGCCGGAGCTGCTCGGCGACGCGGTCCGCGGCGCCCGCGCGATGGGTTGGGTCGGATTCAATTGCTCGCTTCCGCACAAGGTCAAGGTGATCGACCATCTGGACGAGCTCGGCGGATCGGCGGCGCTGATCGGGGCGGTCAACACGGTCGTGCGGCGCGGCGACAAGTTTATCGGCGAGAACACCGACGGCCGAGGATTCGTCGCGGCCCTGCGCACGGTCGTCGAGCCGGCCGGCGCAAGGGTCGTGATGTTCGGCGCGGGCGGGGCGGCGCGCGCCGTCGGGGTCGAACTGGCGCTTGCCGGCGCGAGCCGGATCGACGTGGTGAACCGCGGACGCGAGCGGGCGGAGCCTCTGGTTGCGCTTCTGAACGGCAGGACGAACGCCAAGGCCGAATTCGTTCCCTGGCCCCAGGCGTTCCGCGTGCCGAAGGACGTGGACATCGTCATCAACGCGACCTCGATCGGCCTCTATCCGGACATCGACGGCCGGCTCGATCTCGACCTCGACTCGCTCTCACCCTCGATGGTCGCGGCTGACCTCATCCCCAACCCGCCCAAGACCCTTTTCCTGCGCGGCGCGGCCGAACGCGGCTGCAAAACGCTGGACGGGCTCGGCATGCTGGTGAACCAGGGCCTGATCGGGATCAAATACTGGACCGGCGTCGACATCGACCCGGCGGTCATGCGCGCCGAGCTCGCCAAAGTGCTCGGCGTCTGAGGCGCGACGGCGGGGGCGGCGCATCCCGACGGCCGAATTCCCTGCGGGCAAGAAGAGAGCAGGCAATTTCGCGTTTTCGGCCCAAATCGACAATATGCGGGCTAAAAAGACGAGGGATTTTGAGGCTTTGAAAGGGTATTCCCTGTGCGCGGGAGCAGGGAATTTTTGCGGGAGAGCAGGGAAATAGGCAACAAGGTCGCCGTAATCCTGGGAATCCGTCACCGGGCCAGTTACATGCCCGGCTGTTGGGCCTCCTCGCTCTGGCGACGACGCTGATGATGATCCTGGCGGCTGGGGACCGATCCGTCCTTGCCGGTCACCGCCATGATCGAGGCGCCCTGGCCGATCTTCCTGTCCAGGCGCTCCATGGCTTCGTCGCTGACGACGACGTGAGCATGCGCGCCGGCGTTCTTGCAGGCGTCCGGATGTTTCGTCCCGGTCACGCAAATCGAGAACTCAAACGTTTTGATGATCACCGTGGCGCACGCGGAGCCCGGATATCCAGCCAAAGCGAACGACGCCGCGAGGAACGGCGAAAGCGCGAATTTGCGTCTCGGCATACGCGAGCTCCCGTCGCCCGGGCGCTCCCCGAAAGCCGGAAGATGACGAAAGCTTCGCCCTCGGGAGACCCCAATCGTTCGACCGGCGCCCTCAGCCTTCATGGCGCCACTGATGATGGCCACGCCCTACGGTGGTCCACAGCAGCGGGCCGAAGCGGCGCCTCTGATTCTCGTCCAGGCTGTCGTAAAGCGGCTTGGCCGCGGCCTCCAGCTTCTTGATGTCAGCGGCGCGGGCGGTCAGGCGATCCGATATGCGCGTGAGGCGATCCATGGTGTCGACGCTCTCATCCTTGTCGCGCGCCTCCCGCCATGCCTTGAAGCGCTCGGCGCGTTCCTTTGCGAGATCGCGGATCGTAGTCCCCAGAGCCGGCCAGTTTTTTCCTGTTCCGGATTGAGCGCAAGGCCGGCTTTCAGTCCGGCGATGCGAGCGTCGAGGAAGGCGGCGCGGTCCTCGGCAGTGAAGCGGCTGTGTCGCTCCGGTTGGTCGTCCGAAGCAGCGGCAAACGCCGCGCCGGCGACAGGCGCGAGCGAGAGAAGGGCGGCCGCAGCGGCGACAAGAAACCCCGTTTTCATGAAAGAATTCTCCAAACTTGGTCGGCGGACCCGAGGCTATGTTGGCGCCCGGTTCGGGTCCAATGACAAAGTTGTGAGGCCAGATCACGAACCTCGGATCCGTCCAGACGACCGGGCGCTCTCTCGGTTCGTCCGCCATTCTCGAATTGCGGCAGCTCGATCGTCGAGAGGCCCGCCTTTCGTGTCGTCGCCGGTCGGTCAGCGACTCGCTAAGCTAAGCTAGCCGAGGAACCGCGGCCGAAACATGCAGGTCGCCGACAGGGTTTCGAGTGGTGCCAGGACCACGAGACCGTTTGCCTCCGGGCCGCCGGGCAGGTTGTGCGCGTCGACGGGATGCGAGACGGGCTCGAAACAGAAGAAGCCGCAGTCGCCGGCAGGCGAGTAGACGGTGTAGGTCGTCAGCGGCGGATCGGCCACGATATCGAGCGCGAGCGCTCGTTCGGGCCATAAAACGCTGGCGCATCCGTCCCAGTCGAGGAAAGCGTTGTTGATCCAGCCCGTAGGAAGCGCCCGCGGCGTCGCGAAGTTCCATTCCCGCCGCGACGAAACCGGAGCTTCGCCCGTGGGCAAATGGTCGGGGCCCTCCAGCAACACCCGCTTCGCCTTTGCTTGAAGAAGCGTCATCGGGGTCCGGTTGAGCGACGGGTGGAAGCCCAGGCCGAAGGGCAGCGGCTCGGGCCCGAGGTTGCGCAGCCAGAGCGCCATGGTCAGCACGCCGCGGCCCAGCGCGTATGTCGCGCGCGCCTCCTAACGGAACGGGCCGGGTCCAATCGACGTAAGCGACAGCTCGTCCCTCTCGGGGGCGACGCTCGCCGTCGACCAGGCGCTCGAAAAGCCGTTGCCATGGTTTGGAAAGCGCTCGCCAGGACGGTTCGGCGCGAGCGGATGGAACCGACCGACGAAATGAAAGCCTCCACCGGAAATACGATTTCGACCAGGGAAGAAGAAGATTGCTGGCGAGCTCGAACGGTCGCGCGGGGAACGGATCGGGGCAGGCGCGGAACAAGGCTATCCGCTCGGCTGCGCCGACCAGATCGTACGAGACGAGGCCCGCGCCGATGTCGGGCGCCACAAGAGCTTCCGCGATTTCGTCGGAAAGTCTGAGAAGACGAAGGACCATTGTCAAAGTCCGTGGCAAACGTGTCATCCCGCTTTCGCGGACCGAAAAAGCGGGGGTCCAGTAAGCCGGGCCCGGCTGTTCATGTCTTGCGCCAATCACCCGCTCAGCGTTTCATACAAGTCAACCCAATCCGGATTGAACTGTTCGATCAGTTCGAGCTTCCAGCTCCGCTCCCATTTCTTGAGCTGCTTCTCCCGCGCGATCGCTTCGTTGATGTTGCTGTAGTGCTCGTACCAGACGAGCATCTTCACTGCATATTTCGCGGTGAACTGCGAGCCGACGCCGCTGCGATTTGTCACCCGAGACGTCGCGGCTCAGCGCCGCCTCGATCTCGATGCGGACGAAATCATTGGGATCGTCCAGACGGCGCCGGTTCGCGCCCTCGACGCTCGAAACCCAGTGCCTGCCGATGACGGCGACGAGCGCGTCGCATTTGCCGACGCGCTCGGACAGGATGTCGACGAAGTCGCGGCCCGGCGGGATCGCGTCGACGTCGAAGAAGACAGCGTCGTGTCCGAGCCGGCGCATGACCGGCGCCGTCATCGGCGCGGTCATCCTCGGCATTCTGACGTCGGGCTTCGCCTTCCTCAACGTCGACGCAAAAAGGGCGTCCGCGAACGCGAGGTGACCAGCCCAATCTCTGCGGAAACGAGACCTCTCCTGTTGCCCGGCAGTCAGGCGCCCCCGCTTTTCTTGAACGCGATCCCCGGACGATACGGAAGGTTCAGCAGCTCGTCGAATGTCAGCGGCGCTAACTTCCCTTGCAGGTCAAGATCAAAGGGCCGCAGCCCCTTGGCGTCTAAAGTTGCGAGAAACGCCGGAATATTGAAGCCGGCCGCCGCGATTTGGTTAGGAGACCATTCCACGACCAACGTAAGATTCGGGTTCGACGAGATTGCGACCTCGGCCCCGTCGAATACGAGCGGTTCCGCTCCTTCGACGTCAATCTTGATAAAATCGACGCGGCCATTCATCCTGTTCAAGAGATCGTCGATGCGAACGCTTCTCACAACGAAAGGCTCGCTGGGCTCTTCCGCCATCCGGCTGGTGAATTCGTCGGATACTCTTATGATGCTCGTGTTGCCGGACCTCGTCTTCCGTCTGTACAAGGTCGTTGTTGCGTTATCGTTGCTCGCCGCTGCGTGAATGACCTGAGCAAAATCTCCAAATCCATTGATTAATACGTTGTCACGGGCAATTTCGTAAACGTGTTGATCGGCCTCGATCCCAATGACGCGACCCTTGGGGCAAAAACGGGCCATGAGGCAGGTAAAATATCCGAAGTTTGCGCCGACATCCAAACAATGACTACTCACTCCAAGTTCCCTTACGAAAAAATTCGTCAATGGAGTTTCGTACCCGCCGGTGGCGATGAACCAGGGGCTGATGAGCCGATCGTCAGCTTCAACCAACAAGGCAATCTGCCTGTTCGCCACGACGATTTTTGTCAGGACGCGGTTGTTTCCAACATAGGTCGCTCGACCTCCGTGGCTGAAATTCTCTTGAAGGTCAATCTTCCTTTCAATATTTTCAAGTTGTTTTTGAATTGTATCAAGGCGTGCATGCAATTCATCGTTATTGCCTACATTCCTTGTCGGGATCAGAGATAATTGCCGTCGCAGTTGATCAAATAAAGGCACATCCTACTCCAGGCAGTTATTTTTTCTCAAAGGCAGTCGCACCAGGCCTGTGGGCCTTAGCAGACACTCACGATTTCCTCTGAATTATTATGCCAAAACAAGTACAAACAAAGCCGTCGATACCCAATTTCAGATGGGATGGATGTTTTTGTCGTTCGATTGAACGCGGATCATCAACCAGACTTGGCCAGGTGTATGGCGGCATATCGATGAAGTTATCAAGGGGTCCGTCACCGAAATCGAAGTTCAAAGGAGCGACGCGATGTCCCTTCTGGCTAAGACTTTTGGCGACACTTTCAATATGCTTGCGCTGAAACAACACAGTTCCCCAATTATTTATGGTCGGTCCTCCATTGTCCACGTTGTATTCTATGGTGTGGATCGCAATGCCGCCCGGAGAAAGAACGTTTAGTGAATTTTCAAGAAATTGGACGCCCCGCTCGATCGACCCAAGGTGTTCAACGGCGCAAACGGACCAGCAGAAGTCATAACCTTTCAATGAAGAAGGTATATCGTTCATATCCACATATTGCAACGAAACATGATTGTCGAACAACTGGCGCGTAACCAGATGTTTGTACCACAAATCGTCGATGCTGGTTGCATGCTGTCCGGTCTCAGCCCAAACATTGCCGAGAACTTGCTCAGGCGGCTGGTCCGTTGCGGTGACGCGGATGCCGAGCGAAGCGAGATAGCTCGGTATGGGCTCACGCCCGCAGGCGAAGCCGAGCCCCGCCTTGCCAGGGACAAGCAGGTTCTGGTCGTGCAAACTTTGCAGCAGGAAACACAATTCCCAATTCTTTCTGTGGTAAGAAACGGAAATGTGGAGCTGGTTGCACCAATAAGCGAACCATGGCGACTCGACATCCGCTTGCAGTGTGGGCCGTGAAGTCGCCGGAAGATTTCTCAGCGCGGCTTGCACGCTTTTACGATTGGCCTCTAGCGAACGAGCCATTTCGTATCCGAAATTTTTGATGTTCCAGGTGATGACCTTCTCATTCCTGGCGCGCATCGACCCTGGACTGAGATTCGGCCGCCCCAGCTCGTCGACAGGATCGGTCAAGCCGGCAACCTCGCCCCGAAGGCTGGCCAACTCGTCGCGAAGCCCGGTCAACTCGCCTCGAAGCCCCGCCAACTCACGATCAAGCCGCGCCAGCTCGTTCTGGCCTGCGGTCGATGCTCTTCGACGCAAGTCCGCCCTCAATCCAGCAAAGCGGATTGTTAATAGTCCCGCGGTCCTCGTCAGGAATCCCACAGTGGCCCCATTCTGCCGATCGCTAAGCTTGCCTTCATAGCCGACGAGAAGAAGGCACTCAAGGAACAGCAAAAACTACCACGGCCCAAGATGCCCCAGGTCCGGAGACTTGGGCGGGGTGCAACGGCGTTCCAATATTTACCCCCCAGCTTATCCCGCGAGGCACGGAGGGCGACGCACCGATCCGACTGTCTCAATAAAGATTTAATTGTTATTGCTGACACGACCCAGACTTCAGGCTGGATGTTGTCGGAAAAAGCCAAGCTTTTTGAGAAGTTTCCCGATATAGCGCTGTGATAGTCGACGCCGAACCGCTCGGCGATCACGCGCTTGAGATCCACGCGGAGCCAGCGAACGACGCCGTCGACTTTCCGGT
Source organism: uncultured Alphaproteobacteria bacterium (assembly GCA_963768555.1). GTDB lineage: Bacteria > Pseudomonadota > Alphaproteobacteria > Rhizobiales > Beijerinckiaceae > Roseiarcus. The sequence goes on from CAVYIZ010000014.1 coordinate 122,781, forward strand.
CCTGGCCCGTTTCAACGATCGTGGCCAACTCAGCCAACTGATCCGGCGAAAGACGCGGCGTCGGAGTGGGCACCGCTTCGGCCGTCTCATCGACTTTTTTTGGAGAGCGGCTTTGTTCCGAAGGCCGAGCACGTGGTCGACGTCGTTTTCCTCGCACCAGATCATCGCCCCGGGCCGGGCGTAGTGGCCGTCGCCGCGCAACAGGATGCGGGTGGATGGCCAGCGAGCTCGGGTGCGGCGCAGATGAGCGCGAACCTCGAGCCCGAGGGCATCTTGCCGGGACGTAGAACAACCGCGACAGGCCGGCTCTTTTTTCGGTGCCGTAGACGTGGATCGGCAGAAGCAGCACTCGTCGTAGTGGGTGATGAACAGCGAGAGCTGCTGATGGCCGTGCACGACATCGCAAGCGTCGCCGATATCGAGCGTAACCGAGGAACGGCGCAGTCGGGTTGGACGCCATCCAACAAGGCCGAATCTCGAAAATCGGCGCCGATCATCGAGCCCCGGCCGAGGCCTCTTCCTCGACCGCCTCGCCGAACTCCGGCTCGTCGAGCGAGCCCAGCCGGTGAAGCGCGATGGCGTGTAAGCGTATGACGCCTTCGATTGCCCCGGTCAGCAGCGTCATGCGAATTTCGACCGCTTTCGACGGGTCTTCGATCTCGAACCGGATCTGACAGCCGTAGACCCCGCTGGGCGGCAACTTCGTCCGCACGACCGCCAGGAGTTCGCCCATCCCGCACACGTCAAGCGCAATGTGGTTGTCGGAGTAGCAATCCCGCACTTCGAGCGAAATATCGGCCCTCCAGGCGCCGGCCGGCAGCGCGAAATAGGGGCCGTGGTAGATAAACCGCGCCGGCCCGGTCAGATCGATCGGTTCGATCGTCATCCGGTCCGGAAACTCCGGCCGAAGAAGGGCGCAAACCGGCCACTCCAATCGCTTGAGAGGCCGCCCTTGGGCGACGGCGTCATATTGCGGCGCAAGAAAGTCGATGAGTTCGCTCTCCAGCGGGCTCCGCCCCTCCAGCGACGCTCGGGCGTCTTCGGCCATCTTGCCGACGGCGACCACTTTGCGGTCGATGTACTCGCAGAGCACGGCGCCTCCAAGCTCGGCGACCCCAAGGAACGCCAGGACCTTGGCCAGGGTGTCGTCTTTCATCGACATCTTGTAGAATGCCCCGAGCTTCAGGATGAGACCCGCGAGCGTTTCGACCTTCGGGTCGCCGGCAAAGAGAGAGAATGGAGGGGGTGAAACGACCGCCGGCGCGACGTTGACAAGCCCCATCGTCGCAAAACGCGCGGCGGCGACGGCGCCGAAGCCTCTCGAAACGACCGAGAACAAGGCGACGGTGGCGAAATCGTCGATGGAGATTACAACCGGCGCCTTCAGGTGCGTGAAAGCCGCCAATATGTCAGGTTGAGGGTAATCGGAAACCAGGACCACGGCCCGATTCTTCCGCGTCGGCCCATCGGGAAATTTCGTGCGCAGCGCTTCGAGCGAATTTGCGACGACGACCACGGGTTCGCCGATCGTGACTTGCACGAGCGCCCTTACGATGTTCAGAACGGCATAAAGCTTCGGCGATGGCGTCCCGACGACAGAAAACAACCCGCTCATCGGCGTGCGCCTGCGACCGCGACCGCGACCGCGACCGCGACCGCGACCGCGACTTGAACCGGAAATCGATCGATAGCCCGCCCGACTCTTACGCCTTCTTCGGCGAATCTCATTGCATTCGATGCTTCTCCCTGTTTCCGCCCGACAAGGAATTCCCTGCTGCGCCGAAAAAATTCCCTGCTCCCCTGCACAGGGACTTGTCGCGCAACGCTCTCGAATTCTTTGCTTTTTCGGGGCGCATTTCCATTGCGGCTCGAAACGCGGGAAATTGCCTGCTCTTTTCCCTGCGACCAGGGAATCCGGCCGATTGTTGCCATGCTGACCTCACGCGCGATGGGTAGCGGCAGTTTCGCCCACTTGCAAGTTCACCTACGCGATCGGCGCGAACCGCTCGCGGCCCGCGTCTCCGGCATCGACGTCGAGCGCCATATCGTGCTCGTCTACATGATGGCCGGCCTGCTGTCGGGCCTGTCGGGCATCGGCATACCGCGCGCGCAATCAGCGGCCAGGCCGGCGTCGGCTTCGAACTCGACGCGATCGCCGCCGCCGTGATCGGCGGCGCCTCGCTGTCCGGCGGCGTCGGTCGCATGACCGGCACCGTCATCGGCGCGGTCATCCTCGGCGTCCTGACCTCCGGCTTCACCTTCCTCAACGTCGACGCGCACTACCAGGAAATCATCAAGGGCGGCGTCATCGTCGCCGCCGTCGTCGCCGACCAGTACCGACAGCGGCGGAGGAAGGGGGCGTAGCGGATCGAGGCTTGAGCGTCTGCGGCAGCGATCTGGACGCCTGCTTTGGCGGGCATGACATTGGAAGTCCGAGAGTGTCACCTCCGCGAAAGCGGTCCGCTTTCGCGGGTATGACAGTGAGCTTTCACTACCTTGGCGGGCATGGCTCCGTCCCGCTCGCGATCGGCAGCGCCTTCATGCGAGACGACGGTATTCATCCTCGGCAAGATCGAGCAGGCGGTTCATGGCGGCTCTGGCGCCGGCCGTGTCGCGCACGCGCACGCTTTCCAGCACCGCCTTGTGCACGGACAGGGTCTTCGCCTGATTTTCCATCAGGCGCGTCGTCAGCAGGAAGGACGCGCGCAGGGCGGTTTCGATGGTCCCGACCAGATTTCTCAATACGAGGTTGCGGCTCGCGTCGACCAAGGCGCGGTGAAAGGCAAGGTCGGATTCGCAGCACGCCGCCAGATCGTGCGGGATCGCCCGCTCCATTCCGAGATAGGCCGCCTCGATCACCGCGAAATGTTCCGCCGTGCCGCGACGCGCTGCCAGTTCCGCCGCTGCAGGCTCGATGATGCGCCGCGCCTCGATGAGCCCGAGAATGAGTTCGGGGTCGCGCGTCAGATCGGGATGCCAGCTCAGGACGATCGGATCAAGCAGACGCCAGTGCTCGCGCTCCCGCACGCGAACGCCCACGCGCGGCCGCGCCTCGAGGAGGCCCTTGGCGCAGAGCACTTTCACCGCCTCGCGCAGAGACGTGCGACTTACGCCAAGGGTTTCCGTCAGGTCGCCTTCGCGCGGCAGCGTGTCGCCCGGCTTGTAGCGCCCGCCGAGAATCCACCCGCCCAGGGTGCGCACCACGGAGTTATGGATTCGTCCCCCGCTCGCCGGACGGCCTTCGGACAGCGGCGTCAGACGGGACAATTCCGCACGGTCTTTCGCGGTTCGGTCATCCATAGCGCAGCCTCTGCCGCTCCGCGATCAACACGGCGGCTATCAGCAAGACGCCTCGCGCCACCATCTGGTAGAAGGTCGGCACGCTCGTCAAAATCATGCCGTTGTTGAGCACTCCGAGGATCAGCACGCCGAGCAACCCGCCGACAATGGTGCCTTTGCCGCCGGTCAGCGCACAGCCTCCGAGCACCGCCGCCGTGATCGCCTGAAGCTCCAGCCCGTCGGACCCGGAGACCGGCTGGCCCGAACCGGTGCGGGCCGCCAGCAGCATGCCGGCGAGACCTGCCGTCGCGCCGCTCAGGATGTAGACGCCGATCTGATAGGCGCGGTTGTTGAGGCCGGCGAGCCGCGCCACGACCGGATTGCCGCCGATCGCATAAATATTCCGTCCGGCCAGCGTATAGCGCATCAGGACGAAGAACGCGGCGACGACCGCCAGCAGAATCCAGATGGTGATCTGCACGCCGAGAAAACGCCCGTCGCCAATGACGCGGAAATCGCGATCGAAGATCGGAATTGACTGGCCGTCGCTGATAATGAAGGCCACGCCGCGAAACGCCGCCATCGTGCCGAGCGTGGCGATCACCGCGTTGACGCCGCCGACCGTGACCAGCAATCCGTTCACCAGACCGGCGACGACGCCGACCGCGACGCCCGCCGCAATGCCCAGCGTCGTCGATCCGGTCCATACCACGACGGTCGCGATGCAGACGGTCGACATGCCGACAATCGAGCCTACGGAGATGTCGAGCCCGCCGGAGATGATGACGATCGTCTGCGCGGTGGCGAGCACGCCGAGGATCGCGATCGCCTGGCCGATGTTCTGGATGTTGCGGGAGAGGAAAAAAACGTCGGGACGCAGCGCGCCGAAGATCGCGACCAGGATGGCGAGCGCGATCAGGAGGCTGACATTATGCGTGCCGATCAGCTTGTATGCGCCCGCCAGCGGGCGGCGCCCGAGGCGAGCTGACGTCCGCGAGGGCGCGACCGCGGTTTCGTTCATCACGCCGGCTCCTGCGACAGGTTTTCGCGCATCGTCAGATTGAGCACGCGCTGCTCCGTCGCCTCGGCGCGCGGCACTTCGCCTGCGATCCGACCGGCCGCCATGACCAGGATCCGGTCCGACATGCCGATCAGCTCCGGCAATTCCGAGGAGATGACCAGGATCGCAATGCCGTTGGCGGCGAGCTGGACGATCAGGCGATGGATTTCCGCCTTTGCCCCGACATCGATGCCGTGCGTCGGTTCGTCCAGAATCAGCACCCGCGGGGCCTTCGCCAGCCATCGGCCGAGCACCACCTTCTGCTGGTTGCCCCCGGACAGGTCGGCGACCAGCTGGTCCAGACCGGAGGTCTTCACGCGCATGCGCTCGACCTGCTCGCTCGCCACGAGCCGTTCTGCCGCCCGGCGAAGGAAGCCGAAGCGGGAGATTTGGTCAGGCACGCAAAGCGTGATGTTCTCGGCGACGCTGCGCATCATGAGCAGCGCCTGGCTCTTGCGCTCTTCGGGCGCCAGACCGATGCCGGCGGCGATCGCGTCGGCGGGGCTGCGCAGCCGGATTTCCGCGCCGTCGACCAGCACCGAGCCCCCCGTCAGGCGATCCTGGCCGAAGATCGCGAGCGCCAACTCCGATCGGCCAGCGCCGTTCAAACCGCCGAGCCCGACCACCTCGCCGGCGCGAACCTTAAGGTTCACGTCGCGCACGCGCGCCGTCGTCAGCCGGCGTGTCTCCAGCGCAATCGGTCCCGCACGCGAACGGATGGCGGGCGCAAGCGTCCTCGTCGACTTCGATTCCAAGCCCCGGGCCTTCGGGAATTTGCCAGAAGCCGTCCACCATGTGGATCGGGCCGCGGACGACCTCGGAGTACCAGGGCACGGCGCCGACCATGTCCTCCTGGATGACATGGTTCGGCGTCGACACCGCGAAGTGCAGCGCGGCCGCTCCGGCGATCGGCCCGAGCGGGTTGTGCGGCGCCACGCCGACCGACACGGCTTCCGCCATCGCGGCGATCTTCTTCGCCTCGAGCAACCCGCCGCAATGACAGATGTCGGGCTGAATGATGTCGACCGCGCGCGCGGTGAGCAGGTCGTGGAACTCGATGCGAGGCCTCGATATAGGCCAGCGCCGCGGCGGCGCTCGCCGGCCGGCCGTGGAAATCGACCATGATCTCGACCTTCGGGCCGACCGCGGCGCGCAAGGCGGTCATCATGCGGGCGACCTTGTCCACCTCCGTCAGCGGCGCGGTATAGTGGGTGTAGGGGATGAACACCGCCTTGAACGCCCGGTAGCCCTTCGCGACGACCTCCAGCGCCCGTTCGACCAGCGGGCCCTCGTCGCTGGTCTAGACGGCGCGCATGTCGCCCATTCCGAGATGGGTATAGACCCTGACCTTGTCGCGAACTTTGCCGCCGAGCAGTCTCCAGACCGGCGCGCCGAGCGCCTTGCCGGCGATGTCCCACAACGCGATTTCGATGCCCGAAACGGCGCTCATGCCGATCGCGCCCAGTCGCCAGAACGAGTGCTTCTCACGCGCACCGCCTGTTCGACATCGCGCGGATCGCGCCCGAGCAGCAGCGGCGTCAGGTCCTCGACGGCGCCGACGACGCCCCGGGTCTTCCATTCGAGCGTGGCCTCCCCCCAACCGACGAGGCCGGGCTGATCGGTCTCGACCCGCACGAACACCCAGTTGCGCATTTCGGCGTTCACGACGCGCGTCTCGATGGCTCTTATGCGCAAGTGCGTTCCTTCCCTCGGACTCCCTTGTGGTTCTGATCAGTAATTATCCTATGAATGCTGTCCGAACGGGAGCACGAAATTCGGTCCCTTCGGCAAAAGCTAAAATATTGAGCCTCGTGGCTCCAGACGAGCCGCCGAATTCATCATATAATTTCGCGTATTATTGAGGCGGCCCGGTCAAGCGCGGGCGCCTCGACGCGTCAGCTTCGCCAGACGCTGAAGCCGCGCGGGGCGACGGTTTGCGCGCCGACCAGCGGCTCGCCGGCGAAGGGCGCCGGCCAGGGCGTTTCGCCATAGTTGAAGGCGAACGTGAGGTCGCCGCGCCGGCGCAGGCGCGCCTCCGCCGGTAGCGCGATCGTCGACAGGCCCGCCTTTCGGCACAAGAGGGCCATCAGCGAGCGGAGCGCGCCGGCGTCGGGCCAGCAGGCGAGATAATGATACTTGTCGCTGGCGACGAGGGCCGGCGCGCCATCGGCGAAGGCCGCAAGCGTTTCGGCACGCGTCTCGACCACTTCGCGCCAACGCTCCGCCTGGCCCGCGATCGCGCCTGTAACGGCGACCTTCACGCCAGGCCGCATGGAAGAGACTTCGATCACCCGCGATCGCAAGAGGCGCTGCAGCGGCCCCGGCGGCAATTCGTGCGGAATCGAAAAGCGGCGGGTCTTCGATCCGGAGCGCGGCCCGAACGCCACGATCCCGGTCGCTGCGGCAAACGCCTGCAAGGCCTCCTCCGAGACGATCGGCAGCGAGGGCGCCAGCACGAGGCGATAATCGTCGAGCCCCGCTCCCGGCCTCACGAAATCGACGTCGAGCCCGAGACTGCGGATCGCCTCGTACCAGCGGAAAACCAGTTCCGGATAGCGGAAGTCCGCCCCCTGCGGCTCGATCGCGGTGATCCAATGCGCCTCGTAGTCATAGACGATCGCCACTCGAGCCCGCGCGGTCGCGGGCAAGTCGCCGAGCCGCGCGAGGTCGTCGGCCGCCGCCGCCGCCTCCCGGCCGCCCGGCGAAAGCTCTTGCGCGCTCGGCAGATTGAGCCCGGCATGCATCTGCTCCTGCGCGAACGACGCCTGGCGCCAGCGAAAATAACTCACGACCTCGGCGCCATGGGCGTGGGCTTCGAGCGTCCACAAGCGCACCATTGCGCGCGCCGGCGCGGGGTTCCACCGCGCCCAGTTCACCGGTCCCGGCTGCTGCTCCATCACCCAGAAGCGCCCTCGCCCGACGCCGCGATAGAGGTCGTGGTGAAACGGCGCGACGTCCGGGTGCGACGAGTCTTGCCAGCGCAAGCGCTCGGATTCGTCGAACGGAAAGTGCTCGACAAGGCCGATCGGATAGGAATCCCACGAGGCGAAGTCGAGATGCTCGCCCAGCGGCCAATGATCGAATTCGTTGAAGAACCCCATGAAGTTGTGGGTGATCCACCGGCCGGGCGAATGACGGCGGATGATCTCGCATTGCATACGGTCGTAGGCCGCCACCTGCTCGGACTGGAACCGCCAAAAGTCGAGCCGCGCCGCCGGATTGGGCTCCGTCACGGTGAGATTGGGCAGCGATGCTTCGTCGAAGCTTTGCAGTTCCATGGACCAGAACACGGATCCCCAGGCTTCGTTGAGCCGTTCGGGCGATTGATAGCGACGCCGAAGCCAGTCGCGGAAAGCCTTCAAGTCCTCCATGGCCCACGACAGCACGGTGTCGTGGCAGCCGTATTCGTTGTCGGTCTGCCAGCCGGCCAGCGCCGGATGGTGGCCATAACGCTTCGCCAGCGCCTCGATGATTCGCGCGCTCTCGCGCCAATAGACTTGCGATGAGAACGTATAGTGCCGGCGCGAGCCAATCCGCGCGGCCGGCCCCGATCGTCGACCGGCGCGATCTCCGGATGTTCGTCCATCAGCCACTTGGGCGGCGCCGCGGTCGGCGTGCCGAGCACGATTTTCAAGCCGGCGTCGCCGAGCGCATTGATCGCCCGATCGAGCCAACCCCATTGCCATTCGCCGCGCCGGGGCTCGTAGCGGGACCAAGCGAATTCGCCGATGCGCACATAGGCGATTCCCAGCTCGCGCATGCGCCGCGCGTCCTCGGCCCAAAAATCTTCCAGCCAGTGTTCCGGGTAGTAGCAGACGCCGAGCATCAGGCCTCCCATGCGTCCAACGACCAGCCGAGAATAGATAGCTAAGGCCCGACTGGGACCAGCTTGCCGACGAATACGGGCGGTCCGGATGGCCTGCCGTTCGGCGAGCCGCCCGGCCGCTCGACGGTTACGGCGTAGGTGGCGTTTTTGACCACGGCGCGGTCGTAAGCGGCGAGGCTCTCAGCGCGCGGCGCCAAGCCGATCACGCCGAGCGAGCGCGGGGCGCCGAGCTTGGCGTCGATAATCCACAATTCGTAAGCCTTGCCGGGAGGCGGCTCCGCCGCGACCGGGCGCACCGTCAGCTCCTGCCGGTCGAGGTTGACCGTAACCTCAAAGGCGGGCGAGGCGGCGTCCTTCTGCAGGATCGCGACATATTCGCGCGGGACCGCGTGCCGCGTTATTTCGCGCGCGGCGAAGCCGATGGCGAGCAGCGCCGCGACGCTGGACGCGGCGATCGCCCCGGCGCGCCAGCGCACGAGGCTTTGCCGCAAGGCGATGAGCGCCGGGTCGGCGGCCGCAGTCGGCCGAGCCGTCGGCACGGTCGCCGCACGCAGGCGCCGCTCGATCGCCGGCAGGAGATCGAGCGGCGGGTCGATCGGCGGCGCGGCCTCGGCGAGCGGCGCAAGGCGCTCCTCCCAGGCGCGGATCGCGTCGTCGAGATCGGGCTCGCGCAGCCGCCGGGCGGCCAAAGCCGCGCGCTCGCCGGGCGTGAGCGTGCCGAGCGCGAATTCCGCGGCGGCGAAATCGTCGTCGGGAAGTCATGACGACAAACAGTCCCTCAGTTGCGCCAGGCCGCGATGCAGCCAGGTCTTGATCGTCGGCACGGGCCGCCCGAAACGCTTCGCGAGCGCCTCGCGGCTCGCGCCGTGGTAATAGGCGAGCATGAGAATGGCGCGCTTGTCGTCGTCGAGCCGCTCGAGGCAGGCGATGAGCGCGGCGAGCCGCTCGGATCTGTCGCGCGCGGCGAGCGGATCGATCGGCTCGGCCGCAGGCTCGAAGCTTTCCAGTATATCCTCGAGCGACGCCGGACGCACGCGGCGGACTTCGTCGAGCGCGCGGTTGCGGGCGATGGTCGCCATCCAGGCGAGCGGCGAGCCCCTCGCGGCGTCGAAGTCGGCGGCTCTTTCCCAGATCCGGACATAGGCCTCCTGCAACGCCTCGGCGGCGGCGTCCTTCTGGGGCAGGATGCGGAAGACGATGCCGTAGAGTTTTGCGCTGGTCTGCCGGTAGAGCGCCCGGAACGCCGCCTCGTCGCTCGACGCGATCCGACGCATGAGGTCCGTGAGATCGCTCTCGCCAGGCTTCAATCCCCCGCCCGGCGCCTTCGCCCCGATGGTCATGGCGCGATCCTAGAATAGGGTTCGCCCCGCGGGCAACCTCGGGGGCATTGGCCGCGTGAAAGGACGGACGCTCCGCCAGCGCCCGCCCTCGCATGCCGAGGATATACGCAGGAGAAGCGCTCAGCCGGGAAGCAGCACTGCGTTGATGACCTGGATGACGCCGTTCGACTGCATAACGTTCGGGATCGTCACTTCGGCCTTGTCGCCTTTGGCGTCGATCACCCAGAGATGGCCGCCTCCGCGCTCGAAGGCGAGCTCTTCGCCCTCGACGGTCTTCAGCATCGCCTTGCCGCCACCCTGCTTGATCATGGCGTCGATCTCGCTCTCGGTGAGGCGGCCGGGCACGACGTGATAGGTCAGAATGGAAGTCAGCTTGTCCTTGTTGGCGGGCTGCAGCAGGGTTTCGACCGTCCCGGCCGGCAGGCGGGCGAAGGCCTCGTTGGTCGGGGCAAAAACCGTGAAGGGCCCGGCGCCTTCGAGCGTACCGACGAGACCGGCGGCCTTCACCGCGGCGACCAGCGTCGTGTGATCCTTGGAGTGGATCGCATTTTCGATGATGTTCTTGCTCGGATACATGGGCGCGCCGCCGACCATCTTGGTCATTTCGGCATAGGCCGACGCGCCGAAGGCGAAGGTGGCGGCGAGCGCCGCGGCGAAAAGCGAAATCTTGGTGTTCATGGTTGTTCTCCGTTTCAGATCGAAGCCGATCGTCGTCATGGGCGCGTCGATCGGAACGAACCTGTTACGGAAGCGCCCGCGGCAAGTTTCAGATGGCGGCGCAAAAATCGCCACCGATAGGCAACCGCGGCGCCCCCCGCCGGTTTACTGGCGCGGGGATTCGCGTTCGTCAGGAGCAAAGTCGCTGCGGGGTCGCCGCACGGAACATATCGCGCGGACAGAACGGGAACTCGCGTCGCCCGCGCGGAGGCTATCGCAATGACCTTCCAACCCGGCTTTCTGGTCTCGATCGTCGTCATTCTGCTCGCGGCGCGCCTCCTCGGGGAGGCGGTCCAGCGTCTTGGCCAGCCGCCAGTGCTCGGGCAGCTTTCGCGGGCATTCTGCTCGGACCCTCTCTTCTCGGCGCGTCTCGCCGCACCTCAAGCAGACCCTGTTTCCTCCCGACCCGGCCGACAAGGCCGCCCTCCATGCGTTTGCGGAGTTCGGCATCCTCCTCCTGCTCGTCTTGACCGGCATGGAAAGTAACCTGCGGCTCATGCAGAGGTTGGGCTGGCCGGCCCTGAGCGTCCCCCTGGCCGGGGTCGCGGTTCCGTTCCTCTGTGGCGCTTCGCTGGGCCTGATGCTGCCCTCCACGCTCATTCCCGACGAGAGCCATCGATTAGCGACCGCACTCTTTCTCGGCGTCGCGTTGTCGATCTCCTCGATCAAGATCGTCGCGAGCGTATTGCGCGACATGAACTTCGAAAGACGCGACCTCGGCCAGATCCTTGTCGCCTCCTCGACAGTCGAGGACTCGCTCGGCTGGATCATCATCGCCGCGATCCTGGGAATCGTCCGCAAGGGCGCAGTCGACGTCGGCCGCATCGGCTGGACGGTCGGCGGGCTCGCCCTGTTCCTCGCCGCGAGCCTGACCTTGGGCCGTCGCCTGGTCGAGAACGCCGTGCGTATCGTCAACGACCACTTCCTCGGCGAATACATGGCGCTCACGCTCATCCTCGTCGTCATGGGCGTGACGGCCCTCGTCACCCAGGCGCTCGGCGTTCAGACCGTGCTCGGCGCGCTGATCGCCGGCGTCCTGGTCGGCGAGTCTCCCATCTGACCAAAGCCATCTCGGCGCAGCTGCGCGCGATGGTCGCAGCGCTCTTCGCACCCGTCTTCTTCGCCCTTGCTGGCCTGAGTGTGGATCTGACCGCGCTCATGTCTCCCGACATTCTGGGGATGACGGCGGCGCTCGTTCTTATCGCGAGTTTCGGCAAGTTTCTCGGCGCCTTCGTCGGCGGCGCCCTGGGACGCCTGTCGGCGACCGAGTCGCTCGCCCTCGCGATCGGCATGAACGCGCGCGGATCAACCGAAGTGATCGTGGCGAGCGTTGGCCTGTCGGCCGGCGCGCTGACGCCAAAGCTCTATTCGATGATCGTCACGATGGCGGTGCTGACGACCTGCGCGATGCCGCCGGCGCTGCGCTGGGCGCTGGCGCGAACGCCGCTGAGACCGGAGGAGAAAGCGCGGCTCGACAAAGAAGCCTTCGAGGCCAACGGCTTCGTCGCCAATATGGACCGGTTTCTCCTCGCCGCGAGCGATCATCCGAATGGCCGTCTCGCCTCGCGCCTGGTCGGCCTTCTTGCGGGAGCGCGGGGCAAGCCGACCACCGTGCTGCAGTTCCAGTCGCATTCCGCCAGGCGCGGTCAGAGCGAAGTCGAGAGCGAAATCGCCTCCGATCTGAGGATCGCCGCCGATCAGGCGCGCGAATTGCGCGCTTCCGAAGCGCCGGATACGCCGAGCGTCGCAGTGAAGTCGCGGGCGAGCGGACTCGCGGCCGACCAGGCGCTGTCCGAGGAGGCGCCGAAGGGATACGATTTCCTGGTGATCGGGCTCGATCCCGCTCAGATGCCGGCGGGCGGCTTCAATCCCGAGATCGCAGCGTCCGCCCGTTCCTTCAAGGGACCCGTCGCAGTCGCCGTCGCACGCGGCGTTCATAAGCGCGACGCCGCCGGTGCGCCTCTGAGGATTCGCGCCAGTCACCGGCGCCCCGACCACCCGCCGCGCGGCTGAGGTCGCCATCGAACTGGCGCATGCCTCCGCCTCCGACCTCGAAGTGCTTTTCGTCTCGTCGCCGGCCGGCGCGTCGTCCGACCGATATCGCCGGCGCGTGCTTGCCAGCAGTCACGAGGAGGCGGCGCTGAAGGAGGTCGTCGAGATCGCGGATCAGCGCAATCAGCCGATTCGAGTCCGGAGCCGCTCCTCGACGAACTGGCGGCGAGCCATTCTTTCCGAAGCCGAGAGGGAGGGCGCGACGCTCATCGTCCTCGGCGTCACCATCCGTCCGAGCGATGCGATGCTGTTTGGCGAAACCGCGAACCAACTGCTCGAAACGAGCCCGTGCTCGCTGTTGCTCGTGGCGAGCTAGCCTGCCGTCGCGGAGGGCTCGGCGACCAAGCGCCCCGGGATCGGCCCTAATATCCGGCGCCAGAATCGTCTGTGGCGGCCGGCGCGAGGCTGACGGTGACCCCGGCAGCCGCGCCGCACGCCAGCGTAAGCGCGACGAGCAGGGCCAACAGCTTGTTCAGGCCGCCTCCCGTCGAATGGATCTCACCCCCGACGCCGGGCGTCGGGCTGAAGTCCTCAGGAACGCGCGGCCAATAGCCGGCGCCATTCGGGCGCTGCGGGGCGCTCAACGAAACGGGGTCGAAAGCCGCGCCTGGCCGAGGCCCCTGCTCGATCATCCCCGTGTTCCTCCGCCTTCAGGAGAACCAACGCCGACGTGTTGACCTGCGTTCCATCGATTCGGCGCTGCCCGTCCAGGCGAAGCGCGCAGGCGGCGAGGCGGGGGGGGGCCCGAGGCCGTTGATCGACAAGAGCTTGCAGCGCGGCCGGCTGCCGAGTCGCCCGGCCGAGATTCGCCGCCCGCCCAAAAAAATCTCCAATGCCTCCCTAGGGCCTGTCCTCAGTTGAGCTGGATGACGACGGCGACGAGGCGGATTGCGCCGAGGAAGTTTCTCGCGAGCTTGTCGTAGCGTGTCGCAATCGCACGAAATTGCTTGAGTTTTTCGAAGAGACGTTCAATCAAGTTGCGCTCTTTGTAGAGAGTGAAGTCGCATTCCCTTTTCTGCTTGCGATTGCTCCTTGGCGGAATGACGGCTGTCGATCTTGCGCGTCCCGCAGCTGTTCGATCAGGCCGTCAGCATCGTACCCTTTGTCGCCAAGCAGCGCGCCGCAAGCGACGCCTTGGAGCAGTTGCCCCGCAGCGCGAACATCGTGGACGTGACCCGCCGTCAGAACAAGTCTGACCGGATTGCCCAAGGCGTCCGCGAGCGCATGGATTTTGGTTGTCAGGCCGCCCCGGGGAGCGTCCGATGGCTTGGTCCTCGCCGTTTTTTTTCGCGCCCCGGCGCTGTGCTGATGGGCGCGGACGATGGTGGCGTCGATCATCACGTATTCGGTGTCGGCGTCACTGGCCAAGTGATTCAGAACACGCTCGAAAACCCCGCTCTTGCACCACCGGCTGAAGCGTTGGTGCGTGCTCTTCCAGGAACCAAAATGCGCCGGCAAATCGCGCCATGGAACGCCTGTCCGATAGCGGTAGAGCACCGCCTCGACGAAGAGCCGATTGTCTGGCGCAGTACCGCCGACATGGCCCCTACGCCCAGGAAGAAAATCCTTGATCCGATCCCACTCATCATCCCGCAATCCATCCCGATCCATGGTCAGCCCCTCAAAAAGCCGACCACCCATGAGTTAGAGATTTGCTGATTCGGGAATCCCCTTTCCAAACTCGGCGCTAACTGAGGACAGCCCCTAGCCTGCCGAAACTTTCGCCCCGCGCGTCCGTACTGGTGAGCGCGCCGCCTTTTGCGGAGACCATCGCCGTGACGTCCATTCCCTCCACATCTTCGGCGCGGCCGGTCGCCGTTCCCCGCGTCGTCGTCCGCCACTCGGCTCTGGTGCGCATCTGCCATTGGGTCAACGCGCTCTGCTTTCTCATGCTCCTGATGAGCGGCTTACAGATCTTCAACGCCCGTCCGGCGCTGAGCTGGGGCCAGGCGACCCAATTCGAGCATCCGTTCTTCTCACTTTCGGCAAACGAAGACGACAACGGCGACCCAATCAGCGGCGTGACGACCATCTTCGGCCACTCGTTCAACACGACGGGCCTGTTCGGCGCCTCGCTCGGGCCCGACGGCGAAATGGAGGAGCGCGGATTTCCGTCCTGGGCGACCCTTCCGGCCGAGCAGGATCTGGCAATGGGAAGGCGCTGGCATTTCTTCTTCGCGTGGCTGCTCGTCATCAACGGGCTCGTCTATGTCGCCAATCTCTTCATCGGGCGTCATCTGCGCGACCTCCTGCCGAGCCGGGCCGATCTCAAGGCGATCCCGCGCGCCGTCCTCGATCACGCGCGCCTGCACTTTCCCAAGGGGGACGAGGCGCTCCGCTACAACGTGCTGCAGAAGCTCGCCCGTCATCGTCGCCTTTCCGATGCTCGTGCTTGCGGGGCTGACGATGTCGGCGGCGATGGACGCCACCTTTCCCTGGCTGGTCCCGCTGTTCCACGGACGCCAATCGGCGCGGACCATACATTTCATCCTGGCGACGTATCTCATCGCCTTCGTCGCCGTGCATATCCTGATGGTGCTCGTCTCGGGCGTCTTCAACAACATGCGCTCGATGATCACCGGCCGCTATCGCATTCCGGAGGAAACACGATGAGCCGCGCGCTTCTCATCAGCCGCCGTTCGATCCTGCGCGGCTTCGCGGCCGGCAGTTTGCTGCCGCTCGGTGGCTGCAGCCTTGATTCGCGCTCCCCGGGCGTGATGAACGTGCTCGACAAGGCCGAAATCCTGACCAAGGCGGCCCAGCGCGCCCTTCTCGCGCCGCGGCTTGCGCTCGCGCCCGAATATCCGCCGGGCGCGATCACCCCTTATTTCAAGCCGAACGGCTCGATCGATCCCGACGATCCGGACTATGTCGCCCTGCGCCAAAACGGATTCGCCGACTGGAGGCTCGAGGTTGGCGGCCTCGTTGAGCGGCCGATGAAGCTCTCGCTAGCGGATCTGCGCGCGCTGCCGTCGCGCGCGCAGATCACCCGCCACGACTGCGTCGAGGGCTGGGGCTGCATCGGCCGGTGGAAGGGGGCGCAATTGTCCGCACTGCTCACCGCCGCGGGCCTGAAGCCGCAGGCGCGCTACCTCGCCTTCTTCTGCGCCGACTCGCTTGACGAGATGCCGGTCGCCAACGACCGCTATTACGAGTCGATCGACCTCGTCGACGCCTTTCACCCGCAGACCATCCTTGCCTACGAGATGAACTATGCGCCGCTGACCGTCGCGCACGGCGCGCCGCTGCGCCTCAGGGTCGAGCGCCAGCTCGGCTACAAGATGGCCAAATACGTCATGCGGATCGAGGCGATCGACAGTTTTGCCGGGCTCGGCGGCGGGCGCGGCGGCTACTGGGAGGATCGCGGCTACGAGTGGTACGCGGGGATCTAACCGCCGAAAGTCATCCGCTTCCCGCGCAACCGCCGATCACCTGGTGTCATAGACTGTGATGACGGCGCGTTTTGCTGGAGCTTCGTGACGTTGCTCTGAATTGGAATTGGCTGAACCGGCGTCGAGCAATTAAAGGCGCGTTGAATTTGTTGATGGGGAGAAATTGTGCCAAACTGAAACACAATTCCCCGATCATCGGGGATGTCGAATGAAAATCGAGGAGGAACGACCATGACGGCGCGTCCGGACCCTACGTTTCACGCATCTGCGAAGCTGGCGATGCAGGCCCCGCAGGAAAAGCTCGCCTATACGGCGATGCTGAGTCCGGACTTCTCTCGAGCCGACGCGCTTGCGGTCGTCGACGTCGATCCCGGCTCGACTTCCTTCGGCGAAATCGTTCACACGGTGGTCATGCCCAACAGAGGCGACGAGTTTCACCATTTCGGCTGGAACGCCTGCTCGTCGGCGCTGTCTCCGCTGGCCGGCCATGCTTTCCTGGAGCGGCGCTACTTGATCATTCCGGGCATCCGATCCTCGCGAATCTACGTGATCGACACCAAGCCCGATCCGAAGGCGGCGACGATTTACAAGATTATCGAGCCGGAGGAAGTCTTCGCCAAGACTGGCTATTCGCGGCCTCACACCATCCATTGCGGTCCGGAGGGCATTTATGTTTCGACGCTCGGGGGCGGGGCGCCGACGGCACGAACGGCCCTCCCGGCATCTTCATCATGGACTGCGAAACGTTCGAGGTGATCGGCCGTTACGAATTGGACCGGGGCTCGCAGGACAAGCACTACGACTTCTGGTGGAACCTGCCGCGCGACTACATGGTCTCGAGCGAATGGGGCCTGCCGCCCCAGTTCGAGAACGGCCTCGTGCCGGAAGACCTGCTGTCCAACAAGTATGGACACAGGCTGCATTTCTGGAACTTGCGCGAACGCAGGAACGTGCAGACCATCGACCTCGACGCCAATCATCAGATGGCGCTCGAGGTCCGTCCCGCCCATGATCCGATCAAGGAATACGGCTTCGTCGGGGTGGTCGTCGACACGACGAATCTCGAAGCCTCGATCTGGACCTGGTGGCGCGAGGGCGGCGCGTTCCATTGCCGGAAAACCGCGACCATTCCGCCCGAGCCGGCCGCGAAGGATCAGCTGCCGCCGCTATTGCAGGGCTTTGAGGCCGTGCCGCCTCTCCTGTCGGACATCGACCTGTCGCTCGACGACCGCTTCCTCTATGCGTCCTGCTGGGGCACGGGCGAAATGCGCCAGTACGATGCGTCCGACCCGATGGCGCCGAAGCTTGCCGGCTCCGTCCATATCGGAGGGATTACGCGCAAGACGCCTCACCCCGGCGGCGGCGACTACCGCGGCGGACCGCAAATGGTCGAGATCAGTCGCGACGGCAAACGCGTCTACTGGACCAACTCGCTGTACTCGACTTGGGACGACCAGTTCTATCCGGACGGCGTTCCTGCCGCGATGGTGAAGGCCGACGTCGGCGACAACGGCGGCCTCACGCTGGACAAGAGTTTCTATGTCGAGTTCGCGAAAGGGTACCGGTCCCACCAGATCCGTCTCGACGGCGGCGACTGCTCATCGGACTCTTTCTGCTATCCGTCTGTGTGAGTGTGCAGGCTGTTGACTGGACTGAGACCGGCCTTTGGCTGGCGGTGGTCGCCAGCGGCGTCTATCACGGGCTCAATCCCGGGATGGGCTGGCCGCTGGCGGTTTCCGCCGGGTTGATGGGCAGGGGGCGACGCGACCTCATCGCCTCGCTCGGACCGCTCGGCGCCGGGCACTTCCTCGCGATGGCCGGCATCCTCTTGCCCTTTGCCGCGATGACGGCCCTTGTCGCCTGGCAGGACGAAATCCGCATCGCTGCGGGGCTCTTGGTCATCGTGGGGGGCGTCTACCTCTTGATCAACCGGCGGCGCCATCCGCGTTTTCTGGCGCGGATCAAGCCGACCCAACTGGCGCTGTGGTCGTTCGCCGTCGCGACGGCCCATGGGGCGGGCTTGATGTTGTTGCCCATCTATCTCGGCATCTGCGGTGCGCGAGGACAGGACAGCGGCCATGAGGCGGCGGCCGCGCTCATGCGCGGGAACCTCTGGACCGCGATCGCCGTCTCGATTGTCCATGCCGCGGCGATGGTCGTTACCGGCGGAGTTGTCGCCTTCGCCGTGCACGAATGGCTGGGATTGAGCTTCATCTCGAAGAGCTGGTTCAATCTCGACGCCGTGTGGGCGCTGAGCCTCATCCTCGTCGGCGGCATCGGCGTGGCGAGCGCCGGTTTGTAGAATCGCGGTCAACCCCCAGTTGAGGCGCTCAGATCCTCGGGGCCACCTGCATCGCGCCTGCTTCGCCTTCGCCGCCGCCAGAAAGGCGCGCCGGAAATCGGGCAGCGGCTCGCCGCGCGTCGCAAAGATGTCGCGCAGCAGGAAGTGGCCGGTCAGCCGGAAGCCGTCGGCGACCTCCTCGGCGCTCGGCGGCGCCTCGAGCCCCGCGCCCTCGCGCAGGAAAGCGGGCAGCGGCAGGAGGCGGTCGCGCCATCACGCCTGGTTGCGCCGATGGGGTCGATCAGATAACCCTTTCGCGCGCTGCGCGCGTTGACCAGACCGACATCGGGGCCCTGCGTCGCGTTCGGTCTCGCCCTCCCACGCAGAAAGGTTCTCTCATGCAGTCGCGCTGGTCAGAAGCGGAGGCCGCGGCGGCGGTCGAAAAATACATTTCCGCCGGGATCAACAAGGACGTCGCCATCCGCGTCTACTCGACGCGTCTTCTCGGGCAGGATCCCACCCTGGTACGGCACGGCGGCGGCAACACTTCCGTCAAGACCCGCGTCGCGGACGCGGACGGCAGCGTTGTCGACGTTCTTTGCGTCAAGGGCAGCGGCTGGGACATGGGGACCATCGAGCCGGGCGGCTTGCCGGCCGTGCGGTTGCAGCCGCTGCAGGCGCTGGTGAAATTCGAAAAGCTCTCGGACGACGACATGGTCAAGCTGGAGCGGCGCCTTCTCATGGACCCTTCCGCGCCCAACCCGTCGGTCGAGGCGATCCTGCACGCGAACCTGCCTTTCAAGCACGTCGATCACACTCACGCCAACGCCATCGTTTCGCTGACCAACCAGCCGCACGGCGAGGCGCTGATCCGCGAACTGTTCCCCGACGCGATCTTCGTGCCCTACGTGATGCCCGGTTTCCTTCTCGCCAAGGCGGTCGACGCGGCGTTTCAGGCGCGGCCCAAAGGCGACGGCATGATCCTCTTCAAGCACGGGATCTTCACCTTTTCCGACGATCCGCGCGAAACCTACGAAGGGATGATCGCGATGATCGACAAGGCGGAGCGGCGGCTTTCGCGCGGCCGCGCGCATCCGTTTCGTCGACGAGCCTGCCGGGGCTTATTGCGACGGCCGCCCAGATCGCGCCGATCCTGCGCGGCGCAATCGCGATTCCGACCGAGATCGAGGGGCGCCCAAGCGCTTCGTGCTGGAGCATCGCTCGAACGCCGCGATCCTCGAATTCTGTAATGCAGCCGAACTCGTGAGCCTCGTCTCGCGCGGCAACGCGACGCCCGATCATGTCATGTACATCAAGCGGAAGGGCGTCGCATTGCCGGCGCCCGCGCCGGAGAGCTTTCCGCTTTCGCTGCCTCGGTCAAAGCTGCGGTCGCCGATTATGTCGCGGATTACACGTCCTATTTCGAGCGCAACAACGCCCGCGCCGGCGGCGGCAAAATGATGCTCGATCCGATGCCGCGCGTCTTTTACGTGCCTGGCGTCGGCCTGTTCGGGGCCGGCGCCACCGCCAAACAAGCCAGGATCGCGACCGACATCGCCGAGGCGACGATCGACGTCATCACGAAAGCGGAAGGGACAGAGGCTTTCGAGCCGCTGTCGGAGGCCGACCTCTTCGACGTCGAATACTGGTCGCTCGAACAGGCCAAACTGGCCAAGAATGTAGAGAAGCCGCTGACCAGGCAGGTCGCGGTCGTCACCGGCGCGGCGAGCGGCCTGGGCTTGGCGATCGCCGAGGCGATGCGAGCCGAAGGCGCCGAGGTGGCGCTGATCGACATCGCCGAGGAGCCGCTCCGCGCAGCGGCGAAAAGGCTCGGCGGGCTGGCGATCCCCTGGATCTCACCGATCCCAAGGCCGTCGAGGCCGCATTCGCCAAGGTGGCGGCGACATATGGGGGCGTCGACATTCTGGTGTCGAATGCGGGCGCGGCGTTTCAGGGCGCCATGGTCAAGGTCGACGACGAAGTGATGCGAAAGGCGTTCGCACTCAATTTCTGGGCGCATCACTACGTCTCGCGGGAGGCCGTCAAGATCATGGAGGCCAGGGCGCCGGCGGCGCGCTT
>CAVYIZ010000015.1:0-124337 GCA_963768555.1 uncultured Alphaproteobacteria bacterium
ATCTCCCAGGTCCCTCGCTACGTCTTGCGTCTGTCTTGAACTGAGGTCCCTTCCCTCCCCCGGCGTTACCCGGCTTCACCGGTACTACGAACCTCTCCGTCACCCCACGGCGCCCGGCCTGTCCCTCGCGGGCGTCCGGTTGGTCATCCCTGACCACGCCGTGGGGCTTCCCGTGTTGCGTACGCTTTCCTTGTGTACGTGCTGGCCACTACCCCGGTGCAGCGTCTGGGCGTCGTCTTCGCTCATCTCACCCAGCCGTATCAGCCTTCCCCGAAAGGGTTGTCGGGTCGGCCTGCACATCGTCCTTTTCGAGGCTTGCTCAGCGTTCACTCGCGTTGCGGCCCGCACACTCGCGCCGTCACCTAAATGTGACCTGCTACACCGAAGGCTTCAGCCATTTTGTCACCTCCATGACTGCTCCGGTTGCTTCCGGCTGGAGCGTTTCGCCGGGTGGGGCTCGCACCCACTGGAAAGCGCCGCCTTTCACGGCGCACACCCCAATGCGGACGACGCCAAGGTCCGAGTGCGTGGTATCGGCGTCATGATCTCGACGCCCGACGGCCAGCAGTGGCGCATGGCGATGATCGACCCGCCATTCTTCCCGGTCTCGAACCCGGACGGCTTTTATGTGCTCCTGCGCGCTTCGGCCAGTAAGGACCCTAACGCGATGGCGGAGCTTCTGAAGGTTCATCCCGAGATCGCAAACTTCGACGCCTGGGCGAAGAGCGCGCCCTGGACCGGCAGCTACGCTGAAGAGCCCTACAACAGCCTCAACGCCTTCATTTTCGCCGACGGTTCCGGCGGCGACCATGCGGTGCGCTGGTCGCTCGTCCCCGCGACCCGGCCGGTCTCCGTTCCGCCGGAGGAGCTTGCGAAGCGGGGGCCCAATTTCCTCGAGGATGAGATCGTCCAGCGCATTAAGAGCGGCCCGCTTCGCTGGAGGATGGTCGTGACCGTCGCCAATCCGGACGATCAGACTGCCGATCCAGCCAAAGCGTGGCCGGACGACCGCCGCAAGGTCGAGGTCGGGACGCTCATCGTGCGTGAGATCGAGCCGGAAGCTGACGGCCCGTGCCGGGACATCAATTTCGATCCGACGATCCTACCGGACGGAATGCGGGTCTCTGACGACCCCTTCCCCGCCGCGCGGTCGTCCGCCTACCGCGTCTCCTTCGACCGCCGCACGGCGGAAGCGAAAGACTATCCCCGCACCGCGACGGGAGCGAGCCAATGATCGTCGTCCAGCAATTTACGCCGCTCCAGCGCGGTCTGCACTGGCTGATGGCCGCCTGCATCCTGACGATGCTGTTTATCGGCGTCGGCATGGCTTCGACGGTCGCGCCGAAATATCTGACCCTCGTCGCCATCCACAAGCCGCTCGGCATCGCGATCCTCCTGCTCGCGCTGATCCGGCTTGCAGTGCGGCTGCGCTTCGGCGCCCCGCCCCTGCCCCTCGACCTGCCCGAGCCGATGAAGCTCGCCGCGCATCTCTCGCATTACGCGCTCTACGCGCTCATGATCGCCATGCCGCTCCTAGGATGGGCGGAGCTGTCGGCGGCGGACTATCCGGTCGTCCTGTGGCCGGGCGTCTGGTTTCCGCCGATCGCGGCCCATAGCGACAGCCTGCACACGCTGCTGTGGAACGCACATTTCTATCTGGCCTTCGTCTTCTTCGCAGTGATCCTCATGCATATCGCGGCGGCTTTGTTCCACGCGCTGGTCCGCCGCGACGGCGTGTTCGAAGCGATGGGGCCGAGGCTGACGGATGAGGAGGTCGTCCGCCATCCGGCGAAATAGCGCCGCCGGCAGCATCACCCGCGGCGTCCCTCCGGGTGTATAAGGCTCTGCGAAGGAGCCCTGCCCGGATGAACAAACCCACCCGCATTTCCGAGCCGCACCGGCTCGACATTGCCCACCGTCCCCGCCGCAATCGCAAGGCGGAATGGGCGCGGAGGCTGGTCAAGGAGCATGTGCTCACCGCCAACGACCTCATCTGGCCGTTCTTCCTCATCGAGGGGACGAAGACGCGCGTTCCTGTCGCCGCGATGCCCGGGGTCGAGCGGCTCAGCGTGGATGAGGCTTTGCGCGAGGCCGAGCGGGCGGTAAAACTCGACATTCCGGCGATCGCCTTCTTCCCCTACACCGAGCCGCGTCTGAAGGACGAGCATGGCAGCGAGGCCTTCAACGAGAGCAATCTCGTCTGCAAGGCCTGCCGGGCGATCAAGCGCGCGTTCCCAGACCTCGGCCTCGTCACCGACGTCGCGCTCGACCCCTACACCAGCCACGGCCACGACGGCCTAGTGCGCGAGAGCGGCCGCGATCTCACCATCCTCAACGACGAGACGGTCGCGGCGCTGGTCCGCCAGTCGCTGAACCAGGCGCGCGCCGGCGCCGACGTCATCGCGCCGTCCGACATGATGGACGGGCGGGTCGGGGCGATCCGCCAGGCGCTCGATGCGGAGGGCTTTCTCGACGTGCAGATCCTGGCCTACGCGGCGAAATACGCCTCCGCCTTCTACGGGCCGTTCCGCGACGCGCTCGGCTCGGCCGGCGCGCTGAAGGGGGACAAGCGCACTTATCAGATGGACCCGGCCAACAGCGACGAGGCCTTGCGCGAGGTCGCGCTCGATCTCGACGAGGGGGCCGACATGGTGATGGTCAAGCCCGGCATGCCCTATCTCGACGTCATCCGCCGGGTGAAGGACGAGTTCGGCGCGCCGACCTTCGCCTATCAGGTGAGCGGCGAATATTCGATGATCATGGCGGCGGCGCTGAACGGCTGGATCGACGGCGACAAGGCGATGATGGAGAGCCTCATCGCCTTCAAGCGCGCCGGCGCCGACGGGGTGCTGACGTACTTTGCGCCGCGCGCGGCGGAGGCGCTGAGATAGGAATAGACGTATCGATACGAGTGTTGACATCTTTGTGGATGGCGACGTTTAAATGACGGCTAACATTACTTACTCGGTTGTCCCGATCGTTTTACGCTATAATGGTGTTCGGTTAGCGATCGGATCCGGTTTCCTGTACTGCAAGGGCGGCAAGCTGTACTTGGTTACCGCTTGGCATAACCTTAGCGGTCGAGATTCAATCTCGCTTGATGTATTAAGCTCCAAAGGTGCGCTCCCGAATGAAATTGCAATTGATTTTCCGCACGCCGTCAACAACGGCGCGACGACGGATTATTTCCGAACTTCAGTCGTTATTCCGCTGGAGGACGATGGCGGCTGTAACTACTGGGTGCACAGCCAGAAATGGCCACGTGTTGATGTCGCTGTTATCCCGCTAGATACAGCAGCTAGTTATAAGACAGAGACGCGCGTACCGGAGGGCGATATTTATTGCGGGTCCACTACACTAATATTCAATGTCGGCCAGTCGTTGTCGGCAATACCTTGTGTTATGCATACTCGCCGTCCCGGCACCGAAGCACATTCAGCGGGTGATGATCTGTTCATCATCGGATACCCTGAGGGCGTCACCGACTACCTCTCGAACCCAATCTGGAAACGGGCAACCATTGCTGTTGAATATGACCAGGGATGGAACGGAAACAACAGGTTTCTAGTAGATTCAGCTACGAGGAAAGGTTTATCTGGTGGATTGGCAATCTATTACAATAAAAAAGGCGGTTTGCCGGTAATTATGGCGTGATTTACTCTGGCGTACCACTTTACATAATTCACGGGGTCTACGTGGGTCGAGTTGGAGATGATTTATTTAGTGCACAACTCGGTATTGTGTGGAAGCAAGTCGTAATCGACGAAATAATTGACAATAGAATACTTGGAGTAAGCACGCAACAGATTCTTCTTCCTCTTTCAGATGTTCGTAAGATTGTTGAGCAAGAATATCCTAGAACGGTCAATCCAGCATCGTATGTGGATGAGCAACCAGCCTTACATTACCTAACCGTACATATCATGGAAAAACTTGAAGCTCAAGTCAACCCGAAAGAGGTAGCGAGTATGATTAAAGGCATTGCGTCGGATATCATTAAAACTTCTGGGCAAAGCTAGCTAAAGCAGGCAGCGCTTTCGCGCCTGCTCGGGGTCAAGGAGCTGACGGTTGCGCGTTAGGAGACGGGCCGGACGCGGATTCCCGCTGCGGTCGACGCGGCGGTTCGCGCTCTCTATCTCGAAAAATTCGACGAGAAGGCAAAGCTCTCCGAGCTTCTGCGGGCGCTCGGCGGCGTCGAGGCGAAAGTGAAACGCGTGCCGAACGCTTGCTCCGGGAACACGCGGGAAAGTGGGAACGCGCGGCGCAAGAGTTTCGGCGCGCGAGCATGGACCGCGAGGGAGCCCAATTCGCCCGCGGGAAACGGAAAAGATTCTGTGGATTGATGCGACGGCGAGTAGCGCACGCCAAGGCGAGGAAGCTCAAATACCTCAACTCTCAAATCGATATGGGTCTCCCTGATGACGAGCGCCGATCGAAATAGCCTCACCCTGACCAAGTCGCAGGCCGACTGCCTCATGGTTTTGCGAAATCCCGGCTTCTCCCAGGGAAGGGTCGCAGTCGCGGCGAAGCTCGACCTCGAAAAGGCGGCGGGCGCGCTTCGCAGGCTGGAGGAGCTGGGCCTCGCCAGGCGAAACAACTCGAAACTCTGGTCCGCCACCGCTGGCGGCGAGATTTGCGACTTTGAGACCATCCCTGACCCACGCAAGCAAAGAGGCCGACCGCCTAAACCCGGCGTACAGCTCCTGCTCGATCTGCTGGATCGGCCGATATGCGGCCCAACGCCCTCGCAGCCCGGACCAAGCGGACAGCGTCTGCTCGATTTGCTGGACCGGCCGAAGAACGCTGGCGCGCTCTCGCGGGAGTCGGGGTTGTCCCGCGAGAGAGTCCGACAGCTGCTCCTCCGTCTCCACGCGCAGGGACGCATCGCTTTCGTCGACCCGGATCATCCGTCCTGGCTGGTCAAGCGCGCGGACGACGAGAGCCTTGTCTTGCTCCGCGACGAGGCGCGGGTGCTGTCGGCGCTCCCGCTGGAGCGCGCGGCGGATGTTGCGGGTCTGACGAGGGCGACGAAGCTCGCTCCCGGCGAGGTCGAGCGGATTCTCGAGAAACTGATCGACGGCGGGTTGGTCGAGGCTCTCGGGGGGCTGAACGGCGCGCAGGCTTTCCGGATCGCCGCGGCCGGTCTCGAACATCCGCAGTACGTTCACATCAAACGACCCCTTCCCCCGCCGCCCCTGCCGGTGCGATCCGATCGCGTCCGCACCGTGCTGCAAACGATCGCCGACGCGGAGGCGTTGCGGATCGTGGAGGTGAAACATCTGACGAAAATATCGCAGAACTCCATCAATGCGCTCATGCAATATCTGAAGCGCAAGCGGCTGGTGGCGAAGGCGGGAGACGAGTTCGACGCCCCTTATTTCCTGACCGAGCAGGGCCGCGCCACTCTGGCGGAAATGACGCTTCGGCTGGCCGCCTGAATGGCGACGCCGGAAAGCCACATCGCATTCGAGCGCGCCGGCGCCGATGGGGCGCTCACGTAGTACGCGCCGCGTGCGGCGGAGAAGCCGAAGAAGAGGTGAGGCGCGCCCTGGACCCGCGCGACGCAGCAACAAATGTCCTCGTCCTGAGGCGCTCTTGCGCAGCGAGAGCCTCGAAGGACGCTCCAGAGGGTGCGGTCGTCGCCGCAGCGGTTCAGCTGGAATCGTCCTTCGAGGCCGCTTCGCGGCGCCTCAGGACGAGGTTTGTGGATGTTGAGCGCACACGCCGCCGCGAGTTTGCCTGAGGCCGAGCCCTCCGCGTCACGTCAAAACTCCCTATCAATCCGCCTCACGCCACATCTCGTCCATCAGGACCAGAAGGCGATGCACGAGAGGTCGAAGGCGATTGAAGGCTTAGCCCGAGTGGCGCGGGACGCGCCGATTTCGCCTCGATCGGCAGCGTGAAATGAAAGACGGCGCCCCGTCCGGCTTTGGGGCTCGCCCACAAGCGGCCGCCATGCGAACTCGATGATCCGCCGACTGATCGACAGCCCCATGCCGGCGCCTTGCGGTTTCGTGGTGAAGAACGCGTCGAAAATGCGCTCGGCCTGTTCAACAGGAAGCCCAACGCCCAAATCGCTCACCGCGATCAGGAGCTGACCCTGCTCGCTCCTCTTCGATGCGATGGTCAGTTCGCCGCCCGTCTCTCGCATCGCCTCGATGCCGTTGAGCATGAGGTTCATCAAAACCTGCTGCAGCTGTACGCGATCCGCGGTCGTCGGCGGAAGCCCCAGGTCGAGTTCCGTGCGGATGGAAATGGCGTGCCGGTCCGCCGTATCCCCCAGCAAGACCGTCATCTCCCGAAGGATTTCGTTCAGGTCGACCATTTCCCGCTCTGGCGCGCCTCGACCGTAAAGCGAGCGAACGCGGTCGATGATGCTGGCGGCCCGCGTCACCGCCCCGACCATTCTGGAGGCGGCGCCGCACGCCTCCGCAACATCGGGTGGATCACGACGAAGCCAGCGCATGCAGGCGTTGGCGTCCATGACGGCGGCGGTCATCGGCTGCTTGATTTCGTGCGCCAGCGAGGCGGTCAGTTCTCCCATCATGCTCACGCGGTTCATGTAGGCGAGATCTTTCTCGAGTTGGCGTAATCTTTCGCGCTCCTCTTCGGCGCGCTTGCGCTCGGTAATATCCGTTAGCGCGCCCACGAAGACAAAATGCTCCAGAATCTTCGCCGGTCAGGCGATGAGCCACGACTTGAACGTGTTTGACAGAACCGTCGGCCATCAACAGGCGATGCTCGAGAGTAAAATCGCGCCCCTCCCTCGCGGCGCGGTCATGTGACTGAAGCACACGCGCCCGGTCGTCCGGATGGGTGCGGTCGAGGACCAACTGGCGGCTGGGCTTGGTCGTCGGGTCGCACTCAAAGATTCGATAACTGCCATCGGACCAGTAGAGTTCATCGGTCGAAGCGTTCCAGCCGAAACTCCCCGTGTGGCTCAATCGCTCCGCCTCGGCCAGATACATCTCGCTCCGGCGCAGCGCCTGCTCAGCCTTCTTGCGTTCGGCCCGTTCCCGGGCTTCGCGCAGCGCGCGCCGCACCGACGGCGCGAGCCGTGACAGCCGCGCCTTCAGCACGTAGTCCGTGGCCCCGCTCGTAAGCGCCTCGATCGCGATCTCTTCGCCGAAGCCCGAAACAAAGATGAATGGCAAATCAGGTCGGGCGCTCCGGGCAAGCCTCAACGCGGAAAGGCCGTCGAACGAAGGAAGATTGTAATCCGCGAGGATCAGCTCAATGGCGCCGTCTTCAAGCGCGGCCACGAACTCGGCGCGCGTTTGGACGCGGGTGACTTCACAGACGAAATGATCCGCCTCGAGAAGCTCTCGAACGAGCTCCGCGTCCGTCACGCTGTCCTCCAGCAACAGAATGCGGAGCAGTGCTTGCTCGGCCTTCATGCGCTCGGCCCGTTCTCGGGCTTCGCTGAGCGCGCGCCGCACCGCCGGCGCCAGTCGTGACAGCCGCGTCTTCAGAACATAATCCATCGCCCCGCTGGTGAGCGCTTCGATCGCGACCTCTTCGCCGAAGCCCGAAACAAAGATGAAAGGCAGGTCGGGGCGCGCGCCCAGGGTAAGCTTCAATGCGGAAAGGCCGTCATACGAAGGGAGTTCGTAATCCGCGAGGACCAGATCAATGGCGCCGTCTTCGAGCGCGGCCTGGAACTCGGCGCGCGTTTCAACGCGGTTCACTTCACAGACGAAATGATCCGCTTCGAGGAGCTCCTGGATGAGCTCCGCGTCCCTGGCGCTATCCTCCAGCAATAGAATGCGGAGGGGGGACGTCATGGCGCCTTCTTCATGCTGCCCGGCGGCGGCTGATTGATGACCGCCCAGAAGACGCCCAGTTCCTTGATGGCGTTGACGAATGCGTGAAAATCGACCGGCTTCACGACGTAGGCGTTCACTCCGAGTTTGTAGCTTCTGATCAGGTCTTTTTCCTCGCTGGACGAGGTCAGCACCCTCATGAATCCCCTCATTTTTGATCAACTCGAAATTGTCTGAATTGGCGAGTCACCGCGTGGCGAGGTCACGAATCAGCCGGGCGGGGGACTCATGCGCAAGTCGATCGAGCGGGTGGAATTGGTTCATGGTTTTGTGAAGCGCGCGTTTTCGGGGAGCCTGCACGCCAAGCGGATTTTTTCGCTGGCCAATGGGACGCTGGGGGTTCTGACGGGGGCGTCGTTGGCCGTTTCGGTGATCGGGCATGCGCTGGCGCAAGCGCGCGGTCTGATGGACAGACACGCGATCAAACAGGTCGATCGCCTGCTGAGCAACGCCGGGATCGTCGTATGGGACCTGTTCGCGCCATGGGCGCGCGAGGTCGTGGGCCAGCGCAAGGCGATCGTCGTGGCGATGGATTGGACCGATTTCGACGCCGACAATCAGGCCACGCTCGCTTTGAGCCCGATCACGCGCCACGGCCGGGCGACGCCGCTCCTGTGGCTGACGGTCGACAAGGACGAACTGAAGGACCAGCGCAACGACTTCGAAGACCTCTGCCTGACGCATTTGAAGGCGATCCTGCCCGAGGGCGTGACGGTGACGATCCTGGCCGATCGCGGCTTCGGCGACGTCAAACTGTTCGAATTCCTCGAAAGCCTCGGCTTCGGCTACGTCATCCGCTTTCGCGGCAACGTTCATCTGACCGCGGCGGACGGTGAGACGCGCCTGGCCGCCGACTGGGTCGGCAAGAAAGGGCGCGCCTGCCTTCTGCGCGGCGCCGAACTCACCGCCGCCCGCCACAAGGTCGGCGCGGCGGTCTGCGTCCACGCCAAGGGGATGAAGGAGGCTTGGCATCTGGCCGCCAGCGATGCGACCGCGAGCGCCTCCCAGATCGTCAACCTCTACGCCAAACGGTGGACGATCGAGCCGGGGTTCCGCGACACCAAGGATTTGCGGTTCGGCATGGGCCTGAGCGTCCTGCGCATCGGCGATCCGCAACGGCGCGACCGTCTGCTGCTGCTCAACGCCTTGGCGATCCTCCTGCTGACGCTGCTCGGCGCCGCCGGCGAAAGCCTCGGCATGGACCGATCGCTCAGAACCAGCACGGTCAAACGCCGCGTCCATTCGCTGTTCCGCCAGGGCTGCCTGCTCTACGATCTCATCCCCAACATGCCCGAGCAACGCTTAAGACCGCTCGTCGAAAAATACGAAGAATTCCTAAACCGAAACAACGTCTTCACACAAACCTTCGGCCCCGCCTGAATGAGGGGATGCGTGAGGTCAGCACCACCACCGGTATCATTTTCAGGCGCTCGTCGGACCTGATTTGCTGTAAGACTTCCAATCCATCGACCTTCGGCAGTTTCAGGTCCAGCAGCATAACCGCGGGATTGTCGTTCGAGCGCGTGCTGAACTCGCCCCGACAATAGAGGTAGTCCAGAGCTTTCTCTCCGTCGCGGGCGACGACGACCTCGTTTGCCAGGTTATTCGCCCAGCGCCGTCAGAGTGAGCTCCACGTCTCTCGGGTCGTCCTCGACGAGCAACACGCGTCCCAGTTCGCTCATGGCGTGTTCGCGGTCCTCTCCGCCGCAACTTGTGCCTTGGGGAGTGAGAAATAGAACGTCGCGCCCCGATCGACGTCGCCCTCGGCGCGGACCTCCCCGCCATGACGGTGGATGATCCGCCGAACGGTCGCAAGTCCTATTCCGGTGCCTTCAATCTGTTCCGGGAGATGCAGACGCTGAAACACGCCGAACAGTTTATTGACATATTGCATGTCGAAGCCGACGCCATTATCCCTCACGAACGCTTCTACTTCATTTTCCCGATCCACACAGCCAATCTCGATTTCGGCCTGGGCGCGCATGCGGGTGAATTTGACCGCATTGGATAGAAGGTTGACGATCACCAGCCTCAGCATGGAGCGGTCGCCGTAACAGACCGGAAGCGGATCGATCTTCCACACAATATCTCGCCCCTCGTGTCCTCCTCGATCTCCGCGACGACCTCTTTGACGAGCTGGTCCAGGCTCACCTGCGTTTTCTTGGTCTCGGCCCGCCCGATCCTGGAAAACGCCAGCAGATCGTCGATCAACGCGCCCATTCTTTTTGACGACTCGAGAATCGTTTGTATGTACCGACGGCTCTTCTCGTCGAGCGAGGAAGACGCCTGTTTCTTTAGCAGCTCCGAATACCCGTCCACATGGCGAAGCGGCGCGCGAAGGTCGTGTGAGACGGAATAGGCAAAAGATTCCAATTCGTTGTTGCTTGTTTCGAGCTCCCTGGCCCGCTTGCCGAGCTCTTCATTGAGTTTGCGAATTTCGCCCGCATGCTCCCGCAGCGATTTTTCCGCGCTTTTCTGCTGCACAGCCAGAAGCGTGGTCAGGCCTATCACTACGAGGCCGATTCCCGTGTTGACGATCCCCCCGAACTCCAGCCCGCCCGGCGGGCTCAGATAATAGCTCAAGCCGGTCAGCGCCACGCACCCTACCGCGACGCGGATAATGCCCTCCGCGGACAAGAAGCGGGCCGCCATCAGAACGACCACGGCGTAAAGAGTGGAGAACGCGATATCCGTGGTTGTGACCGTGTCAGCCACGAAGATGGCGCCAGCGCAGAGGGCCGTTGCGAGTGGAACGAGTGGAAGAAGCCGGCTGTACCAGCCGGCGCGAGCCTGCTCGCGTAAATTTAGGTCAGATCGGGCGGGGAGCGAAACGGTACTTGTGGCTCCTCGCAGCGCACCTACGAACCAGGCAGTGATCGAGGCAAACGCCACGAAAACAAAAAAGTGCGGTAGTTCCTCGCGGGAAACTTCGAAGGAATAAATGGGCTCGGCGAAGAAGTAATCGAAGCAGGCCGTGGAAAGCAGCACCGCCAGCACGGAAGGCCCAATCCCCGCGTACCAGGCGGTGACGACGATGGCCAAGTCGAAAAGCGGCGATTCCATTGGGGGAAAGTCGTAGCGCCGGCATGCCAGCGCCGCCCCAAGCGCGACGGCGACGCAGACGACTGAAAAACCATAGCGGATCAGCAGGCGGCCCCTCTCCGGTTCCAGGCTCCACCGGGCCAGGCTTCGCCTCGGCGCCACGCGTGCGGGCCCTTCCGCAAGATGGGTCATCATGGCACCTCTGTCCCGATCGCTGGGCGGGAAGCGAGCGCAACGCGGTTGCCGACTGACGAGAATACAAACGCGGCCCCCTCTCGTGGAGACATGTGAACATAAGGGGCCTAGGGGTACCCTAGGACGCTGGCGCGGAAGGATGCAACAGCGCTCCCGCAAGGGCGATTATACAAACGTATCTGCTGCCTAAACGATGCGATCCTCCAGTTTCGTTGTCGAACGGCAACTCCCGCAGTTCTCTCGGCAAATCGAACACCGCAAGCGCTCAGTTGCTGTAGCCAACGGCTGGATCGACCGCGACACCGGCGATGATGGAAAGCCTGATCGCCTTCAAGCGCGCCGGCGGCGACGGCGCCCTGACCGATCCGCGCCGCGCGCGGACGCGCGCGAGCGTCCCGTTCGCAATCGGGCGCGGTTTTAGCTAGCATCGCCGCCGAACGGATCCGTGAGCTTCGCATGGCACGGCTGCGAGCAATGTCTTTAGGTCCAGCTATTGTTCGATTGGCCCTCCTGGTCGTTGCGCTGACCGGCGCCGGCTCGGCGCTCGCATCGTCGCCGACGCTCGACGAGGTCAGGGCGCGCGGCTCGCTCATCTGCGGCGTCAACGAGGGATTGCCTGGCTTCTCGTTTGTCGACGAGCGCGGCGCGTGGACCGGATTCGACGTCGACTTCTGCCGCGCGCTTGCCGCCGCCATATTCGGCAATCCGGACAAAGCGCGTTTGGTCCCGCTTTCCGCGGATGCGCGATTTCAGGCGCTCAAAGACGGGAAGATCGATGTCCTGTCGCGCAACTCGACCTGGACGATGGGGCGCGAAACGGAGTACGGGCTCACGTTCGTCGGCGTTACCTACTACGACGGGCAGGGATTTCTGCTCCCGCGCGCCTTGCACGTCACCTCCGCGCTGGAGCTCGACGGCGCCAAAATCTGCGTGCAGAGCGGCACCACGACCATCGACAACCTTGCCGACTTCTTTGTCAGCAACGGGATGACGTTTCAGAAAGTCATCACTTCGACCACCGACAATTCGATCAAGAACTACGATTCGCGGGCTTGCTCCGTCCTGACGAGCGATCTGTCGCAGCTCTATGCCCTGCGCCTCCGCCTTGCGAGGCCGCGCGATCACGTCATTCTCCCCGATGTGATCTCCAAGGAGCCGTTGGGGCCGGTCGTCCGCCAGGGCGATCTCCAATGGGTCGAGATCGTGAAATGGGTTCATTTCGCCATGCTCGACGCGGAGGAGCTCGGCGTGACTTCGAAGAATATCGGTCAGGCGTTGCAATCGCAGAAGCCCGAGGTGATGCGGCTGGTCGGAACCGCCGGCGACTTCGGCGAGCAGATCGGGCTCTCGAACGCCTGGGCGGCGAACGTCATCAAGTCCGTCGGCAATTACGGCGAGGTGTTCGAGCGCAATCTCGGCGCGAAAACGCCGCTCGCCATCCCGCGCGGCCTCAATCAATTGTGGAACGCCGGCGGCATCCAGTATGCCCCGCCGATCCGGTGAGGCGCAGTTCACCGCCCGCGGTCGGCTGGGATTGTCCTTCGCGGCCGCTACGCGTCAGGACGATCCGCATCAGCCTGCCGAAGTATCCGGCCAAGGACCCGCACTACCGCATCGTCGCGCACCAGCGCAGCCGCTTCACGCATGACTACTTCTATGTCCGCGACGAGGCGCTCGGACCGATGGTTGTGCGGGGTCGCTTCCTTCTTCCCCTTCCAGACCACCTACTATCTCAACGGCCACAGCTTCATCGAGCAGGAGCTGAAGCGGGCGGGGATCGGCTTCCGCAAGCATGACAACGCTTTCCTCGCCGTCGACGACGTAGCGGCGCTGCAGGCGGCGGCCGACCGGCTGAGCCCAGAGATCATCCGCCGGCGCCTCGACTACTGGACCCTGATCCTCGGACCGAAGTTTTCAAAGAAGGAGCGCGCCAAGCTCAACCTGTCACGCTTCTACGCCATCTCCCAGATCGAGTACTGCCGCAACTTCATCTTCAGGCGCCACTTTCCCATCCACAAGCTATTCGAGCGCGGCTGCGAACTCGGCCTGTGGCGGCTCAGCGCCGACAAGATCGCCACGATCTTCGGCAAGCGGGTCAGTCGCCGGATGCATGGCAAGCTGGCCACGGTCATCGACCAGATCGAGCACGGCCATCATGTCTTCCGCGCCTACTTCAAGAACGGCTTCCTCAAACAGTATGAGAAGTTCCGGACCTTTCTGCGCAACGAATTGGTCTCCAACAATCTCACCGACTTCGGCCTGCGCAAGGGGCTCGACCATCTCGATGCCGTGCGGACCACCTTCCAGGCGATCACGGATCGCTTCGCCGGCTTCCAGGCCGAGTGGCTCAACGTGCATGTCGATTTCCCGCTGCTGCAGCGCCTCGCCCATCCGATCACGATCGGCGCGGTGCGTTATCCCGGCCTCAAGATCCACGAGCCGCGCATCATCCGCCTGTTCGAGGTCCTCCTGCATGGCGGTCCTCAGATCGGCGGCTGGACCGCCCGGCAGATCCATCAAGCCGTCCTCGACACCTTCGACCGCTCTGAGAAGACCTACCGCCTGAACCAGCTCCGCTACGACTTGCGCAAGCTCAAGGGACACGGCCTGATCGAGCGCGACGGCTCGCGCTACGCCTACCGCCCTCACCCAAGGGCGTCCAAGTCGCCCTGCTCTTCCTCTTCTTCCACAAGCGCCTGTGCGGCCCCCTCGCCAACAGCCGCTTCCATCACCGACCCGACCCGCAATACCGTCCAGAAAGCCGGCTCGAAGCCGCCTATCACCGCGCCGACACCGCCATCCAACGCGTCGTCGATCTCTTGGCTGCAGCTTGATCGCCCCAGAGCCTCAATGACAATGTTCGACTCGTTTTGTCTATGATCCCTCAGGGAAGAATCTAGGAGCCTGTCTGCTTAGTCCTGATGCGATGGGCATTTGAAACATGGAAGCGGAGTTTGCGGCGCCCGGTATGCTGCGTTGGTCGGCTTGCCGGGTTCATCCGGCTGCGAGGCGGACTTCGGGCAGAGTCCACCCTTGGGCGAGCTTCAGAATATTGTGGGCGACGCAGACGAATCCCCATTCGGAAGCCACCTTTTCGACGCCGCGCAGCAGGAACTGACGAAAGCCGCGCGCTTGCTTGATCTGGCCGAACACCGGTTCGGGCAGCTGCTTCCTCAACCGATAGGGGCTGGCGTGGCCGCCAGCCTTGATTTTCTCTCGCATGGCGGCGATGCGTGCGCTGCCCCCTTCTCCTGCGCTGGCGTGCTTGGCCCGCCCCGGCGCGATGTACCCGTCGATTTCGCGTTCCTCCAACGCCGCGAGGTTGGCGTCGGAGCAATAGCCGGCGTCCGCCGACAGCTGCGCCGGCTTGCGGCCCAGGTTGGCTTCGATCGCGTCGGCGATCGGCGCCAGTTGATGCTGCTCCTAGTTCTACTGAGTTACGATTTTCGTAGAATTGCTTGGCTTTAGGAGTTCTTGCAAAAAGATTGACGAATTCAGTCCAGTAAGGCGGTAATAAATATAGATGTTGTTATCGTTTTCAAGTGCTACATGGAAATAGATTTAATTTGCGGTTCAGGTGTGGCGCCGTTATTGTAGAAAGCGATTTGCTTCAGCCTTGGCTGTAGGACATGACGGACGACCCTCTCGACGCGATGAAGGCTCGCTGGAGGATATCCAGGGCTTTTTGTTCCCCTGGATGCGCGAGGACAACGATTCGATCACCGAAGCGTTGGGTCGTGTCGTCACCACGCTCGACGTGATCGGCCTCGAAGCCTTCGTTCCCAAGCCGCCCAGGGGGCCAGGCCGGCCGCCCGAGGACCGTGGCGCCCTCGCCCGAGCTTTCGTGGCCAAGGCGGTCCTGGGCGTTCCCACCACCAGCGCCCTGATCGAGCGCCTCGACGTCGACAAGTCCCTGCGTCGCATCCTCGGCTGGGAGCGACGCTCGCAAGTTCCTTCCGAAGCCACGTTTTCCCGGGCGTTCGCCGAGTTCGCGCGCGGCGAACTGCCAGACAAGATCCACGCCGCGCTGATCGAGCGTGCGCTCGGGGGACGCATCATCGGGGCGATCGCGCGCGACGCCACCGAGATCGAAGCGCGCGAGAAGCCGGTCCAGAACAAGGCCAACGACGGCAAAGACGATCCCCCGGCGCCCGATAATCCCCCGCCGCCGCGCAAGCGCGGACGTCCACCCAAGGACGAACAGCGGCCGAAGGCTTCGACGGGCTCAGCCGGAGCCGACGCGTCTCGAGCGGCAGGTCATGCAGAACCTCGGCCAGATGCTCGCCGACCTGCCCACCGCCTGCGACGTCGGCTGCAAGAAAAACAGCAAGGGCGACAAAGAGACCTGGACCGGGTACAAACTCCACATCGACGTGGCCTGCGGCCAAATCCCGGTCTCCTGCGTGCTGACCTCGGCCTCCGTCCACGACAGCCAGGTCGCCATTCCCTTGATGACCATGACGAGCGCCCGCGTCTCCTATCTCTACGATCTCATGGACGCCGCCTACCACGCCGCCGCGATCCACGACCAGAGCCGGGCGCTCGGCCACGCCCCGATCGTCGACCGCAACTTTCGCGCCGACCACGAAGGCAAGGCCGAATGGGGCCGCGAGGTCGAGCGCCTGAAGCTCATCCACATGCCCGACTTCGACGACCTGATCTACGATTTCCGCACCATGGCCGAACCCGTCAACGCCCGTTTGAAAGACGAGTTCGGCGCCAGATTTCTCCGCGTCCGCGGCGCGCTCAAGGTCAAATGCCATCTCATGTTCGGCATCGTCGCGCTCGCCGTCGATCAGATCATTCGCGTCGTCAACTACAGGACCGCCCCTGCCTGACCTGACGCAGCCGGGTTCGCCCCGCCCGGCCCAGGAATAATCCACCTCGCTCAACAATCCATCCCGATCCATGGTCAGCCCCTCAAAAAGCCGACCACCCATGAGTTGAGATTTGCTGATTTGGGAGATCCCCGTGTCTGTTTCAAAAGTCGTGCGCGTCATCCTGAGGCGCCCTTTGCGAAAGCAAAGGGCCTCGAAGGATGCTCCAGAGTGCGTTTCCGACGCCGCTCGCGCCGTCTGGATCGTCCTTCGAGGCCCCTTCGGGGCGCCCCAGGACGAGGGCGGTGGGCTTTTGAAACAGGCTCTTATATCGTTTGGTTGGAAAAACGCCTGATCATTATACTTGTTGCTATATTCAGTTGCGCCATTGAATGATGAATATAGGTACGTAAACTTCTCAGCGTACGATCGACCATAAGGGTCACGCTTGTTGATTGTTCGCCGCTTACACCAATTTGGCATACTGAAAGATATCGCTCGGCCTGCACTTCAGCCTGCGAAAAATATAACTACTCGAAAGCATATCCCCAAGGCCAATCCCTTCTATGGCATATGGACCTTGAGGAACATTGCGCAAGCGAGGATGGGTCGGTTGCGGCAGCAACCTGAATTGGGGCGCGAACCACGGCAAAGGAAGCGCCGGCCCCACGGAAAACCGGAAATACTGCTCTCCGGGTAGGAGTTAAACTTGGCCATTGGCTGTTACAGGCACCACCCCGCCCGCGACGGATGCCGCTATGAGCGCCGCTCGCGCAAGAGACATGGATCTGGCCACGGCCTCCTCCTCGTGGCTCTTTGATCGAAGAACCGTCCTATTTGCCACTAAGGCGACGCCCAGAAATACGTGAATCCGATTCGATGTTTAACTGGACTGTCGCGTTGATGGATCTCATGTTCGCGAGGACATCGGTTATGTTTGGTAAATGATAGACGAATCACCCGTTCGTATCCGGTATGAAGCCGTTCGTTCCTCGCTGGATGAGCGAGGTCGACGTTTGGCCGCCGCGGCGGAGGCGAAGGCGGCGGGTTACGGCGGGATCGCGGCGACCGCGCGCGCGACGAAGGTCGCGCGAAGTACGATCGGACGCGGTCTGAAAGACCTGCGCGATCCCGCTTCGTTGACCGGGAAGATACGCCGCGCGGGCGGGGGCAGTCCTCGGTTGACGACCAAGGACCCAACTCTTTTGGAAGACCTTCAAGGATTGCTCGAGCCCGCGACGATGGGTGATCCGATGCGACCGCTGGCCGATGGGTCTCCAAGAGCCATGAGAAGTTGGCGACGGTGCTTCGCGGGATGGGTGAACTGGAAAGACCTTACAAGCGAGCCGAAAGAGTTGCAGGGCAGTGGCCTCTGCCTCCGTAATGCCACGTGTTCTTGCTTCGTTCTCACGCGCTTGCTATTTTTGCCGCGATGGGACAAGCCGTCCGATATGACATGAAGCGGTCGCGAAGATCGCCCGTGCCACTCAATCCACTGTCTTCAATCGCGCGCTCAAGATGCCGGGCCAGCGCCGTCGAGCCGCAATAGAAGAACACCACGCGATCTTTGGTCGATCTTTGGTTTATCTCTACAGCGTTCCCGCTAAATAGCCAGTAACCATTTGAAATCATTGGCGCTCCCAAGGGGACTCGAACCCCTGTTTTCGCCGTGAGAGGGCGACGTCCTGGAATTATATTAGCGGCTATTCTTCGCAACAGGTCGGACTGCGGCGCGCAAGCCGGCGTCGGTCAGGCTCGGATCAGGCCGCTCGTCCGAGAAAATGATCGATCGTCTCAAAAAACCGGGCGACCGAGATCGGCTTCGACAAATAGGCCTCGCAGCCGCCCTGCAGAATCTTCTCCTCGTCGCCCTTCATCGCAAAGGCGGTGATCGCGACGACAGGAATTGCGCGCAGCTCCTCGTCGTCCTTCAGCCAATGCGTGACCTCGAGGCCCGACACCTCCGGCAGCTGGATGTCCATGAGAATGAGGTCCGGCCGATATTTGCGCGCGAGCTCGACAGCTTCAATTCCACTTCGGGTCTGCACAATGCGATGGCCGCGGGTCTCGACGAGATCGTTGAAGAGCTTCATGTTGAGCTCGTTGTCCTCAACGATGAGCACGGTCTTGGGCATCGGCTTGTCGCTCCGCGCCAGGGCAGGTCGGCGCGACACTAACGCCGAGACGTTGACGAAAGGAGAATTGGTCGAATGCGCCGCCCGTCAAAAACAGGGTTATCCACAGAGCGCGCGGCGGAATTGATGGCGGTCTCGGTTCTGACCTTTCTGGCCGCGGACCGCGACCGGCTCGAAAGGTTTCTTTCCGTCACCGGGCTTGGGCCCCACAACCTGAGAGGGGCGGCCGCCGCCCCTGGGTTCTATGGCAGCGTCCTCGGATATCTGGTCGCCGACGAGCCGCTGCTCGTCCAGTTCGCGGCTGCGGCAGGCTTCTCCCCCGAGGAGGTCGTTCGCGCGCTGGAGCGGCTCGAAGGACCGCCGCCGCTTGGCGAGCCGTAACCGCAAGAGATCGCGCTATTTCGCGCAGGCCGACGTCGGCAGGATTTCCAACTTCCGAAGGCGGGCGCGCAACGCGAAGGCTCCGTAATCGAGCTTCAGGCTGCCGGACACGCCGTTCTCGTAAAGATCGAAGGACAGAGTGTACTCTGGCGAGGAATCCTTGGAGGATTCGTCGAAGTAGGAGACGACGACCGGCCAGCGCCGGACCCCTTTCAATTCCGCCGCAGCCTGCGCGTCGTCGCTCGGCTTGCTTGCTTCCTTTCCGACCACCGCCATCGTCGCGTATATTTTCGCCCCGGTGTCGGAGCCGTCATAGACCCTGGCCTGAATCGCGCCGCCGCCATTCTTGGCGGCTTCGATCAGCCGTTCGATGTGCTGGGTCGGAAACAGGACGTCACGGCCGAAATCGATCGCCTTCGGCGCCGGCTTCGTCAGTTCCACGCGCATGTCGTCATCCGCGCCGCGGGTCGCGGTCCCCGCGACCGGCGGGGTTTCCTGAACGCCCTTCGCGTCCACCTGGAATCGCATCGACTTGCCGTCGGCGTCTTCGAACGACATGGCGCTGACGTCCATCGAAAGAGGGTCGCCCTCGCTGCGCTCCATTTGGGTCATCTGGCGGAAATTGGAGGTGTAGCCCTCGCAGGCCGAGCCGCGGAACTCGTAAGCGATCAGGCCGGTGGCGGCGACCGGCGTCCGGGCGGAACTCGGCGCGGGCGACTCGGGCTCGACGAGAGAGAGCTCGTAGGCCGCGCGATGCGAGACCAGTGGGAGAATTGCCGAGGGGCTCGCGAACGCCGCTGTCGGGGCAAGGAGAAGGGCGAGTGCGCTCAAGCCGAACTTGAAAACCATGATCTCTCCGGGGCGGAAGGCCGACGCAAAGTCCCTCGCGTTTTCGGCGCTTTCGTGACGCGCTCACGCTCAAGGATTGTCGTCCGGCGCTACGGGACCCCAGACCTGGTCGAGCGCCTCGGGCCCGTCGAGAGGGTCCTCGTCCGCCCTCAGCGCGGGCGCGTCGCTCGGGTTGAGGAACGCCGTAGCCTGTCGGCAGCTTCCCGTCGAACAGGCCTGCCGCCTGCAACTCGTCGAGACCAGGCAGGTCGCCGATCGCGTCCAGTCCGAACTGGATAAGGAATTCGGTCGTCGTGCCGTAGGTGATGGGTCGACCGGGGGCCTTCCGCCGGCCTCGCATGCGCACCCAGCCCGCCTCCATCAAAACGTCGAGGGCGCCTTTCGACACGGCGACGCCGCGGATCTCTTCGATGTCGGCGCGCGTCACCGGCTGGTGATAGGCGACGATGGCGAGCGTCTCGAGCGCGGCGCGGGACAGCTTGCGCTTTTCTTCCCCCTCGCGCGTCAGCAGCCACGAGAGGTCTTCGGCGGTCCGGAACGTCCAGCGCCGGGCGACCCGTACGAGATTGACGCCGCGGCCGGCATAGAGCTGCCGCAATTCCTCCATGACCGCCCCGACGTCCGCGCCGTCGGACAGTCGGGCGGCGATCGAAGATTCCTCGAGCGGCTCCGCGGAAGCGAACACCATCGCCTCGGCGATGCGCACGTCCTCGTGAATTCGGACGCGGCGTGATCGCGTCGAACAACTGGGCGATGTTGGTCCCGACCGTCATCCGGCCCATGGCTCACCTCGTTTGGCGCTGGAAAGGATATGGATCACGCGGCGACGCCTTCGGCGGAAGGTGTGCGCGGCGCGGATCCAGATCGGCGCGAAGGTCTTTTCCTGCCGAAGCTCGATCTTGCCCTCGCGCACCAATTCGAGCGACGCCGAGAAGGTGGAGGCGCGGGCGCTGCGACGCATCCTGTCATCGAGACAGGCCTCGAGAATCCATTCGTCGAACGCGGTCCAGTCGCGGTTTCCGCCGATCAGTCGCGCCAGCGCCTCGCGCGCGTCGGCGAGCGACCAGACCTCGCGCGCCTTGAAGCGCACTCGGGCGCGGGCGTGCTT
Organism: uncultured Alphaproteobacteria bacterium; assembly: GCA_963768555.1. Lineage (GTDB taxonomy): Bacteria > Pseudomonadota > Alphaproteobacteria > Rhizobiales > Beijerinckiaceae > Roseiarcus. Next base: position 20,351 of record CAVYIZ010000015.1, read on the forward strand.
TTGCGCCTGACGGGCGTAGGCGGCGAGGAGGTCGTAAAGATTGGCGTCGTAAACGGAGCGGCGGGCGATCTCCACCGCCTCGGGCGCGCCGCGGGCGAAAAAGTCGCGTCCGAGCCGCGGACGGTTCACGAGCAGCTCCGCCGCCTTGCGGATGGCTTCGAGCTTGCGCAGGCGCTGCGCGAGCGCGTCGGCGAGTTCGGAGGCGTCCGGCTCCGCCGCCTGCGGGGGAGCAGGAAGCAGGAGGCGGGACTTCAAAAAGGCGAGCCAAGCGGCCATCACCAGATAGTCGGCGGCCAGCTCGAGCCTCAGCTTGCGCGCGGCCTCGATGAAGAGCAGGTACTGCTCGGCGAGAGCGAGGACCGAAATCCGGGCGAGATCCACCTTCTGCCGCCGGGCGAGCTCAAGCAGAAGGTCGAGGGGGCCCTCGAAACCATCAAGATCCACCGTAAAGGCCGGCTCGCCGGCGGCCGCGTCAACGTCGAAATCGCTCCGAAATTCCTGTGCTCCCGGCACGAATCACTCTCCTGCGGACCCCATCCTGTCTGGCGCCGCCCCGAAGACGCGGCAAGAGGCGGCGGCTCGACGCCGTAATCCAAAAAGCCTTGCCGGCCCATATGCAAGCAAAGTTACCGCCTTCTAAAGCCTGCGGCAGGCAAGCGCCCTCTCGTCGAAGACGGTCCTCGCCCTGCCGTCTAGCTGCTTTTGTTGAGGCGGATTGTCAGAAGTAAGGACAATGAAATCAATTAACGATGCAAAGGAGTCGCGGCTGGAGGTCAGGCGACCCGCCGCCAAACAAACGCCTCGTCAGGCGCTTGGTTCCGTGCGCCTCCGGAACGCCCGGCGGGACAGGCTGGCCGGGCGCGGGCGCGGATCCTCCGCCCCGCGTTCCGGCGGCCGCTTTCGTCGGCGGTCAGTAGCGCCTGAGCAGGCTGACCATCTTGCCCTGCACCTTGACGCGGTCCGGCCCGAAGATCCGCGTCTCATAGGCCGGGTTCGCCGCCTCGAGCGCGATCGAGGCGCCGCGCTTGCGCAGGCGCTTCAGCGTCGCCTCCTCGTCGTCGATCAGGGCGACGACGATGTCGCCCGTCTCGGCGGTGTCCTGCTTGCGGATGATCACTGTGTCGTTCTCGAAAATCCCGGCGTCGATCATCGAATCACCCCGCACCTCGAGGGCGAAGTGCTCGCCGCTGCCGAGAAAATCGGGCGGCATGGCGATCGTGTCCATCCGCGTCTGGATCGCCGAAATCGGCGTCCCGGCGGCGATGCGGCCCATCAGCGGCACCATGACGGGCGACTCGGCTCCCGGCTCCCGCGACGGCGGGGGCGTCCGCAACCGCCCGAGATTGCCGTTGATGACGCTTGGGGAGAATTTCTGCGGCCGGGGCGCGGCGACTGTCGCCGATTCCGGCAGCCTCAGCACCTCGATCGCGCGCGCCCGGTTGGCCAGGCGCCGGATGAAGCCGCGTTCCTCGAGCGCCATGATGAGCCGGTGGATCCCGGACTTCGAGCGCAGTTCCAGGGCGTCCTTCATTTCCTCGAAGGACGGCGGAACGCCTTCCTCCTGGAGGCGCTCGTGAATGAAGCGCAACAACTCGCTCTGCTTTCTCGTCAACATCTTCGCTCTCCGGGCAACCCGCTTCGACTCGGACAACTCTTGGCGAACCGGGGTCAGAATCACCGGGTGCCGTAAACAAATCACGAACAGACGCTAGCCGTTCACGCTGTGTTCGGCAAGCAAAATCTGCAATCCGGGCGCGGCGACGAAGCGCCGCCGCCCGCAGCCGCCGGGATGAAGGATTCCAAGCGCCGTGGAAGGAACGCAGCGAGAGGAATTCCCAGGCGGGCGGAAGGAAATCAGTGCAGTCGCCTGCAGAGGCTTACGCCGGATTCCGGACTCCCCCTGCATGACGCCTCTATGGACGCGCCTCTGGCCGATGCTGTTCTTGGGCTTCCCGGCTCGGGGTTGCCGGTATCGAGGTTCGGACGAACAGAATCGCTAGAACTGCTCAGGCTCCGCGACCCGGAAGAGACGCCGCCGGCGGCGTCTCGTTCGCTCGCGCCGCCGCGGTCAGTTCAGCGCCATCTCCGGCGGCTCGCGCTCGATGATGAGCTTGGCGCTGGTCCTCTTGATGATGTCCTCCGTTGAGACGCCCGGGCCGCGTTCGCGCAAAACCAGACCCTTTTCGGTGGGCTCGATCACCGCCAGTTCAGTGACGATGAGGCTGACGCGCCGGGTTGCGGTTAACGGAAGAGAACAGCGCTGTACGATCTTGTGGCCGCCCTTGGCGGTATGGACCATGGCGACCACGACCTTTTTCGCGCCGGCGACGAGGTCCATCGCGCCGCCCATGCCGGGGACCATGAAGCCCGGGACCATCGAGTTGGCGAGATAGCCGCGTTCGTCGACCTCGAGGCCGCCGAGCACGGTCATGTCGAGATGGCCGCCGCGGGTGAGGCCGAAGCTCATGGCGCTGTCGATCGAGGCCGCGCCGGGCATGGCGGTGACGAAGCCGCCGCCGGCGCCGGTCAGGTCGGGATCCTCCATGCCCTCCGGCGGGCGGGGTCCGAGGCCGATCACGCCGTTCTCCGCCTGGAAAAACACGTGGATGTCCTTCGGCAGATAATTCGCGACCAAGCTCGGCAGTCCGATGCCGAGATTGACCAGCATCTCCGGCTTGATCTCCTGTGCGACGCGGCGCGCGATGACGTCCTTGGCGTCCATCAGAAGGCCCTCTCAAGAGATGGGTGACGAGCACGCCCGTGTCTTGACGTTGTCGGGCGAAATGACGCCGACCGGGCACGATCGTCTGCGGCTCGGCGATGACCACGTCGCCGGCGCCATGATCGGTAGCTTGCCGATCCCCTTGTCCGGCATCGCGGTGTCGTTGGCGACTACCCGCGCCTGACCAGCGCGTCGATCAGGCGATGGGGCGATCCGACGCCATGGAAGCCGCCGATCAAGCATATCGCCTCGTTCGGCGGGGAATGCCGGGCCGCGCGGCCTGACGTCGCGCCCGGCGAAATTGCAGCGAGATTTCGCGTCGCGTCTGACACGCACGTGACGGTTGACCTCCCCGCGGGCTCTTGGGCAGAGAGCGAAGGGGACGCGCCGGCTTCGCGTGCTCATGCGAGGACATGGGGAACAATGACCGACGGCGTTTTGCGGGGCGCGGCGATGTGGGACGAGCGCTATGGAGCGGAGCATTACGCCTATCGCCTCGAGCCGAACGCGTCCCTCCCCGCGCAGCGCGACCGGCTGAAGCCCGGCATCCGCGCGCTCGTTCCGGGCGACGGGGAAGGGCGCAACGGGGTGTGGCTCGCCGCGCAGGCGCTCGAGGTCGATACGCTCGATCTTTCCGCCCACGGCTTCGCCAAGGCGAGGCGGCTGGCGGTGGAACGCGGCGTCGCGATCAACGCGATCCAGGCCGACGCGCTGCCAATGGGACTGGCCGGTGGCGGATTACAACCTCGTCGCCCTGATCTTCCTGCAACTCGTCGAGCCGCAGCGGCGCGCGGTGCACACAAAGGCGCTTGCCGCGTTGAAATCCGGCGGCCTTCTCGTCCTCGAAGCCTTCCGCCCGGAGCAGATCGAGCGCCAGGCGGCGGGGGCGCGCGGCGGGCCGCGCGATGCGGCGCTGCTCTATCCGCTTGCCGCCCTGAGGGCGGATTTCGCCGGCGAGGGGGTCCTTCTTCTGGAGGCGGCCGAGGCGGCCGATGAGGAGGGCGTCTTGCACGTCGGCGACAGCGCGCTCGTCCGGCGGCGGCGAGGCCTCTGTCGCAATTTAGCGCCGGCTTAGCGACGCGCGCCTGGAACTTCAAAGACTTGCGACCCCGTTTGGCGTCGCCCTCGCAGGACCCGCAGTTTGCTCGCCCAATCCACGGTCCTCATCGAACCGGAGGCAAAAGGCCGCGAGGACGCTGGCCGGCCGGGGCGCCTCGTCCTTCGAGACGCCGGGACGCAGGCTCCTCAGGATAGCGTCGCGAGGAATGATAGTTATATATTACTGAGACTTGAGATCATGTCCGCAAGTAACGGTTTAACCAGTCGAGCGTCCGTCGCCAGGCTTCCTGCGCGGCCGCCTCGTCGTAGCGGGGGGCGTCGTGTCGTTGTGAAAGCCGTGGTTCGCGCCCTGGTAGATGTGGCCCTCGTGCGGGACGCCGGCCGCGGTCAGCGCGGCGTCGAAGGTCGGCCATCCTGCGGTGATGCGCTGATCGAGCTCGCCGTACTGGGCGTTGATCGGCGCCTTGATTTTCGCTGCGTCGGCCGCGGCGGGCTGGGCGCCGTAGAAGGGGACGGCGGCGGAGAGGTCGGCGCCCATGCGCACCGCGAGCTGATTGACCGCGCCGCCGCCGAAGCAGAAGCCGACGGCGCCGAGCCTGCCGGTGGAGTCGGGGCGCGACCTCAGCCACATCGCCGCGGCATAAAAATCCTCCTGCATCTTCCTGGGGTCGACCTCGCGAAAGAGCGCGAGCCCCTTCTCGTCGTCGCCGGGATAACCGCCGACCGAGGTCAGGCCGTCGGGCGCGAAGGCGATGAAGTCGGCGATCGCCAAGCGTCGCGCGACGTCTTCGATGTAGGGGTTGAGGCCGCGGTTCTCGTGGATGACAAGGACACAAGGCAGCTTCACCGCATTGGCGGGCCGGACAAGGTAGCCCTTGATCGCGCCGTTCCCCTGCGGGGATGGCACCGTCTCGATCGCAGCCCGGATTTTGGGGTCGTCTGGGGAGACCTGGATGGCCCAGGCGTAGTTCGGCCGCAGCATCTCGAACAGCGCCGCGGCGCTCATGCCGCCGACGGCGAACCTTTCAGCGCCCTTGAGGAAGGCGCGGCGGCTCATTCCTCCATGAACATAGGCGTCGAACAGGTCGAGCAGTTCCTGGGGGAAGTCCGACGCCTTCTTTCGTTCCATGGGATTGCTCCTCGGCAGGCCTCTGCCTCGAATCAGAACAAAGCGAAGCATGCCGTCGCAATCGTTCTGGGTGCTCTGACTTTGTGCTCCTTCGTGTACTTGGTGGTGAAACTTTTTTTCACCACCAAGAACATCAAGGAACGCGAAGCCCTTCTTCGCGACCCGGGGAGCCCGCCGCGCTCGGCCGTCAGCGCGACCCGAGCAGGCGCCGCGTCACCGAGCCGGATGGGCGGTACGAACCTGCGCTGCGCGTCCATCCGGTTCAAGGGACGAAGTTGCTCTGCCCCGGTCCGGTCAGGTCATAGACGTTCTGTCTGTCGTCCTGGGTGACGCCAGCCGAGCCGCCCTTCGGCTCCAGGACCAGCTCCTTGCTGAGCACAGTAGAGCGAAACTTCCAGCCCTGCGGCAGTTTGAGGACGTCGCCGAGGGAATTGAGCTTGTCGATCGTCAGGTCCGGAACGTACTTGTTCGTGTAGGACACCATGACCCAGGTTCTGCCCTTCGCATCGTCGAGCAGATAGACCGTCGATCCTTTCTTGAATCCTTCGATCGACGTTCTCGCAGCGAACGTCGCGCGATAGGCGTCGGAGGTCGGCTTGGCGGAGAGCTTGCTCGCGGACGCCTGGGCAACCGTCGCGCGATAGGCCTCGGGGGCCGGCTTGGGGGTAATCCTGCTCGCGGGCGCCTGGCTGTTTCCCATCCACGCCGCGTCGAGTCGCCGAAGTTGCGTACGGCTCCGACCCGGTCGACGAGCCAGTCGAGCGTCCAGTAGAGCGGAGGACTGATCGTTGCGGCGAGCGCCTGGTACTGTTTCGCGATCTTCTTCGGATCGAGCCTGTCGGAAAGCGACTTCGGCGCAGAATCGCGCGACTCGTCCCCGCCGTTTAGACCCGTCGTGTTGTAGACGCTGACGTACAGGAGTTTCTTCAGCGCGTCCCTGGCGAAGAGGTCGATTTCTTCGTAGCGATAGCCGCGCAGGTCGACGTACTTCCGTTGCTCGGCCCCGGCGCAATCGTCGGGCAGCTGGCTGAAATATTTGCACGTGTTCGAGTTGGCGGCCTGCGCGGGCGCAACCGCCCGGAGAGCCGGCAATCCCAGTCCCAGGGCGAGCCCGCAAAGCCAGGCAATGCGGGTCCTGACCGTCGGCATGTCCTTCTCCGGAGCGCATCTGAAGGGTGTGACGCCTCCCAACGTGGCGATGCTATTGCCGATCGCGATGATTCCGCAACTCGGGTGGGATGGGGCCTGCCCGAGCATTGAGGCTTTCCGTCATTCCGTTCCGGCGCCTGACAGCGGCTCGGCGGCGCGGCGGCCTAATGGTAACATTCCCCCATGATGTCTCGTCTGGATCATGAGATCAAAGCCCGCGGGCCGGCCAAGCTCGCGGGCGCCGCCGAATCCGCGATCGGCCGATCGGTCTTTCGTCGGATCGCTGCGCGGCAGTCCGGCGTGCTCGTCGGATACTTGCTCGCAGGGTTCGTTGGCGGACTCGCCTATCGCCTCCTGCACGACGAGCCTGCTGAACGAGACCTCGCGAACTTTCTGCGAAGCGGACTTCATGGGGTCGGCCTTTTTCTGACCGTCTGGGCCGTGCAAGCGGCGACAGGCGCGCGCTCCCCTCTCGGCGCCGCGCTCCGGCGCCTGCCGCTCGCAGCCGACGTCATCCTCCGGGCGCTGGCGATGACCGCCGCGCTGACCGTCGTCGGAGCGTCGCTGCAACTCGTGCTTTACAGGAGTGTCGGCGAAAGCTGGCTGACGCTCGATTTGCCCATGATTGTCGCCGCAAGCTTCGCGTTCTCGATAGTCGTCGGCGTCATGAGCGGGATTCGGCGGCTGGTCGGAGCCGCGCTTCTGACCAGCGTCCTTCTCGGGACCTATCATCGCCCGACCCGGCGGCGGCTCATCGTGATGTTCCTCGACCTCGCCAATTCGACGCGCCTCGCCGAGGCGATGGGCGAGCTTCGCGTGCACGATCTGATCACCCGCTTCTTTTTCGACATCGACGATCGTCGAAGTCGGGCATGTGGATGAGCTTCAGGCGCTCGACCTCGCGGCCCCATTCGGCCTTGCCTTCGTGGTCGGCGCGAAAGTTGCGGTCGACGATCTGGGCGTGGCCGAGCGCCCGGCTCTGGTCGTGGATCGCGCCGGCGTGGTAGGCGGCGTCCATGATCCAGTCCGGTTAAATGGATACCCAGGTGAAAGGAAATGAAAGGAATTTGCCCTGTTTCACGGGCGTTTCACGCATCCAAACCGCGTCCGAGCGCGTTCTTGAAAACCCGCTCTGCCGGCGCCAGTGCAGAAACGGGGAACCCGGAAAAGGCGCCGCAACGGCTTGAAAACATTCATTTCGCGCCGAAAGTGGTGTGGCCCCGGCAGCCTTGGACCCGATATCTGGTGTTGGGGTGCGCAAGCCTTTGAAGAAGCTCAAAACGGCAATCGGTGCCTCTTGCTGAGAGTTGGCATGGATTTGGGGTTGGCACCGCTTCCGCTTGGGGCTGGCGCCACAAGGTCGAGGCCCCGGCGCTGTTCAAGCGGCGAGTTTCGCCATGATCGCGGCGAACTTCGCCTCCATTTCCCGGCGATCGAATTCTTGGGGAGGCCGTCGCGCGGCCAAGGCTGCTTCGGCGCGGCGCAGCGCATCGCCGGACAGTTCGGGCGCTGCGGAGCAGACCGCACGCGCCTCGTCGAGATCGCCGTTGCAGTGGAGAACGAGATCGAGACCTGCCTCGAAGATGGCCTTTGCGCGCTCCTCGTAGGGGCCGCGAAGGGCCTTCATCGACACGTCGTCGCTCATGATCAGGCCGTCGTAACCGATCTCGCCGCGCATGATGTCGCGGACGACGATAGGCGACGCCGTGGCCGGCCGCTCCGGGGTCGATCGCGCGTGTAGACGACATGGGCCGTCATCGCCATCGGCAGGTCGCTCAGCGCCCCAAACGGCGCAAAATCCCGCTCCAACTCTTCCCGCGTCGCCTGGACTACGGGAAGCTCGTGATGGCTGTCGGACCGCGCCCGGCCGTGCCCGGGCATGTGTTTGACGACCGGAAGGACTCCGCCGGCGAGCAGCCCCGTCGCGAAGGCCCTGCCCATCGCGGCGACGCGCTCCGGATCGGCGAATAGGCCCGGGATCCGATGGCGGCATGGGCCCGCCTCAGCCACGTCGAGCACCGGCGCGCAGTCGACGGTGATCCCGACCTCGTTCAAATCGTCGGCGATCAACGGGCGACGACTTCCGCCGCCTTTTCCGCGTCGGACGGCGGCAGACCGGCTTCGATTGCAGCAGCCGCTGGGTACGCTCGCCAGTGCGGTGGCCCCATGCGCTGGACCCTGCCCCCCTCCTGGTCGATGAGAACCGGGGCGTCCGCCTGCCAACGCACTCGCGAAACGATCCGATCAGCGCGCGAATCTGGTCGCGGTCGCCGACGTTGCGCTTGAAGAGGATGAGGCCCCAAGGCTCGCTTTCGCGAAGAAGGCGCGTTCCTCCGACGCGAGCGCCAAGCCGGAGCAGCCGCAGATGAACGCCTTCGGCATCGCGTCCCCGTTTTCCGCTGCGGAGACGGCCCTTCGCCTACTTGGCTATGAAGCACTCGCCGCCGTCGCCCTTCAGCCGCGCGCACAACGCGGCCGCGTCGGCTTTCGAAAGGCCGGCGACGCGCAAACGATAGATCGTCTCGCCTTTTAACGTCGCTTTGTGCACGCCGATCGATGAGCCGTTAAGGGCGGATGCATATTTCGCGTTAAGCCGCGTCATTCGCTTTTGGCTTCGGCTTCGGACCTGGGCGCAGCAAGCTGGACCGACCAGCCGGCCGACTTCGTCGCGGCGGCGGCGTCGGCCGTCAGCGGCGGCGCAGAGGGCGTCGCCTCGGCTGAGGCAACCTGAGTCTTCGAGGCCTTTGCCGCCTTCTCCGGCTTCTGGGTCGGGCCGAGTTGAAGCGGTTCGTTCGCGGCTTCCGCGATCGAGCTCGGCGCCGTCGTATCCGTTTTGGCGACCGCGACCCGTGCGGAAGACTTTCCTGAAAGCTTGGTGGGCAGATCAAGCCGCGGCGTCGAGGGTTGCGCAGCGGCGGCGGCGGTCGTCGCCTTGGGCGCGGGCTTCGCGGGCGGCTTCGGCGCCTCGACCGCCGAGGCGGCGGCGGCTTCGCTTGCGTCCGCCGACGCCAGGGTCGGCGAGGGAATTGGCGTGCCGTCGGGCCTCAATGAGACCGTCCTCACCGGCTTTGGATCCGGGAATGAGACGACGGCCGGCGGCAGGGGGCGGCGGCGTCGTCACCACAACCGGCGTGTCGACCGTCGCTGACGGCGCCCGCCGGAGGCGTCAGCGCGGCGGCGCGGCGAGGACGGCGCCGCGGCCAGCGCGGTCAGGTCGACGGGTTGTTCCTCGGTGGCGACGACCTTGACGTGAGCGGATTGCGTGTTGTCCTTCAGCAAGCTGGCGCCGGCGTCGTTCGGCGCCGAGACAGTGTCGTCGCTCGGCGGCGGCCACCTTGGTCGGGCCTTGGGCCGCGGCGATGTAGGGCGGCTGCTTGGGCATGCCGGGCACTCCGCCCTTAAGGGCGAAGACCGCGCCGATCATAGCGACGCCAGCGACCGCAAGAGCCGAAATTCTCGCTGTCCAACCGATTGTGCGACGCTTCGCGCGGCGGACGATCCCGGCATGGTCGCGAGCGTGCGGGTACGGCCGTGGCCGGGGTCTGCGGGGCCTCGTCTTCGGCGGCGATCTCATCGTCGATATTCGCCGCGTCGTCGAGCGCCGGTCTCAGCGCCGCCTCTTCGAGGCGCTCGGGCGCTGCCGCCTTGGTCGGCTCCGCCGCCGAGGCGGCTCACCGGCTCCGGCCTCGAAGACTCGACGAGCCGCGCAAGCTCAACAAGGGGTCCTCGACGCCGTCGGGAGGGCGCCGGCCGCGCGCAAGCGCGCTCGAATTCGTCAAGGTTGAAATCCGCCGCCACCCGTGATCCGGAAACGCTCATGTCGTCCTCTTCAAGACGCGGTACGCCTCATTGACGCGCCTCATGCGCGTCGATTCCATTGCGGCGATCCGCTAACGCATTTCTTCGGGGGCGCTAACGCCCAAAATTGTCAGCGCGGAGGCCAAAACCAGGCCGACCGCCGCCACCAAACACAGTCGCGCATACGACAGGTTTCGATTATTTCATTAACGAAGCGCAAATCCCGCAGGTCTTTGCCCCGATTCCAGTGCGCGTGGAAGCGGGTGGCGAGTTCGTGGGCAAAAAATGCGACCCGGTGCGGCTCGTGGGCCTCGGCGGCCTGGAGGACGATGCGCGGAAATTGCGCGATCGTCCTAATCAGGTCCCGCTCGCCCTGGTCGGTCAGGAGCGAGACGTCGGCGTCGGCGAGCGCGCGTGGATCGAGGTCGATGTCCGGAAAGGCGGCCTGGCCCTGCCTGAGAACGCTGCGGACGCGCGCATGGGCGTACTGGACGTAGAAGACCGGATTGTCCTGGCTCTGCTCGATCACTTTCGCCAGGTCGAAGTCGAGCGGCGCGTCGTTCTTGCGCATCAGCATGATGAACCGCACGGCGTCCGAGCCGACTTCGTCCACGACTTCACGAAGCGTGACGAAGTCCCCGGAGCGCTTCGACATTTTGACCGGTTCGCCGCTCGCGCATCAGGCGGACGAGCTGGCACAGGCGCACTTCGAGCCTCGCCTTGTTGTCGGAGAGCGCGGCGACCGCGGCCTGCATGCGCTTGACATAGCCGCCGTGATCGGCGCCCCAGACGTCGACAAGGTCAGAAAGCCGCGGTCGATCTTGGTCTTGTGATAGGCGATGTCGCTGGCGAAATAGGTGTAGCCGCCGTCCGACTTGATCAGCGGGCGGTCGACGTCGTCGCCGAACGGGGTCGAGCGGAACAGGGTCTGCTCGCGGTCCTCCCAGTCGTCGGCCGGCGCGCCTTTCGGCGGCGGCAGGCGGCCCTCGTAGATCGAGGCCCTTGGCCCTCAACGCGTCGATCGCCTCCCGCACCCGGTCCGGGCCTCCGTCGGCGCCGGTCAGCTCCCGCTCCGAGGCGAAGACCTCGTGCGTGATGTTGAGCGCCGCCAGATCGTCGCGAATCATCGCCATCATCGCCTCGGTCGCGCGCTTGCGCGCCACGGGCAGCCATTCCGCTTCGGGCTTGTCCCTGAGCGCCGCGCCGAATTCGCACGCCAGCGCCTCGCCGACGGCTTTGAGGTAGTCGCCCGGATAGAGCCCTTCGGGAATCGCCCCGATGTCTTCGCCAAGCGCCTCGCGGTAGCGCAGGAAGGCCGAGCGGGCGAGCGCGTCGACCTGGGCGCCGGCGTCGTTGATGTAATATTCGCGCGTCGCCTCGCGGCCGGCGAAAATCAGGAGGTTCGCGAGCGCGTCGCCGAACACGGCGCCCCGCGCGTGCCCGACATGCATCGGCCCGGTCGGATTGGCGCTGACATATTCGACGTTGACCGGTCTGCCGAGTTCCGGCGCGCCCGCGCCGAAGGCCGCGCGCTCGAGGAGAACGCGCGCTCAGGACCTTCTCGTAAACCTCGGGACGCAGGACAATATTGATAAATCCCGGCCCCGCGACCTCCGCCTTGAGGACATCCGGTCCTGCGCGAGATCGGCGGCGAGGCGTTCGGCAAGCGCGCGCGGGCTCGAGCCGGCGGCCTTCGCTTCCCTCGCGTAGACCATCGCCGCGTTGGTCGAGAGATCGCCATGGGCGGGGTCGCGCGGCGGCTCGACCAGAAAGCGGGCGAGATCGAGGTCGCCAGGCAGTTCGCCGGCCGCGATCCGCTTTTCAATCAGCGCCCCAACGCGGGCCTGGAAATCCGCAAAGATGTTCATGCGTTGCGCCGCTTCGAAGAGCCGCGCGTCTAACGCAAGTCCGCGGGCCGTCAAAAAGACGGACGTCCTCGTGGATGGCGAACCGGTCGGTCATTCCCGCGATGTAATCGGCGACCGCGCGGGCGCGGTCGCCCTGCTCCGCCTTGGCCGCCCAGTCGCGCGGCATGGCGGACGGGTCGGCGATATAGGCCGTAAACAGCCGCCGCACGATCGCGTCGGCCTTGTCCCGCACCGCCAGCACCGCCGGATGGCGGTACATGCGGGCGAACAGGAACGCCTTCACGTCGCGGTCGGCGGCCTCGATCGCGGCCGAGTGGCCGACGAGCGCCCGGCCCGCCGTCGCGACCGCTTCGGGGCTGTCCGCCCGCGCCTCGGCGATCCGCCGCCGGCTCTCGCCGATCGCGTCCTCGATGAAGCGGGTGATGACGCGGCGGGTCAGTTCATGGATGACGCGCGCCTCCTCGAGGCCGGGATGGCGGTCGTCGATCTCGCGCGACCAGATCGGCGATGAAGGGCGCGCCGACGCGGATGTCGGCAAGCGTGAAGAGGCCGGCGCGCAGGCCGTCGTCGATGTCGTGGGCATCGTAGGCGATGTCGTCGGCGAGCGCCGCCGCCTGCGCCTCGAGGCTCGCGTGGAGGCTCGAGATCGAGGGGCTGAGGCGATCGTAGCGCAGGATGGCCGCCGGCACGCCGCGCTGCCGGTAGCGCTCGGTCGGCGCGCCGGAGGCGTCGAGGAGCGGGCCGTTGTGCTTGACCAGCCCGGCGAGGGTCGGCTGGGTCAGGTTGAGGCCGTCGAAATCGGCGTAGCGCCGCTCGAGCTCGGTGACGATGCGCAGAGCATGGCTGTTGTGGTCGAAGCCGCCATGGCCGGCCATGCAGGCGTCGAGCGCGTCCTCGCCGGTATGGCCGAACGGCGTGTGGCCGAGATCGTGGCCGAGCGCGACCGCCTCGGCGAGGTCGTCGTCGAGCCCGAGCGCGCGGGCGAGCGCGCGAGCGATCTGGGCGACCTCGATCGTGTGGGTGAGGCGGGTGCGGAAATGGTCGCCCTCGTGATGGACGAAGACCTGCGTCTTGTGGGCGAGGCGGCGGAAGGCGGTCGAATGGACGATCCGGTCGCGGTCGCGCTGGAATTCCGTCCGCGTCGCCGACGGCGGCTCGGGGACGAGGCGCCCGGGCGCTCGCGCGGGATCGGCCGCATAGGGCGCGCGGCTCCCTGCCTGCTTCGTCCGCCATGGCTTCCCGATGTTGCGCTCTTCCCCGGCGTCCATATCTTAGCCGGGCAATCTCTTGAAGGCGCCCGGCACGGCGCCCGGGATAAAGGTCATGTTCATGAGCGAAGCCGCCTCGACCGCCGACGCCGTCTCGATCAGCGCCAGCGCCGCCAGGCGCCTGAACGCCATCCTCAAGGGCGAAGCGGGCGCGGCGTTGAGCATCTCGGTCAAGGGCGGCGGCTGCTCGGGCTTCCAGTATGCCTTCGACGTCGACGGGCCCGCGCCGAGGACGACTTCGTCGCGACCCGCGACGGCGCGACGGTCGTCGTCGACCCGGTCTCGCTCGAGATGCTGAAGGGGGCCGAGCTCGACTTCGTCGACGACCTGATGGGCCAGTCGTTCCGGGTCAAGAACCCGAACGCCGCCGCCTCCTGCGGCTGCGGGGTCAGCTTCTCGGTCTGAGGGCTGCGGGCCGCTGAAGGGCTGCGCGGCTTTAGCGCCGGTTTAGCGGCGGCCCCTTGCATTTCAAAGATTTGCGACCCCGTTTAGCGTCGCTTTTGGGGCGCCGGAGCGTCTTCCGAGCCATTTTTTACAATTTGCGATTGCATAAAAGCCGGCGAAGAATGGGGCGGAGCCTGGTGCGTCCTGATCGATTTGATCGTCGGGCGAAATTGGCGGAGCTTGATCGGAGGGCTGCTCCAAATGACACGCTTCAATGAGGCCGTGGCGCTTGGCCACAGAGTAAGGCGCGGTGTAATCCGCCCGACACATTCATTGTCGCCCCCAATTGCCTAGGCGTCAAGGAAAAGTTTTGTGTCCTTTGGGGTAAAGGGGCCTTGTGCTGACCACGCGCGCCACGCTATCAAGATGCTACCTTATTTCGCCGCCGCCGGGAGGAACCAGGCGGCTCCTTGAGGGGAAGCCATATGGACATTGCCGCGCTTAACCGAATGATTGCGGATGACGCCGCCTTGCGGCGTCGGCAAAGGCTCCAGCCCGTCGGCGGTAAGGGCGACAAAATTTTTCCGCCAACCTACCCCCATCCGACGAAGCGGCGAACCCAACGCGCCGCCTCGGCACGTCTATGAACGCCGCCGGCTAAACGGGGCAGAGGTCTGGTGCGCCTGGTCGACACCGTGCAGTCGCAGGCGAACCGGCTGGAAGAATGCCTGCTCGAAACGATCCACGAGGCGTGGGCCATTCCCTATGCCGAGGTGGATTTCAGCGCGGCCGAGCTCGACGGCATCAGCAAGATCACGTCGCTCGATGCGCCGCATCGCGTCTATGACGCCATTCTGCGTGATAGCCTCTATGAGGGCACGCCCTTCATGGAGAGCGATATCGGCCAGCGCCTCGCCAAGGCCAAGATGGAAGACGCCTCGGCGCTGCTTGAAGTTTCGCCGACGGCGCTCTTGTTTGGCGCCTGGCATTCGACCGGCGAAGGCGGCGGACTTGGGGCCAAATTCGCCCGCTGCTTGATTTCTGAAATCGTCGCTATCGACGTGCCGGTCGAAGATGTAGTCGTGAATCAGAGAACCGGAGAAATCCAGGTTCAAACGTCGGGGCGCCGCACTGGTAGCCGTATTGATCCCCTCGGCGTGTTGCGCAAGGTGAAGGTGTTCAAAGGCGAGAACGGCTGGAGCACGACCAAGGACTGACGCCGGCAAGAACGCCAAAGAGGTCAGGCCCTCCGAAATTAACCACGGCAATATTGCACCCTCGGTTCAGCCGCTGGGCGTGACCTGCGACTACTTCGAGCATAGCTTCGTCTTGAGTTTCGCCGCGCAGCGCCGACTGCGCTTTGGTGGCGCCGAGAAGAACGTGGCGGGTCGCAGCTTGCTCGCCGCGCTAGGGCTTGTCGCTTTGGCGGAGCAGGATGCGCGGGGCTACGCACTACGCTCGCGGTGCGATCCGCCTGCGAAGGGCGTGCGCCTGGTCGAGCTCGTGCGCTCAGATGGCGCGACAGAACCAGATCGCGATCGACCGGAAAGCCGCGCGAGCTCTACGAAACGGCATTCGATGCCGCGCGAAACGGCTGGTTTCGACCTCTCGTCCAAACCGCTGGAGCTCAAACCGCAGGACAAGCTCGTCCAGATCGTCCGCGAGAATAGGAAACTGGCCCTAGCACTTGAAGGGCGGCGACGAGGAGGGGGGCGGGTCAGAATGAGTTTAGTACTTGAGATCGAATATCTGTCGGGCGTCTGGTTTGCCGCCATCGGTCCCGACAGCGACGCACCCGAATGGCCGCCGCAGCCCGACCGCAATCTTCTCCGCTCTCGTCGCAAGCTGGGCTGCGCGGGGCGCGCGACACGAGGAGCGGCAGGCGCTCGAGCGGCTGAAGAGGCTGCCCGCCCCGCATTTCTTGGCCTCGGATGCGGAATCGCGCATGAGCGCCGTCGTTTTTGTCCCGCCCAACGACCCGCGTAGCGATAAGCAGAAAAGCGCAAGAGGTGTTTGCCCGCACTGCGCGCTCGCCAGTCGCGCCGGTTCCCCGCCGCGCGCCCCCGCGATCCATCGTCCGTCTGTGCTGGCCGGAAACCAAACCGAAGAGGCGCCCTCTCCTCCTTGCAGATGCTGGCGCGCGATACACCCTACGTGGGCCATTCAGCCAGCCTTACGCGGTGTCGTTTCCTGGTTGACCATGGCACTGTCGAGCTAAGCGACGCAAAGCTGCCGCTGCGGCGGGTTTATGATGGGCGCTTTGCGGAATTATGCGAGGCTCGCTGCCGGGCGCAGGCCACTGCCTGGCGCACGTGTTGCGCCCGCGCCCAGGTCGGCGTCTCCGCGGGGTAACATCTTCAGTGATCGTTGGCTGATCCTCGAACATGTCGCGGGCGACATGCCGGACATGCGCGCTTGCGCGCTCGTCGCCAAGACGCTGCGGGGCGCGCTGCTCAGCGGGTACCAGCGGGTTGGCCTTGGAAACGATATTCCCGAAGTCGTTAGCGGGCATGACGCTAACGGAAGTCCGACCCGTGCGGCGCATCTCGCCATCATTCCTTTGTCTTTCACCGGCTTCCCTTACGCCGACGGCCACGTGATCGGCTTCGCGCTCGTTCCGCCCAAGGACAGCGCGATATTGGAGGACGAAACGTTTCGCAAAGTTCTGAGAATGCTGGCGCCCATCGATGAAGAGCGCGGGCGACGGGTCTTAGCTCTGGCGACAAGATCGAAAGCGTCCTCCGATTGGCGTTCTCAATCGAGCTCTCGCCGACATTCGAGACGCCCGTTGGAAAGCGGTCGCTCGGTCCGACGCTCTACACGCGACCGGCGCAAATTTTCGCCACGGTCACGCCCGTCGCGCTCGATCGGCATCTCGAGGAGAAAGGCGAAGCGCGCCTGGAGGAGGCGGCGGCCCAGATCGCGCGCTGCTGCGGCAATATTGGTCTGCCGAAACCGGAAGCTGTCATACCTGACAAGCACTCTGCCATCGAAGGCGCGCCATCGGCCCATCCTTCGGGCAAATCGCCACGCTGGACGAACTGGCGCCTGACGCGGTCCCTCGCGAGCCGCCAGCTCATGCATGCCGTTATCCGTTTCGCTGAGCCTATTGAAGGCCCCGTGATCCTCGGCGCGGGGCGATTTGTGGGCCTCGGGCTTTGCCGCCCTCTCGACAGCGAGACACGGTGATGCTGACCGTGACGACTTCGCGGCCTTCTTCGAGGAAGTCCACGGCTGCCAGCCCTTCCCCTGGCAGAAGCGGCTACTTGCGCAGGTAGCGGCGAAAGGCAAATGGCCTAGCGTGCTCGATCTGCCGACAGGCTCGGGCAAGACGGCGGCGATCGATATCGCAGTGTTCCATCTTGCGCTGGAAGCGGACCGCTTCGAGCCGCGGCGCGCCGGTCCGCATCGCCTTCGTGGTCGACCGCCGACTGGTCGTAGACGATGCGTTTACGCGCGCGCAAAAGCTTGAGAAGGCGCTGTGCCAAGCGGAAAAGCAGGTCACGCGGCGCATAGCGGAGCGGCTGAGAACGCTTTCCGGCGATGAACCGCCGCTCATCGCGCGCCGCCTGCGTGGCGGCATTCCTCGCGAAGAGATTGGGCGCGCACGCCCGCGCAGCCGACAGTGTTGTGCTCGACGGTCGATCAGGTCGGCTACGGCTTCTGTTCCGCGGTTACGGCGTCTCCGATTCGATGAAGCCGGTGCACGCCGGGCTCATCGGCTCGGATTGCCTGATCCTGCTCGACGAAGCTCACCTTGCCGAGCCATTCCGGCAAACGCTGGATTGGATCAGCCTCTATCGAGGGCCGAAGTGGCGGGAGACGAAAATGGCCCCGCCGTGGGGTGTGGCGCTCCTCCACCCCAACGCCCGGCGAAAAACCACAAGACGCCTTTTCGCTCGATGAAGAGGACAGGTCGCATCCGATCCTGAAAAAGAGGTTGGACGCCTCGAAGCCCGCGCGCCTCGCTGCGCTAGCAAAGCCAACAAGGAAAGCGGGAGACGTAGCCGAAACCGTTGACGCGGGCGAAGAACGCGACGCCGGCGACAAGGATCTCAAGCGCCGTGCTGCGGCGATCATAGATGAGGTTCGGCGTGCCGCCGCTCACTTCAAAGAGGCTGGCGAACGGCACCCTTGCTCCGGCCATTGGCGTGGTCGTCAATCGCGTCGCCCGGGCGCGCGCCGTATTCGAGCGGTTGCAAATATAGAGAACGAAGCTTGCGCCGATTTGATGCTGATGATCGGCCCCGCTCGGCCGGTCGACCGGGATGATCTCGCAGAAAGATTGAAGCCGATCCGCACCAGCGCCGACCGCATGCTCGAAAGGCCCTTCATCCTCGTCGCCACGCAATGCATCGAGGCCGGCGTGGACATTGATCTCGACGCGCTCGTGACGGAAATCGCTCCGCTCGATTGCTTGCGGCAGCGCTTCGGGCGGCTCAACCGTGCGGGCCGAGACGTTGTTCCCTACGCGGCCATTGTCGCCGCCAAGTCCGACATTTCGGCGCGGGCGGACGATCCGGTCTATGACAAAGCGATCAAGCCCGCCTGGGACTGCTTGATAGGGCGGCGAGAAACGAAAACGGCCACGAGATCGTGGACTTTGGCGTGAGCCATTTCTCTATTCGCATGGAACCGGAGGCTCTTTCTCCCAAAGACGACGCTCCCATTCTGTTCCCCGCGCATCTCGATCTCCTGAGCCAGACGTCGCCGGTTCCTGCGGCTGACCCGGATGTCGCGCTTTATCTCCATGGGGTCTCTCACCAACCCGATTCGCTCACCGTCATTTGGCGGGCGGATATCGATCCCGCATGGGTGGATCAGGATGTGACGCGTCTTCTGACATTGGTTCCTCCTCGTTCGCTCGAGGCGATCGAATTGCCCATCTGGGCGGTGCGCCGGTGGCTCGAAGGAAGCCGCAAATCGGCAGCCGATATCGCGGACGTTCCGGCCAGGGAATCTTTACAGGAAGAGGAAGCGCGGGAAAGAAAGCGAACTTCCGTTGGAAGGGAAATGACGAAGGCTCGCGATGGATCGAGCCCCAAGCACTTCGTCCCGGCGATACGGTCGTCGTTCCGGCGCGTTACGGTGGCGTGGATCGGTTCGGTTGGAACCCGAACTTTGAAAAGCCCGCGACGGACGTAGGGCGAAAAGCGGCGCGCCTTTCGCCGGTCGTCGTTTGCGGTTCGTGTGCGCCCGGCCTGCTTGGATCCCTGTCCGACGCGGCCTTGGCCGACGCGATGGCGAGCGCCGTCTCGGAACGCTGGCAGGACTTGCGGACGGCGGTCATGGAGCTCGGCCTCCCGGAGGACATCCGGCAAGATCTAGATGCGCTCGATGACGCCCACAGAAGGCAGACCGTTGCCGCACATCTCGATCTCTATGGATACGACGACGGTCGGCCCCGCGGCGTCGTCTTTGTGGCGCCGTTCGGAATCAAAGACCGCGACAAAAGAAGACGGTCGCCCGAATTCGACCGAAGACGATGCAAGCGGCTCGATTTTCGGTCTTCCGTTGTCGCTTCAACAGCACAGCCGGGATGTCGAGCGGAAGGCCGAAGAATTCGCAAGGGCTGCTGGCCTGCCCGCCGGCCGCGTCGCCGACCTCAAACTCGCAGCCTTCCTGCACGACGAGGGCAAGCGCGATCCGCGTTTCCAAGCATGGCTCCATTTCGGCGACCCGCTGGGTTTCGATCAAGATGATGAGAAAGACGTTCTCGCCAAATCCGGCCGCCCGTTGCCCCCTACGGCGCGCGCTCAATCCGGCCTGCCGGAACATTGGCGGCACGAGGCGCTTTCGGTGAGGCTCGCGCGGACGCATGAGAGCTTACCACAAGCCGACGATCGTGATCTCGCGCTCTGGCTCATCGGATCGCATCACGGGCACGGCCGCCCCTTCTTTCCGCATCAGGACCCGAAAGAGAAAGCGCCGGATGTCGGGCCGCAGTCGCTCGCCTTCGATTGGAATGGCCTCGATTGGCCCTCGCTTTTTGCGCGGCTCAAGGCTCGCTACGGCCCCTGGGGGCTCGCGCGGATGGAGGCGATCCTTCGGCTTGCCGATCATCGCGCGTCCGAGGAGGCCCGCGATCGCGCCGCAAAGGAGGACGGCGAATGACCGCAGCGACGTCTCATCGACTCGATGGGCTGGAGTCGGACAACCTGCTGGCCTTTCTTGCGCTGCTTGGCCTCTTACGCGCTTTGGAGACCACTGACAAAACGCTTTGCCTGCGCGCCGCCTGGGACGTCGACACACCGCCGCTCAGGCCACGGCTGTTCATTGACCGTACAATCACTGCGGAAGAAGTGACG
The DNA here is from genome assembly GCA_963768555.1 of uncultured Alphaproteobacteria bacterium. GTDB lineage: Bacteria > Pseudomonadota > Alphaproteobacteria > Rhizobiales > Beijerinckiaceae > Roseiarcus. Next base: position 40,036 of record CAVYIZ010000015.1, read on the forward strand.
CAAGGGGCGGCAAAGGGCATAGAAGCGATTGCGGCAGGCCACGATTTCGGGAGCCGTAAAGACTTGAACCTTTCGCGCGCCGAGTGTCGCGCGCTCTTGAACGAGAAGCGACGATTCCAGCACCGGTGCGCGGGAGCGCGTCGATCTCCTGCGGCATTGATGAGCGATGCCGCCATTAAGGATGACAAGAAGGAACCAGTGGACCCGACGCCGCTCTGCCTGCTCTTCGGTCAGGGCCATCAGCATTTTCTTGAACGGCTCGCCATCGTGCCCAGAGAAGAGGCGCCGCCGCCGCGAGGAAAGGGAAAAAAGCCGTTACCTTGTCCGCATCCGAATGTGTGGCCGAAGCGTTGTTCCAGCCCTGGCGCCGCGACGATCCGACATTCTCCTTCCGCTGGGACCCGGAGGAAGATGTTCGTTACGCTCTAATGGCCGGCGATCCCACCGATCCCGCATACAAGACCCGCACACAGCATGGCGCCAATCGCCTCGCCGCCGTCGGATTGGCCGTCCTCACTCTCGTCCCGGAAGTGCGGGCGGGACGCGTGCGCCCCTCAATCATTGGCGGCACGTCCGGAGCAGACGGATTTTCCTTTGCTTGCCGATCTGGCGCATCCGGCGACGTTGCTGCCATCCGTGCTTTGCTTTCGCATCCGGATTTGCGCGCGCCTGACGGGCTCAACACCTGGGAGTTGATCATGTGCTCGTGGCGCAGCGCATATCGGTCGGCAAGTACATGAACTTTTCCCGCGCCCGGCCGATCGCCGAGATTGAGCGCAACGATGCCCTCCGATAACCAGCTCGAATTTCATCTCCCCGCGCCGCCGGTAGTCGGGCGAAGCGCCGCTCATCCCGGCGCGGATGGTGAACGAGTTCGTCTATTGCCCGCGGCTGGCCTATCTCATGTGGGCGCAGGGCGAATGGGCGGAGACTGCTGACACCGTCGAGGGCCAGCGGGTGCACGCCGCGTCGACGCCCACGCGCCGCTGCCGGCGCCCAGACGCTCGAAGCCGAGGAAACCGCGACGGGCGACAAAATCGTCAGCCGGTCGGTGACGCTCTCCTCGGCGACGCTCGGCGTCATCGCCAAGCTCGATGTCGCCGAGGCCGAGGACGGCGCGGTGACGCCGGTCGATTACAAGCGCGGCCGGCGCCCGCATGTCGCGCAGGGCGTCTACGAGCCGGAGCGCATCCAGATCTGCCTCCAGGCGCTCGTGCTCGAAGAGAACGGCTACCGCGTCGAGGAAGGCGCGATCTATTACGCCGAGAGCCGCGAGCGGGTGCGCATTCCGCTCGACGAGACGCTGCGGGCGGCGGCGCGGGCGGCGGTCAGCGAGTTGCGTCTGACCGTCTCGCAAAGCCAAATCCCGCCGCCGCTCAAGGACAGTCCGAAATGCCCGCGCTGCGCGCTGGTCACGGTCTGCCTGCCGGACGAGGTTCGATCTCTCTCCGGCTCGTCGCTCGCGCCGCGGACGATCGCCGTGCCGCCGGACGAGGCGCTGCCGCTCGATCGTCCAGTCCCAGCGCGCCCGCATCGGCAAGGACGGGGAGACCCTCAAGATCGACGACGAGGAGCGCGGCGAAACGCAGGTGCGCTTCATCGACATTTCGGACGTGGCGCTGTTCGGCAACGTGTCGATCACCACGCCGGCGCTCGCGGCGCTGCTCGAACGCGAGATTCCGGTCACCTTCCACAGTCACGGCGGCTGGTTTCGCGGGGTCGCCCACGGCATCGGCCACCGCAATGTCGAAGTCCGCACGGCGCAATATCGCTTGAGCTTCGACGCGGCCGCCTGCCTGCGGTTCGCGAAAGAGCTGGTCGCGGCGAAGATCACGAACCAGCGGACGATCTTGCGCCGCAACTGGCGCGGGGCGCCGGAGGAGCGGCAGGCGGCGCTCGATCGTCTTGCGGCCGCGCGCAAATCCGCCGATGGCGCGACGACCCCGGCAGAGCTCCTCGGCGTCGAAGGGGATGCGGCTTCCGTCTATTTCCGCGCCTTCGCCGGTCTGCTGAAGTCGCCGGAGGACAAGCAAGGCGCCGGCGAACTGGCGCCGTTCCGTTTCGAGTCGCGCAATCGCCGGCCGCCGACCGATCCGGTCAACGCCATGCTGTCGTTCGCCTATGCGATGCTGACCCGCCATTTGACGATCACGCTGGCGTCGGTCGGGCTCGATCCCTATCGCGGCTTGTATCACGCGCCGCGCTATGGCCGCCCGGCGCTGGCGCTCGATCTCATGGAGCCGTTCCGCGCCATCATCGCCGATTCGGTGGTGCTGTCGGCGGTCAATACGGGCGAGGTCGGGCCGGACGATTTCGTCGTGGCGGTCACCGGGTGGGCCTGACGCAGGCGGGGCGGCGCCGCTTCGTCGAGGCGTTCGAGCGCCGTCTGTCCCAGGAGACGACGCATCCGCTGTTCGGCTATCAGGCGAGCATGCGCCGCATGCTGATCGTGCAGGCGCGGCTCCTGTCGCGCTTTCTGCTCGGCGAGCTGCCGAGCTGCCCGCACTATCTGCCGCGTTGAGCCTGGCCCATGACCGACGAACGCCTCTTCATCGTCGCCTACGACATCTCCGACCAGAGGCGCTGGCGGCGCGTGTTCAAGGCCATGCACGGCTATGGCGAGTGGCTTCAGCTGTCCGTCTTCCAGTGCCGCCTCTCGCGCCGCCGCCGCGCCGAGCTCGAGACGCGATTGCGCGAGCTCGTGAAGAACGGCGAGGACCATGTCCTCTTGATCGACGTCGGGCCGGCGGACAAGATCGAGCTCGCCATGGAGAGCATCGGCAAGACCTTCTTGAAAATCACTCGCCAGGCCACCGTCATATAGTATGATGGCGGACGGGCGCGAATCGGCGCGGAGCGATCCGACGGGCGCGTCCCGCCTCGCCGCCCGCTTTCGAGCGGCGGCGTGGCGAGCGGAAGGCCGGACCCGCTCGAAACGTCGTTAGTCTGTTGGAATCCCGGGGCTGTTTGACATGGGGGCTCACGACGGCGAGCAGAATCCGGCCGGTTCCGTCGGCCGCAGCGGACCCTCTCTCGAAAACCCGGCGAGACCGCCTTGGCGATCAGCGGGTTACAGGGCGGGAGCATCCGAGGCATACATCCCAGTAGGCGCCCTTCGCGACGCTGGTTCTCGAAGGACCAGACCGACATCCGCCAGCATCCGAGGCATACATCCCAGTAGGCGCCCTTCGCCGTCTATGCGCGCGTCATGGGAACGACGGAGACGGAGCATCCGAGGCATACATCCCAGTAGGCGCCCTTCGCCTCGACAACGCCCGCTACCACCACGCCAAAGCCGTGCATCCGAGGCATACATCCCAGTAGGCGCCCTTCGCCATCGCGGGCGGCCGCCCGGTCGGAATCGCAGAGGACCGGCATCCGAGGCATACATCCCAGTAGGCGCCCTTCGCGGCCGTCAGCGGCGTCGAGCAGATCGTCTTGACCGACCAGGCATCCGAGGCATACATCCCAGTAGGCGCCCTTCGCGTCGCCGCGGATGGCGGCGCGGTCGCCCCGATGGGCGCATCCGAGGCATACATCCCAGTAGGCGCCCTTCGCGGGCGCCTGCGGTCTTTCGAATGACCTGATCTTGGTTGCATCCGAGGCATACATCCCAGTAGGCGCCCTTCGCGCTAAACACCGCCCCTCGTGTGCTTGTTTGACCGGGCATCCGAGGCATACATCCCAGTAGGCGCCCTTCGTCCGCGCCTGCGGCCTCCCCGCCTCGCCGGAGGAATGAGGCATCCGAGGCATACATCCCAGTAGGCGCCCTTCGTCACCTACGCGACGCTCGCAGCCAAGAGCCGCCGGGCGGGCATCCGAGGCATACATCCCAGTAGGTGCCCTTCGTCTACTATGTCGAGATGACCCGCTGTAACGGGGCTTGCGCATCCGAGGCATACATCCCAGTAGGCGCCCTTCGTCAGCCGGAGCATCCGAGGCATACGCGCCTCGGCCTCATTGAAGCGCGAAACCTCGGATTTTCGGCCCGATGGGCCAAAAATCCGAGGTTCGGGCTGTCGCCCGGGCACTCAAGAGGGGGGCGGCGGGTTCTCCGCTTTCGCTCCATCCGCATCGGCGGACCAACGAGGTCGTGGCTCTGTTTCCCCCCTTGCCCGCCGCCCTCGGTCTGGCGCAATTTCCTCCCCGCCAAATTCGCCATGATAAAACAGGAGGAGCGCGACATGGGCGCCGACCAACGTTTCGAGGGGATGACCGCCGTCGTCACGGGAGGCGGCTCGGGGATCGGGCTTGCGGTCGCGGAAAGGCTCGTCGCCGAGGGCGGCGAGGTCATGCTGTGGGACATCGATCAGCGGCGGCTCGACGAGGCGACGGCGAAGCTCGGCGGCCGCGCCCGTGCGCGGCGGGTCGACGTCACCGACCCGGATGACGTCGAGCGCGCCGCGGAGGAGGCCGAAGCCGCGATTCGACGGCGTCGACGTCCTCGTCTGCAGCGCGGGCGTCGCCGGGGCGAACGCGCCCGTCGTCGACTATCCGATCGCCGAGTGGAAGCGGGTGTTCGACATCAACGTCAACGGCCTCTTCTATTGCAATCGCTTCATCGCGCGCTCGATGAAGGAGCAGCGCTACGGCCGCATCGTCAATATCGCCTCGATCGCCGGCAAGGAGGGCAATCCGAACGCGTCGGCCTATAGCGCGTCGAAGGCGGCGGTCATCGGCCTCACCAAGTCGCTCGGCAAGGAGCTCGCCAAGGACGGCGTCACGGTCAACGTGGTCGCGCCGGCGACGATCGACACGCCGATCCTCGAGCAGGTCAGTCCGGCCCACATCGCCTACATGCGCTCGAAAATCCCGATGGAGCGGTTCGGGACCGTCGAGGAGGCGGCCGCGCTCGTCTGCTGGCTCGCGAGCCGCGAATGCTCGTTCAGCACCGGGGCCGTCTTCGACCTGTCCGGCGGGCGGGCGACATACTGAGCCGATGCCGAACGGCGACCTCGGCGAGCAACTCCGCCGCCTCGGACTCGTGCGGCCGGGCGAGCCGGTCGAGATCACGCCTCTGACCGGCGGCGTCTCGTCCGACATTTCTCTCGTCGAGGCCGGCGGACGGCGCTTCTGCGTCAAGCGTGCGCTGCCGAGGCTCAAGGTCGCCGCGCTGTGGGAGGCGCCGGTCGAGCGCAACGCGGCGGAGGCGGCTTTTCTGCGCGCGGTCGTCGCGCTGGCTGCCCCGCGCCGTCCCGCGCGTCCTCGGCGAGGATGCCGAAGCCGGCCTGTTCGCAATGGACTATTTGCCGCCCGAACGCTTCCCGCTGTGGAAGGCCGAGCTTCTCGACGGGCGGGTCGACCAGAACTTCGCCGCCGCGGTCGGGCGCGACCTCGCGCTGATCCATTCGAGGAGCGCGGCGGAGCCGGAGATGCGGACGGCCTTCGCCCATGACGCTACGTTCGAGGCGATCCGCATCGAGCCCTACCTGCGCGCAACGGCCCAAGCGCACCCTGCCCTCGCCGCCCGGCTGGACGCGCTCGCCCAAACAACGCTTTCGACCAGGCGCGCGCTGGTCCACGGCGACGTCAGCCCGAAGAATATCCTCAAAGGGCCGGACGGACCGGTCTTTCTCGACGCGGAATGCGCCTGGTTCGGCGACCCGGCTTTCGACATCGCCTTCTGCCTCAATCATCTTCTCCTGAAGGGCGCGCGCGAGGGCGTCGGCAAGGCGCCCTATCTGGCGGCCTTCGCCGCGCTCGCCGCCGCCTATCTCGCGGGCGTCGACTGGGAAGAGGCCAGCGAACTCGAGGCGCGCGCCGCCGAGCCTGTTGCCGGCGCTGTTCCTCGCCCGGGTCGACGGCAAGTCTCCGGTCGAATATCTGACCCGCGACAGCGAGCGCGAGGCGGTCAGGCGCTGCGCGATCCCATTGATCGCGGCGCCGCCGCAAAAGCTCGCCGAGGTCGCCGACGCCTGGAGTTTTGCCCGATGAGCGACCCCGTCATCCAATCGCTGCGGGGGCGGCGCGTCTGGGATTCGCGCGGCCGACCGACGGTCGAGGCCGAAATCGACTTGACCGACGGGGCGGTCGGGCGCGCGATCGCTCCCGCCGGCGCGTCGCGCGGCAGCCGCGAGGCGGTCGAGAAGCGCGACGGCGGCGCGCGCCTCGGCGGGCTCGACGTCCGCGGCGCTCTCGACGGCATCCGGACAGAGATCGCGCCCGCGCTGATCGGCGCCGATCCGTTCGATCAGGCCGCGCTCGACGCGACGCTCGTCGAATTGGACGGCTCGGACAACCTCTCCCGGCTCGGCGGCAACGCGCTGACGGCGGTTTCGCTCGCGGTTCTCCACGCCGCTGCGGCGAGCCGCAAGCTCCCTCTGTGGCGCTACCTCGCCGGTGACGGGCCCACGCTCATTCCGCTGCCGGAAATCCAGATTTTCGGCGGCGGCGCCCACGCCGGGCGGCGCACCGACGTGCAGGATTTCATGATCGTCGCGCCGCGGGCCGCTAGCTTTGCGGAGGCGCTCGAGACGACGGCGGAGGTCTATCACGCCGCGGGACGCATCATGGCCGAGCGCGGCCTTCTGATGGGCGTGGCCGACGAGGGCGGCTGGTGGCCCGCGTTCGAGAACAACGAGCAGGCGCTCGACGCGCTGATGTTTTCGATCGAACGCGCGGGTCTCACTCCCGGCGACGACGTCGCGATCTCGCTCGACGTCGCGGCGTCGGAATTCACCAAGGGCGGACTCTATCGGCTCGGCCTCGACAAGCGCGAACTCGACCGGGACGGGCTCGCCGAACTGCTTCTCGGCTGGTGCGCGCGCTACCCGATTCTGTCGATCGAGGACCCGTTCGCCGAGGACGACGTGGAGGGCTTTCGGCGCTTCATGGCGGTGGTCGGCGACCGCGTCCAGATCGTCGGCGACGACCTCCTCGTAACGAACGCCCAGCGGGTCGCCGACGCGGCGCGCGAGAGGAGCGCGAACGCGGTCCTGATCAAGGTCAATCAGGCGGGCACGGTCAGCCGGGCGAAGGCGGCTTTGGACGAAGGCCTGCGCCGAAACTTCGGGACGATCGTCTCCGCCCGCTCCGGCGAAACAGAGGACACGTCCATTGCGCATCTCGCGGTCGGCTGGGGCGCCGGTCAGCTCAAGGTCGGCTCCTTCGCGCGGTCCGAGCGCATGGCCAAATGGAACGAGGTCTTGCGCATCGAGGATGCGCTGGGGACGCAGGCGCGCTTCGCCGGGCTCGACGGTCTGCCGGCGCGCAGGATGGCGACGTTGCCGGGAAGCGCGTCAGTGCGCGATTCGGTGGTGCGGAGCTGAGATCATCGGCTTCGTCGCCGAACTGATTTCTGCCCAAACAGAAAAAATGTGTGAGCAACATGTGCCGGCCCTGGGATGCAGGACGCTTCGGCTGCGTCGGGCGGTTATAAATAGCCGCCCTCGATTCCATCCGGCGTGAGACTTGCGCAGCGACGAGGGTACTCCGTGCGCAGGGTAAAGGAGCGAGCATGGCGCCGTCACAAAGTCAGCGTTTGCGCCGCATGGCCGGGAAAGCGTCGCGGCGAAAGGCCGTCGTCGCCGAGAAGCGCAAAGCCGATATGGTGGTGATTGGTGGACGCGAGACGCACCAAATCCTCGAGGCGGCGCGCTCGCCGATCAAGACCTGTGTTGTGGCGGACGGGCTCTTCGCCGACGGCATCGGCTGGGTGGTGCTGGCGCGGACCTTACCGTCGGGACTGGTCGGAGCGAGCTTTTTCCTGGTCGACGTTTGGTGCCTCGGAGTCAAGGATGCGTTTTTCAGGGTCGTGCCGCAGGAGAAATTCGAGGAACAGATGAACGCGTCCAGCGGAGAACAACCGGTCGTCGACACTGATCCACCCGTCGCTCGCAAATTGCTGCACGACGCAGTCGCCTACGCGGCTTCTTTTGGCTTTGCGCCGAGCGAAGACTTCGCCGAGGCCGAGGCGATTTTCGGCGATATCCCCGTGGCGACGGAAACATTTCGATTCGGAAAGGATGGGAAGCCGTTCTATATGTCCGGTCCGAACGATTCTTCTACACGCATACGGCGAATCCTCGACACGCTCGTTAAACGCGTCGGTCCAGGCGGCTTTGACTACCTAGTCCGTATGGACAATTTTGCTTGACGCTTACGTTCTGTATTCGCTTAGGCGGCAGATGGCGTCGGAAGCGCGTCGCCAGCTCGACCAAAGAGAAGAGGATCCATCAAGCCGGCCCGCGCACTTCTCTGTGAATTGAAAGAAGTCCGATGTTTGACGAGCCGAGGAAGACAGAGCTGCTTATGGCGCTTCTGAAAGAGTCATTACCCATTCCAGCGAACGTTCCACCGCAACTTGCTCGCGAATTAGCCGAGCAAACGCCGGAACTATCCATTCCGAGCCGATGCAATGTCATCGACGTTCTTTATAGCGGCGACGCTGGCGGTGTTCTTTGCAGCCTGGATATCGGCGGCCACGAGGCGGAAAGGCCGGGCCCCCAGCGCTTTCTCGACAGCCTTGGGGTCGCGGTCGATGACCAGCAGGTAGGCGCGGGTCGGCCCCTCGGGCACGCGACGGCCCTGCTCCATGGCGCAAGGTGTTGATGCTGAACCCGAAACGCCCGGCGAACTCTTCCTGGGTCATGTTCAGCCTGGTCGGGATCACCTTCACGTCGATATCCACGGGAATGTGGATGCCGTAGCGGCTGACATCCGCCGTTCCTTCGGCATAGGCCAGCGCCTCCTCCAGCCCCCGCCGGATGCTGTGAGCCGCCTTCCTCATCGTCATGCTCTCTTCGCCCAACGAAATCTAGCCGCCGCGAGCCACCTGAAAGCCGGCGAAGGACTGGCTGACCGGCATCAGCTCGAGACGGTTGATGTTGACGTGCGCCGGCAACTCGGCCACCCACAACATGGCGGCGGCGATATCGACGGCCGTCATTGGCGTGAAGCCGTGGTAGAGCGCGTCCGACGCCTTCTTGTCCCCGCTCGTGCGCACGAGGGTGAACTCTGTCTCGACCATGCCCGGCTCGATGGAGGTGACGCGGACGCCGGTCCCATGAAGGTCGGACCGCAGTCCGAGCGAGAACTGCTCGACGAAGGCCTTGGCGCCGCCATAGACGTTTCCGCCGGGATAGGGATACGTCGCCGCCACCGAGGAAACATTGATGATCGCCCCTCGGCGCGAGATCAGTCCGGGCAGCAGCTTGTGGGTCAGCGAGGCGAGCGCCGTCACGTTGGTGTCGATCATCGTCTTCCATTGAGCGAGGTCGGCCCTCTGTGCGGGCTGGGTACCGAGCGCGAGCCCGGCGTTGTTGATGAGCAGGTCGATGTCGCGAAAGCCCTCGGGAAGGGCGGCGAGCGCCTTGTCTCGCGCCGTCTCGTCGCACACGTTGAAGACCGCGGGATGAAGCCTTTCAGAGCCGAGCTGGTCCAGGAGCGCGTCAAGCCGATCGGCGCGACGGCCGGTCGCGACGACGCGCCAGCCCGCGGCGGCGAACGCGATCGCCGCAGCTTTCCCTATGCCCGAGGTCGCGCCGCTGATGAGGACGGTCTTGGTCATGATGGTTCCTGAGTTGAGCGCGGCGGCCGAGTTAAGCAGGATTTCGCTGACGCCCGCTCTGCAGCGGACCTCGCGAACGCCCCTGCCCTATCCGCCATCCTTCGTCAGCGCCCAGCCGTCGCCCTGCAGCCAGACGTCTTCGCCGGGCGGCGCGTCGAAACGCAGCCAGCGCACCGCATGCCCGCCGCCGCGGCGGAAGGCCTCCTCAAGCCTTCGGCCCGATTCAGCGTCCTGGGCGCCTTCGCAGGCGATGAAGACCACGGCGCCGAGGATCCGGGCCGGCCAGGCCTTCGACTCCTCCTTCGGCCGCGCGATGAGCAGCATGGCGCCGCTCGAATGCGCCGCCTGGAGCGGGAAAAGGAGCCGCCCGCCCGGGTTCAGCGCGTCGAGCCAGGCCCGCGGCAGATGCGACGCGGCGCAGTTGACATAGATGGCGTCGGCCTTCGGCAGGTCCCCCGCCCCGGATTGCGCCCGGACCTCGACCTGCGGATAGGCGGCGAGATTCTTCCGCGCCTGCTCGGCGATGTCGGCAGCGATCTCGTAGGCGATCACCTTGCCGGCCGGGCCGACGAGACGGGCGAGGATGGCCGTGTAGTAGCCTGCCCCGGCGCCGATCTGGACGACGGTGTCGCCCTCCTTGATCGCGAGCGCGTCGATGCTCATCGCGTGCAGGGACGGCTGGCCGTTGTTGATCCCGCGCCCGGCGTCGATGGCGACGAGGACGTCGTCGTAGAGCTGGGCGAGGTCGCTTTCGCTCGCCACGCCGAGGCCGCCGCCCGAAATGTACCAGGGCGGCGGGCCGGAAAAATCTTCGCGCGGGACAGCGGCGAAGGCGGCCTCGATGCGGGGATCGGCGACGCCGGCGCGGCGGGTGATCGAAGCGGCGTAGGCTTTGCGAAGTTTTGCAGACCGGCCCGGCATGGCGCGCCCCTGACGGCTTTCATCTCCCGCCAGATTTCCACGTCCCGCTTGGCGCCGCAATCGATCTGCAAAGTCTTCATCTTGCGCCGTGCAACCGCCCGAGCGGGCCGCCTCGCCCTGGACCCTGATCCTGAGAGCCCGCGAAGCGGGCGTCTCGAAGAATCCTTCGAGGCCCTTTGCCGGCGGCAAAGAGCGCAGCAGAATGAGGATTTTCATTCACCCGGAGGACAGCGAGATGCCGACCATTACGACCCGCGACGGAATGCAGATCTTCTACAAGGACTGGGGAAAGGGGCAGCCGGTCGTGTTCAGCCACGGCTGGCCGCTGACGGCCGACGCGTTCGAGGATCAGATGATGTTCTTCGCCGGCCATGGGCTTCGCTGCATCGCTCACGACCGGCGCGGCCACGGCCGCTCGGACCAGCCTTGGGACGGCAACGACATGGACACCTACGCCGCCGATCTCGCCGAGTTGACCGCGGCGCTCGACTTGCGCGACGCCGCGCATGTCGGCCATTCGACCGGAGGCGGCGAAGCCGCCCGCTATGTCGCGCGCCACGGCGGCGGACGGGTCGTGAAGCTCGTCATGATCGGCGCGGTGCCGCCGATCATGCTGAGGACGGCCGCCAATCCGGGCGGCCTGCCGATGGAGGTTTTCGACGGCATCCGCAAGGGCGTCGCCGCAGACCGCTCGCAGTTCTTCAAGGACTTGAGCGAACCCTTCTACGGCTTCAACCGCCCGAGCGCGAAGGTGAGCCAGGGCCTGCGCGACTCCTTCTGGCTGCAGGGCATGATGGGCGGGCTCAAGGCCGAATATGATTGCGTCAAGGCCTTTTCTGAGACCGACTTCACCGAGGATCTGAAAGCGATCTCGGTTCCGACGCTGATCCTGCACGGCGACGACGACCAGATCGTGCCGATCGACGATTCCGCCAGATTGTCGGTCAAGCTCATCCCGAACGCGAAGCTGAAGGTCTATCCCGGTGCGCCGCACGGCATGTGCTCGACCGAAAAGGACAAGGTCAACGCCGATCTGCTCGAGTTCATCAGGAGTTGATCCCGCGGATCGCCACCTGTACAGCCCTTTCGAGCGTTTCTCCTCCCCGGCTTGCGGCGCGCTTTTCCTCCCCCGGCATCGTGCGGCATCGTGGGGGAGGAGGACCATGCCAGCGAGTTGGAGCGAGGCGCCGCCCGATGACAGGCTCCGCATCGCGGACTGGGCAGGCGAACGATGGAGAGGAAGGATGGGCCCTGCGCTGGAGGGCGGTTGCGCCTGCGGCCGGATGCGCTACCGGCTCGCGTCGAAGCCGATGTTCGTCCATTGCTGCCACTGCCGCGACTGCCAGCGGCAGACCGGCAGCGCCTTCGTGATCAACGCGCTGATCGAGACCGACCGCATCGAGAAGCTCATCGGGCGAGACCGAGGGCGTTCCGGTTCCAACCCCGAGCGGCCGGCCCCACGTCATCCATCGGTGTCCGGTCTGCAAAATCGCAGTCTGGAGCCATTACGGCGGCAGACAGCAACTGAGCTTCGTGCGCGTCGGGACGCTGGACGAGCCCTCCGCGCTCCCGCCGGACGTCCACATCTACACGCGTTCAAAACTGCCCTGGATCGCGCTGCCCCCGGACGTGCCCGCCTTCGATGCCTATTACGATTCGAAGATCCTGTGGCCGGCGGAAAGCCTCGCGCGCCGCAAGGCAATCTTTGGCTAGCGCGGTGGGCAGGCCGTCTCGTCGCCTTTACCGGGGCGCCGCGGCCGCGGCTGCGCTCATCGCCGCAACCGTCGCCGTCGCGCAGGAAGCGAGCCCTGCCAACACGCTGACCGAGCTTCGCCGCCAGTTCGAAAACTGCCTTTCGCGGACGCCGCTCCCAACCGGCTCTCGCGTGACGATCGTCTTCATGATGAAGCGCGACGGCTCGATCTTCGGGAAGCCGCGGATCACCTACTCGCATATCGAGGGCGACGCCGAGGCGCGCAAGCGCTTTCTCGACGACGCGGAGCGCGCCGTCGACTCCTGTCTGCCGCTGAAAGTGACGCCTGCCCTCGGCGCGGCGATCGCGGGGCGGATGTTCTCGATCACGCTGGGGCGGGAGAAGCCGGAGACGGGCGTCTAGCGAGCGGCGGGCAGGTCGTTCCCGACGGGCGCACGGGGCAGCTGCGAAGCCTCGCCGCCTCATCGAGCGCCTGCCTCTCCAGCCAGAGCTTCTCGATTTCGAGCTGGCCCTTGGACTCTTCCACGCCCGCCGCGTCCCTCGCCCGAAGCGCCGCCGCGGCGTCGAGCGCCTGCTTCTCCAGTCGGAGCTTTTCGATTTCGAGCTGAAGCTTCTGTTCGGCGAGCGTCGGCGCCACGTCAGGCGCAACGAAGATCGCCGCCCCCGTCCCTCTGGTCGGTCATCATGGGCCACCCAGCTCGGAATGCTGGAGACTAGCGGCTACCCTCGAGACATTCAAGTGGGGCGGGGCGTTCCAGCGCGTCCCTCCGCCCGCTGACGCCGCCGCCGGCGAGGCCGGGCTCCGCGCGATGATGTTCAGGGCTATCGAAAACCACTCTACCGAGCGACGGGCGCGAGCGGCGGCTGCCGCCAGGACTTCAGCGAGAACAAAAGCAGCGAGCCTACGCTCAAGGCCAGGCCAACGAGAAATATCGGGTTGACGGCGAAGTGCAGGGCGGCGAGCCAAAACGACATGGCCAGCGAAATGAAAGCGGCGAGCGCCGGGACCAGATTGAAGAACATCGAGACGAAGCCGTTGTCGCCGCCCGTGACCGTCAAGGCGACCTGATACAGAATGCGGCCCACGGATCCGGCGATGATCGTGCCGGCGATCATGAGGGCGATCGCGGTGTACTGGTCGCCGAATTGCAGTTTGGAGCGGCTGTACAAGATGAGCAGGGTCGTCGGGATCAGGACGACGTTCGAGACCAAGAAATTCGCGGCGACTGCGGCGCACTCGTCGTAATTGGCGAACCATTTGCCGATCAGCGTGCCGCCCAAAGCGGTGCATATCGGCACCGGGACGGCGTAGACCCAGCCGCCATGCAGGAAGTTGTCTTCCAGCGCGCTCATCGTCGGTCTGCTGGCCTCGGCGACCTGGCTCCAGGCGACCGCCATCGCCCCGATGAACGCGCCCAGCGAAACAGCCGAAAAACACGACCGGCGACACCGGGATCGGAACCTTCGATAGAGCGAGCGCCACCAGGGCGGCCCAGAACGGCGACAGGTTCACGATCGCCGCTACGATCACCGGATTGGCGTTGCTGAGGCCGAAGTTGTACAGCAGCAAGCCCGCCAGGCCGATCGCGAACAGGACGGCCAGTTTTCCATAATTCGAGACGTCGCCAAGCAACGCGACGAAGTCGCGACGGCCGGCGGGACGCGGCAACGTCACCAGCGGGATGGAAATCATGAGCGCGATCTGGGTCAGGCACACAAACTGGAGCGTCGTGAGGCGCTTTGCGGCGAGAAAGGAAAACGGCTCCTGCGTCGCCAGCAGGAAGGCGGTGACCACGGAGTAGAGGGTTCCAAGTCTGTAGCCGATTCGGGGCGCGGAGCTCATGAGCGGAATCCGGCGAAAACAGGAGCGGCTGGGCGACCTGGGCGCGTCAAGGCGGCGCGGCGGACATTGACCTCGCAAAGAGGCGCAAAGTTCTTGACGAAGGGCCCGGCTGGGCAGGCCTCCATTCAGAGATCGACGGATTGTTTGAAACGCAGGGCCTCGACCTGGCCGCTGTCGCGCCGAGCGACCGACCTTTGCAGGCATGAAAGAGATTTCGACGGATGCCGTTCAACCGCGCGCGAGCGAGCGCCCATTCAATTCCGGGAGCGCCAGAAAATTGCAGACTGAGCTACCGGGCGGTCGGATTCCCGACGGGCGCGCGGGCCGGCTGCCGCCAGGACTTCAGCGAGAAAAGCGTGAGCGAGGCCGAGATCAAGGCCAGGCCGAGGAAAAACATCGGGTCGAAGGCAAAATAAAAGGCGGGGATCCACCACGACATGGCCAGCGATATCAAAGCGGTCAGCGCCGGGACCAGATTGAAGAACATCGTGACGAAGCCGTTGTCGCCGCCCGTGACCGTCAAGGCGACCTGGTAGAAGACGCGGCCGACGGACGCGGCGATGATCGTGCCGGAGATCATGAGGGCGATGGCGGCGAACTGGCCGCCGAATTGCAGCTCCGAGCGGCTGTACAAAATCAAGAGGCTGGTCGGGATCAAGACGACGTTCGCGAAGAAAAAGTTCGCGGCGATGGCGGCCAACTCCTGGTATTTCGCGAACCATTTGCCGATGAGGGTTGCGCCCAACGCGGTGCATATTGGCACGGGGACGGCGTAAATCCAGCCGCCATGCAGGAAGTCGTCAGCCAGTTCCCCCATCGTCGGCCTGCCGGCCTCGCCGATCTGGCTCCAGGCGACCGCCATCGCGCCGGCGAAGGCGACGATGAAACAACCGAAAAACACGGTCGGCGAAACCGGGATTGGAACCTTGGAGATGAGCAGCGCCACCATGGCGGCCCAGAAGGGCAGCAGGTTCAAGATCGCCGATACGATGATGGGATGGGTTTTGCTGAGGCCCAAGTTGTATAGCAACAAACCGCTCATGCCGATCGCGAAGATGACGGCCAGTTTGCCCAAATTTGCAGGGTCCCGCAGCAAAGCGATGAAATCGCGGCGGCTGGTCGGATGCAGCGTCAGCAGCGGAATGGAAATCAGCAACGCGAACTGGGTCAGGCACACAAACTGCAACGTGTTGAGGCGATTGGCGGCGAGAAAGGAAAAAGGCTCCTGCGTCGCAAACAGAAAGCCGGTGACCAGCGCGTAGAAGATTCCAAGTCTGTAATTCGGGGACGGCGAATTCGGCTTGCCGGGCATTCGTGGCTCCCGTGGAGATCGAGCAAGAACAAGCAACGGCTGGGCGAGAGTACGCGTCAAGGCGTCACGACGGACGTCCGCTTGGCAAATACGCTCAAAGTTCTCCGTTACAACAGGCCGGCGGGCGCAAAGAAGTCAGTCACGTCGCCACGGCGGAACAAATAGGCCGCCACGGCGTTTCGCGCAAAGCGGCGGTTTGTTTCCAAAATGTCATGTGCGTACTGGGCCGACGGTGGAATGACGACTGTCGGCTTGGCCCCCTAATTAACATAGTCAAGGAATGTTTGAGCGGCATAATTCAATTCTCGGCGGCGAAAACCGTCCTCTTTAAGGCCCTCTTTGTGTGCGCGCTTTGCGCCGGCGCATTGCGAGCCGAGGCGGACGCCGCCTACCTTCAGACGGACCTTGTCTCGGACATACGCGGGCTCGCCGCGATAACCAACTCGAACCTGGGGAACCCTTGGGGTGTTTCGTTCTTCGGCGCGAGCCCCTTCTGGATATCGAACCAAGCGACCGATACGTCTACGCTCTATGGGGTGACGGACAGCACGAACGTCACCAAGGAGAGCCTCACGGTCTCCATTCCGATGTCCGGAACAGAGCCCCAAGGCCCCACCGGCCAAGTCGCCAATACCGACCCGTCATCCTTCAAACTCGGGGATGGCTCATCCGCTTTCTTCATCTTCGCCAATCTGAACGGCGCGATTTCGGCTTGGAATTCCGGCAAAGGCGCGTCGACCACCATCGAGGCGTCGGGCGCGGGCGCCTTCTACACCGGTCTCGCCATCAACCAGGCTGACACGATGCTCTATGCCGTCAACGAGGCGACCGGCGGCATCGACGTCTTCAACAGCTCCTTCACCAAGGTGAATATGCCGGGCAAGTTTGTCGATCCTGCCCTCCCCGCCGGACTCGCCCCCTTCAACGTGCAGGACATTGGCGGCGAGGTTTACGTAACCTATGGGCGGGCCGGCGCCTGCGGCGGGGTTCGCAGCGCAGGCGAGCGCAACCGCGGGAGAGGGGGTGGTGACTGTTTACGACGAAATCGGCAACTTTTTGCATCACCTCGTGACGGGCGGCGCTCTCGCCGCGCCCTGGGGCGTCGCGCTCGCCCCGGCCAATTTCGGTCAGTTCGGCGGCGACCTCCTGGTCGGCAATTTCAGCTACGTCGAAAGCGGAATCAACCCCGGCAATAGTCCGAGCGGCCTCCGGACTCTGGATTTCGGGCCCGGAGGCAATAACGGGAACCCGGACACGCTCTACTTCACCGATGGCGTCAACGGCGAGATCGACGGTCTGTTCGGGCGTTCACGATCGTCCGGAAGCCTTCGACCTGGATCATGATGCTCGTCGGATTTGCCGGTTTGGCCCTCCCGCCCCGACGTCGGCCGCCGTTGACGTTCGACTGAGCGGTTCAGCAGCCAGTGGCGAATGGCGAATAGCGAGTGGGACGTCTCTGTGCCTCCTGGACGCCATTCGCCATTCGCTATTCGCCAGCCCGCTAGTGCAATTTCACGGTCGGCGCGGGCCGGGCGCCGGGGATGAAGAAGCCCAGCAGGGCTCGGCCGGCGCCGTACAGCGCGGCTTCGTGCATTTTATAGAGCGCGCGATACATCAGGCGGGCAAAATAGCCTTCGACGAAAAAGCTTCGGCCGACCAAGCCCATCAGGCTTCCGACCGTGCTGAATTTGCCCAGGGAGACCAGAGAGCCGAAGTCGCGATAGGCGAATTTCTTCAACGGACGGCCCGCGAGAAGGTCGTTCAATTGTTTGACCATGAACTCCGCCATTTGATGCGCGGCTTGCGCGCGCGGCGGGACGGGTTGCGGAAAGCCTTCGCGCGGGCAGGACGCGCAGTCGCCAATGGCGAAGACGTGATCGTCCCGCGTCGTCTGGAGGGTCGGACGCACCACGAGCTGATTGATGCGGTTGGTCTCCAGCCCGTCGATATCGGCCAGAAAGGCCGGCGCTTTCACGCCCGCGCACCAGACGACCAGCTCGGAGGGAATGATCTCCCCATCGGCGAGCCTCACTCCATCGGCCATGACTTCGGCGACGCGCGCGCCGGTGCGGACGTTTACGCCGAGCTTCGTCAAGAGGTCCTTGGTCGAATCCGAGATGCGCTTAGGGAGGGCGGGCAGGATGCGGTCCCCCGCTTCGATGAGGATGATGCGCAGGTCACGCTCGGGGTCGATGTTGTCGAGCCCGTAGGCGACGATCTCGCGCGCCGTATGGTGCAGCTCGGCGGCGAGCTCGGTGCCGGTCGCGCCCGCGCCGATGATCGCCACGTGCAACTGCCCGGGGCGGATCGGCTCGCTCTGATTTTGCGCCCGTAGGAAGGCGTTGACAACGCGACGATTGAAGCGGCTCGCCTGTTCCGGCGTCTCCAGCGGAACCGAGAACTCCTTGGCGCCCGGAGTGCCGAAATCATTGGTGACGCTGCCGACCGCGATGACCAGCGTATCGTAGGCGAGGCTCGATTGTGGACAGATCTCGCGCCCGTCTTCGTCGTGAAGCGGCGCCAGCGTGATGGTTTTGGCCGTGCGGTCGAGACCGATCATCTCGCCATTGCGATAGCGGAAATTGCGCCAATGAGCTTGCGCCATGTAGTTCAGTTCGTGCCGCGAGCGCCGCAGGCTGCCGGCCGCGATGGAATGGAGCAGAGGCTTCCAGATATGGGTCCGGCTGCTGTCGACCAGCGTTATGCGCGCGCGGCCGGATCTGCCGAGACCGCCGCCCAACTTGGTCGCCAGCTCGAGACCGCTGGCGCCCCCGCCGACAATGACGATGTGATGGGGCAAAGGCTTGACCATGCGCGTGGTGAAGGTCTCCCGATCCGAAGACAGCGCAGTCGCCGACGTCGTTCCGGGCGCAGCATCTGCTTTTTCACGCCGATTACTCAAGTCGAACTGGCGCATTTGACCTCTTACGACTTGGGGTTGTTGTGCGGTTCCTTCTGCGACAAGCCGTAAGTCGTATAACTTATTTTGTTGCGGCGCACAAGAGGTATGCTGCGTTGCACAATGGGCTAAGCGTGATTGAACCCAGGCAGTGGGCGCCTACTGCCTCCTGCCTATTGCCGGTCCAACGCGAACGCGACGGGGCGGCTCGACGTCTCTATCCCGCGCGCCCGCCAGATGAACGGGACAGCCTATGCTGGCGCGCAGACTCTCTAGGGATCCCCTCATTTCGAGAACGGCCTGATTTCGGCGCTTTTCGGCCCTCATGTGCAGCGAATGGGAGCCCCAAGGCCCCGCATTTGTCGTGGCGCGACCTCTCTCTCGACGATAGCGGACCCGAACTCGCACTTCGGACTCGTCATGCGAGACTCGCCGCATCAAAATGCCAACCTCCAGTTGCATTTTGGCCATCGAAAAAATAGAGGGGATGGCTGAGGCGCAAACTCGCTAGCCTTAATTCATTGTCCCCTACTGTTTCGGCTGGACCGAGTAGCATTTTCTTCGAACGCCAACGTCGAAAGGAGATTGACAAAAGCTTTGCGAACGGAATTGTCCCGGATACTGAAAAACGAACGCATCAAATTCATTCCTTCCGTCGGACTACTAGAAGAATTACCGTTCAATGACCACAGCAAGCTCTTCTGGCGACATACGATCATTGTCATTGACACCAGGAGTAGAAGTGCTTTCATAACTTGTTTCTTCTTCTGTTATATACAACTTTGTCATAACGACCCCCCATGCTCGCTAACAAACCCTATTCAATCACCGGATCGATTTTACTGCCTCCGACAGGCAGCTCCGCGACCTCCGCCGGAGAGCCGCCACGCTGACGAGAGCCAACGTCGCTCGATTATCTGAGGTCACCGGCGGGCGCACGACGATTGCGAGCCGGCCTGGCCCCTGTCGCTCGATGCCGCCACGACCGCCGCAGGCCTCGCGGCTGTCTTCGGCTGGGCGGCGACCCACTTGTGCGCCTGGCCGAGGATCCTCGCCGACCACGCGCCGCTCGGGCATCGTCGACGCAGGCAGACGATGGCGTGTGAGGAAGTTCGCGGCCTCACTACCACTTGTTAGCAGACACCCAATGCGTGATTTCTTCTTTAGGTAGGCTGCAACCGTTGGGCCCTTCAATTCTATATATTTCAGCGCGTCGGCGGAGATAGAGGTCTCTTGCCTGCTTGAGGGCTCCTTCTTCGCTTGGAATACCCCGAGAAATCCTGTCCTGATCGAGATGGTCTCGGTATACAACTTTCCACTCAGACATCTTACATTTCCTCCCGGAGGCAGCTCGAGGCGACCTGCGATAGTGCGAGGCCCCTTCGTCGCATTGGCTACGTCAGCATTGGTGCGGAAAGGCTGCGCGGCCCATCGAGTGTTGTGGTCGGCGAGCGAGGCGCGCCTTCGGCCGCCCGCGGCGCCTTCCCTTTCGCTGGCAGTTTTTCACATGAAGGCCCGTTTTCACCGGCCCACTGAAAAGACGGGGCGCGAGCGTCTCGTTCCGTTCGCCCGCAGATCTCGACCGCCGCGCGCTTCGCGGCGGACCTGCTGTCGCCATCGGACGTCGCCGGCCTCTCGTCGTTCATCGCAATGAACTGGCGGATGCGCGGGGCGATTTCCTTCGCGGAAGCGGGAGCCGTTGAACACGCCGTAGTGGCCGACTTCCGTCTGCAGGTGGTGCAGCTTCCTCGACTTTGGGATGTTGACGCAGAGTTCCTGCGCCGCATAGGTCTGCCCGACGCCGGAAATGTCGTCCTTCTCGCCTTCGACCGTCAGGAGGCCGCAATTGCGGATCGCCGTCAGGTCGACGCGCTGACCGCGGTGCATCATCTCGCCCTTCGGCAGCGCGTGGCGGATGAACACCGTCTCGATCGTCTGCATGTAATAAGCGGCGTCGAGGTCCATCACCGCGAGATATTCATCGTAAAAGTCACGGTGCTTTTCGGCCGAGTCGCCGTCGCCCTGGACAAGGTGGTCGAACATTTGGAGATGGGCGTTGACGTGACGGTCGAGGTTCATCGCCATGAAGCCCGACAGCTGCAGGAAGCCCGGGTAGACTTCCCGGCCGAAGCCCGGATAGGGGAACGGCACCGGGTGCAGGCAGTTGCGGCGGAACCATTCGACGCCGCGCCGCTCGGCGAGCTTGTTGACCTCGGTGGGGCTGCGCCGCGTGTCGATCGGCCCGCCCATCAGCGTCATGCTGGCCGGCGCGTTGGGATCGTCGCTCGCCTCCATCACCGCGACGGCGGCAAGCAAGGGCACGGACGGCTGGCAGATGCCGAGGGTGTGGACGCCGGGCCCGAGGTGATCGAGCATGGCGCGCAGATAGTCGATGTAGTCGTCGAGATCGAAGGTTCCGACCGCGAGCGGGACCAAGCGCGCGTCAGTCCAGTCGGTGATGTAGACGTCGCAATGCGGCAGGAACGCCTCGACCGTGCCGCGCAGCAAGGTCGCGTAATGGCCGGACATGGGCGCGACAATCAAAAGCTTCGGCTGATCGTCTCCTCCCGGAAATTCAGGCCGCACGAAACGCAGGAGATTGCAGAAGGGCCGGCTCCAGACGACGTCCTCGAGGACCGGATAGACGACGCCGTCGACCTCGATCTCGTCCAGCCCAAAAGTCGGCTTGCCGTAACGGCGGGTCATCCGCTCGAACATTTCCGCGCCGGCCGAAATGTTCCGGCCCAGCGCCGTGTTGGCCAGCGGGTTCCAGGGATTGCGGAAAATGAAATGGGCCGCGTCCGAAACCGCGCGCGCCGGCGCCAGCGCCGCATGAGCCACTTCGTAGAACTCGTAGGAATAATTTTGAAACATCGCGGGCTTCCGACACTCGGCGTCGAGGCGCCAATCGAGGCTAGGAGACTAGGCAAAGTCGGCTGACTGAATTCTACCGCCGCACGAACGGCGATTTCGTTCCTGACGCCGATCACGCTAGGCACGCGGCGTACCGTCGCCTCCGCGCAAGACTTCTGGTAGTCCCGTTCGACCACTCCGCGCAGCGTAACCAAGCCGCCATTCACCTCTGCGGTCACTCTGTGTGGCGGGATCGCGAGATCCCAATGCAGCGCGTTCGCCACTTCGGCGCGAATATCCGCCATGGCGCGCCCTTCCCTTAATTGAAGTTCGTCAAACTGCGCGCGGCCATCGCGGCTTGCCGCCAGCGAACGCGAACTTCCATCTCCGCAGTGTCCCGCCTCCACGCGCAATCCTTGGTTCAATGCGTCTCTTGCGTAGCGCCTCGCCGCGCTCTCACTTTCAAACTCCTGCATCGCCCAGATGAAGCTGAAGTGCGGCTCTCCCGGCAACTTGTTCACGGTCGATACGAACCAAGTATTCACGGTCGCCCTCCGTGTGTGTCTCACTTTCTTCCGCTATGTCGTCGGTCGGCACCGCCATACCAGACTAACGCACGACGATAGCGTCGGCGCCGGGATTACGCTTCAAGAGAATTGTGCAGAATTGTTCGCCCGTCCACTGGACACGTTGACGCAGATCAAGGTGTCTGGGCTTGCCGTAGCTAAACTTTCCCTCGCCGTTAGGGCGTCGCAGGAGGCGAACAAGCGGGAGGGCAAGCGTGCCGTCTAACGGACACCAGAGGCGCTTGCGACGCTGTTCCGCCGAGACGCAAGTCGATCTCGTGACTTCTCGATCTGAAGCTGGGTCACTCCGATGGGCTGCAATTGGCGAGGGAGATAAGGACAGTTCGGAATGTGCCTTTGGTAATCGCCAATCGAGGCTAGTAACGCAAGGCCGGCTAACCGAATTCGATTTCGTTCCTGACGCCGATCACGCCAGGCACGCGGCGTACGGTCGCCTCCGCGCAAGACTTCTGGTAGTCCCGCTCGACGACTCCGCGCAGCGTGACCACGCCGCCATTCAGCTCTGCGGTCACTCTGTGTGGCGGGATCGCGACGATTCCAATGCAGCGCGTTTGCCACTTCGGCGCGAATATCCGCCATTGCGCACTCACTGTCGTGCGGCTTTCCCGGCGCCTTGTTCACGGTCGATACGGACCACGTATTCACGGTGGCCTCCTCCGCATGTGTTTCACGTTCTTCCGCTATGTCGTTGCCTATGCGGGCTTCGCTCTCCGGTCGGCAACGCGCAATGCTCCTTCCACTGGATATGGGGTCGGCGCCAGGATTACGCTTCGAGAGAATTGTGCAGAATTGTGTGTTCTCCCGTTCGTGACGTTGACGCAGATCAAGGTCTCCGGGCTTGCCGTAGCTAAACTTTGATGGAGAGTTCCCCTCGCCGTTGGGGCGTCGAAGGTGCCGCGCGCAAAAATGTTCTTGTCGTTGATGACGAGCCCGGAGTGCGGGGGGTTCTTCGGCGCGCCCTCGAAACGGAAGGATTTTACACTTCTGGAGGCGTCGAATGACAAGAGGCGCTCGAAGTGGTCCGCGAGACGCAAGTCGATCTCGTGACTCTCGATCTGAAGCTGGGTCACTCCGATGGGCTGCAATTGGCGAGGGAGATAAGGACAATTCGGAATGTGCCTTTGGTAATGATTACGGGTAAGGACAGTCAATTCGACAGGATCGTCGGGCTTGAGCATGGAGCGGACGACTACATCGTCAAACCGTTCAACCTGCGCGAAACGATGCTTCGAATCCAGTGCGTTCTTAGGCGCTATGAAGCGCCCCTCGCGCCATCCGAGGGCGGCGCCTCTGGTCTCTCGCGCCCGCGCCTTTGACCATTGTGTTCTCGACCTCGTCAAACGCGAACTGCGGTCGAGCGAAGGCGACTTGATCGATCTGACAGACGCCGAGTTTCGGCTGCTGGCTCTGTTCGTCGAAAACCCGGCGCGTGTGCTCTCCCGTGACGAGCTCGCGCGGACTGTTCAGGGACACGAGTGGTCACCGCTCGACCGCACGCTCGACGGACACGTGGCTCGGCTCCGGCGCAAGCTCGAGGGAGCGACGGACGAGCCGCGGATCATCAAGAGCGTGCGAGGCGTCGGCTACGTCTTCGCCAGCGACGTCTCCTCGCGATGAGCGCGGGCGCGCGACAATCCCTCGCGAGAGAGCCGCCGCGAGCGCGTTGCGCGAGTAAGGCTTGATCAATGTGAAAACGTCTCGAGACCGTCTCAGTTCGGCGGCGCCAGGTCCTCCCGGAAAAGCCGTCGCGAGCACGATCGGCACAGAAGGCTGATTGACGGACATCCATCGCGCCAGATCGACGCCGTCCATGGCGCCTTGCATGACGATGTCGCTCAGAACAATGTCGACGCCGCCCGCCGTCAGCCGCGCACGGGCTTCGTCCGCAGACCTCGCTTCCTCCGCGACATAGCCGAGCGCCTCCACGCGCTTCAACGTCACTTCGCGGACTCGGTCGTCGTCCTCGACGACGAGAACGACTTCGCCGTCCCCGCGCGGCGCGTCGTCAGGGCGCGCGGTGGGGTGCGATTCAGTTCCCGCCTCGGCAGCGCGCGGCAGGGACAACGTAACGGTCGTGCCCGCGCCCGGTCGGCTCTCTATCGACACGAACCCGCCCACCTCTTTGACGAAGCTGTCAATGGCGCTCAATCCGAGGCCGGCGCCATCCCCTTCCGGTTTGGTGGTGAAAAAGGGATCGAGGGCGCGTCGAAGAACATCTTCCTTCATTCCCTTTCCGTTGTCGGTCACGATAAGGCAGACAAAGTCGCCCGGCCGTCGCCCGTCTTGAAGAGCCGGCGCCGCGTCGGTTCTCTGATTGCGCGTTTGAATCCTGATTTCGCCTCCGTGAGGCATTGCGTCCCGCGAATTCAGGACGAGGTTGAGCACCGCGCTGTCGATTTCCGCCGGATCGGCAGCGCGAGCCATAGTTCCGCGGCGAGGTCGAGCTGAATGGAGATGCGCTGACCCACTGCCCGTTGGATGAGTCCAAACGTCTCGCGTATTCGGTCGTTCAGGTTGACGGGGCGCACGCTCGTCCGTCGCTTTCTTCCGAGCGACAGCAGGCGTCGATTGAGGAACGCGCCGGTCTCGGCCGCCTCCAGCGCCGGTCGGGCCAAGCCGCGAATACGGTCGTCGGAGGTCGATTGAAGGATCAGCTCGAGGTTCCCAGCCAGCACCGTGAGAAGATTGTTGAAATCATGCGCGAATCCGGCCGCCAGGCGACCTACGGATTCGAGACGACGGGTCCGCGCGAGCTCCTCCTCGACGCGCTTGCGCTCGCTGATATCGCGCAATGCGCCCGCAAAGAAGCGTCGCCCGGAATCGTCGCGCCACTCGCCGATCGACAGCTCCACGTCGATCATGCCGCCGTCTTTTCGGCGGGCGATGACCTCGCGGCCAATCCCTATGATCTTGCCGACGCCGGTCTCTAGGTAGGCGTCGAGATAGCCGTCATGCCGAGACGCGTGGTAATCCGGCATGATGATGGACACATTCGCGCCGAGAAGCTCGTCCGCTTCGTACCCGAGGATCGTCTTCGTCGAGGGGTTGACGGACTGAACGATCCCGCGCTCGTCGATGCAGATGATCGAGGCGGGCGATGAGTTGACGATCGCGCGGTACCGCGCTTCGCTGGCTTTAAGGGCTTCCTCTGCCGTCTTGCGCTTGGTGATATCTTCGGTGAAGATGATGATGCCTCCGATCTCCCCGCTCGGCGTTCGCCACGGCCGCGCCTCCCATCGAAGCCATTGCACGTATCCGCTCATTCGTACAAAACGGACTTCCTCGGAACGCACCACTTCGCCTGCAAGCACGCGGCGATGAATTTCTCGCCAGGATTCGGGGATCTCGGGAAACACATCGTAGTGCGAGCGCCCGATGACGTCCGCTTTCAGAGAATAGTCCGCCATCCATCGCTTGCTGACGTTCATATAGCGCATGTCGCGGTCGAACATCGCCGCCGCCGCCGGAGCGTCATCGATCATCAGGCGCAACTGCGCCTCGACGGCTTGCAACCAGAATTCGTCGCTGCGCCCCTCCGGGCGGCCGGCGCGCTCCCAGAGCTCGTAGGCGCGTTTGCGTATCGGCTGCTCGACGTTGTCCATGCCTCGTGTCACTCCCGAACTGTCGGACGCGAGCTCAGCCGGCCCTCACGCCGCGTCGCGCTCGATCATAACCGGAAGCCGGCGCGGGCCCGAGTTGCCCGGCTTGTCGGCGAATACGCCGACCCTCTTCGTTCCGCAGCCTATACGATTTCCGGTTGACTGGCGCGGGACGCCGCGCGCGCATCCGGCTTGTGATGTCGGTTTCGAGCGCGATGATCTGGGCGGGCCTTCCCTCCGCATCGGGGATCGTGGAAACAAAATTGCGGACCCAGACGGTCGCTCCGCTCTTGGCGATGTAGCGTCTTTCGATCTCGAATTGCGGTTCTCGCCCCTCCAGCAGCGCCTTGATCCCCCGCTTAATCTCGTCGAGAACTTCCGGATGGATCAACGAAAAGAACTGCATCTTGCGCAATTCGTCCTGAGAATACCCGGTAAGCGTGGAATAAGCGGCGTTGCACGCCTCAAAGAAGCCGTCCAGATTGGTGAGCGCAATTCCGGTTGCGAGGTTTTCGTAAATCTTCTGGAACTTGCGTTCTTCAAGCTCACGCATGGCGCCGACCCTCGGCCAGACGGATAGGAGAGAGTAGCGGGCGCATCACGCCGCGCGCAAGCGTCCGCATTGCTTTCGTAGCGCAGCGCCTAGTAAGGGGGGTATGGCCGATGGCCTTCGGCGAGGACATGGCGGGAACGATCGAGCGTGCCCGCCGGCTCGAGGCGCAGCTCGAAGCGATGGCCTCCTCCGGGCCGCTGAGGCGCCTCTATGTGATGGTCAAGGACTTCGATCCCCACATTGCGCGGCGCACGCTCGACGATTACGAGCCGGCCGCGCCCTTGTCGCTCGAGGCGCTCGTGGCCGCCGGCGTCGCGGCGGTCTCGGGCTGGGCGGCGATCCAGTTGTGCGCCTGGCCGTTCCGCCGCCGGTCCCGCCTTCGAACGCAGATTGCGCGAGGCGGCTGAGAGCATGACGCGCGCATGGCCGGGCCACCTCGACCATCGGCCCGGCGTTCGCTGACACGCCCGTCATTTCTTTTCTTCTTCGCAGGTAGCGCTTTCTTTGCACGGCTCGCGTACCGCCAATTGGGGCCGCGACAATCTGACGCGGCCGGAGGATTTGCCACCAATCTTCATGGTGTTAACACTTACCTTGCATGACATTAAGTGCGGTTGGGAGAAAGTTAAACATAGTTCGTTCATATCTAAACCAAGAAGAAGCTGCCGGTTCATTTGACGGGGCGGGAAAAGGAGGGGCGAATGCGCAAGTTCCTTCTGGGACTCCTCTTTCCCTCCCGACAGGAATCAGCGGGTCCCACACGTGCCGCGGCTCTGGCGATAAACGGCGGCTTGCCCGGTAAATTGTGTTCGGCTGCCTGCCACGATGTTAGACCGGACCCGTGGGGCATCGATGCCATCCGAACTCGTGAGGGCGGCTGAACAAACGGCGCCTCCGGTCGCGAGGCCGGCAGCGGCATTCACTTGTCGCTGTAACCTGACGATTTGGACGAGCCCATGCGAATTGAAGGAGGAGAGCCGGTGACGCTCGAGCCCGCCAGATTTCACGTGACCGAAAAGCTCAGCGACGGGCGCAAGGTTGAAATCCGCGCGCAGCGGCGGGAGGACCGCGAGGCCCTGCGCGCGGCAATCCAGCGCGCGAGCCCAGAGACTCTCCATCACCGCTTCTTCGCGGTGAAGCGCGCCTTTTCAGAGCAGGAAGCCCACTTCTTCCTCGACATCGATTTTGTCAATCATGTCGCCCTGGTGGCGGTGGCGAAGGAGAATGGGCGGCCAGTCATCGTCGGCGGCTGCCGCTATGTTGTCGTCGAGCCCGGAAGCGCGGAAGTGGGCTTCTCGGTGATCGACGAATATCAGAAGAA
This sequence comes from uncultured Alphaproteobacteria bacterium, assembly GCA_963768555.1. Taxonomy (GTDB): domain Bacteria; phylum Pseudomonadota; class Alphaproteobacteria; order Rhizobiales; family Beijerinckiaceae; genus Roseiarcus. The sequence goes on from CAVYIZ010000015.1 coordinate 67,146, forward strand.
GGGGCTCGGCACGGCGCTGATGCGCCACCTCTCGGCGATCGGCCGCGAAGCGGGTCTAAAGGAACTCGTCGCCGATGTTCTAGCGGACAACGCGCCGATGCTCAAAGTTTTCGAACGCAGCGGCCTCGCCATGACCACCAAGTTCGAGGGCTCGGTGGTGCAAGTCGCTCTACGATACACGTAACGAACACAATTGACGCTGCGCGCCGCGCGCTCGCTCACATCGCGCGCCTGATCAAGATGGTGCCGAGGGCCGAAGTCCCCGGTCAGACTGTAGACAATCTCCCTGCCGGAGGTAGAAGGATCGACGAACTTCCGCAATGGGTCGTATTCTTGGCCAACCTGATAATGCTGACGGATCGGCTCTTCGGCGGCAGTGCGTCAAAAGTCTGTTCGCCCTGCCCCGTCTTCGATGAGCGGCCGGGACCGTCTTTTGGCGAGATCGCCAAAGGCGAGGGCGCCACAGACGCCCTACTTCACTCTCGCAGGCTCACGCGGCGGGCACCGAAGAACGGGTTATCGCCACCACCTCTTGACCCCGCTACAGCTCAAAGCACCTAAGCAGATTCCGCTGGGTTGACCAACGGATAGGTTTCGGATTCGCTGCCGGGACCGATTCGCAAGGGTGTGTGGCATGGCGGGAAAGTCTCCGGTTACGGCGAGCGATGAACAACGTGCCGCCCTTGTGGCTCTTGCCGGTTCCCTGATCGGGGGGGGGGCGGACCGGGCGCGCGCCGTGCTGCTTACGCTGGCGGGTTGGACCAGCCCGAAGATCGCGGAGGCGTTTGGCGTGCGCGAGGATACGGTTCGCCTCTGGCGCAGCGACTTCACCGCCGGTGGCGTCGCGGCGCTGAAGGCGAGCATCGCGCCCGGGCCGCCCCCGGTGAAGAGTGATGCCGCCTTGCGCGTGGCCACTCCCTTGCTGGAAGAACCTGTGGCCGACTGGCGCAACTGGACGATCCCCCGCCTTCGCGCCGCGATCGAGGCGCGCGAGGGCGTGCGCATCAGCCGTTCGCAACTGTCCAAGGCCTTGCGAAAAAAAAGTTCCGCTGGCGGCGGCCCCGGCACACGCTGAAGGGACGTCAGACGGAAAGCGAGGTGGAACGGGTGGGCCTGCGCCTGCAACTGCGCAAACAGCAGGCCGAAGCGGGCGACATCGTTCTTCTCTACGACGATGAGAGCGAGGCGCTGACTCATCCCTATCTCGCCCGCGCCTGGGCGAAGTCGGGGGCGGACTTGCGCGTGCCGGCGCCGGGGCAGGCCAAGAAGGTCGCGATGCTGGGGTCACTCGATCACGTCACGCGCCAACTCATCGTCCATACCAGCCCGACCAAGCGCAGCAGCGATTTCATCGCCCATCTCGAGCAACTCGACCATCTCTATGGACCGCAGCCCGGGCGACAGGCCAAGCCGGTCGTGCTGGTCGAGGACAATGGTCCGATCCACACCAGCAAACGCTCGCTCGCCGCCATGGCCGTCCGCGCACACTGGCTCACCGTCGAGTGGCTGCCGAAATACGCGCCCGAACTCAACGACATCGACCCGGTCTGGCGCGACCTCAAGGCCCATCACCTCGCCCACCAGACCTTCACCGACGCCGCCGCGCTCGACCAGGCCATCCATGACGCCGTCAGCGACCTCAACCGCGAGCGCATCCCCCATCTGTTGGCCAAACCACGAATCTCTGCTTAGCCAAGCTAGGGCTGTTGCCGGTTGCGCGGCTCCGCAATCCGGTCCGAGAACATACCATATATCTCAGGAATCCCCTCATTTCGAGAACGGCCTGATTTCGGCGCTTTTCGGCCCTCACGTACAGCGAATGGGAGCCCTAAGGCCCCGCATTTGTCGTGGCGCGACCTCTCCCTCGACGATTGCGAGACCCGAACTCGCACTTCAGGACTCGTCATACGAGAACTCGCCGCATCAAAATGCCAACCTCCAGTTGCATTTTGGCCCTCGAAAAAATGAGGGGATGGCTGAGACCATATATGCGTTAAGCGAGGAAATTTGATCTATCGCAAAAGAAACGCCCGAATAGGCGCGTACCCTAGCTTTCGTCGGGGTCGAGGAGGCGACAATGCTACGATCCACGATGAACGGCCACAAGCCGCGAGGCCCCCCGGAGTGGCGTGTGATTCTGACGCGGATAAGGGAGCAGCACTGGAGACAAATCGAGGAGAAAGAGATCGGCCACGCGGAGCAGTGGCGGGACGGGGTTGACCATACGTTCGACGCCATGTTGCATTGGCAAGACCCGGTCGAGAGGCTGCGCCTTCTTCGCCGCCGGCGAAAGACCCTTATCGACGATAACCCATGTTCCAGTTGAGGTCGGAGCTGCGCGGCAGCGGCGTCTTTGGCTGGCGCGAACGATAGTGCTTCGATCGCGCCGCACGAATGAACACCGCGATTCCGGGCCCGAAGGCTTTGTCGTGCATCGGCAGTTCCGGCGCGACCCGGTTTGCACGGAGCCGAGCCCAGGACGCAAGCGCCCCCGCAAGCTTGGCGTCGTGCGGGCGAGGCGCGAAGTCCAGACGATCAAACATTCGCCGTATGGGTGAGCTCGTGAGAGCCATTGTCGTCATACGCTTCTCCCTACGCGCGTCGGCGGGCACAACGCGTCGCGCGCTCGAAGTCTTCTGTAAAATTGAACAGAACGCTTGAGATGCTTCAAAGCGTCCTTCGCGCTGAACCCTCAAATAACTATTTTAACAGATCAACAACAGGGAGAGGGCGCCGACCCGGCGCCGCCTCCTCAGCGCCGCCCGCGCGATCGGGCTGCGGGCGCTTTTCGCGATATCCGCCGCGCTCGCTCTTGAGCCAGCGCGCGATATCCCGCCAGGCGCCGCCCAACGTTCGCTGGCCCATGAACAGCGACAGATGGCGCCCCGGCTCGACCCGAACCTCAACGCTGGTTGCGCGACACAGCGACTTTGCCGCCACCGCCTGCGGCAAGGCGACGATCTCGTCGTCGGCCGCCGCGAGGACGAACATCGGCGCTTCGATGTCCGACAATCGGGCCGGGCGGCCGAGCGCGGGGAAACAGCCGCGCGCCAGGCGGTTTTCACGAAAGAGCCATTCCGCCACCTGGAGGAAATAGACGCCGGGCAAATCGACCGTGCGGGCGTTCCAGGCGTGGAACCTCTCGTTCAGCGCCGGGTCGCCGGCGCATTGCAGAGCCGCTTCGGCGCTGTATTCATCCTCCATGCGCTGCGACCACAGGGCGAGGGACAGCGCCCCGGAGATCCGGCCGCCAGTTATGGCGACAAGGCTCTCGATCGTCGTGGGCGGGACTGCGGCGAGCGCCCGCGTGATTCGCGACTCGGCGGCGCCCGGATCGATCGGCGCGCCCGCCAGGACCAGCCTCGCGACTTTCCCGGGGAAGCGCGCGGCATAAGCCGCGGCGAGCCAGCCGCCCTGGCACAGTCCGACCAGAGATGCGCGGCCGCCGAGATCGTCGATCGCCACATTCAAGTCGCTCAGATAGGCGTCGATTCCGTAACCCCGCATCTCGGCGCTCGCCGACTTCCAGAAGGTCAGGGCGATGGAACCCGCATCGGCCTCGGCCAGAATCTGCGCCAGGCTGTGGCCGGGCGCGAAATCGGCGATCGAGGCGTCATGGACCGCGTAGGGCGCGACGATCACGAGTGGCGGGACTTTCGACCGCGACGCCTCTCGCTGTTCCAGAAGCAGCATCGTCGCAAGCTCGATGCGAACGCGTCCGAGCGTCGGGAAGGTTGAGAGGTCGATTGCGTCCGCGGCGCGCCGTCGAGCGGCCGTGGCGGCTCCGGAGACGGCTTCGGCCAGTTGCTCCAGACTGCTGGAAACCGCCGTCGACCACATCAAGCGCCACAATTCGAACGGGTCAGCCATGTCATTTGCTCGTGACGGTTTCCTCCGCGAAATCGCTCAATGACGACGGGCCCTTCCGCCTGTCCTCGGCCCGGGCGTCGTCTCTCCCGCTTTCGCGTCCGAGGAATAGCGCGCGATGGCTTCGATCACTTCCTCGTCGGAAGTCTGGCGGAAATCCGAATAGTAAAAGCCGATCGCGCCCAGGTATTCATGTTCTTCCAGGCAGATCACGTAGTCCGCCTCTTGACCGACTTCGGCCAAGGCCTCGGTCGACGCGACGGGAACCGCCAGCACCAGCGTCTTCGGCGCGCGCATGCGCGTGGCGCGCAAGGCCGCTCGGATCGTCGCGCCTGTGGCGATTCCGTCGTCGATGACGATCGTGACGCGGTCCTTGACGTCGATAGGCGGGCGATCGCCGAGATAGCGTCGCCGTCGGCTCTCGATTTCGGCGAGCTCCTGCTCGCAAACTCGTTTGAATTGGGCTTCGTCGATCGCCAAGTGACGAATGACGTCCTCATTGCGGACAATAATCGGAGCCGCGCCATCGACGACGGCGCCCATGGCCAATTCCGGCTGCCAAGGCACGCCGATCTTGCGCACCAGGACGAGACCGAGCGGCGCCTTGAGGGCGGCCGCGACTTCCGCGGCCACCGGGACGCCGCCACGCGGCAGCGCCAGTATGACAGGATGTTCGCCCTCATATCGCTGAAGCGCTTTTGCGAGCTTCTTTCCGGCTTCGGACCTGTTCCTGAACGACATGACGGCCTCTTCGCGTTGGCCCTCTACTTCGGCGTTGCGGCGTTCGCATTCATCCCGAGATAGCGCTCGAACCAGCGCCGGGCTCGGTCGACCACCGTTTCCATTGCGCCCGGTTCGGGAAAGAGATGGCTCGCCCCGGGAACGATCTCGAGCGCCTTCGGCCCACGAAGCCTGGCCAAAGCCTGCTCGTTGAGTTCGATCACGCCGTAATCCGCGCCCCCGACGATGAGCAGCGTCGGCGCGACGACACGATCGAGAACGGAAAGCGCCAGATCCGGCCGCCCGCCCCGGGATACGACGGCCCCGATACGCGGGCCGAGCTGTGAGGCGGCGACCAGCGCCGCGGCGGCGCCGGTGCTTGCGCCGAACAACCCGAACGCCATGCGATGCAGCATCGGGTCCCGATCGAGCCAGCGGATGACGTCGGCCAGGCGGCCGGCGAGCAACGGAATGTCGAAGACGTTGGCGCGGTCGCTCTCCTCTTCGGCGGTCAAGAGATCAAAGAGCAAAGTCGCCATGCCGCTTTCGTTGAGCGCTTCGGCGACAATCCTGTTGCGCGGGCTGAAGCGGCTCGAGCCGCTTCCGTGCGCGAAGCTGACGAGCGCCGAAGCGCCGCGCGGGACGCTCAAGGTTCCGCCCAGCCCGAGCGGAGGAATGACCACTTCGCGCGTGTCGATCCCGCTCGGCCTTTCCCTTCCCTTCGCTCGGTCAGACGATTTTTGAACCATGGCGACATCCTCAAGCGAACATATACCCGCCAATAGGCGTGTCCGAATTGACCGGCCTCAAAAGCGGTTCGTCGTCATGAGGCTATTCCTGTAGGCGCTTAGATTAGGCGCCCGGCGGTTCTGACCGGGTCTTGATCGTTGTGCGGCGCCGCTGGCGATTGGGCTTGGATCCGGAGCGCGCCGAAGGCGATGGGTGAAGAGACCCCGGGACAAGCGGATGAATGGAGCGGAGATGATGCGCGCGTTGAACAAAGACCAGGCGCATTTCATCGCCCTGCTGGCAAAGGTCGCCCGCATGCAGCGCGACAAGCTTCTCGGCAATGTCGCTGAGAAGGATTTGGGTGAACCAAAATGCAGTCGAGGCGAACACAACCCGACGGCTCCGCTCGGCTTCGAGCCCTTGCTCCCGGACGACGAGCAATTGACGGCTCTGCGCGAGGCGATAGGCTCGCTCACGCCGGACGGGCGGGCCGAGCTTTATGTCCTGATGCGCATCGGTCAAGGCGATCTCGCAGCGCAAGAGTGGGATCGCGGAACTCGATGAAGCCTCGCTGCTCGGGGAGGCGGCGGGCGGCGCTCTTCTGGACGATCCGGACCTGCACGACCACCTCGAAAAAGGCTTGTACGAGACGGAAGAGGCGTGACCGCCCTGAACGCGGACCTTGCGACAAATGAGCTCTCGCGCTGGGAGCATTTTCCACACGACGCAGATGTCGGCGTGCGCGGATTCGGCGCGAGCCCGGCGGCGGCGTTCGAGCAGGCGGCGTTGGCGTTGACCGCGGCGGTCACGAGCGCGAAGGTAGAGCCGAAGCAGCCGGTCGAGGTAAGCTGCGAAGCGCCCGATCTCGAGCTCATGTTCGTCGAGTGGCTGAACTGCGTCATCTATGAAATGGCGGTCCGGCAAATGCTCTTTGGCCGCTTTGCGGTTCGCATCGAGGGCCTTCGCCTCGAGGGAACGCTGTGGGGCGAGCCTGTCGACGTTTCGCGGCACGCTCCCGCCTGCGAACCGAAGGGCGCGACCTACGCGGCGCTGAAGGTCGCCGCCGACGGCGACGGGGTCTGGTCGGCAGGCTGCGTCGTCGACGTCTGAGGGGAGATTGGCCCCATGAACCTCGATCGCCTGACCCGGATCGACGCCACGGCCTGGCGCATCGAGCCCGCGGGGCCGATGCGGGTCCCCGCCATCATCTTTGCAAGCGAGGCCTTGATCCGCGACATGGACGACAAGGTCTTCGAACAGGCGTCCAACGTGGCTTCGCTGCCGGGGATCGTCGGCGCGGCCTATGCGATGCCCGACGCGCATTGGGGCTACGGCTTTCCGATCGGCGGCGTCGCGGCATTCGACCCGGCCGAAGGCGGCGTGGTCTCGGCGGGCGGCGTCGGCTTCGATATTTCCTGCGGCGTCCGCACCATGCGGACCGGTCTCTTGCTCAAGGACGTTCTCCCGCGCCAGGAGGCGCTCGCCGATGCTCTCTATCTCGACATTCCCGCCGGCGTCGGCAGCAAGAGCGCGATCACGCTCGACTCCGCAGGAAATGGAGGCGATGCTCGCCGGCGGCGCGCATTGGGCGGTCGCGCGCGGCTGGGGGGACCCGCAGGACCTGGATCGCATCGAGGACGGCGGCCACATCGCCGGCGCGGACCCGGAATCCGTGTCGGACAAGGCCAAGGAACGGCAGCGCCGCGAAATGGGCACGCTCGGATCGGGCAACCACTATCTCGAAGTTCAATTCGTCGCCGAAATCTTCGACCAGGCGGCCGCCGCCGCCTTCGGCCTCGAGTCGAGCGGCGTCGTCGTCGCCATCCATTGCGGCTCGCGGGGGCTCGGCCATCAAATCGGCGACCGAATTCGCCAGAGACATGGTGGTCGCGGCCCAACAGTCGGGAATTGAGCTTCCAGACCGCGAGCTCGCCTGCGCGCCGATCGAGTCGGAGGTCGGCCGCCGCTATCTCGGCGCCATGCGGGCGGCGATGAACTGCGCGCTCGCCAATCGCGAGATCCTCGGCTCTTACGCGCGGAGCGTCTTCCAGGGCCTCTTTCCCGATTGCGACCTGCCGCTGCTGTTCGACGTTTCGCACAACACCTGCAAGGTCGAGACGCATATCGTCGACGGACAACAGCGCGACCTCTTCGTGCACCGCAAAGGCGCGACCCGCGCCTTTCCTCCCGGCCACGAGAGCCTGCCGCCGTCGCTGAAGCCCTTCGGCCAGCCGGTGTTCATCGGCGGCAGCATGGGAACGGCGTCGTATATTCTCGCCGGCGTCCCCTCGGCCGAGCCGAAAGCCTTCGCTTCGGCCTGTCATGGGGCGGGCCGCGCGATGTCGCGCCACGCCGCTCTCAAGCGCTTCAGCGGACGCCAGATCGTCGACGGCCTCGCCGAGGAGGGCGTCCAGATCCGCAGCCCGTCGAGCCGCGGCGTCGCCGAGGAGGCCCCTGGCGCCTATAAAGACGTGAGCGCGGTCGTCGAGGCGGCGGAAGCGGCCGGACTCGCGCGGCGGGTGGCGCGTCTCAGGCCGCTGATCTGCGTCAAGGGATGAAGCGGGGCGGCGTGAATGGGCCGTAAAGCGACGGGATCGATGCTCCAAGATTCGAACGTGACTTGTTGGGGTTGAGTAAACAGTCACTATTAATACCTATTAATACCCCGGCCGGCTTTTCCTTCGCCATCGTTGGCGCCATCCTCGCGAACGCAAGCTCATCGGCTCGCGCCAGTGGAGGGAGGAGATTCATGAGGAGACGGACCTTGGCCGTGGCGCTCGCGGCGGCGTTGTGCGGCCTTGTCGCCGCGCCGGCGCTCGCGCAGAACGCGGAGCCGGCGCCGGCTGCAGCCGCGCCCGCGAAGCCCAAGCCGAAGACGCCGGCGGGCGCGCCCACAGTCACGGTGACGGTGACGAACTCGCGCAAGGCCGATCTCGTCCAGCTGCAGGCGGCCGAGAGCGGCTCGGCAAACTGGAAGAAAGTGCTCGGCGCGGTGAAAGCCGGCAAGCAGGCGTCGGCTAAAGTACCGCAGGGCGCCAATTGTCGCGTGGACCTGCACGGGACCTTCGCCGACGGTCAGTCGATGGATGCGTCCGACGTCGACGTCTGCGCGCAAAAGACGCTCAACCTGACCGATTGAACGCGCTGGCGCCATCGGGCGCGGGATTCGCCTGTCGCTCCGCGCGTGAAAACCCCCTTCCGCCTTCGGCGACCACCGTCGCCAAGCTGGCGGCGGCGCGGAAGCGGAAGCGCATCGACATTGGGATATGCGAGGGCCGCAAGAGCCTCGCCGAATCACCCCAAAGGCCGTCGCGTTGGCGAAGCGGCCAGCGCGCAGAAAGCCTCGGGGCGACAAGCCGAGCCTGCGGCCGTTTCCGCCGAAGGGGCCGCCCAAGGCTTCCTGAACGAGCAATTCAACCCGAGGTCCCTCGCCGTCGTGCTGGCCGGGTGAGACCTCCTCGCGCGTGCGCGCACTGCGCAGCCTACCGCAAGTTACTGCCCAGCTTGTCGCACGGGCCGCTGGTCGCCAAGCTGTTCTGGCGATCCGCCAATGCCACCGACTCGCTCGGGAAACGTTGCCCGAAAGTGATCGTGAGAAGGCAGGCGATCGACCACGCCAACACGATCGCCGTGAAGGCAATGATGATTTGTCGCGTGTCCTGGTCCGTCATGGCCGTTACTCCCGCTGGCCGCTCCCAGGCTGCCCAGGGCGCAGCGCAGGCAACCTGCTCAGCATATCGTTGCGGCAGGCGCTGTGACGTAGCTCACACTTCGTCAATTGCATTCATGCCGGGGTAGTGTCCCAGTTTGAATTTCAGGTCCCGACCCTAAGCGGACCTTCGGCCAGCGGTTTGAGTCCCCGTCCCCGACTGAAACACACGTTGCATTTGAGGTCGCGAAGGCAGCCTGGCAGCGTGTCGGGTCAATAGCCGCCGGCGTGGCAATCATATTTGGAACATGGTGACCTCTCAAAAAGGCGGCCGAGGCCATTGACAAGTTAAGAATTGAGAGGATCGCATGATCGCTCGATAGGGCCGTTCGCCGGAGAAGGACATGGTCAAGACCCGCAAGTCAGCGGACCCAGAGGAATCGGTGCTGCGCGATACCAGGGAAGACACCGCAATTGAGCACTATAGGCACTCGGCCGACCGCCCGAAGCCGCGTAACCCTCCCGCAAACTACAGATATGTCGAGGAACTTGCCCATCTGCAGTTCGAGCTAATCAAGCTGCAGGAATGGGTCCGCCTGCAGGGCCTCCGGGTTGTGGTCATCTTCGAGGGCCGCGACGCGGCCGGCAAAGGGGGCGTCATCAAACGCATCATCCAGAGCTTGAACCCGCGCATCTGTCGCGTCGTGGCGCTCGGCACGCCGACCGAGCGCGAGCGCGGTCAATGGTATTTTCAGCGCTATGTCGCCCAGCTGCCGGCGCGGGGCGAAATCGTCCTGTTCGACCGCAGCTGGTACAACCGCGCCGGTGTCGAACACATCATGGGATTCTGCACCGAAGAAGAGTACCGCGAATTTCTGCGCTCCTGTCCGCTTTTCGAGGAGATGCTGGTTCGTTCTGGCATCTACCTCATCAAGTACTGGTTCTCGGTCAACGACGAGGAGCAAGAACGGCGCTTCCAGCAGCGAATTCGCAATCCGATCAAGCGCTGGAAGCTCAGCCCAATGGATCTCGAGTCGCGCAAGCGCTGGGTCGAGTACTCCAAGGCCAAGGATGAGATGTTAGCCCACACCGACCGCGAGAAGACCCCATGGTACGTCGTCAACGCCGATGATAAGAAGAAGGCAAAACTCAATTGCGTCGCGCATCTGCTGCGGCAGATCCCGTATCACGACATGACGCCGGTCGAAATCGAAGTTCCTCCACGCCAGGAGGACACCGGGTATAAGCGGCCCAAGAAGTCGAACCAGCGCTTCGTGCCCGAGGTCTATTGACTTGGCATGGCAACTTCCGGGCTAATAATATATGATAATGTCCTTTATCATCATGTGCATTTAAATTTGCCGGTTGCGCAGAAATCCAAGAATTGCGCGGGGAGTTTGACGACAAAGGCCGATATTGGAATTTGAACATGTGAGTATACGTAAGATGTATATAATTGTCCGCTTCAAGAGAGTTGTATTAATCAAATAATTAAATTGTTAGCTCGCAGGTGAAATCTTCATTCTTAATGAGTTTACAGCATGCATACCAACATCGCTCTGTAGCCAGGCGGTCGCGTCTTTATGGCTGGAAAACGAGTATTCTGCCATGCGGGGTGAGAGCTTTCCACGAATAGGCACGACGACGCGCCAATCGTCTTCGCGTACTTCCGCAACGTATACTGGCGGATGGCCTTCCAGCTGCTTCATCTTCGAATCACAGGAGAGAGACGTTGCGCAAGACGCAGCACCAAGAAGGGAGCGTTTCTTGCGTAGCGGATTTCGCCTATCAATAAGCATGAGAATTAAAGGTGTAGCAACGGTTAACATGCCGCCAACTAATGCGCCGGGGCCATTAATATTTGTGAACCGTTTAAATCGCAGTCCGTGGAGGATAGCCTCACCGCGCTTCAGTCCGCCTTCGATGATTTCGCGCTGTAAGTGTAGATCCCGACAAACACCGCTTCTGGCCTCTATCGGCTCGCCGGCCTAAAGGCAATTCACGACTGAGATCGCACCAGCCCCTCGATGCTCCTGCACACGGCAACGAACTCGCAGCCTCGAAGTCGATCGTGAGACAAGCGGCCGACCGCTCCATCGCAGTGGCCAACGACAAGGGACGCTCAATGTCTGGATTGGCGCAGCGGTCGCGTTGCCGAGTGCCAGTCGATCGGAAGGTGTCCGCCCTTCAGAGACCTCCCCAATCGGGGGTGCTAGGGTCGGCCGCAGTCGACCCAAAGCGGATCTGCGCTATGGGGGCACTTCCAGACTTCAGTCCGTTCGTCACTCCGGGATCGACGCATCCTCAAGTCGGCTGTGCTATATCGCATCATCACATCGGGGGCTGGACAATACGTGGAAGCGGAACGCCGGCAGGTCACGGTCCTTTTTGCCGACATGGTCGGCTTCACCGCCTTCTCGGCGGTCCGGGGAGGAGGCCGCCTTCACGCTCATGCAAAGCCTGGCGAAGCTGATGGAGGACGCGGTTCGCGAACAGGGCGGCGGCGTGCAGGGCTTCACGGGCGATGGGATCATGGCGGTGTTCGGCGCGCCGGTCGCGCATGAGGACGCGCCGCTCCGGGCATGCCGGGCGGCGCTCGCGATCCTTCAGAGGCTGAAAGCGGCCGGCGACGACCTTGAAGCAAGGCACCGAGCACGACCGCAGCTGCGGATCGGCGTCAATTCCGGACCGGCGGTCGTCGGCAAGGTGCAGGGCGGCTCCGACGCGGGGGTCACGGTCCTGGGCGACACGGTCAACGTCGCGGCGCGCCTCCAAGCCTTGGCCGAGCCCGGTTCGGCAGTGATGAGCGATGCGACGCGTCGACTGGTGGAGGGGCTGGTCGAGGTGAGCTTTGCCGGTGAGCATGAGGTCAAGGGCAAGTCCGAGCCGCAAAAAGCATATCGGCTTGACACCCTCCGAGATGGGGCCACGCGCTTTGACGCCAAGGTTCAGCGCGGGCTCACCACCTACGTCGGACGCGACCGCGAGCTGGAGAGACTGGAGCGCAGCCTCCATACGATCAGCCGCGGCGTCCAAGTTTTCGATATCGTCGGGGAGCCCGGCATCGGCAAGTCGCGCCTTGTGCATGAATTCCTTGAGCAGATGGTCAAAGAACGGGCACGGGTCCTTATCGGGAGCTGCACCCCGGATGCGCAGCAGACGCCCTTCCGCGCCTTCATCGAGATTGTGCGCGGTGCGTTTCGCGTCTCGCCGAGCGACGATGAAGCTGTCGTCGCGCGCAAGCTCGACGAAGGTCTTCAGGGGCTCGGCCTCAGGTCCTCTGAAAATCTCGGCCTCTTGCTCAATCTGCTTGGCCTTAAACCGCCCGAGGGGGCGTTGGAGGGGCTGGACGGCGTGCTGATCGGATTGCGCACGCGTGATCTCGTGCAGCATCTCGTGCAGTCGCGCTGTCGGCTGAGGCCGATGATCATGGTGTTCGAGGACCTGCATTGGCTCGACAGCGCCTCCGGGGACCTTCTGGCGAAGATTATCGACATTGAGGAGCCGCTCCAGCTTCTGATCCTGCACACGAGGCGGCCGGAATACAACCCGCCCTGGGCCGGACAGGCGCACGTGACGCAGTTGCCGATGGAGCCGCTTTCGGCACGGGAGACGGCGCGGATCGCTGAGGCGCGGCTCGGCGTCGAGCAGTTGCCGGAGGCGTTGGCGAAACTGATCGCGGCCAAGGCGGAAGGCAATGCGCTTTTCGCCGAAGAGATCGCGAGTTTCCTTGTCGAGCGCGGCATTGTCCGTCGCAGCGCAACCGGTCTGGACTACGACCCGGAGGCGCTCGCCGCCGCCTTGCCGGAAAGCGTTCAATCGCTCCTCGCTTCGCGCGTTGACCGGCTCGCCCCTGCCGACTCTGCTCCAGACGGCGGCGGTGATCGGACGGCGTTCTGACCCTGATCTGGTCGCTGTCGTTGGCGGCGCGAGCGGAACCGACGAACGGTCGTTCGCCGCAATGGAGGCGCTGGACCTGATCCACCGCGTCGAGGGCTCCGACGACTACGTATTCAAGCACGCGCTCGTCAGGGACGCGCTTTACAACGGACTGCTAAGCGCGCCCCGCTCGGCTCTGCACCTCAAAGTCGCCGAGGAGTTGGAGCGGCGCGGCGGCAATCGCCTGACGGAGATCGCCGAGACCCTCGCTCATCACTACGCCGCGACGGCACGCGCCGACAAGGCGTTCACCTATCTTGCTATGGCGGGCGACAAGAGCCTCGATATCTACGCAATTCTTGAGGCCGAACAATACTTCCGGCAGGCGCTGACCGTCTTCGAGACTTAGATCAACTGTTCAGATCGGCCGTCCGTGGCGCACGTGGTGGTGCGGCTGCTCGAAACGCTTTCTAGCAAGAGCTATCGGGAACTTGGAGAAACCGCCCGCAAATTCATGCCGTTCCTCAAAGAAGCTGGCGAGACGCCTGAACTGGTTATTGGCTGCTGCTCTCAAGCGTACTCGCTTTGGGCGAACCTTGAAATCCGCGCGGCGCACGAGCTCTCGCTTGAGAGCCTTAAAATTGCGGAGCGTGTCGGTGACGGCCGAGCCAGGGCCTCCGCCCGTGCTGCGCTGCTAAACATCCGGACTTTTCTGGGTGTCGACCCGCTCGATGCCGCGGAACGAATGGAGGCAGAATTAATGGATGACTGTCTTCGATTTGGCGACACCCTCATCCGCAATTGGAGCTATTTTTACATCGCCCAAGACTACCTTCTCCGAGGACTCAACAAAGAAGCGCGCGAGGTCGCAATGCGGCTCGTTGCGTCTGGCGAAGAACGCAAAGACCCAAGGGCAATTGGCCAAGCAAGCCTGTTGCTTGCCTATATCGACGTGGCAGGCGACGATCCTATCGCGGGGACCGCGCATGCCGAGGAGTGCATACATGTGGCGGTGGGCGCCGAACGAAAGACGGCAAGGCGCGATGCTCAAGGCCGTCTCCGGAATTCTTCTCGGGCGTGCAAGCGAAGGGCTCGAGGAAATCGATGCGCTCAATTCGGAGTTTGAACGCTCTGCACACCTCATCGCTATGCTGCACGCGCCTCAGGGCGTTGCGCTGGCAATGCTGGGCCGAATTTCCGAAGGCATCCAAGTTGTAGAGCAAGAAATCGGGCGATACGACAGGATTGGATGCAAATTTCACGGAGCCTGGGCGCGGATAATTCTCGCCGAGATTTACATTGAAATCCTGTCCGGAAAAGAGAAGCCCCCAGTATCCGTGCTCCTCAAGAACTTCTGGACCATCGTCGGCGCTACGCTCTTCGGAGCGCGCCGCGCCCGAACACTTCTCCAGCAAGCGGCCGCAGTCGAACAGCTGAGCGAATGGGGCGTCCATATCGCGCGCATCAACTTCGACCTCGGGGTGTTGTCCGCGTTGAAGAAGAAGCGGGACGAGGCGAGAAGCTATTTTGCAAAGGCGCGGGTCGGTGCTGAAAGTCAGGGCGCCGACGTGCTGCTGCAAAAGATCGAGGCCGCACTGGCGCGGCTTGGATAGCGAGCAGCGCCCATAGGCTCCACCTGACCCATGCCGGCGTGAGTAATGCCATCAGCGCTGAGCGAGACGCTTAAAGCCGCCTTCCCGGCTCCGACCCGTCCTGGCTAGTTCTGACGCAGTAGCGATAGAGCCAACTGCATGAAAAGGGCGAGTTAATCCGTCATTTAAGGCCCGCTCGATCGGACCAACTGCGGCGTGTTAGCAAAAGCCAATCAATGGGTTCTGAGAAACATGGTAGGGTCAATATTCGACGCCGATTTACAATGATGAGCAGGGTCTCAGCCTGGCCCCGGAGCTACGTGCAGCTCAACGCCGGCCTGCTCTTGCAGGTAACCGATGATGCCGAAGAGGTTGCGCGCCTGCGGATTGCCGCGCGGACCGAGCATGCGGATGAGACTTTTCGCCGGCGTGCCGGTCGCCTCGCCAAGCTTTTCGAAACCGACCGTCGCCTTGATGTAGTCGCGCAGGATCGCCTTGCCGGTATCGAAATCACCGGCCAACATCGTGTCGATGCCTTCGCGCAGCAGCGCCTCGCCGAAAGCGGGATCGCGCGCGATCCGCTTCTGCACCAGCTCCTATGTCACGTTGCTGGCGTTGCTTCGTGCCACCCGTGAGCAGAATCACCAGCGTCCAGCTTCTTCGCCATGGCTATTCGAGAAGCCGTCGAACATCAGCGAGCGTGACCATCAATGTCATTGGTTCGCTCGGCGAAGGATCGAAGCCGACAGATTGATAAAAAGCCTTCGCTTGATCGGAAATTGCGTGCACGACGATGCCGCGGATACCGATCGCATCCGCCGCTTGGGCGACCCGCATGGCGCAGTCGCGGAAGAGGGCGCGGCCTAGGCCCTTCCCCTGTTGCGAGCGATCGACTGCCAGCCGGCCCAGGACCGCGACAGGGATTGGATCTGGCATGTTGCGGCGAAAGCGACCGACGCTGCTCTCCACTGCGATCGCACCAGAGGCGAGGGCATAGTATCCGACCGCTTTGCGATGATCGGCGACGATGAAGGTGCGGGATGCGCCGCTCACCTGATTAGCCCGGGCCCGCCGCCGGAGCCATTCGTCAAGCGAGAGAAGGCCGCAAGAAAAGTCGCCGAGCTCGTGCATTTCATTCAGCGGCTCCGGACGCGTAAGCGGCACGATTATTCCCAGGGCGGAATGGTTTGCATGGTGCGCCTCAGACGATCGTTCGGCTTCGGCGCTTCGTTGAGCCGCGCTAGGAACGCTGCATAGGCTTGGGGGCTCACTGCAAAAATGGCGCGATCGAGCAGTGCGTCCTCCGCCGCGCGACGAGCCGCTTCCAACACGAAATCCGTGCGAGTTTTGCCTGTGAGCGTCGCCGCACGGTCGATGAGCCCCCGCTCTTCCGGCTTAATCCGCAGGTTGAGCGTGTCGCGTCGTGTCACAGGTGATTTCGGCATGGCAGTCTCCATTCCAAGTTCATGCTACCACGGCGTAATGCCATTGTCATTACAATCGTCATGCCTGCAATGTCGTCGGTTGGCCCTGCAGGAATTCACATTCCTTGCAAAGGGTGAACTCACTGCGGAGCTCAATGCAGCCGCAATTCGTTCCGATCTGAACGCCGCCTCATTCGGAGAGTGCGCAGGCACCGGGTGAGCAAATGAATACAATCATCTGACATATCGCTATTATTTCCAGCATATTCGTATTTTGTTCTTGACAGACCAATAGTCAACGCTATAATTCTGTTGATGATCGCGCTCTCGGAGGAGGGGCGATTGACCTGACCGCGAAGGAACGCGCCCATGGCCGACGACCCCGAACCCTCTTCCAAACCCGCCGATGCGCGAAAAGCCGCGGAGGCGCGGCGCGAGGCGAAGGCGGCCTATCGCGAGGCGCCTATTCCAGGCTCTGGCCTCCGGCTGGACGACCCGGCAGATCGCCGACGCCCGGAAGGTGAGCGTGCGGACCATCCAACGCGAGATCGACCGGGCGGTCGCGGAGCGTCGGCTCGACGCGCCCGACCGCTTCGTTCATCTGCAGGTCGCGCGCCTGACCAAGGCGCTGCGCGTGGCCGACATCCGGCTCGATCGGGGCGAACTGGCCGCGGTCGCGCCGCTCGTGAAGGTCGTCGCCACGCTGGACCGGTATCACCGGCCCATGCGATCCGCCGGCTCCAATCCATGCGCCGCCCGCTGATCTGCCCCTGCCCGCGCCCCCGCTCGCGCTGACCCAGGCGACGTCGTCGAGCGACCCCGTTGAGGCGACAGATTTTGGTGCCTAACGGCTTGATTTCGTTCCCTCGGCGCCAACCGTTAGCAGGCCAACCTACCCCTCAAACCGATTGTTCTTCGGAAAGCCCTTCGGCGGCAGGCGGCCGGCTTCGGCGCGGTTGGCGATCCATTCGTTGAGCTCCGGCCTCGCCACAGTGAACGCGCGCCCCGCCGAGTCGCGCCAGCTGAGCCCGTCGGCGATCGAAAAGACTTTTGCGTCGGACACGCCGCCCTCCTTGTAGCGCTGGAGCCGCGTGCCTTTGCCCCGCGCCATCTCGTTGAGCTGGGAGGCCGGGAACACCAGCAGCTTGCGGTTCCGCCCGATCACCGCGACATGATCGCCGCTCGCGGGGACGATCAGCGCCGCCCTCGCCTTGCCGCCGACGTTGAGCACGGACCGCCCCTTGCGGGTCGAGGACAGGAGATCGTCCTCGCCGACGATGAAGCCGTTGCCGTCGGAGGCGACGATGAGCCGCTTTGCGCCGGGCGCATGAGGCCAGACGGCGACGATGGCGGCGCTCTCGTCGATGTCGGCCATCAGCCGGATCGGCTCCCCCTGCCCGCGCCCGCCGGGCAGCTTCGAGGCGTCGAGGGTGAAAACCTTGCCGTCGCTCGTGAGCGCCAGGATTTTTGAGGTCGTCTCGGCGAAGAACGACGTCTCGAGGGCGTCGTCGCCCTTGAACGTCGCGGTCGAGAGGTCGGCGACCTGGCCTTTCAGCGCACGGATCCAGCCCTTCTGCGACACGACGACGGTCAGCGGCTCGCGCTCGATCATCGCCTCGGCGAGATCGGCGACCAGGTCGGGCGCCGCCTCGAAGCTGGTGCGCCTGCGGCCGAGCTTCGTTTCGGGGCCGAACTTCTTTCTGACGTCGCGGACTTCGACCGCGATCATCTGCCACTGCTTCTTCTCGCTCGCGAGCACCGCCTCGATCGACGCCTTCTCTTTCGTGAGATCGTCCTGCTCCTTGCGCAGGGCCATCTCCTCGAGACGGCGCAGGCTCCTCAGGCGCGTGTCGAGAACGTAGACGACCTGCAGCTCGCTCAGGCCGAAGCGGACCTTCAGCGCCTCTTTCGGATCCTCCTCCTCGCGGACGATGCGGATCACCTCGTCGAGGTTGAGGAAGACGACGATCATGCCGGCGAGCAGCTCGAGCCGCTTGTCGATCGCGGCCAGGCGATGGCGCGACCGCCGGACGAGCACGACGCGGCGGTGGTCGAGCCATTGCCGCAGGGCCTCGCGGAGCGAGACGACTTTCGGCGTCACGCCGTCGACCAGCACGTTCATGTTGACCGAGACGCGCGCCTCGAGCTCGCTCGAGCGGAAAAGCGACTCCATCAGCGTCGCCGGTTCGACCGTACGGCTGCGCGGCTCGAGCACGATGCGCACGTCCTCGGTCAACTCGTCGCGCACGTCGGCGAGCAGCGGCAGCTTCTTCTCGTTGAGCAGATTGGCGATCTGCTCGATCAGGCGCGACTTCTGCACGCCGTAGGGGATTTCGGTGACGACCGCGGCCCAGCCGCCGCGGCCGGTATCCTCCTTCTTCCATCGGGCGCGCAGGCGAAAAGCGCCGCGGCCCGTTCGGTAGGTCTCGACGATCGCCGCCTTGTCGTCGATCACGACGCCGCCGGTCGGAAAGTCGGGGCCCCCCACGAACTCGGTGAGCGCGTCCGTCCCCGCCTCCGGATGGGCGATCATATGGAGCGCGGCGTCGCAGAGTTCGGCGATGTTGTGCGGCGGGATCGACGTCGCCATGCCGACGGCGATGCCCTGCGCGCCGTTGGCGAGCAGGTTCGGCACGGCCGACGGCATGACGATCGGCTCCCGCGTGTCGCCGGAGTAATTGTCGCGCCAGTCGACCAAATCCTCCTCGACGCCCTCCATCAAGAGGCGGGCGACGTCGGTCATGCGGGCTTCGGTGTAGCGGTAGGCGGCGGCGTTGTCGCCGTCGATGTTGCCGAAATTGCCCTGCCCCTCGATGAGGGGGTAGCGGGAGGCGAAGTCCTGGGCGAGGCGCACCAGGGCCTCGTAGATCGCCTGGTCGCCGTGCGGATGGAACGAGCCCATCACGTCGCCGACGATCTTGGCGCATTTCTTGAAAGCCGAACCCGGGTCCAGCTTCAGCATGTGCATGCCATAAAGGATGCGGCGGTGGACGGGCTTGAGCCCGTCGCGGGCGTCGGGGAGCGCCCGCCCCATGATGGTCGAAAGGGCGTAGGCGAGATAGCGCTCCTCGAGGGCGTCGCGCAGGCTGACGTCGATCGGCGCCGGGGGCGGCGGCGGGGGTTGCAAAACTTTGGCCATGGGCGGGGGTTAGCGCGGGGAACGAGTCGCGGCAAGCGCGGCCGGAATGTCGCCCTCGCCAGAGACGCCGGAACCGTTGAATATGGCGACCGCCAGGGCGGCTGCGGCGGCGATTTTGGCCCCTTCGTGTCCTTCTATGGTGAATTTGTTCGCGTCAAAGACGCTCAGAGACGGGTTCGCAGCCCCAGAAAATTCGTTGATTTTGTTGCGAAAGCCCTTCCGCCGGAACTCTGCGGCGTCTGGGCGGTTTCGCTCGTGAACAAACGGTCTGCCGTCCGGCCGCCGACCGCAGTTTCGTCTAGCGGCGATGGTAGGCGAACACCGCGGGATGCGCTGCGCGGAGACGCCAAAATGACAGCGAGGATCGACGTTTTTCCACTCATTCTCGGCTTCTGCCTCGCCTCGGGCGGCGCGGAAGCCCATGACGTCTGGGCCAACGGGGAGATTGTTCCGACCTGGGTGAAGACCTCCTGCTGCGGCCCGGACGACGCCCACCACCTTCGCCCAGACCAGGTCCATCGGATATCGGACGACTATTACATGGTCGACGGCTATCGCTACCGCATTCCGGCCAGAGACGCGCTGCCGAGCCAGGACGGCGACTACTGGATCTTCTACCGCGACGGCCAGGGCGGGAACCAGTCGATCGTCTACTGCTTCTTCGTACCCATGAATTTCTGACGGCGACATCGGGCAGATTGAAGCCGTCCGCGCCCGCGGACGGCGCCGCGAGCCCCAAGTTGGCGTCCAGCACGTCGACGGCCGCGCCCATCCCGCCTAAATAGGTCGGCCCCCGCCTGTGCGCCCCGCGAAAGCCCTCCATGTCGCCGATGATCTCCGTTGCCGCCGTCACCAAGCGTTACACAACCGGCTATCTCGCGCTTGACTCGGTCAATCTCGCTATCAAACGGGGCGAGATCTTCGCGCTCCTGGGGCCGAACGGCGCAGGCAAGACGACGCTGATCGGGGTCATCTGCGGCACGGTGTCGATGACCTCGGGCAAAGCGCTCGTCAACGGCCACGACGTGGCGCGCGATTACCGCGCGGCCCGGGCGAAGGTGGGCCTCGTGCCGCAGGAGATCGCGCTCGACATCTTTTCCACCGTCTGGGCGACCGTGTCGTTTAGCCGGCGCCTGTTCGGCCGACCGCCCGATCCGGCCTTCATCGAGGGCCTCTTGCGCGACCTTTCGCTGTGGGAGAAGCGCGACGCCCGCATCGTCGAGCTGTCGGGGGGCATGAAGCGGCGGGTGATGATCGCCAAGGCGCTGAGCCATGAGCCGGAGGTTCTGTTCCTCGACGAGCCGACGGCCGGCGTCGACGTCAATCTCCGCCGCGACATGTGGGCCCTCGTGCGCCGGCTGCGCGACGACGGCGTCACCGTGATCCTCACCACCCATTACATCGAGGAGGCCGAGGAGATGGCCGACAGGGTCGGCGTCATCAACAGGGGCCGCATCATCCTGGTCGAGGACAAGGCGCGGCTCATGCGGAAGCTCGGCAAGCGTCGCCTCACGCTCACGCTGCAACATCCCTTGCCCGCGCTGCCTGCCGAGCTTGCCAGCTGGCCGATCGAGCTTGAGGACGGCGGCTGCAAGCTCAGCTACCGCTTCGACGCATCGGCCGAGGACACCGGCGTGCCGACGCTGCTCAGGCGTCTCGCCGAGCTCGGGGTCGATTTCAAGGACCTCGAAACGACGTCGACCAGCCTCGAGGACATTTTCGTCGATCTGGTTGGGCGCGCGGCATGACGAGGATCAATCTCGGCGGGATCTGGGCGATCTACCGCTACGAGCTGTCGCGCACCGTGCGCACGATCTGGCAGAGCGTCGCGACGCCGGTCCTCACCACCGCGCTCTATTTCATCGTGTTCGGCAGCGCGATTGGCTCGCGCATGCGCGAAGTCGACGGCGTCAGCTACGGCGCCTTCATCGTGCCGGGTCTCATGATGCTGTCGCTCCTGACCCAGAGCATCTCCAACGCCTCGATCGGCATCTACTTTCCCAAGTTCACCGGTACGATCTTCGAGATCCTGTCGGCGCCGATGTCGTCGATCGAAGCGGTGACGGCCTATGTCGGCGCGGCGGCGACGAAATCGGTCGCGATCGGCCTCGTCATTCTCGGGACCGCGACGCTGTTTGTGCCGGTGCGCATCGAGCACCCGCTCTGGATGATCGGGTTCCTCATCTTGACCTCCGTCGCCTTTAGCCTGTTCGGCTTCATCATCGGCATCTGGGCGAAGAACTTCGAGCAGCTCGCCATCATCCCGGCGCTGGTCGTCACGCCGCTGACCTTTCTTGGCGGCGCGTTCTACTCGATCGACATGCTGCCGCCGTTCTGGCGGACGGCGAGCCTGTTCAATCCGGTGGTCTATCTCGTCAGCGGCTTCCGCTGGAGCTTTTACGGCTTGGGCGACGTCAGCGTTGCGGCGAGCATCGGCTTCACGATGCTCTTCATCGTCGCCTGCCTTGCAGTTCTCACCTGGATCTTCCGCACCGGCTGGCGGCTGAAGCCGTGAGGCGTTCCCCCTCGCCCCGCTTGCGAGGACCGGCGTGAGGGGCAGCGGCAGACGGCGGAGGTCGCCGCCCGTCATCCGGCGCTACGCGCCGCCTTCTCGCGGAGAGACGGAGCACGCGCATCTCACCACAGCATCGTCCAGGAAAGGTCGACCACGTTGCGGTCGAGTTCGGCCGGGCCCACCGACTTCCGCCACTCGCGAATCATCCCCCGAAGCCCGCGCTTGTCGGGACCCAGACTCTCCATCAGCTCGTTCATCTGGCGGAGCCGGCGCACCAGCGTCTTCATGTAAGCGACCGCGCGTTCCGGATGATCCTCGATCGCCGCGATGAACTCGTCATAGGAGGTGGCGAGGCATTCGACGTCGGTGATCGCCTTGACGGTCGCGGATCGCGGCCCAGGCTCGATCAGGCTCATTTCGCCAAAAACTTCACCCTCGCCCAGCACGCCGACGCTCTTGGCCTCCGCCCCCCGACCGACGATGACCTCGACCGATCCGGCGACGATGAAGAACGCCGTATCGCCCTCGTCTCCCTCCGAGATGATCGTGTCTCCAGCTTTGAACGCCGCCGCCTGCATGAATATCTCCCAAGAGCGATCAAGACGCAGCCTGACATTTTTGCCGGCGAGGCGAAAGGGGGCGCGCGTTCCCGCCCGCGAGAGCCCGTAGAGAGACGGCCGTCCTTCCGCGCGCCCTATGGCGGGGGCGTGACAGGGTCGCGCCGTGACTAATCGTTTGACGCCGCTTGCCCGAACGCTCCGGCGCAATGCGACCGGCGCCGCGCCGCCTGTGGCAAGGCCTCCGGCGCAAGCACGTCGCGGGTTTCCGGTTTCACGCCAAGTCGTCCTTAAGCGGCTAAGGCGCCCGGCGCATAGGCGGCCGGGAATTCAACGGGTTTCGGCCAAAAGTCCCCTACTCGCCGCGCCGTGCTCCCGCCGCCCAGTCGAACGCCGCATTCCGGTCTGCGCTGTCGAAGAGCCGGATCGGGACCGCCGATGCGTCGAAGCCGCTGAGCTTGGCCTCCTCCATCCGGTCTGCGTCCGCGACGAGGGCCAGTTTGACGAGCGACCTGTGCGCCAGCGCCGCGTTGGCGAGCCCGCGCGAGAGCTCGGCGAAATAGCCGTCGAAATCGCGGTCGATGACGATGACGAGGCCCCGCGCTGCATTCGATGTGCCCAGAGCCGCCTCGATCGCTGCCTCGACGTCCTGCGCCAGGATCGTTCCGCTCGCCCTCAACGCAAGCATCTCCGCGGGCGCGTCCTGAATCCGTTCGAGCATGGTCCCTCCCGGTCGTCGTCGGCCGATGCGCCGCGGCTTTCGACTTCATAACAGATTGACGGCCGGGATTGCGAGCGGCGAAAACGATGAGGCGTCGATATCGACTCGCCGCCGCAAAACTTCGGGTTCGAACGCATGACCCCCGCGCTGGGGAGGCTTTCAGATTTGGCCTGGACATCCGCGGAGCAGCTTCTCCCGCCGCTGATCCTCGCCCTCGTCATCCTCGTCGTGGGGGTCGTCGCGGCGAAATGGGCCGCTCGCGCGGTGACGGCTGCGCTGGCGCGGACGGGGCGTATCGACGAAACCGCGCGTCCTGCGCTCGCCTCCGCCGCGCGCTACGGCGTGCTGATCCTGACCGTCGTCGTGGCCCTGAGTCCAGCTCGGCGTGCAGACCGCCTCGCTCCTCGCCGCCCTCGGCGCGGCGGGCCTCGCCATCGCCCTCGCGCTGCAGGGCACGCTCGCCAACATCGCGGCGGGCATCATGTTGCTGTGGCTGAGGCCCTTCAGCGTCGGCGATTACATCGAGCTCGTCAGCGCAACGCCAGTCGCGGGCACAGTGAAGGAGATCGGCCTCTTCGCCTGCCTGCTCGAAACCTACGACGGGCTTTTCGTATTCGCGCCGAATTCCGAGATTTGGAAATCCCCATTGCGCAACCATTCCCGCAACCCCGGCCGGCTCGTCAGCTTCAACGTCGCTTTTTCGCCGGGCGCCGACATGGAGCGCGCCAGGGCGATCCTGCTCAAGGCGATCAGCGACGAGCCCGGCGTTCTGAAAGAGCCGCCGCCGGAGGTGTTCGTCGACAATCTGACCGGCGGTGAGCCGCTCGCGACATGCCGCTTCTGGGCGGCGCATGAAAGCATCGGCCCGGTCCAGCGATCGATGCTCGACGCGGCGAGGCGGGCGCTGGATGCAGGGGGTCTGCCTCCGACTCAGCTCGTCCGGACCATTCCCCCCGACAGCGACCCGTCACGCCTGCTGTGAGGCGCGCCTCACAATCCGAAGCGCTCGGCGAAACTTTCCAGATTGACGGCTCCGCGCCGGTGCAGGCCCTCGCCGATCTTGCGGTCCCCGTCGTGCGCCTCGACCGCAAACAGCACGCTGCGTCCTTTGACCTCGACGACTTGCGCCGTCGCGGTGACGGTGCGCCCGATCGGCGTCGGCGCCAGGTGGCGGACGTTGACCTCGGCCCCCACCGTCACCCATCCCGGCGGCAAATGGCCGGCGACGGCGAGACCCGACGCTTTTTCCATCAGCATGATCATCATCGGCGTGCCGTACACGAGCGGCATCCCCTCGACATGGCCGCCGACCGTG
Source organism: uncultured Alphaproteobacteria bacterium (assembly GCA_963768555.1). GTDB lineage: Bacteria > Pseudomonadota > Alphaproteobacteria > Rhizobiales > Beijerinckiaceae > Roseiarcus. The sequence continues at coordinate 91,253 of CAVYIZ010000015.1, forward strand.
AGGTCCTTCGTGACGACCTCCTGTTTGCGGCCAGTCATGCCGACTTGAACGCCCTTCAGCGGGTCCGTCCTCGTGTGCTCGCTTCCCGACATCGCGGCGCTTCGGCCGTCAGCCGCCGGCCGCCCCTTCGATGGTGGCCCCCCAGGAGCCCCAGAGGTAGATGCAGCTGAACAGGAAGAGCCACACCACGTCGACGAAATGCCAGTACCAGGCGGCGAACTGGAACCCGAGGTGGTGGCGGGGCGTCATCTGGCCGGCCCAGGCGCGCGCGAGGCAGACGGTAAGGAAAATGACGCCGATGATGACGTGCGCGCCGTGGAAGCCGGTCGCCATGAAGAAGGTCGCGCCGTAGATCGAATTCTTGAAGGGGAATGGCGCGTGAATGTACTCGTAGGCCTGCGTGATCGCGAACAGGGCGCCGAGCAGGATCCCGACCAGGAGAAAATTCTTGAAGCCCTGGCGATTGCCCTCGCGCAGGTCGTCGTGCGCGACGTTGACCGCGAAGCTCGACGTCACAAGAACGAAGGTGTTCATCAGGGGCAGCCGCAGCGGATCGAGCACCTCGGTGCCTTTCGGCGGCCACATGCCGCCGGTGAAATCGAGCCGGCCGAAGACCTGCGGATCGCTCGGATCGATCGAGGAGGCGAAGAACGCCCAGAACCACGCGACGAAGAACATCACTTCGGAGGCGATGAACAGGATCATGCCGATCGTCAGCCCATGCCGGACGATCGCGTTGTGGTGGCCGTGCTGCGCTTCCAGGATCACGTCGCGCCACCACGCTGCCATCGTGAACAGGACGCCGGCTATGCCGAGGGCGAGCACGAGCGAGCCTATCCCGGCGCCATGCATGAACATGACGAGGCCGATCGCGGTCAACAACGCGAACGCGGCGCCGATGATCGGCCACGGGCTCGGCTCGACGAGATGGAAGCCTTGGTGGGCTGGCGCCGGCGCGTGAGACATCGTTTCGTTCCCTATTTCAGCCGGCCGGGCCGGCGCGTTCTCCTGGATTGCGGCTCGACGCCCGAGCGGCGGGCGCGGCGAACAGCGTGTAGGACAGCGTGATCGAATCGACCTTCGCCATCGACTCGTCCGTCTCGAGCTTGGGATCGAGGAAGAACACCACCGGCCATTCCGCACTCTCGTGCGGCCCGAGATGTTGTTCGCTGAAGCAGAAGCACTGGATCTTGTCGAACCAGGCGCCCGACACTTCCGGCGTCACGTTGAACGTCGCATTGGCGGCGGTCGGCTGGTCGCTGAGGTTGCGGGCGCGGAAAAAGACCGTCGCCGTCTTTCCCGTACGCACGACGACGCTGTCCGTCTCCGGCTCGAAGCTCCAGGCGAGGCCCGGCGCGACGTTCGTGTCGAAGGCCACCCGGAGCGTGCGCCTCCCCAAGGGCCCGACGTCCGCCTTCGCCGTCTGCGGAGTTCCCCCGTAGCCGGTCGCGCGGCAAAAGGCGGCGTAGAACGGAACGGCGGCGTAGGCGAGCGCCAGCATCGCGACGACAAACGCCACGCCGCCGAGCGCGATGCGCCGGTTGCGTCGCGCGAGCTCGTCGGCGGGAGCGCTCAAACGCGCGCTCCCATGTCCCACGACGACCGCTCCCTCGCCGTGTTCGTCATAACCTGGAATGTGCGGCGGCGTCAGGAACTGGTGGAACGGCGGCGGCGACGACAGCGTCCATTCGAGCGTCGTCGCGCCCGGACCCCACGGATTGTTTCCGGCGGCGCGCTTGGCGGCAAACGCTTCATAGATGAGGTAGAGGAACACCACCGTGCCCCCGGCCGAGATGAAGGCGCCGATCGAGGACACGAAATTCCAGAACCAATAGGCGTCCGCATAGTCGATGATGCGGCGCGGCATGCCTTGGAAGCCGAGAAAATGCTGGGGGAAGAAAGTCAGATTGATGCCGGCGAAGGACACCCAGAAGTGCCATTTCGCCAGCCTCTCGTCATAGAGATAGCCGGTCATCTTCGGGAACCAGTAGTAGAAGCCCGCGAAGATGGAGAACACCGCCCCGAGCGACATCACGTAATGGAAATGCGCGACGACGTAATAGGTGTCGTGCACGTAGCGGTCGATCGCCGCGTTGGCCAGCACGACGCCGGTGACCCCGCCGACGGTGAAGACGAAGATGAAGCCGATCGCCCACAGCATCGGCGGCCTGAACGAAATCGAGCCGCCCCACATGGTGGCGATCCAGGAGAACACTTTCACGCCGGTCGGCACCGCGATCACCATGGTGGCGAAGACGAAGTAACGTTGCGCGTTGAGCGACATGCCGGTGGTGAACATGTGGTGCGCCCAGACCATGAAGCCGAGCAGCCCGATCGCCAGCATCGCATAGACCATGCCGGCGTAGCCGAACACCGGCTTTTTCGCGAAGGTCGCGACGACCTGGCTGATCATGCCGAAGCCCGGGATGATCAGGATGTAGACCTCCGGATGGCCGAAGAACCAGAAGACGTGCTGGTAGAGGATCGGATCACCGCCGCCCGCCGGATCGAAGAAGGTCGTGTGGAAGTTGCGGTCGGTCAGCAGCATCGTCAGCGCGCCCGCCAGAACCGGCAGCGCAAGCAGAAGCAGAAACGCGGTCACCAGCACCGACCAGACAAAGAGCGGCATGCGAAACATGGTCATGCCGGGCGCGCGCATGTTGAAGATCGTGGCGATGAAATTGATCGCGCCGATGATCGACGCCATGCCGGCGAGGTGGAATGAAAGGATGAAGAAATCGGCCGCAGGACCTGGCGTCCCGACGGTGGAAGCCAGCGGCGGGTAAAGCACCCAGCCGCCGCCGAATCCCTTGAATCCCGGCGAGCCGTCGACGAACATCGAAATCATCGCCATGACGAACGCGGCGACCAGCAGCCAGAACGACAGGTTGTTCAGCCGCGGAAAGGCCATGTCGGGCGCGCCGATCAGGAGCGGCACGAACCAGTTGCCGAAACCGCCCATCATCGCCGGCATCACCATGAAGAAGATCATGATGACGGCATGGGCGGAGAAGAACACGTTGTACAGGTTCTTACCGGCGTCATGCGAGCCGTCGCCGTGGAGAATTGCCGACAGCACCGGAAAAACGTGGCCTCCCGGGAACATCAACTCGGCGCGGATGGCGATCGAAAGGAGCATGCCGATGACGCCCGCACCGATCGCGAAGACGAGGTAGAGCGTGCCGATATCCTTGTGGTTGGTCGAAAACAGGTATCGTCGCCAGCCGGTCGGGTGGCCGTGCTCCTCGTGAACCTCGGCTTCCGAGTGGGTGAATTCGCTGACTGACGCCATAATGATCGGGCTCCCGATTTTTCTTGGACGAAAGCGGCGCGCGCCGCCGTCACGGCTTGAGTTGCGACGCCTCCGCGAGATCGACGCCGTCCGCGCGGGCGAACTGCTTCTTGGCGTCGGCGAGCCAGGCCTGGTAGGCGCTCTCGCTGACGACATGGATTTCGATCGGCATGAAGGCGTGGTCGATGCCGCAGATGTTGGAGCACTGTCCGTGGAAGACGCCTTCCTGCTCGGCCTTGAACCAGGCCTTGTTGAGGCGGCCGGGGATCGCGTCGATTTTCACGCCGAACGAGGGAACCGAGAAGGAGTGGATGACGTCCTGCGAGGTGACGTCGACTTCGACCACCTTGCCGACCGGCACATAGGCCGCGTTGTCGACCGTGAGCAGGCGAATCTCTCCGGGCTTGAGGTCCTTGTCCTCCTTGATGAGCGAATCGAAGGAGAAGCCGCCCTCGGGCTTGGGATAGCCGTAGTTCCAGTGCCATTGCGAGGCGGTCACCTTCAGCGTCATGTCCGGCGCCGGAATGATGAGCTGATCCGACAGCAGGCGGAACGACGGAACCGCGATCACAACGAGAATCAGCGCGGGGATGACCGTCCAGGCGATCTCGAGCGGCCCGTTATGCGTCATTCGGGACGGCGTCGGGTTCGACCGCTCGTTGAAGCGGAAGACGACGTAGCCGAGCAGCGCGAGCACCAGAACAGAGATGCCGATCGTCACCGGCAAGAGGATCGCGTTGTGGAACCATTCGATGTCGTACTGAATGGGGCTGTTCGCCGGCAGAAAGCCGATATGGCCTGGTTCCGGCGCCCCGATGATCGCCGCTTTCGCCGAGCCGGCCAGCAAGCTGGCGCCGAGCCCCGCAATGCCCGCCCGCAACGCAAACAAGGGTCCACCCATTACCGCCAGTCTCCACCATGCAGCTTGCATCAGCGCGTCACGTGCTTCGCACAGCGCAGCCGCCCCGCCAGCCTTTCATTGCGCGCGACGATTACACCGCGTCGTAGAAAATTGACAAACGAAAAATCCATGTCTTGGTTAGACGCCTTCCCGCGCAGCTGCACGCCTTTTTTTGTCATCGAGGCACCACAACTACGCCCAATCCGTCAAGCCCTAATTGCGGTTTACGGTCCGGCCCTCCGACCGCCGGCGCTGACAAACGCCGGAGCCCGGCCCCGACGACGTCACAACGGTTTCGCAGACGTTCCTTCGCGTCGATCCTGTTCGCGTCTCAGGTTGCGTCCCGAGGACGCACGGCCGCAAGGAGAGCCGCCGGCGGGGGCCGCGGCCGCTCGTTTGATCCCATTGCCGTTTGACGCTGTTTTTCGCTTGGCGGACCGTCTCGGCGCGCTCAATATGGAAAAAGGCTTGGTGACGGTGTCGCGCGCCGGGACGAGGAGGAGTTTATGCCTTACGATGCGGGCGACGAATGGCGCCGGCCCGTCTCGCTCGCTTTGGCGGGCGTCGCGATCATAGGCTGGCTTCTCGCCGCCTTCCTTTGGACCGAGGCGTCGCGAACCCAAAGCGAGATGACTGAATTCGCTCAACGCGGCCGAGCGAGCGCGCGAGTCCCTCGCGGCGGACCTGCAGAACCTGCAGAAGGCGGCGGGGACGGCCGCCGACCTGAAAACTCAGGCGACAGAGGCGGAAAAGGCCCTGTCGGAAGCATCCGCTGCTCGCGCGTCCGCCCAGAACGAACTCGCCGATCTCACCAAGCAGATCAGCGACGCCAAGCTCGCGATCTCCGGCGCTCAGGAAGAGGCGAGCGCAAAATCGCGCGATCTGCAGACGGTCGACGCGAGGCTGAAGGAGGAGAGCGATCGTCTGACCGGCATGCAGGCTCAGGATCAGGCGCTTTCCGCCGAGCAGGCGCGGTTGCAGGGGCAAGTCGACGCGGCTCGCGCCGCCCTCGCCGAAGCTCAGAGCCAGACCGCCGCGGCCCAGAAGCAATTCGAGACCATTCAGAATCAAGTCAACGCGGCGACCGCCGAACTCAACGCGCTGCAGAACCAGATCCGCGACGCGAAATCAGCAGCAAGCCCGGCGCAGTGATGGCTCGATAGAACCCTCTCGAGATGCTGCAGAGCCGCGCGGAGGGCGCGCATTGTGTGCTACAAACCGCGAGCGCGACTGTCGGACGCGTCGTGCCTAAGGGAAGAGGACAATGGACGATTTCAGCTCAGCCGCGGAGACGCTAGCGCAACCGGAATCGCGCAAGCTCCCCACTGCTGCCGAACTCAAGGCCGCAGTGCTGGCGAAACTGACCTATTCCGTGGGCAAGATTCCCGAGGTGGCCAGCCCACGCGACTGGTTTCTCGCCGTCGCATTCGCCACCAGAGACATCGTCGTCGATCGCTGGTTTGAATCCACCGCCGAAGTCTACGCCGACGGCCGCAAACGGGTCTATTACCTATCCCTCGAATTCCTCATCGGCCGCCTTCTGTTCGACGCGATGACCAATCTCGGCGTCGCGGAGCCGATGGCCGAGGCGCTCAAAGAGCTAGGCGTCAGTCTGACGGAACTCCGTCGCGTCGAACCGGACGCGGCGCTCGGCAACGGCGGTCTCGGGCGTCTCGCCGCCTGTTTCATGGACAGCATGGCGACCCTCCGCATCGCCGCGCACGGTTACGGCATCCGCTACGACAATGGCCTGTTCCGCCAGATCATTCGAGGCGGCTGGCAGCAGGAAGACGCCCGAGGACTGGCTCGCCAACGGCAATCCGTGGGAGTTCGAAAGGCCAGAAGTCAATTACGCAATCGGCTTCGGCGGCTGGGTCGAAATGGTCCAGGGCGAAGACGAGCGGACGCGGCACGTCTGGCATCCGGCCGAAACCGTCGAGGCGGTCGGCTACGACACGCCGATCGTCGGCTGGCGCGGCAGGCATGTGAACACGCTCCGCCTGTGGTCGGCGCGGGCGCCCGATCCGTTCAAGCTCGACGCCTTCAACGCCGGCGATTTCGTCGGCGCCTTGTCCGATACGGTGCGGGCCGAGGCGATCTCGAAGGTGCTCTATCCGAGCGACGCGACTCCCGCCGGACAGGAGCTGCGCCTCAGGCAGGAGTATTTCTTCGCATCGGCGTCGCTGCTCGACCTCATCCGTCGCCACATCAAGCAGCATCAGGACGTGCGCACGCTCGGAGAGCACGCCGCAGTTCAGCTGAACGACACGCATCCGGCAATCGCCGTCGCCGAGCTGATGCGCATCCTGATCGACCTCAACGGCCTCGAATGGGACGAAGCGTGGGCGGTCACGCAGGCGACGTTCTCCTACACCAACCACACCCTCCTGCCGGAGGCGCTCGAGAGCTGGCCAGTTCCGCTGATGGAGCGCTCTGCTGCCGCGCCACATGCAAATCATCTATCTGCTCAACGCCGCCCATCTCGACAGCGCGCGCCGGCGCGGCTTCATCGATCCGGGATTTCTCGCCACCCTCTCACTGATCGACGAGCACGCCGGTCAGACGGGTGCGGATGGGCAACCTCGCCTTTATCGGCTCGCACAAGATCAACGGCGTGTCGGCCCTGCACACGGATCTGATGCGCAAGACCGTGTTCCATAGCCTCAATACCGTTTACCCGGGCCGCATCGTCAGCAAGACCAACGGCATCACTTTCCGTCGCTGGCTCATCGAGTGCAACCCCGGGCTGTCAGAGATCATCCGCTCGACCCTGGGCGAATTGCGCGCTCGAGAACGCCGACGCCTTGAAGGGATTTGCCGCCTTCGCCGACGACGCCTCGATGCAGGAGCGCGTCGCCGCAGCGCGCCACTCATCGAAAGTCGCGCTCGCGCGTCATGTCGCCGTCCAGCTCGGGCTGCGCATCGACCCCGAATCGATGTTCGACGTCCAGATTAAGCGCATTCACGAATACAAGCGCCAGTTGCTGAACATTCTCGAGACGGTGGCGAGATACAACGCCATTCGCGCCAACCCGACCGTCGATTTCGCGCCGCGCGTCAAGATTTTCTCCGGCAAGGCGGCGGCGAGCTACACCCAGGCCAAGCTCATCATCAAGCTCGCCATCGACGTCGCCCGCGTCGTCAACTCCGATCCGACCCTGCGCGGTCTTCTGAAAGTCGTCTTCCTGCCCAATTACAATGTGTCGCTCGCCGAGACGATCATTCCGGCCGTCGACCTTTCCGAGCAGATTTCGACCGCAGGCATGGAAGCCTCCGGCACCGGCAACATGAAGATGGCGCTGAACGGCGCGCTCACGATCGGCACGCTCGACGGGGCCAATGTCGAGCTGCGCGACCTCGTCGGCGACGACAACATCTTCATTTTCGGCCTGACCGCGTCTGAGGTGGAGGCGGCGCGCGCTCACGGAATCGACGCCAGCGCCCGCATTGCTGCGTCTCCGGTGCTGCGCGAGGCGCTGGACGAAATAGCCTCCGGCGTGTTCTCGACCGACGACGCCAGCCGCTACCGCGGCCTCGTCGACACGTTGACCCATCACGACTATTTCATGCTGTGCGCGGATTTCGACGCCTATTGGGAGACGCAGATGCGCATTGACGAGGCCTGGCGGGACCGGAAGCGATGGATGCGCTCAAGCATCATCAACACCGCCAACGTCGGATGGTTTTCGTCCGATCGAGCGATCGCGGAATATGCGAAGGAAATTTGGAGTGCGCCGTTCACGCCAATCGGCTAGGCGACGGCGAGTGGAGGATAAAATGGAGGCTTGGAGGGCGCGCGAGGAGGACGTCGACCGCGATCCTGTCCGCGCGATGCGGCGATCCGTTTGCGGTGCTCGGCCCGCATGAAACCGCGATGGCTGGGTCATCCGGGTATTCGCGCCGGATGCGGTGCGCGTGCGGGCGCTGACGCGGGACGGCAGCAAGGTGATCGCCGAGCTGCCCCGGCGCAAGGACGACTTTTTCGAGGCGCTGATCCCTTCGGCCAAGGAAAAGCCGCTCTATCGCATCGAGGTGGAAACGGCTTATGGGAGACCTCGTCCTATATCGATTCCTATGCCTTCGGTCCGGCGCTCGGTCCGCTTGACGACTACCTCCTGCGCGAGGGGTCGCATCGTCAGCTCTACCGGCGACTCGGCGCCCAACTGACCCAACATGAAGGCGTCGACGGCGTGCTGTTCGCGCTCTGGGCGCCGAACGCCACGCGCGTCTCCGTCGTCGGCGATTTCAACCGCTGGGACGGCCGTCGCTGCCAGATGCGCAAGCGCTACGACAGCGGCTTATGGGAGATTTTCGTCCCGCACCTGGCGGCCGGAGCAGTCTACAAGTATGAACTGACCGGACCGGACGGCAGACTTCTCCCGCTCAAAGCCGATCCATTCGGCTTTGAAGCCGAACTCCGGCCGTCGACCGCCTCGGTCGTCGCCGACAGCTCCGATTTCGCCTGGACCGACGCCGAGTACATGGCGAAGCGAGCGCAGGGCGAGCCGCGCCGCAAGCCGATGTCGATCTACGAGGTCCATCTCGGCTCGTGGCGACGCCATCTCGACGGAACGTTTCTTACCTACGACGAACTCGCCGACCAGCTCATTCCCTACGTCGCCGACATGGGATACACTCATATCGAGCTTCTGCCGATCAGCGAGCATCCGCTCGACGAGTCCTGGGGCTACCAGCCGATCGGCCTCTTCGCTCCGACGCGCCGCTTCGGCGAGCCGGCCGGATTCGCCCGCTTCGTCGACCGCGCCCATGCGGCGGGACTCGGCGTCATCCTCGACTGGGCGCCGGCGCATTTCCCGACCGACGAGCACGGCCTGGCGCGCTTCGACGGCACCGCTCTGTACGAGCACGCCGATCCGCGCAAGGGCTTCCATCCAGACTGGAATACCGCGATCTACAATTTCGGCCGGCACGAGGTGGCGAATTTCCTCTATTGCAACGCGCTCTACTGGGTCGACCGGTTCCATATCGACGGCCTGCGCGTCGATGCCGTCGCCTCAATGCTCTACCTCGACTATTCCCGTCGCGAAGGCGAGTGGCTGCCCAACCCCGACGGCAGCAAGGAAAACCGCGAGGCGATCGCCTTCCTCCGCCGCGCCAACGAGCTCGTCTACGGAGGCTTCCCCGGCGCCGATCACTATCGCCGAGGAATCGACGGCTTTTCCCGGCGTCTCGCGCCCCACCGACGCTGGCGGCCTCGGCTTCGGCTTCAAGTGGAACATGGGCTGGATGCACGACACGCTCGATTACATGTCGCGCGATCCGATCTACCGCCGCTGGAGCCACGACAAGATGACGTTCGGGCTCCTCTACGCCTTCAGCGAGAATTTCGTGCTGCCGATCTCGCACGACGAGGTCGTGCACGGCAAAGGCTCGCTGGTCTGCAAGATGCCCGGCGACGAATGGCAGCGCTTCGCCAACGCGCGGGCCTTCTATGGCTTCATGTGGGGCTATCCGGGCAAGAAGCTTCTGTTCATGGGACAGGAGTTCGGCCAGACCATGGAGTGGAACGCCGCGGAGTCTCTCCCTTGGTGGCTACTGGACCACTGGCCGCATCAGGGCGTGCAGGCGCTGATCCGCGACCTCAACCGCATCTATCGCGAAACGCCGGCGCTCTACGCGCGCGACTGCGAGCCGGAAGGCTTCCGCTGGATCGTCGTCAACGACGACACCCAATCGGTGCTCGCCTTCCTGCGGCGGGGCGCGCAAAGCGATCCGCCAGTCGCCATCGTCTGCAACTTCACGCCGGAGCCGCGCATGAATTATCGCGTCGGTTTGCCGTTACGAGGGCCACTGGCGGGAGGCGATCAACACCGACGCTTCCGGATACGGAGGGTCCAATATGGGCAATTTCGGCGACGTCGTCGCGGAGCGGCGCCCTTCGCACGGCTTTCCGGCTTCGGCAACGCTGGTGTTGCCGCCGCTGGCGACCTTGTATCTCGTCTTCAGCCCGCCCGACGCCGGCGCGGACGCCGCGTGACAAGGAGGTCGACATGGCCGAAAACACGAACGGCGAAGGAAATGGGGCTCTCGGCGCCCTATTCCCGGCACGCCATGGCGTACGTGCTCGCCGGGGGGCGCGGAAGCCGGCTCCTAGAACTCACCGATCGACGGGCGAAGCCCGCCGTCTATTTCGGCGGAAAGTCGCGCATAATCGACTTTGCGCTCTCGAACGCGCTGAACTCCGGCATCCGTCGCATCGCCGTCGCCACGCAGTACAAGGCCCACAGCCTTATCCGCCACCTTCAGCGAGGATGGAACTTCTTCCGGCCCGAGCGAAACGAGAGCTTCGACATCCTGCCCGCCTCGCAGCGCGTGTCCGAGACGATGTGGTACCTCGGCACGGCCGACGCGGTCTATCAGAACATCGACATCATCGAGAGCTACGGCCCGCACTTCATGGTGGTGCTGGCGGGTGACCACATCTACAAGATGGACTACGAGAAGATGCTGCAGCAGCACGTCAACTCGGGCGCGGACGTGACGGTCGGGTGTCTCGAGGCCTCTCTCGAGGAGGCGAAAGGCTTCGGCGTGATGCACGTCGACGCCGAGCAACACCATCATCAGTTTCCTCGAAAAGCCCAAGAACCCGCCACCGATGCCCGGCAAGCCCGATGTGGCGCTCTGCAGCATGGGCATCTATGTGTTCGAAACGTCGTTCCTGATCGACCTTCTCAAGGAAGACGCGGCCGATCCGAATTCGAGCCACGACTTCGGCAAGGACATCATCCCCCGCATCGTCAAGGAGGGCAAAGCCGTCGCCCACCACTTCTCGCAGTCCTGCGTCCGGTCGACCGAGGAGGCCAAGCATTATTGGCGCGACGTCGGGACCGTCGACGCCTATTGGGCGGCCAACATCGACCTCACCGACGTCATTCCCGACCTCGACCTCTACGATCGCGCATGGCCGATCTGGACCTACGGCGAAATCACGCCCCCGGCCAAGTTCGTGCACGACGTCGACGGCCGGCGAGGCCTTGCGATTCAATCGCTGCTTTCCGGAGGCTGCATCGTCTCCGGCGCCGCGATCAGCCGATCTTTGGTCTTCACCGGCGTGCACTGCCATTCCTATTCGACGATCCACGAGGCGGTGATTCTGCCCTACGCCAACATCGGCCGGCATGTGCGGCTCAACAAGGTGGTGATCGACAGCGAAGTGCGCATTCCCGACGGTCTCGTGGTTGGCGAGGATCCGGATCTCGACGCCAAGCGCTTCCGGCGCACCGACGACGGCGTGACGCTGATCACCGGCCCGATGATCGAAAAGCTCAAGCAATGAGCGATCTGAAAGTTCTGTCCGTCGCCTCGGAAATCTTTCCGCTGGTGAAGACGGGCGGGCTCGCCGACGTCGCGGGCGCTCTGCCCCGCGCGCTTGCGTCGGAAGGCGTCGAGATGCGGTCGCTCGTTCCCGCCTACCCGGCGATCATGGGCAAGCTTGCCGACGTCACGGTCGCGCGCGACTACCCCGATCTGTTCGGCGGACCGGCGCGCGTGCTGGCCGGCCAGGCCGAGGGTCTCGACCTTTTCGCGATCGACGCGCCGCATCTTTACGACCGACCCGGCAATCCGTACCTCGGCCCCGACGGGCTCGACTGGCCCGACAACGCCCGGCGATTCGCGGCGCTCGCGCGGGTCGGCGCGGACATCGGGCTCGGCGCGGTCCCCGCCTTCGAGCCCGAGGTCGTCCATGCCCACGACTGGCAGGCTGCGCTCGCCCCCGCCTATCTCCGTTTCGCCGAAGGCCGGCGACCCGGCTCGGTCGTGACGATCCATAACCTCGCCTTCCAGGGCCATTTTCCCATTTCCGTGTTTTGGGAGCTCGGGTTGCCCGATCGCGCGCTGGCGATCGACGGCGTGGAGTATTTCGGCGGCGTCGGCTATCTGAAGGCGGGCCTCCAACTCGCCGACGTGGTCACGACCGTCTCGCCGACCTATGCGCGCGAGATCCTGACCCCTGAATTCGGCATGGCGCTGGACGGCCTGTTGCGCGCGCGCTCCCGCACTGTGCACGGCATTCTCAACGGCATCGACGACAGCGTGTGGAATCCCGCGGCCGACCCGGCTCTCCCGCAGAATTTCGGCGCAACCAGAGTCGACTTGCGGGTGCGCAACAAGACCGCGCTTCAAACCAAGCTCGGGCTGACGCCGGGCGACCGCCCAATGTTCGCCGTCGTCTCCCGTCTATCCCACCAGAAGGGCCTCGACCTTCTCCTGCAGGCGCTGCCGGCTTTGGTCGCCAAAGGCGCTCAGCTCGCTGTGCTGGGCTCCGGCGAACGGACCCTGGAGACCGGCTTCGCCGAAGCCGCCGCGACGCGGGCCGGCTCGGTCGGATGCGTCTTCGGCTACGACGAGAAGCTCGCCCATCTCTTCCAGGGAGCCGCGGATTTCATCCTTGTGCCGTCGCGCTTCGAGCCCTGCGGGCTGACCCAGCTCTGCGCGTTGCGCTACGGCGCGACGCCGATCGTGTCGCGCGTCGGCGGCCTCGCCGACACGGTCATCGACGCCAACGAGGCGGCCATGGCCGCAGGGGTCGCAACCGGCATCCAGTTCTCCCCTCTTTCGGTCGATGCCCTGGCTTACGCGCTCGACCGGGCGCTCGCGATCTACCGCGACCCGGCGTCCATGCGGCGCATGAGACTGAACGGCATGCGGGCGGACGTGTCCTGGCGCGGCCCCGCGCGACGCTACGCCGCGCTCTACCGATCGATCGCCCGGCCCGCTGCATGAGCGGAGCGGAGGCGAGCCTCGGGGTCGTCGTCTCGCCGCAGGGGCTTGAGGCGGCGCTCGCGCTGCCGAACGCCGAAGGCGCTTTTCTTTGCCTCTATGACGGCGATCGCGAAGTTTTTCGCGCCGCGATGAATCGCGACGCCGGCGGCGTGTTTCGCGGCCTTGCGCCCGGTTTCGGCGACGGCGCGCGCTACGGCTTTCGGGTTCAGGGCCGTTATGATCCGGCGCGAGGGCAGCGTTTCGACGTCTCCAAACTGCTCGCCGACCCCTACGCCTTCCGCTTCGACCGCCCTTTCCGGCTGCATCCCTCGATGTTCGCCCGCGGAGAGGACAGCGGCCCTTACGCGCCGAAGGCGATCGCCGGCGCGCCGCCCATGGGCGAGCCGGGCGGCAAGCGGATCGCCGCCGAATCGCTCGTCATCTACGAGCTCAATCTGCGCGGCTTTTCGCGCCTCAATCCCGCGGTTCCGGAAAGCGCTCGGGGAACCTTCGCCGGATTGGCCCATCCGGCCTCGATCGCGCATCTGGCCGCGCTCGGGGCCACGGCGATCGAGATCATGCCGGCCGACCCCTTCGTCGACGAGCGGCATCTGCCGCCGCTCGGCCTGGCGAACGCCTGGGGCTACAATTCGGTCGTGTTCGGCTCGCCCGATCCGCGCCTTGCTCCAGGCGGCTGGGCCGAGGTGCGGGCGGCGACCGACGCGCTGCACGCCGCGGGGATGGAGGCGATCCTCGACGTCGTGTTCAATCATAACGGCGAAAGCGACCAGTTCGGCCCCACGCTCTCGTTCCGCGGCCTCGACAATGCGGCCTGGTTCCGTCTCGACCCGCACGAATCCGGCGATCTACGTCAATGACGCGGGCACCGGCAATTGCCTCGCCCTCGACCGCCCGCTCGTCGTCGACATGGCGATCGGCGCGCTCAGGCGCTGGATGATCTATGGCGGGATCGACGGCTTCCGCTTCGACCTCGCGACCGCCCTCGGACGGGGAACGAACGGCTTCGACCCAAACGCGCCGTTCTTCCAGGCGCTCGCCGGAGACCCGGTTCTTCGCCGGGCGCGTCTCATCGCCGAGCCTTGGGACGTCGGCCTCGGCGGCTACCGGCTCGGGGCCTTTGGCCCCGCCTTCGCCGAATGGAACGACCGCTTCCGCGACGCCGCGCGCCGCTTCTGGCGCGGCGATGCCGGCATGCGCGGCGAGATCGCCACTCGCATCGCCGGCTCGCGCGACGTGTTCGTTCGCGCCGCCGCGCCCTCGAAGAGCGTCAACTTCATCGTCGCGCACGACGGCTTCACCCTCGCCGACCTGGTGTCGTACGAGAAGAAGCACAACGAGGCGAACGGCGAGCGCAACCGGGACGGAACCGACGCGAAATTACTCCTGGAATCACGGCGTCGAGGGGCCGAGCGAGGACCCGACGATCGTCGCGGCGCGGGCGCGCGACCAGCGCAACCTCCTGACGCTGCTGTTCGCCTCGCGCGGGACCCCGATGCTGGCGATGGGCTCCGAGCTCGGCTTCAGCCAGGGGGGAAACAACAACGCCTACGCCCAGGACAACGCGACGACCGCCATTCACTGGAGCGACGCCGACGCGTCCCTGATCGCGTTTGTGCAACGGCTCGCCGAGGCGCGCCGCGCCCACCCGGCCCTGTCGCGCGACGCCTTTCTGACCGGCGAAAAGTTCGACGCGTCGGGCCTGCCCGACGTCGAATGGCGAGACGCCGAAGGGCCGATGACGCAGTCGGCGTGGAACGACCCTGCCGGCCCTGCGCTCGTTGCGGTCTTCGCCGCTCCGCATGACGGCGGCGTCGATCGCGTCGCGGTCGCCATGAACCGGTCGAACGAGGAGGCGGAGCTCAGCCTGCCGGAGCCGCGCTCCGGCATGGCGTGGCGCGCGCTCGTCGACAGCCACGATCCCGAGAGCGCCGGAGCGCCCGCTCGCCATCGCCGACCGCCAGCGCCTCCACGCCCGCTCATGTCTCATCCTCGCGGAAAGCCCTCTTCCCGGCGGCGGACTTCGCGGCGGTCCGCCGACGGCCGGAACCATCGAGGCGCTCGCAAGCGCCGCCGGGATCGCCGGCGAATGGTGGGACGTCAGCGGCAAACGCACCATCGTCTCGCCGGAAACCAAGATCGCGCTCCTGGCGGCGCTCGGGCTCGAGGCGGGCAGCGAAGCAGCAGGCGCGCGAAAGCCTGGCCCGCGTCCTCGACGAGACGCGACGGCGGCGCGTCCCCTATTCGCTCGTGCTTAACCTCGACGGGCCGCTCGGCGCCCCGCTGCGCGACGCGCCCAAAGGCTGCGAGGCCAGGATCGAATGCGAGGACGGGAGGATTCTCGAGTGGCGCATCGGCGCCGGCGAGGGATGCGCGCCGCGACCTTCCCGACGGCCGCACGGTCGAGGAGCGGACGATCGCGCTGCCGGACCTGCCGCTCGGCCGATCATCGCCTGATCGTCGACGGCGTCGCGTGCCAGCTCACGGTCGCGCCGGCGGAATGCTACGGGCCCGAGGCCGCCGAGCGCAAGCGCTTCGGGGTCACCGCCCAACTCTACGCGCTGCGTCGCGCCGGCGATCAGGGGATCGGCGACTTCTCGACGCTGGCGCTCGCCGGCGAAGCGGCGGGCGGCGCGGGCGCGGCCTATTTCGGCGTGAGCCCCATGCATATGCTGTTCCCGCACGACCGGGAGCGGGCGAGCCCCTACAATCCGTCCGACCGCCGTTTTCTCGATCCGATGCTGATCGACGTTCTCGACGCCGGCCTGCCGCGCGACGAGGCGCTCGAGGCGGCGCTCCGGGCGCTTGCGCCGGCCATCGCGGCGGCAAGTGCGACGAGGCTCGTCGACTATCCGGCGGTATGGGCGGTCAAGCGCGCGGCGCTCGCCGCGCTCCATGCGGCTTTCGCTCGCGCCCGCCTCGCGCGGCCTGCGGATGCGCTCTTCGCCGACCGCCGCGCGTTCGTCGAGGCCGGCGGCGAACGCGCTGAAGCGGTTCGCGGCGTTCCAGGCGATCGCCGAGGGCGAGGCCGGCGCCGACTGGCGGTCCTGGCCGGACCCTCTGCGCGACGGCGAAGCCAAGGCGATCGAGGACGCGATCGCCAGAGACTGCGACGCGTTCGACTTCGCGCTCTTCTGCCAGTGGCTCGCCGACCGTCAGCTTGGGCGCGCCGCGGCGCGGGCGCGCGGGCGCGGCCTCGAGATCGGCTTCTACCGCGACCTCGCCGTCGGGGCCGCGCCCGACGGGGCGGAGGCCTGGGCGCACGCTCGCGCGCTGGCGCAAGGCGCGTCGGTCGGCGCGCCGCCCGACCCCTTTTCCACCCAAGGGCAGAACTGGAGCCTGCCTGCGCCTAATCCGCTCGCCGGCGCCCGCGAAGGCTGGGCGTCCTTGAGCGCGCTCTACGCGGCCAACATGCGCCACGCCGGCATGTTGCGCATCGACCACGCGATGGGGCTGCAGCGGCTCTTCCTCATCCCCGAGGGCGCGAGGCCGGCGGAAGGCGCCTATCTCGCCTATCCGCTCGACGACCTCATCGGCCATATCGCGCTCGAGAGCCGGCGGGCCGAATGCATGGTGGTCGGCGAGGATCTCGGCACGGTGCCCGAGGGGTTCCGCGCCCGGCTGACGCGGGCGAACATCCTCGGGATGAAGGTGCTGTGGTTCGAGCGCAAGGGCGCGGAGGTCTTGCCGCCCGCCGCCTATCCGCCGATGTCGGTCGCGTGCGTCGCGACGCACGATCTCGCGACGCTCGCCGGCTGGTGGGCAGGCGCGGACATCGCCGAGAAGCTTTCGCTCGGCCTCCTCACGCTGAGTGCGGCGGGCGAGGCGATCGCGGCGCGGCTCGAGGAGAAGCGCGGGCCTGATCGCGGCGCTCGTCTCCGCCGGGCTGATCGCCTCAGCGCTCCCCGAGGACGCGCCGCTCGACGACGCGACCGCCGCGGCCGTCCACGCGCTGATCGGCGGCTCGGGCTCGCTCCTCGCCAGCGCCCAGTTCGACGATCTCGTCGGCGAGACGGTCGCGACCAACCTGCCGGGCACCGACCGCGAGCGGCCGAACTGGCGGCTCAAGCTCGGCCCCGACGTCGCCTCGGCCTTCGCCGGCCGCCGGGCGCGCGCGATCATCGCCGCGCTGGCGAAGGGGCGGCTCTAGGACGCGCCGCGGCCGCCCCGGCGCCGGCGCTCTTGCGGGCGTCGCGGCGCTGCAGGCCGCCCTCGGCGCCGCGACCCTGCTCATGACCGCGCCGATCCCCTCGCCCTCGCCCATCGGGCGACCGCCCTCGTCGCGCTCGGCCTCGCCCTCCGGCTTGGCGGGCGACGCTGACGGAGCGTGCGCGGTTCCCCGTAGCGGAGCCGTCCGGACGCGATCGCGGGCCGCCGGGGACCAACTCACCCCAAGCCGAACCAAAGCGAAACCAAGAAAAACCAAGAGAACGGGCTTGGATTTTCTTGGGTTTTCTTCGATTCCTTCGTTCAATTCGGGGCTTTTCAATGGGTTACGAGGAATCCAAGTAATCGGGGCAGATTCCCGGGCGAAGGGGGAATCTTAAAGGAAAAGTAAGGAAGGCTTGATTCACGCCGGGCATGTCGCCTGGCTCGGAAGATTCGCTTGAACGTCTGGGGCCGGCCGAGCTGATCGGCCGGGTTCGCCGATTGCTTGGCGAGGTGCAGCGATTGCGGGGGGAGAACGAGAAGCTGAGCCAAGCGGTGGCGCGGCTTCGGGTCGATAACCAGGCGCTGAAGGACGAGATCGCGCGGCTCAAGCATTTGCCGCCCCGTCCGCCGCACAAGCCGTCCGGGATGGAGAAGGCGACCGATCGGCCGGAAAGCGGGACTTCGGCCGAAGATGCAGTAGGATCGAAGCGACGCGGCCCCGGCGTCTCCAAGCTTCCGATCGACCGGCGGGTGACGCTGACGGTTGAAGCCCCGCCGGGCTCGCGCCACAAGGGCTACGAGGAGATCGTCGTTCAAGACTTGGTGTTGAAGGCCGAGACGACGCTCTATCGGCGGGAGCGCTGGGAGACGCCGGACGGCAAGCGGCTGATGGCGCCGCTCGATGGGGGAATTGTCGGCGGCTGCGGCCCGCATCTGCATCGCCTCGTGCTGATGCTGCATTTTCAGGGCCAGATGACCTGCGAACGGATCGTGGCGCTTCTGGTCGGCATGGGCCTGGCGATTTCCAAGCGGCAGGTGGTGCGGCTCTTGCGCGCCAAGCTGGAGGGCTTCCGCGCCGAGGACGAAGCGGTGCTGCGGGCGGGGCTCGCGAACTCGCCCTTCGTCACCGTCGACGACACCGGCGCCCGCCACGCCGGCAAGGCCTGCTTCACCACCCACATCGGCTCCGACCGCTTCGCCGCGTTCCGCACCGGGTCCGGCAAGTCGCGCCTGGCTTTCCTCGGCCGCCTGCTCGGCGGGACGGCGTCCTACGTGATTAATGCCGCCGCGATCGCCTACATGCGCGCGGGCAATCTGGCGCAGGACGTCATCGACAGGCTCGGCGGCCACGCTTCGCGCGTCTTTCGCTCGCGCGAGGATTGGATGGACCACTTGCGTGCCCTCGGCCTGGCCAACTCGAAGGTGACGCCCGATCCGGTGCGCGTCGCCAGCGAAGCGGCGCTGTGGGGCGCAATCGAGGCCGAGGGTCTGCTCGGCGGCGCGGTCGTCGTCTCCGACGACGCCGGCCAGTTCCGCATCGGCGACCACGCCCTGTGTTGGGTTCACGCCGAGCGGCTCATCCACAAGCTCGTTCCCGCCAACGATCGGCAGCGCAACGCCATCGAGGTCGCCCGGCGGATGGTCTGGTGGTTCTATCGCCAGCTCAAAGACTACAAACTGGCCCCAAGCCCCCAACGAGCCGCGGAACTGAGCGCCCGCTTCGACCGCATCTTCAAGCGCCGAACCGGCTACGCCCTGCTCGACCGTCTGTTGAAACGCCTGCTCGGGCGCAAGGACGAGCTTTTGCGCGTGCTCGAGCGGCCCGACATCCCGCTCAACACCAACGCCTCCGAAAACGACATCCGCGCCTTCGTCACCAAGCGCAAAGTCTCCGGCGGAACCGTCAGCGAAAAAGGTCGTGAGGCGCGCGACGCAATGCTCGGCCTCGCCAAAACCTGCAAGAAACTCAAAATCCCCTTCTTCGACTATCTCGGCGCCCGCCTCGGCATTCCTGGCCCCGCCGTCCCGGATCTCGCAACCCTCGTCAGCACCGCACCAAGCTAAAGCGCCCGCCCCGGAAATTGCCCCGGTTACGAATCCAAGCGAAAAAGTTTCACCTCCCGAGCCATGAGCGACGCGCGGGCTCCCGCATTGGCCGCCAGAGGCGCCTCACAGGCTTCGCCAACCGGCGCCGGCGGCCGCCCGGCCGGCCGGGCGAGCCGCACCGGCGGCGTGCGCATGCCTTTTCCGCCGCGCCTCCCGGCGGACCCTCGACCGACCGGTCGCGCCGGACCGGGGCCTGCGGGACGGCGTCTTGCAATTCCGCCATGAGTGCCTCCTGATTGAACGAAACGGGAACAATAGCACGGATTCCGCGGAGCGGAAAGAAAAACTCGCAAAATTGCGAATTTCCCAGCATGTTCAAAGATTTGCATCCGCCCGGGCCTAGCCGGACCCGACCTTCCCGAGACTAGCGGTCAAGTTCTCGTTACTCGGGGTTCAAGACGGGATGCCGCCGGAGGGCGGCAGGCGGCCTTTTTTGCACCCGATTTTTGCACCGCATAACCGGCTGATTTCATTGAGGTCGGAGCATGGTGTTCGCGGTAGGGACGTCCATTGCTGGACGCCCCCCGCACAGATCCGAGCGAGCCCAATTCGGGCACTCGGCTCCTACCTCGGGTGTCTGACGGCGAGGCGCACACGTGTTGTGCGTACCCTCCGTACGCGTTCCAGCGCATGTGACACGCTTCCCCGGTCCTGTGCCCGGCACGTGCTTTGCTGGCTCGCGCTTCCCTCGGTCCCCGTCCTTGGCTCCACCGGCTCCGCAGCGGATCGCTCCGCCTTGTTCGTCGGCCTCGCAGCTACTACGACGGAGTCAGACTTCTCGGGCTCGTGCATCATCGGCTACAACTCCTCGTCTTCCCGATGCGGGCCTGCGGAATTCGCCCGCAGGTCAAACCTGAGATCTCCCGGTTCCCGCGCAAAGAGCTTCCACACATGCCAGGTTCTCCGACCACGCCGGGCTGGGCGGGCGCTCGCGATGACGCGCCCATCCATTTCGCCTTCCGTGAATCTGACCACGTCGGCATCCGGAACTTTCAAGCTTTCGCGGCTCAATGGCTGGCCTATGCGCTCCCCTACCGACGCTTCGCCGTCACCCTCGCGGATGCCAACGCACGGCTCGGGGCCAATGCGGATTGCTACTCCTTCATTGCAGTGGACTCACACCACCTACTCTTTGCCGGTTTCTACCGGCGCACCAAAAATCTTGACTTTTGCAGCTGTCACAAATGCCTTATGAGAGGCGGTAATCGAGAATAAGTTATGAGGCTTTGGCGGGTTCGCGGGTCACATCGTCGACGGGCGGCTATGGTGAAGGGTTTCGGACGCCGGCCCTTTGCAGGACGGTGGGGCGAGGTGCGGGGCCGGCGTTCGAAAGCCTCCCAAGGAGGAAACCGCGGGGAGGAAGGGGGCTGGTTGATCGGGCGCGACCTATGGGGATTTGAAGGTCGCGGATGGAGCGCTGTTGGGGGTTCCGGGTCCGGCGGGATGGATTCTTGTCGGCGGGAACCAAGACGACGAGCGTTTTCGAGGGCGAGCATGCGAGCGGCGGGTGTGAGCGCTGCGCTTGGAGAAGGACTGCCGACCTTGCGGGGACATCGCCTTGCTGCTCCGGCGCGCGGCTGGAGGCGAGGAGAAGCGGCGTTGCGAGGGGGACAGCGCGGCGATGATCATGAGGTGTCGATCCTGATCCGGCGCGGCGATGAAGGTCGCGCAGGGCGAACGCCGTCGAATGTCTCGATGATGATCATCCGGCCGCCGCAACACGGACATCGATGGGCGAGCGCAGCGCTGTCGGCGTCGCTGCGGTCGTCGGCCGGCGAGCGTTCAGGCGCAGTCTCGGGCGGAGCCAGCAACTGGCGGACACGCTCGATGTTGCGGGCTCGAACCGTGCCGGCGAACAGGCCGTAATGTCGGATGCGATGGAAACCGCTCGGCAGGACGTGCAGGAGAAAGCGGCGGATGAACTCGGCGGCGTCGAGCGTCATGGTTTTGAGCCGGTCGCGGCCTTTGATCCGGTAGTCCTTCCATTTGAAGGTCACGCCCGCCTCGTCGAGCGCGATCAGCCGGGCGTTCGAGATCGCGACGCGGTGGGTGTAGCGGGAGAGATAGGCGAGCACGGCTTGCGGTCCGGCGAAGGGTCTTTTGGCGAAGACGACCCACTTGGATCGGCGCAGAGGCGCAAGCGCGGCGTCGAAGGCGCGTTGGTCGGCGAGCGGGGCGAGATCGCCGAAGAGGGTCAGGCGACCGGTCTGATGCAGGGCTGCGAGCCCTTCGAGGAAGAGGCGGCGGAACAGGCGCGACAGCACGCGCACGGGGAGGAAGAAGCCGGGCCTGCAGGCGATCCAGCGCGTGCCGTCCGGCGACAGGCCGCCGCCGGGAACGATGACGTGGACATGGGGATGATGGGTGAGCGCCGAGCCCCAGGTGTGGAGGACGGCGGTGAGGCCGATGCGCGCGCCCAGATGCTTCGGGTCGGCGGCGATGGTGGTGAGCGTGTCGGCCGCGGTCCTGAACAGGAGGTCGTAGACGCCGGCCTTGTTCTGGAACGCGATCGCGCCGATCGCCGCCGGCAGGGTGAAGACGACGTGATAATAGGGAACCGGCAGAAGCTCGGCCTCGCGCTCGGCGAGCCACTGCCGCGCCGCCGCAGCCTGACACTTCGGGCAGTGCCGGTTGCGGCAGGAGTTGTAGGCGACGCGTTCGTGCGCGCAGTCCTCGCCGCGCTCGACGTGGCCGCCGAGCGCGGCGGTGCGACAGGACTCGATCGCCGACATGACCTTCAATTGGCCGAGGCTCGCATGACCGGCGTTGGCCTTGCGCCAGGCCGCCCCATGGGCGCGAAAGATGTCGGCGACCTCCAGACTGCGATCCGGGGGCCGCGCCATGCGGCGCCCCTCAGGCGGGCGGCGGTCGCTTCGTCAGGTTGAGGCCGAGCCGCTCCAGCGGGCTGGTCACGTCGCGGATCGTGTTGACGGCGACGCGGGTGTAGAGCGCCGTCGTCTCCAGCTTGGCGTGGCCGAGCAGCACCTGGATCACACGAATATCGACGTTCTGTTCGAGCAGATGGGTGGCGAAGCTGTGCCGCAACGTATGCGGCGACACGCGCTTGGCGATCCCCGCCGCCTGCGCCGCGGCGTGAACGGCGCGGTCAAGCTGACGGGCGGTCATCGGGTTGACCGGGTTCTGTCCCGGGAAGAGCCAGGCCTGCGGCCGTGCCGCCTGCCACCAATCGCGCAACAGTTCGAGCAGTTGCGGCGAGAGCATCACGGTGCGATCCCGCTGCCCCTTGCCCTGTTCGACCCGCAACGTCATGCGCTGGCTGTCGATGTCGGACACCTTCAGCGCCGCGACCTCGGACACGCGCAGGCCCGCTCCGTAGGCGACGCCGAACGCGGCCTTGTACTTGAGACCGGGAGCGGCTTCGAGAAGACGGACCACTTCCTCCTGGCTCAAAACGACCGGCGCCTTGCGCGGCTTGTGTATGCTCGTCAGAGGACGAACGAGGTCAGGCCGTTCGAGCGTCACGTTGAAGAAGAACCGCAGCGCGGCGATCGCGGCGTTGATGGTCGGAACACCGATCTGCTGCCGCGCCATGTGGACCTGAAAGCGGCGAAGGTCTTCGCTTGTCGCGGTATCCGGCGAGCGGCCGAGAAACGCCGCGAAGGTCCTCACGTGCCGGATGTAGTCCTTCTGCACCTTCTCCTTGAAACGGCGCGCCGTCATGTCGTCGATCATGCGCTGACGCAACGGGCTGATGGGCTTGTCGATCATCGCGAAGGCTCCTGTCTCGCATGGGTTGAAACCCCACGATCTTGAGACACGTTTGAGCCTTCGCTCTCGCCTTCAGCCCTTCAGAAACGACTGCGTCCCTCGCCGCCCCTACCGCGAGAGCGGTTTAGTCCCGGCGGGAAGCCGCCGTTGGACGAACGGCGGGAACAAGCGGGATAGCGGGCGTACACGCCGCGCCCGGGAAGGCTTGGTGTCCGCCCAAAGCAGTCACCAAGCAGTCATCCGACCTTTTCGTGCCTACCTTCTTGCACACGTCGCGACGCACCTACGACAAAATAATGGATGTTATGCCGCACGACCTGTCGCAGCATCAACGGCGCACGACGACCCGCTGACCCCACTCACAACCACTTGTCGGCCTTCTCCGAAAGGGCCAAATCAAGCTTGGCGGTATGAGAAACGTAATCCTCCGGCGAGGGCCGCCTGGACGGCCGGCTTTGGGGAGCAATAGTGGGCGAAGAGTGGCACGAGATAGTGCCCATCAACGCGATCATGGACACTGTCGATGAAGCCAATTCTGGTGGATCAAGGCACGAACCCGAAAGAGACGCGTCAACGGCGTTTTTGGTCGGCGGATGAGAAGCGGCGGATGGTTGCCGAGAGTCTGGCGGCGGGCGCGTCCGTGTCGAAGGTGGCGCAGCGCTACAGCATCAACGCCAATCTGTTGTTCACCTGGCGGCGTCGGGAGGCAAGAAGACGCGGCGGGCGGCGCGTTGGAGCCGTTGAAGCTGCTGCCGGTGACGGTCGCGGACGAAGGGATGCCCGCCGCTCCGATTGCGCTGTCCGGCGGCGGCCGGCCGGATGGAGATCGCGCTCGTCGGCGGCGAGCGGATTGTCGTCGGAGCCGCATGGACGAGCCGCGCTCACGCTTGTCCTCAACGTGCTGTCGCGGCGATGATCCCGGTCCCGGCGGGCGTTCAGGTGTGGCTTGCGCCCGGACAACCGACATGCGCAAGGGCTTCGACGGGCTCGCGCTGCTCGTCCAGGAGACGTTGAAGCGCGATCCGCATTGCGGCCATTTGTTCGTCTTCCGCGGTCAAGCGGGGCGATTTGATCAAATGCCTTTGGACGACGGCAGGGCATGTGCCTGTTCGCCAAGCGGCTGGAAAAGGGCAGGTTCATGTGGCCATAGACAGTTGGCGATGCGGTGACGATCCGCCCCACAACTGGGCTATCTGCTGGAAGGCATGGATTGGCGAATGCCGCGGGAAACCTCGCATCCAACGGCAGTGGGCTGACAATTTTGCTTACAAATTCACGCGACTATGGTTGCCTTAGGCGGTGACGAACGCGGCCGAGGTCAGCCCTCCGATTCATCGCCGCGCATGCACTGATGCTCTCGCCGAGAGGGGCTATGCGGATGGAGAGCGAGGCGCGCGCGGCGCAGGCGGAAACCAACCTGACTCACGCCCAAGCGACCACCTCCGCGCCAACACGCTAATCGCGCAGTTGAGCTGGAGATGCGGCCCCGCCAGGCACAGCCCTGAGGAGATGGGAATTCGTCGCGCCTGGACGGCCCACGCCAGACCCAAGCGTAGAAGGTCAGTTGGGGTGCTCAACCACCAGGAGCTTTTTTTCTTCGCCCCCTCTAGACCGAAGTTCGAGAGCACTTTTCGACGTAAGTCAGCCACCCACCAGGGGTTAACCTCGATTTCGACTCGGAAATGTAGCCACTAAAAACTCGGAGGTCCTCTTGACAGCGGGGGCTTCCCTCCAAAAATTGCCGCATGGCAGCACGAACCGGCGCCGTTCATGTGGCTACGACGAAGAGGGTCTACAAGGGAAAGACCTACGTCACCCATTTGCTCCGGCGATCCATCCGCAAGGGGAAGACCGTCACCCACGAGACCCTCGGCAACCTCTCCCATCTCCCCGATCACGTCATCGACCTGATCAGTCGCTCCCTCAAGGGCGAGACCTTCGTCCCCGCGGCCGACGCCTTCCGGATCACGCGCTCGCTCCCCCACGGGCACGTCGAGGCCGTCCTGAAGATGATCCGCAAGCTCGGACTGGACGACCTCATCGCCTCCGAGCCGTCGCGGCGGCGCGACCTGGTGATCGCCATGATCGCCGAACGCCTCCTCTTCCCCAGCTCCAAGCTGGCCAACACCCGACACTGGCACGACACCACCTTGGCCGAGGAGTTGGACGTCGCCGACGCCACCGAGGATCAGCTCTACGACGCCATGGACTGGCTGCTGGAGCGGCAGGCGGCGATCGAGAAGAAGCTGGCCCGAAGCGGCACCTCAGCGACGGGGCGCTGGTGCTCTACGACGTCACCAGCAGCTACTACGAGGGGAAGACCTGCCCGCTGGCCCGCTTCGGCCACGACCGCGACGGCAAGACCGGCTGCCCGATCATCGTCTACGGCCTGTTGACCGACGCCGACGGGCGGCCGGTCGCCGTGCAGGTCTACCCCGGCAACACCGGCGACCCCAAGACCGTCCCCGACCAGGTCGAGGCGCTGACGAAGCGGTTCGGCCTGTCGCGGGTGGTGCTGGTCGGCGATCGTGGCATGCTCACACAAACTCAGATTGATGTGCTCAAGAAACACCCGGGCCTGGGCTGGATCTCGGCCTTGCGCAGCGGCGCGATCCGCCGCCTGTTGGCCGACGGCCACCTGATCCGAACCGATCTGGAGGCCGCAACGCCTGGCGGAGATCACCTCGCCGGAGTTCCCCGGCGAACGGCTGGTGGCCTGCTACAACCCCCAGTTGGCCGAGCAGCGGCGGCACAAGCGCCAGGAGCTGCTGGCGGCCACGGAGGCCGAACTGGGGGCGCTGGCCGCGCAGCGTGGCGCGGCCGGCGGCCCGAGACGGCGGCCGAGATCGGCGTGAGGGCGGGCAAGATCATCAATCATTACAAGATGGCCAAACATTTCACTCTGACGATCCGTGAGGGTCACCTGGGGTGGGCTCGCAAGGAGGACGCGATCAAAAATGAAGAGCTTCTGGATGGAATCTATGTGATCCGGACCAGCGAGCCGGCCGAGCGGCTGACGGCCGCCGACGGGGTGCGGTCGTACAAGCGGCTGGCCTTGGTGGAGCAGGCGTTCCGGTGTCTCAAGGGGATCGACCTGTTGGTGCGTCCCGATCCACCACCGCACGGCCGACCGCGTGCGGGCACACATCCTGCTGTGCCTGCTGGCGTACTACGTGGAGTGGCACCTGCGGCAGGCGTGGGAGCCGCTGTTGTTCGAGGACGAGGAACTGGACCGTGGACCGGCCGCGCCGCGACCCGGTGCGGCCGGCCCGCGCCTCGGAGTCGGCGCGGCTGAAGAAGAAGACGCACCTGACGCCGGGCGGTCTGCCGGTCCAGAGCTTTCGCACGTTGCTGGCTCATCTGGGGACGCGGTGCCGGAACACGTGCGTCGTGGCCGCCGATCCCCACCAAACGACGTTCCGCCAGGTGACGGAGGCCGATGCGCTGCAGGCGGAGGCGATGCGATTGATAAATTGATCAAGATGTAGCCAGAAACGGGAATTCATTTTTGACATAAGTCATTCCCCACTATGGAGATTCCCATTGGACCCCTCTCGAACTTCGGTCTGGTTTTTCGGGCCTTTTCCGGTATAAAAGCAAGCTACCGGAAGTCCCAGGGGCCCATCGATGCGTGTTCCGAGCCACCCGACGCAGATCCGCCGGATGCTGGACAGCCGACTGAAGCAGATGGTCCCCGCTGGCCCCGTGCTGGCGGCCAGCCTGACTCCCGGTGAACAAACGCTGCGGGCAGCCGTCCTGCCGCTGCCATCACGGCGGCCCGTTGCACCAGGCCCACCACCTCACCTTCAGGCAGGAGGGCAAGACACGCACCGTCTACGTGCCCCAGGACCTGCTCGACGGAGGTCCGATCATGGGTGCAAGAACACCAACGCCTCAAGGCCCTGATCCACGAGGTCAGCCAGTTGACCCTGGCCCTGATCCAGGGCCACGTTCAGGACCGCAAACGCCGGCAGGGGCGACGCTGAACATCGGCCCCATCCTGGTCCGGACCGTTCGCCACTTCTTCCCCGATCTGAACGCCTGGATCGATGAGATCGACGACCCGCGGTTCCTCCCGTTGGTGGTCTACCACAAGCGGTTCCTGGTGTGGTGGGGGCTGGGCTTGTTCCTCTGCAAGTTGAGTAGCCGGCGGCAACTGGATTACCAGTTCAACAGCGACGGCCCCGCAGGTGCTGGCCAACCTCAACCGCCTGGCGGACACCGCGCAGGAGAGCCGGCCGGTGAACCAGACCTTGGAGTACTTCCTGGAGAAGATCGGCAGTGCCCCCATCGCCCGCTTGCGGCAGCGGATGGTCCAGCGGTTGATCCGCATGAAGGCCCTGGACGAGGCGCGGCTGCAGGGGCGGTTCGTCGTCCTGATCGACGGCTCCGGATATCTGGTGTTTGGCTCCCGGCATTGCGACCATTGCCTGACGCAACGGCACGGCGAGACGACGCTGTACATGCACCAAGTGCTGGAGGCCAAGCTGCTGGGGCCGGCCGGCACGGTCGTCTCGATCGCCACGGAGTTCATCGACAACCGCGATGCCCAGACGCCCCGGCGGGGGCGAGCCAGGAGCGGGTCAAGCAGGACTGCGAATTGAAGGCGCTGCGACGTCTGCTGGGCGGGTTGCGGGGGGAGTTCCCGCAGTTGCGACATCTGTCTGAGCGGCGACGGCCTGTATGCCTGCGGGGAGGGGTTCCAGGTCGCCAAAGACTACAATGTGACTATATCTACGTATTTAAGCCGGGGCGGCTGCCGGCCCTCTGGCAGGACTTCCAGGGGTTGCTGCGGTTGTGCCCCGACCAGCGTGTGGAGTGGACGACGCCGCAGGGCGTTCGGCAGGTCTATCGCTGGGTCAACGGCCTGCACTACACCGACAGCGCCGGCCGCGAGTGGACCTTCAACGCCATCGCTTGTGTACGGAGACGAAAACGGATGGAGAGGAAACTCGAGTGGTCATGGGTGACATCGCTGGAGGTGAACCGCGAGACCGTGGTGGAGGTGGCGACGCAAGGAGGGAGGGAACGCTGGCGCGAGGAGAACGAGGGATTTAACACGCAGAAGAACAGCGGCCTGAACCTGGAACACGCCTACAGCCACACGTGCTGGGCGGCGTATTATTTCCTGTTGCAGATCGCCCACCTGCTGTTGCAACTGGTGGAGAAGGGGAGCCTGCTGCGGCATCTGGCCCAAGAGCAGGGCAAGCGGACCGCCGTGGAGCTGTTCGGCTCGTTGAAGAACATGGCGCAGCGGTTGTTGGAGAGCCTGCGGTACTGGCACTGGCCGGACGAGGCCTTCGACCGCGGCCGGAGCCGGAGCGATCCAGATCCGACTGGACAGCAGTTAGGCCCCGGTGGCGTGTGGGCGTGTCCAGGTTCAGCCGGGTTGTCCCTGGTTCGGTCGCGGTCGCACTCGAAGCCCCCTTCGAGCCCGTTCGCTGTGTTGTCTGTTCCCGCCAGGGTTTGACCCACAAGGCCAATCCATGCACGCTTGCCAGGCCCCCCAAAGAGGCGTGTTTCTCAGGGCTGGCCAGGCGAGTCCTGGCACCACTGGCTCCAGTGCGTTACAATGTTGCGCCGTCTCTCGGGGCATGATCGTTCCCCTCGGAGGTGACCGATGTCGGCCGCGGGCGAAGGGTCCGTCACACGCGTTTGGGATCGCGGCACTGAAGCCAGGCGGAGAGATGAGCGCCGCCGGATGGCTCTGGCGGCGGTACTTCGACGCGCTGGTGCGGCTGGCCCGGGTGCGGCTCGGGCCGCGCCCCGCGGCGGCCGACGAGGAGGACGTTGCCCTCAGCGCGTTCCACAGCCTCTGGCCGCGGGCGGGCAGGGGCCGCTTCGCCCAGCTCGACGGCCGCGACGACCTCTGGAGGCTGCTCGTGATGATCACCGTGCCGCAAGGGCTGGACCAGGCGCAGCGCCAGCGCCGACAGAAGCGGGGCGGCGGCCGCGTGCTGGGCGAGGCCGACCTGGCCGGGGCGGGGCCGGGCGGCGACGGCGGCGGCCTGGACTGGGTCGCCGGCGACGGCCGACGCCCGACCTCATCGCCATGCTCGACGAGCAGTACTCGGCTCCTGGTCGAGGGGCTCCCCGACCCGTCGCTCCGCGAGGTCGCCCGGCTCCGGCTGGAGGGCTACGACGGCAGGGAGATCGCCGAGAGGCTCGGCTGCAACCGCCGGACGGTCGTGCGGAAACTCGAGCGGATTCGCCGGACGTGGTCGGAGGCGTTTCCCCCGTGAACCCCGTGAACAATCCCGAGCCCTTGCCGCTGACGATGGTCGGCCAGGTGGACCGAGCCTGCGATGCCTTCGAGGCCGCCTGGCGGGCCGGCCGTCGGCCTCGCACGAGGAGTTCCTCCGCGAATGCCCGAGGAGGGACGCGGCCCTGCTCCGCGAACTGATTGTCGCCGAGCTGGAGCTGCCGCGCTCGGGCGAACGGCCGGCGCCCGACGCAGTACACCGCCGCTTCCCGGCCACGATACCCTGATCGCCGACGTCCTGTCGGGCACGACCGCCACGGGCGGCGGCGAGACGCGATGCGGACGCATGCCACATCGGGCACGTTGGCGTTGGGATCCGACGGCCGGGAGTTGCGAGGAGGGCCGCTACCGCATCCTCCACCCTATGCGCGGGGGCCTGGGCGAGGTCTTCCTGCGCGATCGACGGCGAGCTGCACCGCGAGGTGGCGCTCAAGCAGATCCTCGACGGCCGTGCCGACGACCCGACCAGCCGGGCCCGTTTCCTGCTCGAGGCGGTGACCGGCCGGCTGGAGCACCCTGGCGTCGTGCCGGTCTACAGCCTCGGGCACGACGGCCGGGGGGGGTCCCTACTACGCCATGCGGCTGATCAGGGCGACAGCCTCAAGGAGGCGATCCCGCCTCCCCCGCGCTGGCCGGGCCGCAGCCGTCGGGCCGGTCGAAGTTCCGCAAGCTGCTGGGCCGGTTCGTCGCCGATCTGCCACGCGGTCGCCTACGCCACAGCCGGGGGTGATCCATCGTGGACCTCAAGCCGGCCAACATCCTGCTCGGCCCCTACGGCGAGACGCTCGTCGTGGACTGGGGCCTTCCCGAGCCGGATCGGCCGCAACCAACCCGATCCAGGAACGGCGGTCGGGCCGGCGGAGCGGCGCTGCGGCGGCTTCTCGGGCGAGCGGGGCCGTCGCGACCAGGCCGTGGCGGTCACGAGCGCCCAAGCTCATGAGCCCCGAGCAGCCACGGCGGACCCAACGCACTGGGCGCGGCGGCGTGTACAGCCTGGGCGCCACCCTCTACCACCTCCTGACCGGCCGGCCCCCGTTCGAGGGGCAAGAGCGGCGACGTCCTGCCGTCGAGTGGAGCGGGGCGAGTCCGGCGCCCAGGCAGGTCGACCCCGCCGTTCCGTGTGCGTGGAAGCGGTCTGCCTCAAGGCGATGGCCCCGCGGCCGAGGCCCGCTACGCCTCGGCCAGGCGGTCCAAGGACGTCGAGCACTGGCTCGCCGACAAGCCGGTCGCCGCCCACCCCGAGCCCTGGCCGTCCCGCCTCGCGCGATGGGCTCGGCGGCACAAGCCGGCGGTCGCCTCGGTGGTGGTGCTCCTGGCGGCGGCGGCCGTCGCCAACGCCGTGCACGGCGTCCTGATCGGCCGCGAGCCGCGGGGACCGAGCGCAGCCGTCCTGGCCATCGCCGCGCCGAACTGCTCGAGCGCGAGCTCTACGTCAGCCGGCTCAACCTCGCCTACCGCGAGTGCCTGGCCAACAACGTCGTCCTGGCCGAGCGTCTGCTGGACGAGTGCCCGCCGGCCCGCCGGGGCTGGGAGTGGGGCTATACCCGACGGCTCTGCCACTCCGAGTCGATGACCCTCCATCCGGGTCGCGACCCCGCCCCGCCTCCTCGGACGACGACTCCCGGTCCAATCCCCTATCCGCCATGGCGGTCTCCCCCGACGGCGCGGATCGCCGCGACCGACGGCTCTTTGTCGGTCCACGCTGGGACACGGCCACCGGCCGGCGAGCTGCCCGGTCTGCACAGTGACGGGCCCATCTACAGCTTCGCCTTCAGCCCCGACGGCAAGCTCGCCGCCGTCGGCGGCCCTCCACGAGGTCGCGCTCTGGGAGGTTGGGTCAAGGAAGCTGGTCCGGACGTTCCCGGTCTCAACGACATCGTGACCGGCATGCGTAGCCCCGACGGTAAGCGGCTGGCGGCCTGCACCAACCGGATCGGGCCGGCACTGCCGGAGACGAAGCTCTCGGGATATCGCCTCCGGCCGGGAGGTCGCCACCTGAAGTGGACCCGAAATCCCTGGACCACTCGACCGGGGGGTATTTGTAAGGGCCTTCCCCATCTCAACCGGCCCAACACCACGTTTTCAAAGAGCCGTTTGCCCTTGCGGGCTCCGCACCGGTTGTCCGGCTTGGATCGACACCAGTGCTCGTCAGTCACTGCGCCCGGAGAGAACTGTACTGGAGTTTATCGCGACTTTCAAGGGTGCTGATTGATTTCGCCGACCGGCGGGCCGGCAAGGGCTAAAGCCGGAGAAAGCGTTTTATCCACGGCCATTGAAATGGCATGGCTTTCACGGGCTAAAGCCCAGAATCAGTAAGTCCGAACACCAGATTCCCCTTGGCCATTGGCCTCGCTCATCGTGTGTCACCACGCCGTTAGATCCGGAGTTCGTCAAACCCAGATCATGACGAGCCTGAGTCGGTCCACTCACCTCGTAATGGTTCGTGTCCATTGACATCGTAGGCACGGTGGGGATCATCCCGCATTCAGATGGGAACAGTCACCTGCTGAAGCTCAATGATCTGGCTTGCACCAAGGCTGATCCGATCGCGGAACGGATCCGAGCGTCCCATCTGCGCTCAAGAACCGGATTCGGGAATCGCGGTCATTGATAAGGCAGTTTGGTCTTGTCATGATACACGGACCGTCCGTAGATTAAGACGGCTGGGCAAAACGTATCAAAACAAATTCGGCAGGTCGCGATTGGTTAAGAAAATTTCATTAATGGGTTGCTCGAGGACAACTTCCTGTCGCTTGGCATCGCATTTGCGCCGAGGTCACGGGGCTCTGGAGCAGCGATGGAATGAGCGTTTACAACTCGCGATCCTCGCGGCTCGGAGAGGATAGAGCATCCTTAACGATAGCGCCTCCAGCTAATTATGTCGTTCGATCGCTCAGCGGTGGCGTCTGATTTATCCGACTGTTCGCCTAAAAGACCGAGCGCCCCCGTATGTCTTCCTCGAGCTTCTGACGCCTTTACCAAAGTGGTATTCAGGTTTGTTATACTCGATGATGATCTTGTTGATGTCCCCCGTATTCAGCACGCGCATGACATCCAGGGACGACTTTCCAGCCCGCGAATCCCGTTCCGCCCGGCAAGTTTTGAACGCTCGTCGCGGGGTCAACGATCGATCCCGAGACCCTCACCGCTCGATCAGCGTGTTAGGGTAAGCTTCGTTTTCAACATACTCCTCGATTCAATCAACACCAATGAGAGGTCGGGGGTAGGGCTCATCTGAAGAGTCCCTCATGATCATCTCCAGGCTTGCACCATGTCCAGCAATCGTCGATCTCGTCCTCGGCGTCTCAGCGGTTCCTCAGCCAGAGGGCGGCGCGGCCGTCCCGGCATCGAGGGGTGTCGAACAGCGACTGTTACTGGCCCAGGACGTCTGGACCGGCGGCGGTGACGGCAAGACCTGGCAAGACGCGAACAACTGGAGCACGAGGTCGTCCCAGGTTCGTCGGATAACGTGACGATAACGTCGCAAACAATCTGACTATCGGCTACAACGGCACCTCGTCAATCAGAAGCATCGTGTCAACGCCGCGCTTGCCATCACCGGTGGCTCGCTCACCGTGACCTCGGCACGTCGCAAGTCAGCGGCTCGTTGACGGTCGGCGGTGGTCCGACGCTGTCCGCCTCCGGGTCCGGGACCACGTTCACGGCCTGGTCGGTTCTACGACCATCGACGGCCCGAGAACCTCTATGCCAGCGGCGGGGCGGTGCTGTCCTTTCCGAACCTGACCAGCTACGCCGACTGAGGCCAGCTTCGTCAGCAGCACGATCCAGGCCAGCGGCGTCGGCCCGGGCAATGTGCCCAGCCCCATCGACCTGTCGCACGCCACCAGCCTCACGGGAGTCACGGAGGATGGACAGGTGAATGTCAAGGCCCTGGCCGGCG
>CAVYIZ010000016.1:0-117686 GCA_963768555.1 uncultured Alphaproteobacteria bacterium
ATGTTTATGGCGGCGCCGCTCGACTCGTCGTCTTGTTCGGCCCGACAAGGGAGAGGTCAGATCGACGGCGTCAAACTCGGGGATCTGGGCGAGGACGCCCTCGCCCGCTTCCGGGGCGCGCGGGTCGGCATCGTTTTCCAGTCCTTCCATCTGATCCCCACCATGACCGCGCTGGAGAACGTCGCGGCGCCGCTCGAGCTCGCCGGCGCGCCGCGCGCGGTCGAGCGGGCGCGCGAGGAGCTCGACCAGATCGGGCTCGGCGACCGGATGAGCCATTATCCGGCGCAGCTCTCGGGCGGCGAGCAGCAGCGGGTCGCGCTCGCCCGCGCGCTTTGTCCGCGCCCCTCGCTCCTGATCGCCGACGAGCCGACGGGCAATCTCGACGAGGCGACCGGGCGGGCGATCATGGACCTCCTCTTCGATCTGCAGGCCCGGCGCGGCGCAACTCTTGTGCTCGTCACCCACGATCCGGCGCTGCCGCCGCTGCGACCGGATTGTGCGGATGCGCTCCGGCGCGATCGAGACCGCGCCTTTCGTGTCGGCATGAACGCCCCCTTGCCGGTCCCGAGCGCCCGAGGGCGTCCGCCAATGGCGCAATTCGCCTTGCGCGATCTGCGCGGCGGGCTTGCGGGCCTGCGCATCTTCCTCGTCTGCATCGCGCTCGGGGTCGCGGCGATCGTCGGCGTGGAGAGCCTGGCGAAGGCGCTCGACGACGGGCTGGGAGCGCAGGGGCGGGTGATCCTCGGCGGCGACGCCTCGTTCTCGTTGATCCATCGCCCTCTGTCTCCGCAAGAACAAGCGTTTCTCCAACGGTACGGGGCGCTGTCGACCATTGCGACCATGCGCGCGATGGCGAGGACCGACAGCGGCGACGCGGCGCTCGCCGAGGTCAAGGCGGTCGAGCCGTCATGGCCGATGATCGGCGCGGCGGCGTTCGAGCCGTCCATGTCGCCTCAGCAAGCGCTCGCGGAAAGCGACGGCGTTTTCGGCGCCGCGGCTGAGGAGACGCTTCTCGCGCGCCTCCACCTCAAGATCGGCGACGCGTTTCGTCTCGGCGAGGCCAAATTCGTCCTGCGCGCCGTTCTGATCAGCGAGCCCGACCGCCTGGCGGTCGGCGTCGG
The DNA here is from genome assembly GCA_963768555.1 of uncultured Alphaproteobacteria bacterium. Classification (GTDB taxonomy): domain Bacteria; phylum Pseudomonadota; class Alphaproteobacteria; order Rhizobiales; family Beijerinckiaceae; genus Roseiarcus. Next base: position 1,122 of record CAVYIZ010000016.1, read on the forward strand.
CCTCGGGCCGCGCGTGCTCATTTCTCAGGCGGCGCTGAACGCGACCGAACTCGTCCAGCCGGGGTCGCTCGTCCGCTGGACGACGCGCGTCGTCATGGGCGGGCCGGGCGGCGCCCCCGACCAGGCGGCTGTCAAAGCGCTCATCAACAAGGCCAACGAGGCGTTCCCCGAGGCCGGCTGGGAGACGCGCACGCGCCTCAACGTGTCGCCCGATTTCACCCGCGACCTCGACCGCTTCGCCGAGTTCCTGACTCTGGCCGGTCTCCTGTCGCTCGTTGTCGGCGGCGTCGGCGTCGCCAACGCGGCGCAGGGCTTCGTCGAGCGCAAGCGGACGACGCTCGCGATCCTGAAGGCGATCGGGGCGACGGGAACGAGCGTCGTCTTGCTGGCGCTGGTCGAGTTCGCCGTCATCGCGCTCGCCGGCGCGCTTGCCGGAGCGGCGATCGGCGCTGCAATTCCGTTCGCCGTGAACCGGCTGTTCGCCGACATTATTCCGATCCCGCTCGCCCCGTCAGTTGATCCGGGCCTCGTGCTGCTCGGTCTCGCCTACGGGCTTCTGACCGCGCTCACTTTCTCGGTCCCGCCGCTCGGACGGGCGCATGACCTTCCGGTCACGACGCTGATCCGCGATCTCGCCGAGGAGCGTCAGGGTCGCCCCCGCGCCCGCTATCTGATCGCCGCGGCGCTCGCCGGCGCGGCGCTCATCGCGCTCGCGGTCGCCACCAGCCCGCAGAGGACGATCGCCGTCGCGGTCGCGGTCGCGACCCTCGCCGCGTTTGTCGCGCTGCGGCTCGTGGCGCTTGGCATAGCCTTCGCCGCGCGCCGTGCGGGAGCCTCGCGTCCGGTCGAGCTGCGCATGGCGCTGGCGGCCATTCACCGTCCTGGCGCGTTGACCGCCTCCGTCGTGCTGTCGCTCGGCCTCGGCCTCACCGCGCTCGTCGCGCTCACGTTGATCGATTTTAACATGCGCAACGAACTCAGCGAGACCCAGCCCGGCGTGACGCCCAGCTTCTTCTTCCTCGACCTGCGCAGCTCCCAAGCCGCCGCCTTCCTCGACTTCCTCAAACGCGACGCGCCGGGCGCCAAGGTCAGCGAGGTCCCGATGATGCGCGGCCGCTTCGTCGAGATCGCGGGCACGCCGGTCGCGCAGGTCAAAGCGAGCGACAAGGTCGCCTGGGCGTTGGAGGGCGACCGGGGCGTGACATTCTCGGCGAAACCGCCCGAAGGCTCGGAAGTCGTGGCGGGAACATGGTGGTCGGCCGACTATGCGGGTCCGCCGCTCGTATCGATGGAGAAGGAGGTTGCGGACGGCCTTGGCCTGAAAATCGGCGACACGGTCGTCGTCAACGTGCTCGGGCGCGACGTAGCGGCGACTGTCGCCAACCTGCGCAAGGTCAATTGGCGCAGTTACGCGATCAATTTTGTGCTCGTCTATTCGCCGAACACATTCAAGGGCGCGCCCTACAGCGAGCTCGTCTCCGCCGCCCTGCCGCCGGGCGACGGACCGGACAAGGAAATCGCGCTTCTGCGCGCTGCGGCGCACGATTTCCCGACGGTCGCGTCCGTGCGGGTGCGCGACGCGCTCGAGACGGTCGAGCGGCTGGTCGCCAAACTCGCGCTGGCGATCCGCGCCGCGACCGGCGTGGCGCTGTTGACGTCCGTCCTGGTGCTCGCCGGCGCGCTGGCGGCCAACCGCCGCGCCCGGCTCGCCGACGCGACGATCCTGAAGATCCTCGGCGCGACGCGCTCGAGGCTGACCGCGATGTTCCTCATGGAATATGCGATCCTCGGCGGGGCGACCGCCGCTTTCGGCGTCGGCGCGGGCGCGCTGATCGCCTATCTCGTCGTCACGCGGATCATGTTCTCCGACTTCGTCTTCGACTGGACGTCGGCATTGGCCGCAGCGGGCGGCGGCCTTGTCTTCACCGTCGGCCTCGGCATGATCGGCGCGTGGCGCATCCTCGGCCAGAAGCCGGCGGCTTTCTTGCGCGAATTGTGATAGGAAGACAAGGAACAGCCGCAGCCGCGGGCGCATTGGGGCAACGCAATAGCCGGCGGCGAGATATCGGGAGCGAACGCCATGGCCGCACTCCCGCAATCCTATGTTCATGGCGCGAGTTCGACGCCGCTTCTCGGCGAGACGATCGGGGCGCTGCTCAGACGGATGGCCGAGGAAGGCCCGCAGCGTCTCGGCGTTGATCACGCGCCACCAAAACGTGCGCTGGACCTATGCGGATCTCCACGGACGGTCCGAAGACCTCGCGATCGGGCTGCGGGCGCTCGGCCTCGAAAAAGGCGACCGGATCGGCATTTGGTCGGCCAACAACAGCGAGTGGGTGCTGGCGCAGTTCGGCGCCGCGCTTGCCGGGCTCATCCTGGTCAACATCAATCCAGCCTATCGCTCGCACGAATTCGACTATGCGATGAGGAAGTCCGGCTGCCGGGCGCTGATCCTGAGCCGGGGCCACAAGAACAACGATTATTTCTCCTCGCTGGGTTCGGTCGCGCCGGAGATCGACGCCGCAATTCGCGGCAAGCTCGCGTCCAAGGGACTGCCGAAACTCGAGATCGTGATCCGGCTCGGGGCCGAGAAGACGCCGGCATGTTCAATTTCGACGACGTCGCCCGGCCCGCCGCCGAGGGCGAGCGCCGGGCACTCGCCGCCTTCGGGGCGACGCTGCAGTTCGACGATCCGATCAACATCCAGTTCACGTCCGGCACTACAGGGGCTCCGAAGGGCGCGACGCTCACCCATCACAACATCGTCAACAACGGCTATTTCATCGGCAAGGCGATGCGCCTGCGCCGGACGACCGGTTATGCATTCCGGTGCCCTACTACCACTGTTTCGGAATGGTGCTGGGCAACCTCGCCTGCGTCATCCACGGGTCCTGCATGGTCAGCCCCTCGGAAGGGTTCGATCCGGTATTGACGCTGGAGGCGGTCCAGGCCGAAGGCTGCACCGGGTTGCACGGCGTGCCGACGATGTTCATCGCCATGCTCGATCATCCCGAATTCGGCCGGTTCGACCTGCGGACCCTGCGCACAGGCATCATGGCGGGCTCGCCCTGTCCGGTCGAGGTGATGCGGCGCGTCGTCGAGCGCATGCACATGCGGGAAGTGACCATCGCCTACGGCATGACCGAGACGAGCTCGGTCAGCTTCCAGAGCGCGCATGACGATCCTCTGGAGCGCCGCGTGTCGACGGTCGGGCGCGTCCAGCCGCATATCGAGGTGAAGATCGTCGATCGGAACGGCCGCATCGTTCCTCCCGGCGTCCCCGGCGAGCTCTTGACCCGGGGCTACAGCGTCATGCGGGGCTATTGGGACGACGACACGGCCACCGTAGCGGCCATCGACGAGGCGCTGCAGCACACCGGGGATCTGGCGATGATCGACGCGGAAGGCTACTGCAACATCGTCGGCCGCCTGAAGGACATGATCATCCGCGGCGGCGAGAACATTTATCCGCGCGAGATCGAGGAATTTCTTTACACCCATCCCGCGATAGCCGACGTTCAGGCCTTTGGCATCCCCGATCATCGCTATGGCGAGGAACTGTGCGTATGGATCCGCCGGCGCGAGGGCGCGACGGTCAGCGAAGGCGAAGTCGTTGCATTCTGTCGCGCCTCGATCGCCCACTATAAGGCGCCGCGTTACGTCCGTTTTGTCGACGCTTTTCCGATGACGGTGAGCGGAAAGGCGCAAAAATACCTGATGCGGTGCGCGATGACGTAAGAATTGGCGCTCGACGAAGAGAAAACGGCTTGATCCTTCATCGGAGGACGAGCGCGCGCCGCCAAAAGGCTTCAATTGTGGGCTTCACTTCGGCTTGAGCTGACGGGGCTTCCCTTGGCAATTCGGTCGGCCGCGCTTAAATGGTCTGAAGGCGCGCTTAGATGGTCTGAAATTCGACTGGACCGGGAACGCTGGCAAATACTCCGCCACCCCTCCGTGATGGGAAGGCTATGAACGCGAATTATCGTAATTTCGCCCTGTGGGTGATTATTTTCCTTCTTGTCCTGGCGTTAGTGACGCTGTTCCAGAGCCCCGGCCAGAAGGCGCCTTCGAGCGAAATCACCTTCAGCCAGCTGTTGACCGACGTCGACGCGGGCAACATTCGTGACGTCACGATCGCAGGACCAGAGATTTCCGGGCACATGAAGGACGGGCGCGCGTTCCAGACATATGCTCCGAGCGACCCGACCCTCGTCCAGACGCTCTATAAGAAGGACGTGACGATCACGGCCAAACCGCCGTCCGACGGCAACAACTGGCTGCTCACCATCGTCTCCAGTGTTCTGCCGGTCCTGCTGTTCCTCGGCCTCTGGGTCTACATGACCCGCCAGATGCAGGGCGGCGCGGGCAAGGCGATGGGCTTCGGCAAGTCCAAGGCGAAGCTGCTAACGGAGGCGCAAGGGCGGGTGACGTTCGAGGACGTCGCCGGTGTCGACGAGGCCAAGGAGGACCTGCAGGAGATCGTCGAATTCCTGCGCGATCCGCAGAAGTTCCAGAAGCTCGGCGGGCGGATACCGCGCGGCGTGCTGCTGGTCGGACCGCCCGGCACCGGCAAGACGCTGACCGCGCGCGCGGTCGCGGGCGAAGCCAACGTGCCCTTCTTCACCATTTCGGGCTCCGATTTCGTCGAAATGTTCGTCGGCGTCGGCGCGAGCCGCGTGCGGGACATGTTCGAGCAGGCCAAGAAGAATGCGCCGTGCATCATCTTCATCGACGAAATCGACGCGGTCGGGCGTCATCGCGGCGCGGGCCTCGGCGGCGGCAACGACGAACGCGAACAGACGCTGAACCAGTTGCTCGTGGAGATGGACGGCTTCGAGCAGAACGAAGGCATCATCATCATCGCTGCGACCAACCGGCCCGACGTGCTCGATCCGGCGCTCCTGAGGCCCGGCCGGTTCGACCGCCAGATCGTCATCTCCAACCCGGACTTCATTGGCCGGGAAAAGATTCTCAAGGTTCACGTGCGCAAGGTTCCGCTCGCGCCCGACGTCGATCTCAAGGTCGTCTCGCGCGGAACGCCGGGCTTCTCCGGCGCCGACCTCATGAACCTGGTCAACGAGGCCGCGCTGCTCGCCGCCCGTCGCGGCAAGCGCGTCGTCACGCGTCAGGAGTTCGAGGACTCGCGCGACAAGATCATGATGGGCGCCGAGCGGCGCACGCTCATCATGACGGAGGAGGAGAAGCGACTGACCGCCTATCACGAGGGGGGTCACGCGCTAGTTTCCGTTTCGATGCCGGCCTCGACGCCCATTCACAAGGCGACAATCATCCCGCGCGGCCGCGCGCTCGGCATGGTGCAGTCGTTGCCGGAGCGGGACCAGCTCTCCCAGAGCTACGAGCAGCTGATCGCGATGCTCGCCATGTCGATGGGTGGCCGCGTCGCCGAGGAACTGGTGTTCGGCAAGGAGAAGGTGACCTCGGGCGCCGCAGGCGACATCCAGCAGGTGACCAAGATCGCCCGCGCCATGGTGACCCGGCTCGGATTCTCCGACAAGCTTGGCACGGTGATGTACGGTGAGAACCAGGACGAGGTGTTCCTCGGCTACTCGCTTGGCCGCCAGCAGAACATTTCGGAGGCGACCGCCGAGACGATCGACCAGGAAGTGCGGCGTCTGGTGCAGGAAGCCCATGACACCGCCACCCGGATCCTGACCGAGCGGCGGGCCGATCTCGAAACGCTGGCAAGAGGCTTGATGGAGTTCGAGACGCTGACCGGCGAAGAGATTGTCGGCCTTTTGCAGGGGGTCAGGCCGGTGCGCGAAGTCGGCGACGGACCGCGAGCCGCCGTCTCCTCCCCGCGCCGCCGTTCCCTCGACCGGCAAACCGCGACCGATCGGTCCAGAGGCCGGGGGCCTCGAGCCACAGCCGCAAACCTGATTCGGCGGGCGCGGACGTCGGCCTTTCGATAGATTTGGGCCGCCGCGCCCTTCAGTCGACGACCGATGCGACGTTGGCGCGGCGAATGAGCTCCGACGTCGACTGGCCTTCGACGAGCTTGATCCGCTCAACTCTGCCGCCGGCGGCTCGGACGACGTCCGCGCCGACGATCTGGTCGTCGGCATAGTCGGCGCCCTTTATGAGGACGTCCGGCATCAACGCGCCGATCAGGTCGAAAGGCGTGTCGTCTTCGAAGATGACGACCAGATCGACGCACTCGATCGCGCCGAGGACGGCGGCGCGCGCGGCCGCTCTCTGCACCGGCCGCGTCGGTCCTTTGAGCCGGGCCACGGACTCGTCCGCGTTGAGGCCGACGACCAGCCGGTCGCAAAGACGGGCCGCTCCCCGCAGGATGGCGACGTGGCCGGGGTGCAGGAGGTCAAAGCAGCCGTTGGTGAAGCCGACGGTGAGGCCCTGCCGGCTCCAGTGCTCGCGGATGGCTCGCGCTTCGTCCACCGAGGCGAGCCCGCCTTTGCGAAACGCCGCCGATTCCTCGTGCAGCGCCGCTTCCGCACGGAGTTCATCCAACGTAATGGTCGCCGTTCCCGGCTTCGAGACGACGATTCCCGCCGCCAGATTGGCGAGCCGCATCGTCTGTTCGATCGGGAGCGAGCCGACCAGCCCGTAAGCGAACGTGGCCAGGACGGCGTCGCCCGCGCCCGAGACGTCGAAGACGAGTTTCGCATGCGTGGGCATATGGATCGGGACCGCGCCCGAGGAAAAATAGGACATGCCTTTTTCCGCGCGCGTAACGAGCAGTGCCGCGCCGGTCTGACGGATCACGGCTTCGGCGGCCCGAATGACCTCCTCGTCGCTGTGGCAATGGAGGCCGCTCGCAGCCGCAAGCTCCGCCCGATTTGGCTTGATCACGTCGGCGCCGGCGTAGAGCGAGAAGTCGCGGCGTTTCGGATCGACGATGACCGGAACGCCCCTCGCGCGCGCCATGGCGATCGCGCCGACCAGAACCCGGTCGGTCAGCATGCCCTTCCCGTAGTCGGAGATGGCGAGCGCCCGCGCGCGCGGCAGCGCCGCCCTTACCCTTGCAAGCACCTCATCTTCGACCGCTTCGGAAATCGGCGACAAATCTTCACGGTCGATCCGCATGAGATGATGGCTGCCGCCCATCAGGCGGGTCTTGGAGGTTGTCATGCGGCCGCGCGTCACGATGGGCTCGGTCGTCGCGCCCTCTGCGCCGAGCAGCGCCATCAGGGACGCGCCCTCCGAGTCGTCTCCGACCAGAGTGATCAGAATCGGCGCGCCGCCGAGATGCGCGACGTTGCAGGCGACGTTGCCGGCGCCGCCCGGCACCAGCTTGTCGCGCCGGTGCCGAAGCACCGGCACCGGCGCCTCGGGCGAAATTCGATCGACGTCGCCGCTGACGAAAATATCCAGCATCGAGTCGCCCAGAACGACGATCGGCGCTTCGGGATGATTGAGCACCATCGGAATTCCCCAGCCCGTAAGTCAGCATGGGGCAGAGATAGCTTACGTTAGTTCACAAGGGAAGCCGTTTTTTCGCCATTGCGGCGCCGTTTTTCCAGTCGCCGCCGCAATGGCTTCGCGGACGATTTCAAATTTCAACGCCGCCACAGGGACTTGAGCCAAACTTGGCCGCCAGCCCGCAAGGCGCGCGGGCGCGGTTTTCCTGGCCGAAGAGCGCCTGCGGGCAACGCGCGTTCTTGCGATTTGCCCGCCAACCATGCTAGCGGCGACGCGTCAGGCGGAGCGTCGGCGGCGCCGAGATCTCGGAGGGGAATTTGAGAAACCTGTCGGTTCGCGACCTTGCCGGCTTCACGCGCGAGGAGGCGGAACTCGCCATCCGGGCGCGGGTTCAGAGCGTCTATGTCTGCGAAAAGCGCGTCCTGAGCCGCATTCTGGGCCAACCGAAAATATTCTTGTCGACCGATGATCTCGGGTTTGCCGGGCACGTGATGCTCGATGGCTTTTGGGAGATCTGGCTCACGTTGTTCCTGTCGCGCTTTGTGAAGCCGGGCATGACCGTCGTCGATGTGGGCGCCAACTTCGGCTATTACACGCTGCTCTTCGGCGACGCGGTCGGGTCGAGCGGGCAGGTCGTCGCGATCGAGCCTGTGCCATCGACGGTGCAGCTGCTCAGGCCTTCCATAGAATTGAACGGTTATACGCGCTACACGGCGCTTCACGAGGTCGCGCTCGGACAGAACGCGAGCGGCGAAGCGCACATGTTTGTTCCGCCGCGCGAGCCGAAAAACGCAACGGTCGTCCCGCGCGCGCTCCCGGACACGCTCAAAGTGAAGTCGACCAATCTCGATACGGTGCTGAAGGACTTTGCTCGGGTCGACCTGATCAAGATCGACGCCGAGGGGGCGGAGCTCGACATCGTCAGCGGCATGGAGGCCGTCGCCGCCCGACACCAGCCCGCCGTCGTGCTCGAGTTCAACGCCCATCGCTACCCGGACGCGAAAGCGTTCCTGTCGAAATTGCGAAAGCTGTTCAAGCGCATCAGGGTGCTCAGGTTCGACGGCAGCCTTGCCCATGTGGCCGATGATGAATTGCTCGACACCCGCAGTCGGGAGGATGCGATCCTGTTCCTCGAGGCGCGTACGTGAAGGCGAGCGTTACCGAGGCCGGCGCCATCCTGCTCGAGGCGCATGACCTCACGCTTCCCCACGGAACAGGCATCGCCACCTATGCTCGCGTGCTGGACGAGGCTCTGCGCATGCTCGGACACCAGACCGAGGCGTTGATCGGCGCTGCGCGCGGCTTCGACCGCAAGGACCCGACTCTCAGCGAAATCGCTTTTTACGATGCGGATCGGCCGCCGGACTTCCTTCAGACCGTTGCAGCCGGATGGCGGAGCCTCCTGGGCAGTCCGTTCGCCGCAAAGCCCTTTGCAATGCCGCGCTCGGGGATTGTCGTCGGCGCGGCCAGCGAGCGCCTGAAAAGCTTCGCCAGAGTGCATGTCGTGCCGCATCTGCTGGACCGGGAGCGGGATTTCTTCAAACGCTACCGGACGCCGCTCAAGATCAAGCTCGAGCAGGCGCCGAAGCTTTTTCACGCGACGCGGCCGGCGCCGATCCGCGTCAGGAATTGCCCCAATATTTTCACCATTCACGACCTGGTGCCTTTGCGACTCCCCTTCGCGACCGCGGACGACAAGAAATACCACCTCGGCTTGATCCGCAGTCTCTGCCGTTCGGCCGATCACATCGTGACCGTGTCCGAACATTCCAGACAGGACATCATCCGCTTGACGGGGATCGGCGAGAATCAAATCACCAATACTTATCAATCCGTCAGCCTTCCGGAACGCCTCACGGCCCGCGACGATGACGCGGTCGCGCGCGAGATCGAGGCGCTGTTCGGGCTTGGCTTCGGCGAATATTTCTTGTTCGTCGGCGCGATCGAGCCCAAGAAAAACCTCTCGCGCCTCGTCGACGCCTTCGCCGCCTCGGGCGCGGCCCGGCCCCTCATCATCGTCGGCGGGCCCGGCTGGATGAACGACGCGGATCTGCGCAAGATCGACAGCGAACAATTCCTCGCCTACGAGCTCAAGGACAATTGCATAAAGCCCCGCCGCCGGGTCCGACGGCTGTCCTACGTCGCTTTCGATCACCTGATTTCGCTCATCCGCGGGGCGCGCGCCTTGCTCTTCCCCTCGCTCTACGAAGGCTTTGGCCTGCCGGTGCTCGAAGCGATGGCCTTGGGCACGCCGGTCATGACGTCGAACGTCTCGTCTCTGCCGGAACTGGCCGGCGCCGCCGCTCTGCTCGTCGACCCCTACGACATAAACAAAATGTCCGCCGTCATCCGCGCCCTCGACAGCGACCAGGACCTTCGAAGCGAATGCGCGGCGCGCGGTCGCGTGCGAGCCCGGGAATTCTCCTCCGAGCGCTATCTGGAGCGGATCGGGGAATTGTATCGCCGGGTCATGGGCTGAGAGTCGTCCCGTCTGCGCGACGTGCGAGACCTGCGGCCGTCACGCTTCCTTCCTGGCCAAAAAAGTGTTCGAAAGCCATCGATCATAGTTTCCGATGCAGTGATCCTGGCGCACTTCGATAGGCGACATGGCATGGCGGTCGAATAGCTTAAATATCTCCTGTTGCGGCACAAAATGGATTTCCATCTCGCTTCTGCTGTACTGCCCCTCGTAATAGTCTTGCAGAGCAAATTTGTAGCCCAACCCATAAGTCGGCAGTTGGAAGAAGGCGATTCCCTCACTGGCCAATCCTTGGAAGGCCTTTTCCAGAATCTCGCAAATGATGGGCGGCGGGTTGTGCTGCAACACGATCAGGGAGAAGAATATGTCGACGCCTTGCAGCCTGCTCAGGTCCTCCGGCCGCTCGAGGAGGACGAACTCGACGTTGTCGATCTTCTCCTTCCGCAGTCGTTGGCGCGCTGCCGCGAGATGCGAAGGCGATACGTCGAACGCGAGGACGCGTTCAAACCGGCGGGCGAGGAAGCGGGTCACCCTACCAACTCCGCAGCCAAATTCAGCGATTGTCGCGTGTCTTGGCGCCTCGACGTCGTTTCGCTGCAGGAATGCGTCGAAATAGCTCAGATCGTGTGATCCAGTCTCATAGAAGGAGTCGACTAGATTTTCCCGAGACATCTGATCGGATAAAAACTTCATGTCGGTGAGCACTGACCAATAGGGCTCTTCCTCGCCAAATTTCGTCCAGACCCTTTGAATATGCTTCCAGAGATTTACCTTGTCGTTATTGGAAAGCCGAGTCTGCACCTCGTTGCGTGGGCTCAAGTTCAAGTTCAAACCGGGAGGCGAACCAGAATCCAGCCGCTTGAACTCGTCCGACCCGATGAAATTCTGGACAACGGGCAGCAGGCCGCGTTGCTTCAGGCTGGCGAGATGGGAGTCAAACCCGGCCGAATCGGGGTCCCGATTGAGCATGCCCTGGTAGAGGGCGGCGATGATCTCTTCCGCAGTAAAGTCCCCATGATTCGCATGATCCAAAGTGTGTGACATGATCGCCCTGGTTGGAACTGGCCGAACCGCTTAGCAGTTTTTGATTTTTCGGCCAACCTGGCCTCGAGGTCAGCCCGAGGTCAGCCAAACGTGGACGGTAGCAGATCCGCGGGCTGATCGGTCGCGGGGACTACGCGGCCCAAAGAGGCCAATAGCGCGGCGGGTGCTACGCGTCGCCGCAAGCGACATTCTGCCTTCGGCCCAAACTTGTCGGCCTGACGAGCTCTCCGTTATCGTTGCAGCCTAGTGTCCGGATTCCGAGTTAACTGCGACTTTAGACTTAGCATCCAAACATTGCGGCTCGCCAGCGACGCGCTTTCCAGCTACTCGGTCTTGACAACGATCTCGTAGTATTTTTCAACTCATCTGCCGAGTCGGTGGTTCGCCGATCGGTTTATCCTCGGTCGGAGCGACTTGTGATGCTGTTTTTCATCCATATCCCCAAAACTGGTGGCACGTCTATCTACAACGCACTGCGGAGCATGATACCGGATAGATTAGCCTGGTACACTGGGGCAATAAGCAACGTACAGAGCTTCCTTTCGACGCCCGAGAATAGACGGTCAGTCTCGGTTTATGCTGGTCACTTCACCTATTTTCATATAAAAGAATTCCTAACCCTGGAGGACAAAATCTTCAGCGTTATTAGAGACCCGATAGAGCGAGCATTTTCACATTACAATCACATCTTGGTTCGGGATAAAAACCACCCGCTTCACCATGAAATAAGAGATCGCTCTATTATCGAAGCCTCAAAAGCAAGTCCGAGATTTGCGTCGGAAATAAGCAATCATATGTGTCTCTACCTATCCGGGACCAGAAACTGCGAAGAAACTAAATCTATAGTCCTCGCTAAGAGGATTAAGATATATAGCATGGGACACTTAAATTTGATGGTCAAACATTTGGGTGAAGAATGCGGAGTTACTCTACCCCGTGAAGTAAGTTTCGATAACGCAGCTGACAATGATTACATGGCGCAAGTGACACCCGAGGAGATTGATTTCGTCAGAGAGTTAAACAAAGAGGACTCTAATTTATTTTCGTTCTTCACAGCCGGGGAGGCGTTGTCGTCATAGAGGGCCAGCCTTGACTTCTTTTCCAGAGCTTACAAAGCACCTTGAGTATGGGACGGCTTTTTGAGCATATGGTTCCGGCACGCTTTCTGCAAGTTAAACCCTTAGCATTCCACCGACTTGCGGCTTCGCAAACATTACCTTGTACCTCGGTGCCGAGCGCCTATTGAACTGATGACAATCTCGCAATGTGGAACATCGTATTGGGATCTTGTCCGCCCTTTGGGCCCACCGTCCAATAACTGAGATAGATGGAGCCGGCATCCTTGAACAGGCGAGGATATTGAATTGCGCAGAGCTCGCCGTTGTCGCTTTTCAGCAGTGGGTTGCTTGGCCACTGGTGCCATTCTCCGCTTGCTTTGAATCCTCGCGCCCGAACCAGGCCAATCACCCAGTGCTGGCCGGCTGTACAGTTCAGGCTGAGGTCTGCCGATTCAATCAACATATAAGTGTAGTTTTGGGTGATGAGTGTGCTGGCGTGTCCGCCTCCGACGCAGCCGGTTTCCGGACTCCATCCGACTTTCCAGTCCCGGCAGTCTCGCGGCGACCAGATGGCGTCGTTGGGGAGATCGCCGTCGTCAGTAATCCAGGTATGCCAGTCGCGCGTTTTCGCTATGCCACGATAGCCGACAAACCGGGGACGTACGCCGTTGCTTGTATGCGCTACTCCTTCCGCGCGCACACCATGGAACGTGACGAAATAAAAACCGTTCGCTTTCTTGACAATTTCTGGCGTACCCTCATCAAGAGTGTCGCTGGGACACGATTTTTCAGGTCCACAGATCCTGCTCCACAACGCGCCGCGTCTTATCACGGGGTTTCCGGGGTCGGGGTCAAATCTTCCCATGGGATCGGTGCCGCGTCGCGTAAAGTGATCGTCGTTCCAACTTGGGCTCACGGATAGCATCTGTGCGAGATAATGCCATGTCTGCGTGTCGCTGTCCCAGTAGGCGTGGCCGTCTGCCAACCCACATTCGCCCTGCTCGAGCGATGGCTCTGCGATGACAACCTCGTTCGACCATGTACGTCCATGGTCCGTGCTTTTCCGTACGACGATACGAGAAAAAACACGCTGACACTGCGGCGGGCGGGGCGCGAAATCGAACTCGCGGTTGAAGAGATACCAGACTCCGTTGAGCGGTACGATCTGCGTTCCTTGGTCCATGCCATTGGGAAACGGTCGCCCTTTGTCCGGAACTGTCTGGATTTGAAAGTTGACGAAAGGACTGAAGCGCGCGGCCCCGCGCCACAGCTGATCCATGAGCCGATCATAGACGGAGGCGTCTTGAGGCGCGCCAAGCTTCGCATCTGCGGCAGGCGCGACATCCGCGGACCAGAGCACGCCGCCGTCCCGGCCTACGACAGACATCCGGTTCGCAGGAGAGACGAGGAGCGTCGCTCCCTCATTGCCCGCAGTGTTTGTGGCCCAGTAAGCCCGATTGCGGTTGGAAGAGGCGTCGCGCTGATAAAGGACGAAGTTCCCGTCGGCCTGAAATTCGGCAAAACATTGCGCGCAACTCAGCCCTTGGGTTGGGCCAGAAAACCCGCCCCCGTCCTGAATCGGCAAAAGGCTGGTCGCCCAGAGCGGAGCGTTCCCGGGGCCGTAAAGAACCAGGTTGCCGTCGGCTTGCATCCTTAGAAGTCATCGACCCGATGGGTACCGATCGCCCGGCGTTTAGCCTAAATCCTGCCGGGATCGTGCAATCCGGTTTCTCAGCGGAACACGCCGGCGCCTCCGCCTCGGCGGCCGACACGCCTAACCAGGCGACAGTGGCCACCGCCGCCGCCACACGCGCGGTCATAATGGTGTCTCCATCAGATGTCGTTTCCGGCCCGTGACCAAATGCCCGTCAGTTCCTCAGAAACGTCAGTTTCTCGACCACTCTCAGACGCGCCTCGTAATCATTGGCCTTGCAGCAACAAAGGCGCCGGGCTCCCAGAAAGAGTTGACGCGTATCCTCCGGTTTGAAGTCGCCCATCGCCACAAGCTCGACTTCGACCTCGCTCGATGCTCCGACAGCGACCTCGAACCCAAACCACTGACGCTCGCGCTCGAAATGGCACAGATCCACCGGCTCTCCTTCCGACAGGATGCTGAATCTGGCCGATGAAGGCGGCTGCTCGTTCCGCAGTTGCAGTTCCAAGTACACGGCAACGACGTCGCCGGGCGCATAACCGGTCCGAAACAGGATGGTTGCCCTTCGTTTCGCCATCCAAACCCCCCATCCCTCGGCCAGATGCCAGTTCCGGTCCGCTGCGGAAGCGCAATAAATCAGCTTCTGCTTGCGCGCGTCCCTTTCCGCCAAAGCCGAAAAACCGAACGAATAGATCTCTCCAGGGTCACAGACAAAGTTAGTAGAGCAGGAGGGCGAACTTTTTTGCTCAAGAATGCTGTCATAATAGTCGGTCGCGAACTCGCTCCATGTCCGTGGCTTATATCCTTCCCTTATCTCTTTCTCCCAGGCCGGAAGGGCGGTAGGATTGGCGAGAAGTTCTTGAACCAACCGGGTGCCGCCTTCGATGTCTTCCGGGCTTACGTATTTGACAAAGCTTCCGCCAACTTCGGGCATGGACGATCGGTTCGACGCGATGCATGGTTTTCCGTGAGCCAAGCTTTCGCCGACAGGCAAGCCAAATCCTTCAATGAAGCTTGGAAACATTGTGAACAAACAATTCTCGTAAAGATACGTCAGCTCTCGATCCGAAACGTCCGACAAAATATGCAATCGCCCGCCGAGATGGTCGGACTCGGCGATATAGCTCATCAGAGATGCAATATCCCAGCCGAACTTTCCTACAAACACGAGATTGGGAATATTCTTGACGCGTTTCGCGATGAGTTCCTCCCATATCCGAAGCATGTACATGTGGTTCTTCCGAACCTCGATCGTTCCAACTGACAGGACGAATGGAGCCGAAGTGGCGGCCTGCACATCGCGCCGCATAGGCCGCGCAATCTGACTCTGTTGACCGACGAGAGCGGTAGCGAGCGGTATCGCCTTGACAGGAACCGAAAAGTTCAGTCGGGACGACATGAACCGGCGAACGTCGTTCGCTACGTACTCGGAGTTTGTGATCACAAAATCGGCGAGCATCAAAGCATCCACCAGCGCGTGCCGGAAGCGTTGGTTGGCGTCTTCGTGGACATACTCCGGGTGGCTTATCTGAATAAGATCATGGATGAACAGAGTAAATCGTACTCCGTTCGCACGCATAATTTTTATCCCCGTGAAGCTCGGGTAAATCCAAAACGCGCCCACCATCGCAAAGTGATCGCCGGATTGCAGCTCGACGGGTCTCAGCGTCGCAAGGGTCGCCTTTATTGCGTCATCGATTTCATCACGGGACTTGCCACCGGATTGTATAGCGGCAATGAGAGAAGCAACGAGCACTCGATCCGCTGTGAAAAATTTGTCGAGACTGTATTGGTGTCTGAGAAGTATAATTTTAGATCCAGTCGCAACCTCGTATTGATCGGTCTGCAAGATCAAGTTCGCGACAACCCGTTGAATCCCGCTCAGAGTGTTATTTACCTTTAAGTAATCGATCAGATCTGTGATGTCTAGATAAATCGCCCGAACAGACACGCCAGCTTCTGGGCTCAAGGGCCCGACGAGACCTGTTGACAATAAATGGACAATATCACGCGACGCATCCGCACAAGCCGGATTGAGTTCCAGCACCTTCCGGTAGGATTGGTAGGCCTGAGCAAAGTCGCCGGCGACCTTGTAAGCGTGTCCAAGGTTAAGGTAGATATCGAAGTCGCCGGGGTCTAATGTCGAGGCCTGCTTGTAGGCTTCGATTGCAAGCCCAACGTTTTTGACTTCCTTGAGACAGTGCCCCAATTGCACCCAAATGGCGCAATGATCGGGCGACAGCGCCAGATACTCTTTGTATAAGCCGGCGGCTTTGCTCCAATCCTTGCCGTCTCGGGCGGCGTCCGCGTCGCGCAACAAGGCTGCGTTGTCTTCACCTGGTTCGACGTTCTGCCGAAAACGCTGAAATATCGATGTAAACTGCGCCACCGAAGACTCCCCTTGACCTGGCGTATCCAGCAAAGCCTGACGATCGATCGCCAGGACCAACCATAACCACGATCACACACTGTTCATTAACCTTCTTTTCTCCTTTCGAATACCGTCAAGGCCCCGTGCAGCGATGTCACGCCGTTCTTGAGCCTGAGAACAGCCATACACATTGAGAACAGCCTTACACATGTCGGGGCCCGATTGGTCAAGGTCTAAAATCGCCCGAGCGTCGCGCCAGCGGCGCTCTCCGGCGCCGTGATGGCGAGGACGCCGAGCGAGGCGACGGGGGACGAAGGGACAGGCGCAGCGCGCGCCCTACGGTCGCGCAACGGCCGGGGGTGCGAGGCATGCTCATCCGGCGAACGAATAAGGCCGGCCTCGGCGCCGTCTTCTCTTGGATAGCCCGATCGAGCTGGCCGACGTGATCTTCCCGCCCGGGACGATGATCGCCGAAGCCGCGCAAAGCCTGATCGAACGACTCGACGAGCGGCTGGGCTACAGCCAGCGCGCTCCCGCCTAGCCCTAGCGGGCGTCAACGCCGCTCGTCCCTGTCCCGCTTTCCCGGAATGGCGCGGCCGGCTCATTCGTCCTGCGCGATGACGCAACGGCGTCTGCCTCGAATCGAAACGTTTCCGCCTGACGTCAACGGCCCCGCGTTTGCCGCCGCCTCTGCGGGACTCGCGCGGGCGAGGACAAAAGGAGGGCGGTTTCCATGAAACAGAGATTTTTCTGAACATGAAGGTTCGTGAGCTAATATTGGCGGCGCCAATGGCGGTCGTCTTCGGAGGTTCTCTAGCGGTCGGAGCGCCAATCGGACCCGATGTGTCGCAGCTCGATTCGACTCATCCCATGAACTGGCTGGTGAAGAGCGTTTGTGTCGGCTCGAACAACGTGCCTCTTTCAGTCGACCCATACGGCGGCTGTCCTGCCAAAACGACCATTCGTAAGATTCAAGTCGGCGAGGGATTGCCGTACCATAACGGCGGCAACCATGGGGCGGCGACGCAGAACGATTTATTCCCGATTCGCGATCTCGCCGGCCAAATATTCGTCCTCGCGACGCATGATTTCCGGCCATACAACGTGTTCAACCTCTACGACGGCACCGACGGGTACGACATCTATGCGGTGCAGGGCAGCAACGTCACCTCGCTCATGACGAGCGACGGCGGCGGCTACGGTCAGGCGATCTTCGGCCCTGGTTGCACGATCGGCGGCGGGGAAGTGTTCTTTCCGGCGAGCGGGTTCCTGGCGGGCGGCTCCATGTCGGCGCACAAGTGGTTCAGCTACTGGGAGCAAAGCGGCTACTCGTTCCCCGGCCCGTGTCCTTCCAGCTACAGCACCTATACCCCGCACTGGGCGTTCGCGCCGAGGTTTGTTTTCGGCGTTCCAGGGCAGGCGAAGAAGACGATGGACGCGATGATCTCCTATCAGGGGTTCCGCCGAACGTCACGTTCAAGGCGGGCGATAACAATCATCTGGAGGTGTTCTATTTCACTAAGGAGTATGGCGTTACGCGCTGGGAGGTGTGGCGGCCGACGACGCAGAACCCGGTCATCGTCACGAATTGCGGGGCGCCGACGCAGACCATGAACGGTGTGCAGTTCGTCGTTGTGAACTGCGCCGACTGGTCGAGCGTGACTCCGGCATCGAGCGCAGCGTTGCCTGTCTGGCCACTCCCCAACATCAATGTCATAGCTCACGCTCATTTCGATGATGGCGGCGGGTATTATCCGGATTTCGATACCGCATTTAAACTCTGGCACCGCACCGGGCCAGGCCCAGCGGGAAATGTCGTGAACTGGGCGCTCAGGAACTCCACGTCTCCGCGAGATCAAGGAAGCGCAATAGGCCAACAGCTGAAAGGAGTAAGGTACCTTCAGACGAACTGCGGCGCCGGTTCGGGGCAAGAATGCAGCTACCCGCCTGAGAATATCTATCAAGACGTCCCCATCAGCTCATTCACCTCCAATCACGTCTACGGCTACGGTCTGCAGGCGCGGATGGAGCCCGGTATGGGTGTTGGAACCCTCCAAGTCACCCTGCAGCAGCTCGACGCGAAGGGCGACGTACTCTGGCAGGATGGATACCAAGCAACCGTGACCTCCGACAATGGCCCCGACCAGTCAGCTCAGCAACCCGGTTCCGTCTATCTCTCATCGGCTTTCATCTACAAGACTGTACAGATCCCAGTCTTCCCGGGTGCGGTGAGAATGCGCTTCGCCTTCGCACCAGTCACGCCACGGACATTCGATATCCTCGATGCGTGGTTTGCGCCATGGCCGGCGCTCGCCGCTCCGAGCGCGACGGTTACCGCAACATTGCCATGATCGGAGCGTGACCGGCCCGTTCGACCGGCTTACCCCGCCGCCCGCGGGGTCCCCCTTCTTCGCGGGCGGCGGCTTACAGCCGATCGGCAATGTCGAGAATGGCCGCCGCCAGCGCATTCGCCGCGCCGCGCAAGGTGCGCCCGTTCCCGGCGACGACGAATTCGATGTGGCCGACCTCCGGCAATCCCGACGATTCGCAGCAGTTCCGAAAGCCCGGCCGGCATCTTCTCGTTCTGTTCTTGCCGTTTTTCGAAATCCATGGTACTTTGCTATCTTGATAAAAGCGCCGTGGCGGCGGAGGGAAAGCGAGGTTGGCATGGAGGGATTGGCGCTAAAGGGTCCGCGCAAGCGGCGGCTCACCCCTATGGCGGCAGGATGCGGCGGGGCGGTGCCCGGGGTCGAAATTTTTTGCCATTGCCCGTAACCCATTGAAAAGCCCCGAATTGGACGAAGGAGTCCAAGAAAATCCAAGCCCATTTTCTTGGTTTGGCTTGGTCCGGCTTTGGTTTGGCTTGGAGGGATTTGGCCTGAGGCGCGCCCACGATCGCGCCCGCCCGGCTCCGCTACGAGGACGCGCCGCGCGGGGGTCGCCGATCATCGAGCCTCGGAAGAGTCTTCCTCGACCGCCTCGCCGAGCGAACTCAGGCGGTGAAGCGCGATGGCGTGCAAACGTATGACGCCTTCGATCGCCCCGGTCAGCAACTGCATGCGAATTTCGACCGGTTTCGACGAGTCTTCGATCTCGAACTCGATCTTGCAGCCATAGACGCCATGGGCCGGCAGTTTCGCATGCACGAGCGCCAGGAGCTGGGCCGCCGCGCACACGTCGACCGCGATCTGGTTGTCGGAGTAGCAGTCCCGCACCTCGAGCGAAATGTCGGCCCTCCAGGCGCCGGCAGGCAGCGCGAAATAGGGGCCGAAGTAGATGTATCGCGCCGGCCCGGTGAGATCGATGGGCGCGATCGTCAGCCGGTCGGGAAACTCCGGCCGAAGCAGGGCGTAAACAGGCCACTCCAAACTCTCGAGAGGCCGCCCGTGGGCGATGGCGTCATATTGCGGCGCAAGAAAGTCGATGAGTTCGCTCTCCAGCGGGCTCCGGCTCTCGAGCGACGCCCGGGCGTCCTTCGCCATCTTGTCGACGGCGGTCACTTTGCCGTCGATGTACTCGCCGAGCCCCGCGCCTCCCCGCCCGGCGAAGCCGACGAAGGCCAAAACCTCGGCCTCGGCGCCCTCCTTCATCGGAGCTTTGTAGAAGTCCGCGAGTTTGGCGATCAGGCCCGCGAGCGTTTCGACCTTCGGGTCGCCGACAAACAGGGAAACCGGAGGGGGCGAAACGACCGCCGGCTCGACGTTGACGAGCCCCATCGTCGCAAAGCGCGCGGCGTCGACGCCGCCAAAACCCCTCGAGACGACCGAGAACAGCGCGACGTTGGTGAAATCGTCGATGGAGATGACCATCGGCGCATTCAACTCTGCGAAACCCGCCAACAGGTCGGGCTGCGGGTAGTCGGAAAGCAGGACCACCGGGCGATTGTTCCGCGTCGGCCGATCGGGAAAGTTCTCGCGCAACGCTTCGAGCGAATTCGCGACCACGACCAAGGGTTCGCCGATCGTCACGCGCACGAGCGCCCGTACGATGTCCAGAACGGCATAAAGCTTCGGCGACGGCGCCCCGACGATGGAAAACAACCCGCTCATCGCCGCGCCTCCGCGCCTTTGCCGCCGTCTTCGGCGAATCTCGGGAATTCCCTGCTGCGGCGAAGAAATTCCCTGCCCCGCGGCAAAAAATCCCTGCTCTTTACCCTGCGAGCAGGGAATTCGGCCGACGCGGACCATGCTGAATTCACGCGCCATGGGCGCCGGCGGTTCCGCCGACCTTCCGCAGGATCAGAAACAGGGTCAGGCAGAGCGCCAACAGCACGGCCAGGTCCAACGTCTTGCGCGGGTAGCGGGCGTAATCGCGCGACAGGTTGGGGCGAGAGATGACCTGAATGAAGAGGTGCTGGCGTTCGGCGCTGTCCCTGGCCTGGTCCCTTTCCGCCACGGCCGCCGCCAGCGCCTGCGCTGCGAGTTCTCCGCGGGTCGTCAGTTCTTCATAGGTCGCGAGCTTGTCGGCTTCCGATCCCGACGACCCGGCAATCTCCAGCTGCCGCTTTTCGATTTCGGCGCGATACGATCGAGCCTGCGCGCGCAGCGCGGCCAGATTGGGCGATGTCGGCGTGATCGCGGTCTGCTGGGCGATCGTCGCCTGAATCTGCCCCAGTTGGGTCGAAAGCCCCTCGATCACCTTCAATTTCGATTGGGCTACGGCGTTGGGATCGATTGAAGCCGAAGCATTGCGGTAGGCCTTCAGCTCGGCTTCAACGGCGTCGACCTCCTTCTGGGCCTCCGCCACGAAACAATTCGCAGTGGCAAGACCGTCGTCGTAGGAACGCTGGTTCATTTGGTTCACCAGCGCCTCGGCGTAATCCAGCATCGCCGTGGCGAGCGCCTGCGCATCCTCGGGCCTGAAAGCGTTCACCTCGACCGTGCTGATCATCGTGCTCGGGTCGACGTACGCACTCACCGTCCACTTGAAGCGTTGGTAGAAAAATTCACTATCGTTCGGCAGCCAAAGCGTCGGGTAGCGAAAAATGAAGTCGCCCTCTGGCCGGCCCAATATCCCCCGCAAATGATTATTCTTGGATAAATGATCGACGACGTCGCGCGAGGTCAGATAGGCGTTGATGGCGTAGGTCTCGTCCTGAGCGATCGTCGAAGCCCCTTGCCCCTGCGGCAGGGCCGACGCGCTCGGCTGCATCGGGGGGGCCCCCTGCTGCGTTCCAGACGCGCTTTGCTGCGTCAGCGACGTAACGGCGTCTGGCAGGCCAGACTGCGCAGCGGAACGGACGATGAAGCTTGCCGAGGAGGCGAAGCGCGGCGCGGCCAAGGCGAAGAGATAGAGGGAGCCGATCAACATCGGTAGGACAACGGTAATGGTGAACAGGCGGTAACGACCCCAAAAGCCGACGGCCGTCTCGACGCTCGCGTTTTCCTCCGAGGACGGCGGAAGTTGCGGACGAAGCGTCAAGGGCTCGAGTTCGATCTCGGCGACGATGGGGCCCCCCTGAGTCGCGATCGCCAGATCGCGGGTCCCCGCCTCGCCGTCGACCGCCGGCGCTGAGTCGACCCCGGCGCCGGCCTCCTCCTGGACGCTCGCAGCCTCCAGCGCCTCGGTCGCGCTCGCAGGCTTGTTCGGCTCGGTCGCGCTCGCGGAGTCCGTCCTTTCGCTTTTGGCCTCCGCCGGCTTGATGTCGCTCAACGCCCCGGCTCCCCGATCTGGCAGGGCCGGGGGGCCGCAAGCGCGACGACCCGCGGAACGGACATAGGCCTGCGATCGGCGCGGGCTTGCAACTGATCCAAAGTCGTCGAACCCGGCAAATGCGTCATTTTGCGATCGAAATCCGCTCTTGCCCTCAAAGCGCAGGCAAGCCGAACTTATAGGACAGTTACAGTCGGAAGTCAGCCTCTGCTTCCGCTCGGCCGCATCGAGCCTCCACTGCGTTAGAGAAGTCGCGAAACGCATTGCGGACGTTCTCGTCCAACATGAACTTTGCCCCGGCGACCCTCGCACTCTCTGGGCGCACCCACGCTCGTCGGACCTATGAGCGCGCGGCCCGCGCCGGCTGCGACCTCGTGGTTCTGTTCCACGATTTCATCCCGCTCACGTTCCCTCACCTGACTGACGGTCGGGCGCGTCCGTCCTTCGAGCGCATGCTTCGACTGCCGACGCGGGCGATCGCGATCTCCACCACACAAGAGCGCAGCTCGAAGAAGCGCGACGCGCAGTCGGAGCCCCGCGACATCTGCATCCGCCGACCGTGGTTCCGCTCGCGCACGAGTTTTCCGCCGCGCCGCGCAACCACGCGGCGCCCGAAGCGCCAAGCCTGCGGACGGCCATCCTCGGTCGAATGGGCTCCTTTGCGCTCTGCGTCGGCACCGTTGAAATCCGCAAGAATCACGCGCGACTCCTGAAATTGTGGGCGTCAATCGCGCGCGAAGCTGGCGAAGGCTGGCCGAAGCTCGTCGTTGCGGGCAAAGCCGGCCGGCGTGCCGGCGAGGCGCTGCGCGATCTCAGACGCGCCGACCGAGAAGCCCCCTATCTGTGGATCGAATCGCCGACGGAGAATGAGCTCATCTGGCTCTACGGCAGCACGGCCTTCACCGTCTTTCCGAGCCTCGCCGAAGGCTGGGGGTTGCCGATCGGCGAGAGCCTGTGGTTCGGAAAACCCTGCGTCGCGTCGAAAGCCACGTCCATGCCGTAGGTACGGGGCGCTATCTGCTTCTATGGCGATCCGCACGACATCGACACTTTCGCCCAACCGATCATCAAGCTCGTTCGCGACGCCGAGTTCCATGCGAACGCAGTCGCCGCGATCAAGGCGAGCCCCTTGCGCACCTGGGCCGAGGCGGCGAGCGAGATCGCCGCGGCCGTCTCGCCCTCGCCAGGATCGTCTCGAATTCGCGCGCCGGGGCGGGACGGCGCGCGGGAAAACCCTCCGCCCGACGATCGCATTGCCGCGCCGGCATAGTTCGGCCCGGCCTCGGGCTGGCTCGACGAACTGAGGAGCGCCGTCGCTCTCGCATTGACGCACAATTTCTCAGGTCATAGTCTCCGGCAGGTTAATCTCGCCGAGAACCCGTTTGACAAAGGTAGAATGCGCTCGAGGCCATGAACGTCTCCCAGGCCATGGAGTGAGCGGGAAGTGGATTGGTGCGTCTCCGACTGGCCTTCGGGCGCGGATTGCGTTAATCGAGCCTAAACACATAACCTTTAATTCTCGTTTCGAGGGGTACCGAGGCGTAAGCATAGGCGTAGGATGCAGGGGATAGAGGCGACATTTGACGGGGTTTCGTTCGATCGCGAACGCAGCACTCTTAACGTTCTTCGGCAAGTCGTTCTTGGCGCCGTAGCCCTGGCTTCGATTGGGTGCGTCGCCGCTTACGTCATGCGCAGCCGCCCGCCCGCCGCGCCGGACGTAAGCCTGGTGAGACCGGCTGAGCCTCCGGCGGCCGCGCCGGCGGCCAAGGTTGCCTCAAACTCCTTCGGCGAGATGATCATCGAGCCTGGATGGGTGCCCAAGACTGCTTCGCCCAATCACGATCCGTTTCCCGGGCCGGGCCTGGACGCCGTTTCGCCCACAGCCTCGACATCGATTTCGCGGTCGGAAAAGATTCCGCTGCCGAGCCTCGAACCCGTGCCGTTCGCGCCTCCCGCGGCGCTCATTCAGCCGGAGAACGTCCCGCTCCCGCGGACGCGCGACGTCGCCCAAATCGACGACAGCGTGCCTTTGCCGCCGCCGCGCCCGCCCGAGTTTGGTGAGCCGGTCGCAAGGCCAGCGGCGTCGGAGCGCCTCACGCAGCCGGGCGACAAGGCCACGCCTGCGCCAGGCGACAATTTCAACTTTCTGCAGAGGCTCTTAGGGGCGGGGCGGCCGCTCACAGTTGCGTCCGCGCCGCCGGGTCTGCCGGCGCCCGCGGCGTCTCCTCGAACCGTCGCGTCGTCTCCGGCAGCCGCGTCATCTGGGGTGGCCGGAGCCTCCGCGGCGGCTCAGCCGGAACGCACCGGCGGGAGGGGGCTTTTCGGCTTTTTCTTTTCGGCGCCGAACTTTGACAGGCTCGGGTACGATCGGTTGACCGCCGTCTACGATATCTCGGCCCGCACCGTCTATCTCCCGGACGGGACTCGGCTGGAAGCCCATTCGGGCCTTGGTCCCGAGTTGGACGATCCCCGTTACGTGAGCGAGCGCATGCGCGGACCCACGCCGCCGCATCTCTATGAGCTTCAGCCGCGCGAAGCGTCTTTCCACGGCGTCCAGGCGCTGCGCCTCAATCCTATCGGCGAAGACGGCATGTACGGCCGGGCGGGACTGCTTGCGCATCCCTACATGCTCGGACCGAACGGCGATTCGAACGGATGCGTGTCCTTTAAGGATTATTCCGCCTTCCTGCGGGCGTACCAGAACGGCGAGATCAAACGCTTGGCCGTCGTAGCAAAGCTGTAGCGCGACGGTTGGGACAACCTCTTAAGCCGCCGCCTTCTGGTAGTCCTTGACGTCGGCGAAGGCGATCTTCGGCCAGCGCTCCTGTTCGTAGCGCAGGTTGAACGCGCTCGAGGCCATGAACACCGGCGCCCCGTCGAGGTCCGAGGCGAGCGACGACGGGTAGGCGGCGAGGAACTTCTCCATCTCAGCTTTGTCGTTCGAGGAGACCCACCGGCACACCTCGAACCGGCTTTGCTCGAGCGAAACCGGCAGGCCGTATTCGGCGTTCAGCCGCTCGACAAGCACGTCGAGTTGCAGCGCGCCGACGACGCCGACGATCGCCGCCGCCCCGTCGAAAGGCAGGAACACCTGCACAACTCCCTCTTCCGCCATCTGCTGCAACGCCTCGCGCAGCTTTTTCGCCTTCATCGCGTCGGCAAGCTTCACGCGGCGCATGATTTCCGGGGCGAAGCTCGGCACGCCCCGAAAGACGATCTCCTCGCCCTCGCTCAGCGTGTCGCCGATCCTGAGAAGTCCGTGGTTGGGAATGCCGACGACGTCGCCGGCGAAAGCTTCTTCCGCAAGCGACCGGTCCTGAGCGAAGAAGAACTGCGGCGCGCTCAAGGTCACAGGCTTGCCGGTGCGCACGAGCTTCGCCCGCATGCCGCGCTGGAGCTTGCCTGAGCAGACGCGCATGAAGGCGATGCGGTCGCGGTGGTTCGGATCCATGTTCGCCTGGATCTTGAACACGAAGCCGGTCATTTTCGCTTCGTCCGCCTTCACCACGCGGCTCGCCGCGGCCTGGGCGCGCGGCGAGGGCGCGAATTCCGCCATCGCGTCGATCAGGTCCTTGACGCCGAAATCCTTCAACGCGCTGCCGAACAGCACCGGCGTCAGGTGGCCCTCGAGAAAGGCCTGCCTGTCGAATTGCTTCAGACCTTCGACCGCGAGATGGAGTTCGTCGATCGCCTCCCGCGCGCTCGTGCTCGGGCAGGAGTGCGGCGACCCGCGCATCGTCGGGGCCGGAGACGGCGATCTCCTCGGCGTCCCTGCCGAGGGCGGCGCAGCGTCTTGCGGCGGATGTCGTAGACGCCCGCGAGCGAGCGGCCGCGGCCGATCGTCCAGGTGAGCGGCGCCGTGTCGAGCGCCAGCGTCTTCTCGATCTCGTCGAGGAGGTCGAACGGATCGCGCGTCTCCCGGTCCATCTTGTTGATGAAGGTGACGATCGGAATGTCGCGCAGCCGGCAGACCTCGAAGAGCTTGCGCGTGCGCGCTTCGATGCCCTTGGCGGCGTCGATCACCATGACGGCCGAATCGACGGCGGTCAGCGTGCGGTAGGTGTCCTCGGAGAAGTCCTCGTGGCCGGGCGTGTCGAGCAGGTTGAAGACGCAATCGGCGTATTCGAAGGTCATCACGGAGGTGACGACGGAAATGCCGCGCTCGCGCTCGATGCCCATCCAGTCCGAACGGGTCTGGCGGCGGTTCGCCTTGGCGCGCACTTCGCCGGCGAGCTGGATGGCGCCGCCGAACAGCAGGATCTTTTCGGTGAGCGTCGTCTTGCCGGCGTCGGGGTGCGAAATGATCGCGAAGGTGCGCCGCCGCGCGACCGGGTTCGTTTCAGGCATCGGTTCAAGTTTTCCGGAGAGACCGGCGCTTACTTAATGCGGACCTGGCGTCAGGGGAAGGGGGCTAAACGCGAAGCCTCGGGGCGCGCGTCCAGCTGGGCAGCGGAGCCTGCTCATCCCAAGTTCCTCGAAGCAGGAGACCCGAAGGCTTGCTTCCCTTCGCAGGTTCTTCCCATGCAGGTCGGATCGGCGAGCGCCATGCCTGCCGGGCATCCTATCATCTGGAAAATTCGGTTTTTGATCGGACGAATCCGAAGCATTGGTTTCGCTTCAACTCATCTGCGTCCGCCAGGAAGGTTGCCCTCATGCTCGATCGTCCCACTACCCGCGAAGGCTGGCTCGCCCGCGCCGCGGCGCTCAAGATCGAAGGCCGCGCCTTCATCGACGGCGCCTATGTCGACGCGCTCGACGGGAAGACCTTCGCCAAGATCTCGCCGATCGACGGAAGGGTGTTCGCCCATGTCGCCGATTGCGGCGCGGCCGACGTCGACCGGGCGGTGAAGGCGGCGCGCGCGGCCTTTGACAGCGGCGTCTGGCGGGACGCCGATCCCCTCCACAAGAAGAAGGTCCTGCTGCGCTTCGCCGAACTCATCCGCGAGAACATCGACGAGATCGCGCTTCTGGAGACACTCGACATCGGCAAGGTCATCGCGAACTCGATTTCGGTCGACGTGCCGTTCTGCGCCGACTGCATTCAGTACTACGCGGAGCTGGCCGACAAGCTTTACGACGAGGTCGCGCCGGTCGGCGCGCATGACGTCGCCATGGTGCGCAAAGAGCCCCTGGGCGTCGTCGGCGCGATCGTGCCGTGGAACTATCCGCTGATCATCGCGGCCTGGAAGCTCGGGCCGGCGCTGGTCGCGGGCAATTCGGTCATCCTGAAGCCGGCCGAGCAGTCGCCGCTCGGCTCGCTCGTCCTTGGGCGCCTCGTCAAGGAGGCGGGTTTGCCGAACGGCGTGCTCAACATCGTGCCGGGCTTCGGCGAGAAGGCGGGGAAGCCGATGGCGCTGCACCCGGACGTCGACATGATCGCCTTCACCGGCTCGACCGAGGTCGGCAAGCTGATGATGGTCTACGCAGGTCAGAGCAACATGAAGCGGGTCGCGCTCGAATGCGGCGGAAAGTCGCCGCATGTGGTGATGCCTGACGCTGATCTCGACGCCGCCGCGGAGGCGATCGCGTGGGGCATTTACTACAACCAGGGCGAAACCTGCCATGCGGGCTCGCGCGTGTTGGCGCACGCCTCGATCCGCGAGGCCCTCATCGCGAAGATCGCCGAGGCGCAGACGGCGCAGATACCGCTCGGCCATCCCTTCGACGCCGGCGCCCAACTCGGCGCGATGGTCGAGGAACGTCAGATGGAGCGGGTGCTGAGCTACATCGAACTCGGGGTCGCGGACGGCGCGCGCGTCGCCGCACGGCGGGAAGCGCGCCCTCGCCGAGACAGGCGGCTTTTATATCGAGCCGACCATTCTCGACGGCGCGACCAACGCCATGCGTATCGCCCAGGAGGAGATATTCGGCCCCGTCGTCGTCGTCATTCCGTTCGAGACGGAGGGGGAGGCGGTGCGGCTCGCCAACGACACGATCTATGGCCTCGCGGCGGCGGTGTGGACGCGCGACATGCGCGCGGCGCCTCGCCTGTCCCGCGCGATTCGCGCCGGCACCGTCTGGGTCAACACGTACGACCGTTCCTCGCTGGCGACGCCCTTCGGCGGCTTCAAACAGTCCGGCTTCGGCCGGGACCGTTCGCCGCACGCGATCGACAAATACACCGACTTCAAGACGATATGGGCCAATTATCGGTAATGTCGGCGCGGGCCGAACGGCGTGAGGGTCGGTTCGTCGAGCGGACGACGATCGGATGCCCTTTCGCTTTGGATTGGTTGGCGCGGCCGTATTGTCCTCCGGGGTCTGCATGGGTTATGAGATTGTCTTCAACGCGCTCGCAATGACACGGAGTTGAATTCGTGCGGCGCGGGGAGGAAGGATGGATCGCAAGTGGTTGCCGCTGAACGCGCTGAGAGCGTTCGAAGCGGCTGGACAGCACCTCAGCTTCACCGCCGCCGCCAATAGCCTGACGGTCGCTCAGAGCGCGGTCAGCCGGCATGTGATCGTGCTGGAAAATTTCCTCGGCGTCGCGCTGTTCGAACGGCGTCCGCAGCAGCTCGTCCTGACGGAAGCGGGGCGGCACATCCTACCCGTCGTGTCGAAGTCGTTCGACCGCATCGATCAGGCGCTCGGCGAAGTCATCAAGGAAAAGGGCCGGCCGAAGCGCGTGCTCAAGGTTGCGCTGCCGACCTCCTTCGCTCATCGGCTGGCGATTCCGATCCTGCGCGACTTTCGCGCCGAAAACGCCGGCATCTCGCTCGAGATCGTCTCCAAGCCGACGACCGGGCCCGAGGTGGACGGCGACATCGACATCGCCATCGTTTATTCCGAGCCGCGCGTCACCGACGCCATCCATGATCTTCTCTGGATGGTGCGCTCGACGCTGCTTTGCAGTCCGAAACTTCTCGAATCATTTGACGCCAGCGATCCGGCCAAGCTCATCGCCGCGAGCGATCTTCTTCATCTCAAGATCGACGGCCGGCCGCGTCACTTCTTCTGGGAGATGTTCGTGCGCTCGATCGGGCGGCCAGATCTGGCCGTCGACCGTGGACTCGTGTTCGACACCCAGCAGCTCGCAGCGCAATACGCGATGAGCGGAGATGGGCTCGCGCTGCTTGATCCACTGCTCTTCCATGAGGAGATCAAGGCCGGCCGGCTGGTGCGTCCTTTCGACCTCTGGATCGATGAAGGCTACGGCTATTACCTGACGACCCACCCCGAAGATCTCAGCAACGAGGCGGTCGCGCTGTTCCGCTCGTGGCTGATCGCGCGCTTCTCCACCAGCCGCGCGGCCGACGCCGAAGCGGCCGCGCCAGAGCCGGCGAAGCTGCGCGCCGGCAAATAGTCCTGCCGTGGACTTTGGCATGTCGCGATGCCAATTTCGCGCGAGGCCGACCAACGTCGCCTGGCTAGGCTGACCGAATCCAACGAGTCCGGGGGAACCAATGTCCGCTGAAAGCCAGCCGCAGGAGGCCGCACGCCGGCGCCGGCGCGGCGCCGAACGCGGCACCGGGCCCGTGTCTGCGCAGACGCCCGCCCAGCCGCAATTGCCGTTCGCGCCGCTCGAGCTTGTCTCGACGGACGCGCTCGAATCCATCCATCAGGTCGCTTTGACGGTGCTGAAGGAGATCGGCGTCGACTTCCTGCACGACGGCGCGCGGGCGATGCTCAAGGACGCCGGCGCCGACGTCGATCCGGCCTCCAAGCGTGTGCGATTCGACCCAGCGCTGGTCGAAGCGCGGATCGGGCTCGCGCCGAAGGAATTCACTCTGCATGCGCGCAATCCCGCGCGCAACCTGGCGATCGGCGGGAGGCATGTCGCCTTCGGCTCCGTCGCCAGCGCGCCCAATTCCTCCGATCGCTCCGGCGGTCGCAGGCCGGGCGCCATCGAGGATTATCGCAACTTCATCAGGCTGGGCCAAACCTTCGACGTAATTCACTTTTGGGGGGGCTACCCGGTCGAGCCGGTCGACGTCCACGCCTCGATCCGCCATCTCGAGGCGTTATTCGACATGCTGACGCTGTCCGACAAGCCGATCCACGCCTACAGCCTCGGGCGCGAGCGCAATCTCGACGCAATCGAGATGGTCAAGATCGCCCGCGGGATCGACGATGAAACGCTCGAGCGCGAGCCGTCGCTGTTCACCGTCATCAATTCCTCCTCGCCGCTGCGGCTGGACGGCCCGATGCTCGAAGGCGTGATTCAGATGGCGCGGCGCAATCAGGTCGTCGTCCTGACGCCTTTCACCCTGGCGGGCGCGATGGCGCCGGTGACTCTCGCCGGCGCGCTGGCTCAGCAGCACGCCGAGGCGTTGGCCGGCCTTGTCATGACGCAGGTCGTGCGGCCTGGCGCGCCCTTCGTGTACGGCGGCTTCACCTCGAATGTGGACATGAAATCCGGCGCGCCGGCGTTCGGCACGCCGGAATATATGAAGACGGCGATCGTCGGCGGCCAGCTGTCGCGGCGTCTCGCCGTTCCCTACCGCTCCTCGAACGCCAACGCCGCGAACGCGCTCGACGCGCAGGCTGCCTACGAGAGCGTATTCTCGCTGTGGGGCGCGGTCATGGGCGGCGTCAATTTCCTCATGCACGGCGCCGGCTGGATGGAGGGCGGTCTGCAGGCCTCGTTCGAGAAGATGGCGCTCGACGCCGACCTTCTCGCAATGGTCGCCGAGTTCCTTCGCCCGCTGCCGGTCGAGGAGAAGGAACTGGCGCTGGAGGCGATCCGCGAGGTCGGCCCGGGAGGGCACTTCTTCGGCGCCGAACACACGCAGTCGCGTTACCGCACCGCCTTCTTTGCGCCTATGATCTCCGACTGGCGCAATTTCGAGAGCTGGCGGGAGGCGGGATCGCCGACCGCCGCCGACGCGGCCGGACGGATCGTCGCCGAACGCCTCCGCGGCTACGCGGAGCCTCCCTTCGAGCTTGAGCGGCGCGAGGCGCTGGAGGACTTCGTCGCCCGGCGCAAAGCCGAGGGCGGCGCGCCGACCGACTTTTG
Source organism: uncultured Alphaproteobacteria bacterium (assembly GCA_963768555.1). Classification (GTDB taxonomy): domain Bacteria; phylum Pseudomonadota; class Alphaproteobacteria; order Rhizobiales; family Beijerinckiaceae; genus Roseiarcus. The sequence goes on from CAVYIZ010000016.1 coordinate 31,734, forward strand.
AGGCCGCCCCGCCATTGCGCCAGTCGATGAGCGTCCACGCGACGGTCGCCGGAGTGTTCTTCGCCTTCGGCGTCGGGATCGGCCTGTGGGTCGGCGCTTCCGGCGGCATTCTGGCCCGCTCCGGCGTCGACGCGGGCGCGTTCGGATTCATTCTCACCGTCTACACCGCGGCCTATCTCGTCGTGATGTCGGCGGGCGGGGCGCTCGCCCATCGGTTTGCCGTGCGCCGGGTCGTGGCGGTCGGCTCGATCGTCTTCGGCGCCGCGCTCTGCGCGCTGCTCGAGGCCTGGAGCGGCGTCGCGGTCGCGGGCGGGCTCATCGTCTCCGGCTTTCTCGGCGGCGTCGTCGACGTGACGATGAACGCGGAGGGCGCGCGGATGGAGCGACGTCTCGACAAGCCGATCCTCGCCCGTCTCCATGCGGCCGCTTCTTTCGGCATGGCGATCGGCGCGATCCTCGGAAGCCTCATCGTCGCGAGCGCGGCGCCCTGGGCTTCCGGGCTTGTCGCCGCGATCGGCTTGGCTACGGCCGGCCTCGCCTATGGCGGCGCCGCCGGCGGCGAAGGCGAAGCGCAGCCGGCCGCGACGGCGTCGCGGGCGCGCGGCCTCTCCTTCACGCCCGCCCTGATCGGGCTCGGAATCGTTATCGGACTTTCGGTCGCCGCCGAAACGGCGGCCTCGCTCTGGTCGACGCTGCTTCTGCGCGCAGAGGCGCCGAAGTTGGCCGCGATCGCCGGGCTCGGCTCGGCGTTCTTTGCCGTCTGCCAGGCGACCCTCCGCTTCAACGCGGATTTCATCCGGCTGCGCTTCAGCGACGAGCGAATCATCGTCGGATCCTTCGCGCTCGCCGCCGCCGGGTTCGCCGTCGTCGCGGCGAAGGGCGGATTTGCCGCGAGCGTCGCCGGCTTCGCCCTGATCGGCGTCGGCGCCGGCGCTATCGTGCCCTGCAGCTTCGCCCTCGCGGCCGTGCGGACAGGGATCCAGCCGGCGGTCGGCCTGTCGTCCGCGTCGTTGTTCAGCGCGTTGACCCGCCTGCCGGCCCCGCTCGCGATCGGGGCGATCGCGCAGAGCTTCTCTCTTCCGGTCGCCTTTGCCGCCTTCGCCGTCGCGCTGGCGGCGGCGTCCGCCGGCACGGCTGCGTTCGCGCCGTCCGGCGGGGGCGCGCGAGCCGCCGGAAAGGTGTAGAAGCGAGCCATTGCGTTGGCTGCTCGACTCCCGCAGAAGACGCATCAATCTGCGCCGGGAGCAAAGGACTCTATGACCAAAATACAGCCAGTGATCATGTGCGGCGGCTCCGGCACCCGGGTCTGGCCGGAATCGCGCGAAAGCCTGCCCAAGCAGTTCATTCCGCTGATCGGCGACCGGTCGACCTTTCAGTCGGTGGTCAGCCTGGTCGGCGACCGGGCGATCTTCGAGCCGCCGGTCGTCATCACCAATTTCGACTATCGCTTCCGCGTCGCCGAACAGTTGAAAGAGATCGGCGCCGAGGCGACGATCCTGCTCGAGCCGGAGCGGCGCGACAGCGCGGCGGCCGTCGGAGCGGCCGCGGCCTGGGCGGCTGCGCGCGATCCCAAGACGATCGTCGCGGTTTTGGCCGCCGACCACGTGTTCAAGGAGGGCGCGAAGTTCGCGGCGCTCTGCGCCCAGGCCGGCCTTGCCGCCGAGGCTGGAGAGATCGTCACCTTCGGCGTGACTCCCGACCATCCGGCGACCGGCTACGGCTATATCCATCCGGCCGGGCCGCTGGCGATCGACCCGGAGGTGCGGCGCGTCGAGCGCTTCGTCGAGAAGCCAGACGAAGAGCGCGCGCGGGGCTTCATCGAAGAGGGCTATCTTTGGAACTCGGGCAATTTCGTGTTCCGCGCCGACGTGATGCTGGAAGAGATCGCGCAATTCGAGCCGGAGATCGCCGCGGCGACGCGCGAGGCCGTCGCCCGCGCGAAGTCCGATCTCGGCTTCATCGTTCTCGACAAGGACTCCTTCGTCAAGGCGCCGAAGACGTCGATCGACTTTGCGGTGATGGAGCGGACCCATCGCTCGGCGGTTCTGGCCGCCGACGTCGGATGGTCGGACGTGGGCCAATGGTCGACCGTCTGGCGGCTGAGCCCTCAGGACGAGCGGGGCAACAGCCTGCGCGGCCGGGCCGTGGCGATCGACTCCTCCAACGTGCTGGTGCGCTCGGAGGAACATCTGGCCGCCGTCATCGGCCTCGACAACGTCATCGTGGTCGCCACCGGCGACGCAGTGCTGGTCGCCGACCAAACGCAGGCGGACAAGGTCAAAGAGCTCGTCGAGCGGCTGAAGGCCGAGCGCCATCCGGAGGCGACCCAACACCGGCGGATGTACCGTCCCTGGGGCTATTACCAGAGCATCGACCAGGGCGAGCGCTATCAGGTCAAGCGGATCGTCGTGCGGCCCGGCGGCCGTCTGTCGCTGCAGAAGCACTATCATCGCGCTGAACACTGGATTGTGGTGCGTGGGGCAGCCGAAGTGACGTTGAACGGCGCTGCTCATCTTTTGCACGAAAATGAATCGATCTATCTGCCGATCGGCTCCGACCACCGTCTCGCCAATCCCGGCAAGATCGACCTCGAACTGATCGAGGTGCAGACCGGCAGCTATCTCGGCGAGGACGACATCGTCCGCATCGAGGACGTGTACAACAGGACCTGACCTCAGGGCGTCGCCGCGCGCCGGGTTGACAGCCACTGGGCGATCCCCTAGGAGACCGCCCGCATGAGCGCGCTCTCGCAGGAGAGGGCGCGCTTGTCGTTTGACGCACCCGCGGCGCGAGCCTTGCTCGGCTCAAGCCTGTCGGCGCCCCGAACAGGCGCAGAGGAGGGCGCGTTCCTCGATGAACCCGATCGCACCGCAAGAGGAACCGCGATGACGAAGCGCGCAGAAGCCAAGTACAAAATCGATCGCCGCATGGGCGAGAACATCTGGGGCCGCCCCCGCAGCCCCTTCAACAAGCGCGAATACGGCCCCGGCCAGCACGGGCAGCGCCGCAAGGGCAAGGCGACCGATTTCGGCACCCAGCTCAAGGCGAAGCAGAAGGTCAAGGGCTATTACGGCAACATTTCCGAGCGCCAGTTCCACAAATATTACGTCGAGGCGCTGCGCCTCAGAGGCGAACTCGAGCGCCCATCTCATCGGCCTGCTCGAGCGGCGGCTCGACGCGGTGATCTATCGCGCAAAATTCGTGCCGACCGTGTTCGCGGCCCGCCAGTTCGTCAACCACGGCCACATCAAGGTCAACGGCCGCCGGGTCAACATCGCCTCCTATCAGGTGAAGGTCGGCGACCTCATCGAGATCAAGGAATCCTCGAAGCAGCTCGCTCTGGTCCTGGAGGCCAACGCCCTCGCGGAGCGAGACGTCCCCGACTACGTCGAGGTCGACCACGCCAAGGGCACGGCCAAGCTCACCCGCATCCCCGGACTCTCCGAAGTGCCCTACCCGACCCGGATGGAGCCGAACCTGGTCATCGAATTCTATTCGCGCTGACGTTCGTTCGACGCCTGCCCGCTCTGCCGGGCGGACGCATCGCAGGTGCGGCCGCCCTTTTTGCTTGAGCCATCGCTCGCTGCAGGCCCGCATGCCGTCCTCCCGCCCCGCAACTGTCGGCCTTGGCGTCGGGCTCTATCTGGCCGGAGTTTTCCTGTTTGCGCTCAACGACGCGCTCGGCAAATGGCTGGTGGCGGACTACGGCGTCGGGCAGTTGATGATGCTGCGCTCGATCGGCGCCGCCTTTGTGCTCGGGCCGATGGTTCTTTCGCTGCGCCCGCCCCTCTACGCTGTCGCCCAGGCGCCCCTGCACGCTTTGCGGGTCGTCTGCATGGCCGCCGACACGTTCTCGTTCTACTGGGCGACGCGCACGATGCCGCTCGCCGACGTAATGACCTTCTACATGGCTTCGCCGCTGATCGTGACCGCGCTGTCGGCGCCGCTGCTCGGCGAAAAGGTCGAGCGGTTCCGCTGGATTGCCGTCGCGATGGGCTTCGTCGGCGTGCTGATTGCGCTGAGGCCCTCGCCGCAGATGTTTTCCTGGGGCTCGCCGCTTGCCCTGTTCGGCGCGAGCATGTTCGCGTTGGGCCAGACGCTGACCCGGAAGCTTCGCCGGGCTCACTGGCTGCAGCTGACGGTGTGGCAATTCGCCGGCGGCGGCGCTCGTCGGCGCCGCGACGATACCCTTCGCCTGGACGACCCCCGGCGCGTTCGACCTCGGCCTGATGGCCTTGGTCGGCATCGTCTCGATGTTCTGCTTCGTCCTCATCACCCGCGCTCTGGCGCTCGCGCGCGCCGCCGTGCTCGCCCCGCTGCAATAATCCGCCATCCTGTGGGCTGCGCTGATGGGCTTTGCCGTCTGGCGCGACGCGCCGACCCCGCCGATCATCGTCGGCAACGCGGTGATCATCGGCGGCGGGCTCTATCTTGCGGCGCGAGGGCGGATGGAGGGCAGCGCGGTGGAGTGACGGCGCGACGCCATTCGAGCCCGGCCGAAAACGAACAGCCTGAAGCTTGAACGGCGGGACGGCCTCTGGCGGGGCGGACTCAACGACATTCGACTCTGCTCGCCCATGTCCCGCGCCCTTCCCCCGCCTCCCGGACTTCGCTCCATATTCCGCCCATGCCCGCCCCCAAAAAACCCGGCCGCCCGACGCGTGGAAAAGCCTCGCGGCCCGAGCTGCAGCCGCTCGACGAGCATCTCGCCGCGCTGCTCAATCCCGCCCTGGTCGAGGCCAAGCCGCAGGGTTTCGGCGAAGCGCCGCAGCCGAAATTCGAGAGCCCCGCGCCGGAAAGCCATCCGCGCGGCCTCGACCGGCGCGACGGCCTCGCGCCGAGTTGCTGAAGGCGCTGCTCGAGCTCGGCGACCCCAACATCCGCAGCCGGCCGCCATGGGTTCCCGCACCGGCCGCCGCGGCCCGACAAGTCGGAAGGCGGGCGGCGCTTCCGCGTCGTGTCGGACTACGAGCCCCAAGGGCGACCAGCCGCAGGCGATCGCCGAACTGGTCAAGGGCGTCGCAGGCCCACGAGCGCGATCAGGTGCTGCTCGGCGTCACCGGCTCCGGCAAGACCTTCACCATGGCCAAGGTGATCGAGGCGACCCAGCGGCCGGCGCTCATCCTCGCGCCGAACAAGACGCTGGCGGCGCAGCTCTACGGCGAGTTCAGGAGCTTCTTTCCCGGACAACGCGGTCGAGTATTTCGTCTCCTACTACGACTATTACCAGCCGGAGGCCTACGTCCCGCGCACCGACACCTATATCGAGAAGGAATCCGACATCAACGAGCAGATCGACCGCATGCGCCACGCCGCGACCCGCGCGGTGCTGGAGCGCGACGACGTCATCATCGTCGCCTCGGTCTCCTGCATCTACGGCATCGGCTCGGTCGAGACCTACACCGCGATGACCTTCTCGCTGAAGCTCGGCGACAGGGTCGACCAGCGCCAGCTCATCACCGACCTGGTCGCGCTGCAGTACAAGCGCTCGCAGGCCGATTTCGCGCGCGGCCTGTTCCGCGTGCGCGGCGACACGATCGAGATTTTCCCGGCCCACTACGAGGACCGCGCCTGGCGGATCGGCTTCTTCGGCGACGAGATCGAGACGATCGCCGAATTCGATCCGCTGACCGGGCAGAAGACGCAGGACCTCGAATTCGTCAAGATCTACGCCAATTCGCACTATGTCACGCCGCGCCCGACGCTGTTGCAGTCGACCAAGGCGATCAAGCAGGAGCTGAAGGAGCGGCTCGACCAGCTCAACCGGCAGGGGCGGCTTCTCGAGGCGCAGCGGCTCGAGCAGCGCACCGTGTTCGACCTCGAAATGCTGGAGGCGACCGGCTCCTGCGCCGGCATCGAGAACTATTCGCGCTATCTGACCGGCCGCCGGCCGGGCGAGCCGCCGCCGACCCTGTTCGAATATCTGCCCGACAACGCGCTCGTCTTCGCCGACGAGAGCCACGTGACGATCCCGCAGATCGGCGGCATGTATCGCGGCGACTACCGGCGCAAGGCGACGCTGGCCGAATACGGCTTCCGCCTGCCCTCCTGCATGGACAACCGGCCGCTGCGCTTCGAGGAATGGGACGCCATGCGGCCGCAGACCGTCTGCGTCTCGGCGACGCCGGGAAACTGGGAGCTCGAGCAGACGGCCGGCGTGTTCGTCGAGCAGGTCATCCGCCCGACCGGCCTCATCGACCCGCCGGTCGAGATCCGCCCGGCGCGCAGCCAGGTCGACGACCTGCTGGGCGAGGTCAAGGAGGTGGCGAAGCGCGGCTACCGCACGCTGGTCACCACGCTGACCAAGCGCATGGCCGAGGACCTGACCGAATATCTGCACGAGAACGGCGTCAGGGTGCGCTACATGCACTCCGACATCGACACGATCGAGCGCATCGAGATCATCCGCGACCTGCGCCTCGGCGCCTTCGACGTCCTCGTCGGCATCAACCTGCTGCGCGAGGGGCTCGACATTCCCGAATGCGCGCTGGTCGCCATCCTCGACGCCGACAAGGAGGGCTTTTTGCGCTCCGGAGACCTCGCTCGTGCAGACGATCGGCCGCGCGGCGCGCAACGTCGACGGCAAGGTGATCCTCTACGCCGACGTCGTCACCGGCTCGATGCAGCGGGCGATCGAGGAGACCAACCGCCGCCGCTTGAAGCAGCAGGCCTTCAACGAGGCGAACGGCATCACGCCGGCCTCGATCCGGCGCGGCATCCAGGACATTCTGGGCTCGGTCTACGAGGCCGATCACGTCACCGTCGACATCGGCCTCGCCGACGGCGCGGCGATCGGCCACAACCTGCACGCGACCATCGCCGATCTCGAGAAGCGGATGAAGGAGGCGGCCGGCAACCTCGAATTCGAGGAGGCGGCGCGCCTGCGCGACGAGATCAAGCGGCTGCAGGCGGTCGAGCTCGCGGTCGGCGACGATCCGCTCGCCCGGCAGTCCGACGTCGAGGCCGCGGCGGGCGCCTATGCCGGCGAGCGCCCCTTCGGCCGCGCCGCCAACCTGCCCTCGACACGGCCCCGCAAGCCGACCGACGCCGACATGGGCCCGCACAATCTGGGCGGCGGCGAGGCCCGGCCGAAGGGGGGCGGGAGGATGAGGAGGGGGAGGTGATCCGAACAAACGCTGCATGGAAATTCAATTGGCCCTAAACTGAGAAAGACACCATTGCTCTGGGAGAATACATTGAGACTCCGTAGATTATCTGTCGAAAACTTTCGGGCGCTGGACCAGATCGAGATAACCTTTGAAAACGCTGTTACCGCCATAGTTGGTCCTAATTCCGTAGGAAAGACGACCTTGCTGGAAGCAATAAGGTTGTGCAAAGGTGTTTTGTCCCCTCGTACTCAGGGAGAGGCGAGTCTAAGTTCTCTCTTCGCTAGGGGCTTTAGTCCCTCATGTCCCAAACCAACTTCAATTGAATGCGTTATGTAGAGATGTGACTCGGCCAGTAAAGATTGAGGTCGACGTTCACTTAGATGCGCAGGAAGTACAGCGGCTGAGAGTGCAGCAACAGACTATAGTCAACTCGATCATTCAAGCCAGGGTGGGGCAGCAATTTTCAAGTCCTACTAATTTCATAGGATACTTGGTCTCCGAGGAGGGGAAGGAGAGATCAAAGCAAGTAACAACGGAGGTAAGCACTGCTCTACAGCGGCTTGAGTTGAACAATATGTGCAAGCTCTCGCTAACGATTTCAGCGAGCCAGCCACCAATAGCAGCAGGTGACGTCTATTCGCAATTATTTGTTTCACAGTTGGATCAGGGTCTACCTCCGTCCCGAACCGTTTTCAGCTATTTTCCGGCCGATAGAGCTATGCCGGTCGGCGAGACGGCAATCCAATTCGGTGCGGCCGACGCCTCTCTACAGCTTGAATCACACAACTCTCAGCCACAGCTCAAATATCAGCGCTTAAAAAACACAATATTCAACACCCTGGTCGCGACTCCGGCCGGCGCCAGCGATCTGCGTTCCGATTTAGATCCAATTTTTGGCCGCCTTCTTAGAGACCTACATTTTGCTAGCGCCGGGATCAGCCCGATTGGTACAGTGTCAATCTTGGTAGAGGATGCAAATGGAAAACGCTTTCAAGTCGACTGCTTGAGCAGCGGTGAAAAGGGATTGCTTTTAACTTTTCTGACTATATCTCGGACTCTTGAAGAGGGCGGAGTTGTTCTAATTGACGAACCAGAGCAGCACCTTAATCCCGCTGTATGCAAGGATATTGTTCCGTTCATTGTCGAACATTATTCGAAACGAAGAAATTTACAGTTCATCCTGTGCAGTCACTCACCCGAAATTTTAGCAGGGGCTTTCAGCAGTCCCGACTGTGGGTTATGGAGAATCGATTTCTCCATCAGAATGCACAAGACTGCGGTCGCAAGACCAGGATGCCGCGGAAGAAGCTCTGAGGCACCTCGGCAGTTCGCAGGGCGAGAATTTGATATATAAAGAAGGTTTGATTTTCGTTGAAGGTCCCGATGACGTCGTAATTTTGGATATCGGTTATCCAGAGTTGCTGCGGCGATACTCAGGAATCCCCTCATTTCGAGAACGGCCTGATTTCGGGGCTTTTCGGCCCTCACGTACAGCGAATGGGGAGCCCTAAGGCCCCGCATTAGTCGTGGCGCGACCTCTCTCTCGACGATTGCGAGACCCGAACTCGCACTTCAGGACTTGTCATACGAGACTCGCCGCATCAAAATGCCAACCTCCAGTTGCATTTTGGCCCTCGAAAAAATGAGGGGATGGCTGAGGCGGCGATACAGACTTATCGACTTGGGAGGTCGTCCAGAGGTCGAAAGCAGCATCGAAAAGCTCCAAGCTGGCGAAAATGTCGGCAAAAGCAGCGCGAAGCGCTATTTCTTGCTTGACCGAGACAATCGTCCAACAAAATTGAAGTCATCAGAATTCACGATCGTTCGCCAGCTCGGGCGCTACTGCCTGGAGAATTACCTCATAGACTTAGACACAATAGTCGAGCAACTCAGAAGCGGCAGAAGCGGGGACAACGGAGTCCCGATTACTAACCCGTCCGCGGCCGAAGGGCGTATAAAGAGCCTTGCGCTGTCTCAGGTTGATCAGCTTGCGTTCTCGAACGTTTTTAGCCGCATGGGAATAAACCGCCAACTTCTTGACATCAGCAAGTTCGACTTCACTGATATCGTAGGTGGGGCTCATGCAGCGTACAAAAGGATGGAAGATGCGTTTCTGCCGATTAAAAGTAAACATGAGGAAGTTTGGGTTTCAGAATTCCTCGATGAATTCCAATCCATAAGGAAGTAACTCTGGCGCAGTGGGAAAGCGAATGGCCATCGCATTGCAATGGGAAGAAACTGTTCGATGATATATACACCAATTTCAAGCTAAGCGTACCGAAGTCAAGATTCAAGAAAGCCATTATGAAGGAATTGAGGTACAAACAACACAAGAATTGGATTGAATTGAAGGATATTCTTACGGACCTGCTGGCGTGAGCCCGTATCGAGACGTCAGACACAATTGAGTCGGAGGTCGAAAGCCGCAGCAAGGCCCAGACGCGCCTGGAGATCGGGTCGTCCGGCTTGCGATTAAACAGAACAGGATCGGGGCATCGCAGAAATCTCTCCATTCGCGCGCGAGCGCATAGTCGCGAAAGCGCTCAGACTAGGGAAGCTCGGCCGCAAGCAACCCCGCCACAAGGGGAGCCCGGTTGCGCATTCTACGAACAGCCCTATCAATTGGCTATCGCAAACTGCGTCCGGATGCGCCGCGAAGCGGCTTCGAAGGACGCTCCATTTTGCGCCGGCAGCCGAGCGCGCTAGACCACTCTTCGAGGCCGACGCTGCGCGGCGCCGCCGTCACGCCGATCTTTCCCTTCGCGGGCGCACGCCGGAATAATCATGCTCGGCCTCGGCCCGCGACAGGTCGTGGGCAGCCTGCAGGTTCATCCAAAACCGCGGATCGACGTCGAAATACCGGCCGAGGCGAATGGCCGCGTCCGCCGACACGTCCCGACGTCCGCGAATGATGTCGCTGATCCGGTTCCCACGCACGCCGATGTCCTGCGCAAGCGCGCTCGCGAACAGGCCGAGAGGCTTCAAATATTCCTCAACGAGATTTTGCCCGGGGTGCGTGCGCAATCGGGCCTGACGTCCTGGCTCAATCGGCCAATCGACGATCTCGACCCGGTCTGGGGCCCGGCCCAGGCGCAACACACGCACCCCCGATCATCGATGCGAATGGTACGACAGGTACGGCGTCCAACCGAGCGCCTTTCGCCCGCGCGTGGATCCATTCCGCTCCTTCGCGACCCTGATGACCCGGCCGTCGCCGGATATATTACTGGCGATAAGTCCCGAGCCGGCCATGGGAGCTTCGCAGAAACGCGCCGTTCAGAACTACCGCGCTCGCCTCGGCGAGCGAGGCCTTGCGCGCTTCGAAGTCCTCGGCCGCGACTCGGACCGCGACTTGATCCGCACGCTCGCGCGTCGCCTGGCCGAGGGCGGGCCGGAAGCGACCCGGCTGCGCGCGGCCGTAACCCGCACCCTTTCTGGGGAACCGCCCAGGAAGGGCGGCGTTCTCGCAGCGCTGCGCCGCTCTCCCTTGGTCGGCGCCGACCTCGATCTGACCCGACCTCGCGAAGACGGACGGAACGTCGAGATCTGATGCGCTATCTCATCGACACCAACATCATCAGCAACGTCACAAAGGCGACCCCCTCCGAGCGGTTGCTGGCGTGGATGTCGGAGCAGAAAGACGAAGACCTCTTTATCGCTTCCTTGACCGTCGCGGAGATTTTTCGCGGGGTTTTGGAAAAGCCGCGCGGCAAACGACGCGATCAGCTCGAGGCTTGGTTCAGCGGACCCGACGGACCGCAGGCGCTGTTCGCGGGTCGCGTCCTGCCCTTCGATGAAGCGGCCGGCTTGGTTTGGGCGCGGCTGATGGCGGGGGGAAGGCGGAAGGTCGGCCAAGGAGCGCCCTCGACATGATCATCGCCGCCGTCGCGGAGGCCAACGGCTGCGTCGTCATCACCGACAACGAAAAGAGTCCTACGACAGCATGGAAGGCCTGATCGCCATCGATGCGAACGGGCCGCCGGAGCGTTTCGCCTCCTGGCCGCAGGCGAAGCTGATCCATGCGGTTTATCCCGGCGTGCTGGTCGCGGGCACCATCGCCTTGGCGTCGACCTGGCTCGCGCAGCATTACACGGCGCCGGTCATGCTGTTTGCGCTGTTGTTCGGCATGGCGTTCCACTTCCTGCACGAGGAAGGCCGATGCGTCGCCGGCATCGAATTTTCGTCGCGTTCGGTGCTGCGCCTCGGGGTGGGCCTGCTCGGCGTGGGCATCACGCTCAGCCAGATCGCTTCGCTCGGGATATGGCCGGTGGCGACCGTGATTGTCGGCGTGGCGACGACCATCGTCTTCGGGCTGTTGCTGGCGCGCCGGCTCGGCTTGTCCCCGATGTTCGGCGTGCTTTCGGGCGGGGCCGTGGCGATCTGCGGGGCCTCGGCGGCGCTGGCGATCGCATCCGTGTTGCCGCGCGACCCATCCAGAGAGCGCGACACGATCCTCACCGTGGTCAGCGTCACCGCTTTGTCGACTCTGGCGATGATCCTTTATCCCGTGTTTGCGACGTCGATCGGTCTCGACCACAAGCAGGCGGGAATCTTCATCGGCGGCACGATCCATGATGTGGCGCAAGTCGTCGGCGCCGGATACACGATCTCGAACGAAACCGGCGACATCGCCACTTATGTCAAGCTGTTGCGGGTCGCGATGCTGCTGCCGGCGGTGGTCGCGATTTCCTATCTGTTTGCGCGCAACGGCGGCGATGGCGAGAGCGCGCGGCCGACGCTGCCATTGTTTCTCATCGGCTTCGCGGCGCTCGTCATCGCCAACAGTTTTGGCGCGCTGCCGCAAGTCCTCATCAGTCTGGCCAACGATGTGTCGCGTTGGTGTCTGGTCGCGGCGATCGCGGCGCTGGGCATGAAGACCTCGTTCAAGGCCCTGTTTGCCGTCGGCTGGCGGCCGGTCCGGCTGACGGTCGCGGAAACGCTCTGGATCGCGGCCCTGGTCTTGTTTTCGGTCAAGATGATCATCTGAAATCGGCGCGCGGTCTTGCGATAGCTTGTTCAGCAGAGGAGATGAGACATGGCCGATCCCGCCAGGGCCGCAATTCCGGACGACGACCTGGACCGTCAATTGACGATCGCCGATACGGACAGCGCTGCCGCGCCGCATGTCGCGGTGGCGGGTGACGTGTACACGATCCTTGTCTCCGGCGAGCAGACCGCGGGACGCTACTGCCTGATCGACATGGTCGTGCCTCCCGGCGGCGGCCCTCCTCCCCATCGACATGATTTCGAGGAGATGTTCACGCTTCTCGAGGGCGAGCTTGAATTCACCTTTCGAGGCAAGGCCATGAAAATCGGCGCGGGATCGACCGTGAATATCCCCGCCAACGCACCGCACGCATTTCCAATGCGTCCGACGCTCCGGCGCACCTGCTCTGCATGGGCGCGCCGGCGGGCCTGGAGGAATTCTTTCTGCTCGTAGGCGACCGAGTTCCAAACCGGGCGTCCCCGCCGCCCAGCAGGCGCAGAGGGAGGAGCGGAAAAAAAGGCAAAGGGCCTCGCGCCGAAATTCCGGACGGAACTTTTGATCCCATAGCCCTGGTGGAGTCCGTTGTCGTTCCTCTCACGGGCGGACGTCTTGAAACACCCCGTAACGAGCGCCAAATCGCAGCGAATAAACCCTGTCCTGCCCGGGCTGCAACAGAAGGAGCCGTTCCATGCCAAATTCCACTGAGCGCGCGGTGCTGGCGGGCGGGTGCTTCTGGGGCATGCAGGATTTGATCCGCCGCACTCCCGGCGTCATCTCGACGCGGGTCGGCTACACCGGTGGCGACGTCCCCAACGCGACCTATCGCAACCACGGCGATCACGCCGAGGCGATCGAGATCGTCTTCGACCCGGCGAAAATCAGCTACCGCAAGCTCCTGGAATTCTTCTTCCAGATCCACGACCCGTCGACCCGCAATCGCCAGGGCAACGACGTCGGCCGCAGCTATCGTTCGGCGGTCTTTTACACGAACGACGAGCAGAAGCGCGTCGCGCTCGACACCATCGCCGACGTCGACGCTTCCGGCCTGTGGCCGGGCAAGGCTACGACGGAGGTCGCGCCGGCCGGCCCGTTCTGGGAGGCCGAGCCCGAGCATCAGGATTATCTCGAGCGCTACCCAAATGGCTACACCTGCCATTTCGTCCGCCCGGGCTGGGTTCTGCCGAAGCGAGCCGCCGCGGAATAAAACGAGCGCGCCTCGCTCGCACATTTGGGGCCAGCGCCCCAGCGCATACCCTTGGAGAAATATTTACTATTAAGAAACGTTAATACTGCGGCGTGGGCAAGCCGAGGCTGCGGGCGGCGTCGCTGAGGGGCTTGATTGCACTCGACGCTAAACGGGGTCGCAAGGCCCTGAAAAGATTGGGGGTCGCCGCTAAACTGGCGCTAAAGCGGAAGGATCGCAATTCATTGCGCAAGCGACGGCGCGGGCAGGGGAGGGAACGAATGGGCTCGGCCGCGGTTCGCAGGCGCGGCCGTGTTCGCAGAGGGATCCTGGGAAGGGACGCCGGTGCGGGTTCTTTATCTCTATTGCCATCCACTTGCCGACAGCTTCCACGCCGCGATTCGCGCGGCGGCCCTGAACGCGCTGAAGGGAGGCCGGCACACCGTCGATCTGCTCGATCTCTACGCGGAGTCGTTTCAACCGGTCCTGACTGCGGACGAGCGCCGGCACTATTTCAAATCGCCGCGCAATCAAGCGGGTCTCGAGGACTACGTTGAGCGAATCAAGGGCGCAGAAGGGCTGCTCATACAGTATCCGACCTGGTGTTTCGGGTCGCCCGCAATGCTCAAGGGTTTCTTTGATCGGCTCCTCATCCCGGGCGTCGCCTTCACGTCCAACCCGGCACGCCCCAAGCCGTCGCTTGACAAACTCCGAAAGATCGTCGGCGTCGTCACCTACGGCCAGCCGTGGTCGGCGGCGTTCTGGATGGGCGACGCGCCGCGCAAGACGGTGACGCGCTTCCTGCCCTGGTTCACGAAGGGCAAGGCCAAGACCGAGTATTACGCGCTCTACAACGTCGATCACTCGACAGAACAGACGCGCCGCGCCTTCATTGCGCGGGTCGAACGAGGGTTGCGCAGGCTTTGAGGAGAGCCGCAGATCCGAGCGCTACCTCCGGAACTCCGGCCTCACCGCTGCGTAAAGCGCAGCGAAGCGTTCCCGTTGCTTCGCGAAGGCCGCCGCGAGCTCTGGCTCCGGCTTCGTCACGTCAGCGATCTCCCGCGGTTTGCAGACCGCTTCGGCCAGCTCTCCTGTCGCCGCTATGCGCGCAAGCCGCGCGGCGCCGAGGGCGGGGCCGGCCTCGCCGCCGTGCATGCGTGCGACGGCGAAGCCGGTCGCGGCGGCGATCATGCGTGTCCAGAGAGCGCTCTTGGCGCCGCCGCCGACGAGGCCGACACGCTCGATCGCCGCCGCGGCCGCTTGGAGACAATCGCGCGCGTCGGCGAGCGTCAGCGCGACACCCTCCATCACTGCGCGTGCGACGTCCGCGCGGGTCGTCGCCTCGCTCATGCCGAACAATACGGCTCGGGCGTAAGGATCGTTGAGCGGAGTGCGCTCGCCGGAGAGGTAGGGAAGGAACACCAGACCGCCGGGCCCGCGGTAGCCGTCCGCCGCCGCGCGCTCGAGGGAGGCGGGCAATTCGCCGAGAAGACGTCCGGCGAAGGCGAGCGCTCCGGCCCCGTTCAGCATCGCGGCCATCGCGTACCAGCGGCCGGGCAACGCGTGGGCGAAGCTGTGCACCAGCTTGTCCGGCGCGCTGATATAGCGATCCGTCGCGACGATGAGCTGCGTCGCCGTGCCGAGGGAGATGAAGGCTTGGCCTGGCGCGATGGCTCCGAGACCGACCGCGCCCACGGCCGCGTCGCCGCCGCCGGCGGCGATCACCAAGTCGCGCGGCAGCCCGAACTCTTCGGCGGCCGCAGGGCTTACCTTGCCAACCGGGGAGGAGCCCTCGAACAGCGGCGGCGCCCAGGCGGGCTCCGCGCTGCAGGCTGCGATCGCTTCGGCTGACCAGGCCCGGGGGGCCTCGTCGAGCATCCAGGTTCCGGCGGCGTCACTCATGTCGGTCCCGCGCTCGCCGCAAAGTGCAAGGCGCAAGTAGTCCTTCGGCGCCAGCACGCAATCGATTTGGCGGCGCCGCTCGGGTTCGTGTCGGCTGAGCCACAGGAGCTTCGGCCCGGTGAACCCCGGCATCGGCTTCACCCCGACGACGCCGGCAAGCTGCGGATAATCACGGGCGAGTTCGCCGGCTTCAGCATGCGCCCTGCCGTCATTGTGCAGGATCGCCGGGCGGACCGGTTTGTCGGACCGGTCGAGCGCCACGGCGCCGTGCATCTGGCCGGAAAAGCCGACAGCCTTCACAGCGCCGAACGCCTTCGGGGCCGCTGCGCGAAGGTCGGCCATCGCGCCGGCCATCGCGGCGCGCCAAACGTCCGGATCCTGCTCCGACCAGCCGCGCTTCGGGCGATCGGGCGAATACGTCCGCGACGCGCTCGCGACCGGCGCGTCGCTCTCGTCGATCAGCAGGGCCTTAAGCCCGGACGTGCCGCAATCGAGCCCGAGATACATCGGCAGAGAATGCGCCGACCTCGGCGCATTGACAAGCTCCGCTCAGGTGCAGCTCACCCCTGCCTCGCCGCGAAATGCGGATGGGCTGCGCGTCGTCCAGCAGCCCGCCCACGCGCGGTCGGGCTGCTCCAACGAGGACGGAGAATGGTCCTCCTTGCCGAACTCAAGGCCGCGCTGGAGAATGTGCCGCAGCCCGTCGAGGATGGGCGTATCCGCGTCCCGGATCGCCTTGCCCAACCCCTCCCAATCGCCGTCGCCGGCCCGGCGGGCGAAGTCGCGCACCAGCCGTGAGGCAAGCATGCCGCTCGACAGGTGGCGCGCAGCCGCGTCGCGCGCGAAATCGCCGCCGATCGATGCGACGGCTGCGCGGGCGACGTGAGGGTTGGAGCAGGTGGCGACGATCTCGCGTATGATCATAAGTTCCTCTCGCGGAAGTCGGTCGCCGCTCTTCTGACGAATAAATTTGTCCCCAGCGTGGCATTGCTTCGACTACGGGGAAGTTCTTGCGGCGGAGATCGCCGGAATTCGTCGACCCGCCCATATTGTCAAAGTTCTGTCACATCGGCTTATATGCAGTGCAACATGCATTTACACTTCAAGTTGCTTGACAACCACTGTGGTTGAAACGAAGGTTTAGCTAAATCATGGCGAATGATTAACTATTGGAAGAATACGCAATTGTTTCGGTCGAGCGTCAAAAGCAACTGCTCTGGCTTCGCGAGCCAAAGCTCGTAGACACCCGACGGTCGCCTCCCGCGGAAGATGACAAAGGCCGCGATTCTCTAGGCGGGAATGCGCATCGCCTCGACGCGCGCTGCGAGCGAGCGCGCCTCGGCCGCGCTCATCGCCGCGCGCGGGACCTCGACCTTGACCTCGCCGATCACCCGCGCGGGTCGGGGCGACAGCACGAAGATGCGGTCGGCGAGGCGGATCGCTTCGCCGACGTCATGGGTCACCAGAACGGCAGTGACGGGGCGGTCCGCAACCAGCGCCGCGAGCTGGTTCTGCAGCGCCAGAGCAAGCGGCGCGTCGAGCGAGACGAACGGTTCGTCGAGCAAGAGGAGCGCGGGCTTGACCGCGTAGGCGCGCGCGAGCGCCACGCGTCGCGCCAGTCCAAGCGACAGTTCGCCGGGGAAGTGCTTCCGGTGAGCGGCAATTCCGAGCGCGTTCATGAGCGCCTTCAGCTCGCCCTCGCCGATCTGCGGCGCGGCCAGGCGAATGTTCTCCTCGACCGTGCGCCACGGCAGCAGGCGCGGCTCCTGGAACGCCATCGACAGCGGCCCCGGCGGGCGCATGACCCTGCCCTCGAACTGTCGGTCGAGGCCGGCGAGAATCCGCAAGAGGCTCGACTTGCCGCAGCCGGACGGGCCGATCAACGCGCCGATCCGCCCGGCCTCGAGGCGGAAGGTGAAGTCGGAGAGGATTTCGACCGTCTGACCGGAGGCGTTCACGAGGCGCTTGCGCGCCACACGAACGTCAAGCAAGCCGAGGCCGCCAGCGCGAGACATGACGTTCAAAGGGTTGCACCACGAAGGCTTCGATCATCAGCATCGCCGCGGTGAACGGCAAGGCGTAGGCGAGCAGGAGGGCGACGTCGAACAGCTGAAAGGCCATGTTGATCTCGAAGCCGACGCCGTTCGGCCGGCCAAGCAGCTCGACCACCAGCACGATCTTCCATACGAGCGACAGACCCGAGCGGGTCGCTGCGGCGAAATAGGGCGCAAGCTGCGGCAGCACCACGTGGCGCAGCCGCTTGAGCGGCGAGAAGGCGAATGCGCGCGCCATCTCGTCAAGGCCTGGATCGAGCGTGCGCACGCCCTCGCGGATCGTCACCGTCGCATTCGGCAGCTTGTTGAGCGCGACCGCGGCGATCGCGGCCGCCTCGTTGAGCCCGACCCAGATGTAAAGGAGAACGATGATGACGAGAGCCGGCAGATTGAGCAGCACGACGATCCACGGATCGGCGAGCCGGTCGACGAGCGCGCGGCGGCCCATGAGGTAGCCGAGCGCCGAGCCCAGCGCCATCGCCAGCGCGAAGGCCGCCGCAACGCGCGCCATCGTGACCGCCATCGCCGTGAACAGCTCGCCCGACGCCGCCGCCCTTCGCATTACGGCAAAGACGGCGGCGGGCCCCGGCAGATGCCTGGGATCGCTGAAATGCGCCGCTGCGCCCCAGAGCGCGATCAGCGCGACGAGAGACAGGAGCCGCGCGGCCAAGGCGGCTCACTTCGCCGCGCTGGGATCGAAGAACAGCGAAACGTCGAGCTCCGGCGCGTCGCCGACGAGATCCTTGCCGCCGCTTGCGATGATCGCCCGATAGAGCGCCTTGGCGTCCTCCGCCTCCTCGGCGACGGAGCGCTTCGGAACGCCTTCGAGATAGCGCTTGCGGTAGGTCTCGAGCGCGGCGTCGTCGGCGAGGTGCAGCCGGCTCTTGATCGGGGCCCATGCGGAAGGATCCTTCGCCAGCGCCGCGCGCGCCTTGGCGACGGCGTCCAGGTAGCGCCGAAGGGCATCGCCGTGGTTCTTGGCGAACTCTTCGGTGAAGACGTAGCCGGTCATCGCCACCGGCCCCCTGGCGCCCAGGTCCTTCTCGATGTCGGCCATTTCGATCGCCCGGCGGAAGCCGCGGTTCTCGAGGTCGACGCAGAAATTCCAGAATTCGAGCGCCGCGTCGAGTTCGCCCTCGGCGAGCTTTTCAGCGATCAGCGGCGGCGCGCCATAGGCCGGACGCGCGCTCTGCGCCAGATCGCGGCCTTCCTTCCGATCCGCCGCCTGCGCCAGGAGCCAGCTCTTGTCGAGCGGCCCGCCAGCGACGCCGATCGAGCGGCCGGCGAGATCGGCGAGCGAATAAACGGGCGAATTCTTTGCCGCCATCACGGCGCCGAGCGCGTTCGAATAAGGCGTGAACAGGAGTTTGTCGCCAAGCGAGCGCTCGCGCGCCACCCACATCCAGTCGGAGACGATGATGTCGGCCTCGCCGCCCTGCAGCGCGATCTTGCCGGCCTCCGTCGAAGCCAGCTCCGTCGTCTCGACGTCGAGGTTCGCCGCCTTGTCGAGGCCGAGAGCCTTCATCGCCGCGATCTCCCAGGCGACGGTGCCGTTCTTCTGCACCGCGACGCGGATCGCATCGGCGGCGTCGGCGGCGCCGGAAAGGCCAAGAAAAATCGTGGCGGCGGCGAGCGCCCGGATCCTCATCGCATGCTTCCCCCTCATCCCCCGCGCCGCATCAGCATGCCGCGCGCCGGGTCGTAGGCGACGACCGCCGCGGCGAGAAAGACGATCGTGCACCCCAGGACCACCGCGACCGAGACCGGGTCGACCTTGCCCCAGAAGGCGAAGCGGATGAGTTCGACCGCGTAGGTGAATGGATTGAACGCGCAGACGGTCGCAAGCCAGGGGCTTCCCTCCTGCACCCGCCACAGCGGATAGAGGGCGGAGGAGGCGAAGAACATCGGGAAGATGACGAAATTCATCACCCCGGCGAAGTTTTCCAGCTGCTTGATGAGCGAGGACAGCACCATGCCGAGCGCCCCCAGCATCAGGCCCGACAGGACAAGCGCAGGCAGGATCGTCACATAGCCCCACAGGCTCGGGGGCTCGATCTCCCAGAAGTAGGCGATGACCAGATAGGCGTAGACCTGGAGGACCGAGACCGCAACTCCGGCCAGGAGCTTCGAGGTCAAGAGGAACCAGCGCGGCGCGGGGCTCACCAGCAGCATGCGCATCGAGCCCATCTCGCGATCGTAGACCATCGAAAGCGACGACTGCATGCCGTTGAAGAGCTGGATCATCGCAATGAGGCCGGGCGTGATGTAGACGTCATAGAGAACGTAGGTTTCGTAAGGCGGGATGATCGAGACGCCGAGCGTCTGACGGAAGCCCGCGGCGAAGATGAAGAGCCAGACGAGCGGCCTCACCAGGGCGGAGACGAACCGTTCGCGCTGATGAAGAAAGCGCAGGCTCTCGCGCCAGACGATTCCCTCGAGGCAGACGAGATAGGCGCCGAGGCCGAAGGGCCGCCGCATGGGCAGTTCGATCGCGCTCACGCCTCCTCCTCGCCGGCGCCGCCGGTCAGTTTCGTGAACGCAGCCCCGATGGACGCCGCCCCGGCCGCCTCCATCACCGCGCGCGCGCTGTCGGAAGCGAGCACCCGGCCCTTGTGCAGCAGGACCACGCTGTCCTCCGGGCGCACCTCGTCGACGAGGTGGGTCGTCCACAGAACGCCGATGCGGTCCTCGGCGACGAGGCCGCGCACCAGCGCGAGAATGTCGGCCCGCGCCTTGATGTCGAGGCCCGCCGTCGGCTCGTCGAGCAGCACGAGACGGGGCCGGTGCAGGAGGGCGCGGGCGATCTCGACCCGTCGCATCTGGCCCCCGGAGAGGTGGCGCACACGGTCGTGACGCCGGTCGGCGAGGCCGACGCGGGCGACGAGCTCGCGCGAGCGGGCGAGCGCTTCCCGCCGGCCAATTCCGTGCAGCGCCGCCTGATAGAGCATGTTCTGCTCGACGGTGAGATCGAGATCGAGCGTGCGGCTCTGGAAAACGACGCCGAGTTCGGCGAGCGCAGCGCCGCTCTGGCGTGCGACGTCATAGCCGAAGATGCGGACCGCGCCCGCCTTGCTGGCGTAAAGGTGGGTGACGATCGAGAAGAGGGTGCTCTTGCCGGCGCCGTTGAGACCAAGCAGCACGGCGAAGGTCGCGGGCTCGACGGCAAAGCTCACGTCGTCGAGCGCCTTGCGCGCGCCATAGGCGTGCGAGACGCGCTCGACCACGAGCGCCGCCGGAAGCGTGGCTGCAACAGGGACGGAGCCGCCGAAGTTCATTGCCGGGTGGTCGCCGCGTCTCGGGGACGGGACCAAACAGGCTTCGATTTCGGGGCCTTCAGCGACGAGATGGAGCGGTCCTCCCCGGCGAGGCTCACTTGAGCTTGCATTTCGTCTCCGGTTGGTCGAGGCCGAGCGTATCGAGCTCCGACACCTGATGCAAAAAACCTTCCTGCGGCGAAACGGAGACCGTCCCCCGCCCGTCGGTCAGAAGGATCGGCTGGCGAAGTTGCAGGTTCCACGGCCGAAGCGTCAGCTTCACACCCTTGAAGCCGGCGACGTCGAAGCCGGGCGAGAGCATCAGATTGAGCGCCGCTTTCGGATCGGCGGATTTCGTGCGGTTGACCGCGTCGCCGATCATCCGCATGGCGAGCCAGGCCTGGTTGTCGCGCGCCGTCATGCCGCGGTGAAACATGCGCTCGAAGCGGTTCTGCAACTGCTGCGCGCCCCACAGTTCGTGCGAGGGGTCCCAGCTTGTCGGCCGCAAGCCGCCGGAGCCCGCGACCGGACGCGGGTCCCAGGTCCGGTACGGCAGATAGCCGCCGAAGACGTCGTTCTCGTCCGCCGCGATCAGAACGTCGTAATCGGGCGCCTTCTGGGTGAAGACCGGCATCTGGCGCTGGGTTTGCACGACGCCCGAATCGGAGCGCCGGCCCCCGCCCGTGTCTTCGAACGTCCGTTTCTCGACGATCTTGCTGCCGAACTTCTTGGCGGCGCGCTCGTAGGCCGCGCCGAGCGCAATATCCTCGGGATGCGAACCGACGACGAGGAACCACCTTCTCCACTGCTTCCAGATGAGATACTCGGCGAGGCCGTCCGCCAGCATCGCACGCGAAGGCGCGGTGTGAATGACGTTGGCGCGGCAATCCTCCTCGCGCAGACGTTCGTCCGGCGCGCCGGCGTTGAACACCAGCGCATCCGCGCCGCGCGCAGCGTCGGCGACCTGCAGAAGTTTGTCGGCCGGCAGGTCGACGATCAGGAAACGGACGCCCGAATCGATCAGCTTCCTTGCCGCGCCGACCGCGTCGTCGTCCGGCGCAAGCTTGACGTCCTCGATCGAGAAGGATTGATCGATGAACCTTCCGGTGGTGTTGTTGTCGGCCATGGCGAGCTTGGCGCCGGCGACGAAGTCTTCAGCGGCCGGGATGTCGAGGATCGAGATCGTCTCGCGCGAATGCTCCGTGTGGATGACGCCGACCTTGACCTCGAGCGGATCCGCAGTCGCCGCGGCCGGCGATGCGGCGAGCGCCGCAATCCCGAGCGCCGTCGCCGCCAGCAGATGTTGCGTTCGACTGCGGGCAACCCCATGATTGGAATTGTTCGCGCGGACCCGCAGGCTACTGGGAGCAACCATGAGACGGAGAACGCCGCTGGCTTTGTCCGCAATCGTTCTCGCCCATCCGGCGTTAGCCAAGGACACACGGTTTTGGAACTTGACCTCGTCCACGGTTCGGTCGCTCGAACTCGCGCCCGCCGGCACGAAAGCCTTCGGTCCGAACCAGTGCCTGAACGACCCCGATGGGGCGGTGGACCACGACGAGCGCGTCAAGGTGACCGGCGTCGCGGCCGGTTTGTATGACGCGCAGCTCAAGCTCGCCGACGGGCGGACATGTCTGGCGAAAAATGTGCGGATCGAAACCGGCAAGCCGTTCGCCATCGAGGACAAGGATCTCACCGACTGTACGAAATGAGCGCCGTGGCCACCGGCGTTTGCCGGGGCGTCGTCGCTTCGACAAACGAGAGCGGCGCCGATCCCGTTCGGACCGGCGCCACGCAGTCTGCGGCTTCACGCTGCTCCACGGCCTTTTAATGACGCCGGCCATAGAGGGACCGCTTCGCGCCCGGCGCGAAGCCGCGTTCCTTTATCGTCCGGCGAAGCCGCGGATGGTTACATTTCGGCGGTGAGATAGGCCGTCACTTCGAGGCCAGCGCAGATTTCGACGACAACTGGCGTAGTCCAGCTCATGGGTGCGCTCCTAAAGGCTCGTTTCAGCAAAAGCGCCTTGTCGCCTTTTGCAAAGCCAATGTAACAGGCGCCGCGCGAGCCGTCGCCAACTCTTTGGTGCTGATCGCCGCTAAAGCGTAAGATTGGGACGCGGGCCGCGTCACATCGGGAAAAATTCCCCGAGCGCCGCGAAATTGTTCTCGATTTTGCGCTTGGAATCGCGCAATCATCCCCGCGAGACCCTCGAGGGACATTCAGATCCGGTGCGGTTTTCCTTTCTCAATGTGGCCCGACAGGCCCTGTCGGGCAATGATGGCTGGCCGGAGCAGTGGCCGAGTCCTGAACCGAAGCGCGCCTATGATGCGGTCATCGTCGGGGCTGGCGGGCACGGACTGGCGACCGCCTATTACCTCGCCAAGGAGCACGGGCTGGCCAACGTCGCCGTGCTCGAAAAGGGCTGGCTGGGCGGAGGCAACACGGGTCGCAACACGACCATCCTGCGTTCGAACTATCTATGGGAGGAGTCGGCCGCGCTCTACGAGCACGCGCTGAAGCTGTGGGAGGGCCTCTCGCACGAGCTCAATTACAATTTGATGTATTCGGCGCGCGGCGTGATGATGCTGGCGCATAACACCCATGACGTTCAAGTCGGCAAGCGCCATGTTCACGCGAATCGGCTTGCCGGGGTCGACAACGAATGGCTGACGCCTGACGAGGCCAAGGCCTTCTGCCCGATCCTCAACATTGCGCGCGACATCCGCTATCCGATCGTCGGCGCCGCATTGCAACGGCGCGGCGGGACGGCGCGCCACGACGCGGTCGCCTGGGGCTATGCGCGCGGAGCCACGGCGCGCGGGGTCGACATCATCGAAAACTGCGAGGTGACCGCGATCCGCCGTGATGCTTCCGGGGCGGTCTCCGGCGTCGAGACGACGCGTGGAAAAATCGCGGCCAAAAAGATCGGCGTCGTCGCCGCGGGCCACACTTCCGTCGTCATGGCGATGGCGGGCGTACGCATGCCGCTGGAAAGCAATCCGCTGCAGGCGCTCGTCTCGGAGCCGGTCAAGCCGATGATGCCGTGCGTCGTTATGTCGAACACCATCCACGCCTACATGTCGCAGTCGGACAAGGGCGAGATGGTGATCGGCGCCGGGACGGATTCCTACATCTCCTATTCCCAGACCGGCGGCCTGCACATCGCCAATCATACGCTCGAGGCGATCTGCGAGCTCTTCCCTGCGGTGCGGCGGCTGCGCATGCTGCGCAACTGGGGCGGCATCGTCGACGTCACGCCCGACCGCTCGCCGATCCTCGGCCTCACGCCGGTTCCCGGACTCTTCGTGAATTGCGGCTGGGGCACCGGCGGCTTCAAGGCGACCCCGGGCTCGGGCCACGTGTTTGCCCACACGTTGGCGCGCGGAGAGCCGCATCCGCTGGCTGCGCCGTTCGCGCTCGACCGCTTCCGGACCGGGCGGCTCATCGACGAGGCTGCCGCCGCGGCGGTCGCCCATTGAGGCCTTCATGCTGCTGATCCCCTGTCCCTATTGCCGCACGGAAAGGCCGGAGCTCGAATTCCGCTACGGCGGCGAAGCGCATGTCGTGCGACCCGCCAACCCCGGCGTCGTCAATGACGCCGATTGGGCCGAGTTCCTTTACTTCCGCTCCAATCTCAAGGGCGTGCTCACCGAGCGCTGGCGGCACGTCTCGGGCTGCGGGCGCTTCTTCAATTGCCTTCGCGACACCGTGAGCGACAGGATTCTGGCGGTCTACGAAGCGGGCGAACCGAGGCCCGCCCGATGACCCAGGCGTTCCGCCTCGCGGGCGGCGCGTCGCTCGACCGCGCGCGCCCCCTTTCCTTCACGTTCGACGGGGTCGCTTACGGCGGTTACGAGGGCGATACGCTCGCCTCTGCTTTGCTCGCCAACGGCGTGCGTCTGGTCGGCCGCTCGTACAAATATCACCGCCCGCGCGGGATCCTCTCTGCTGGGCCGGAGGAGCCGAACGCGCTTGTCGGCGTGTCTCGCGGTCCCGGCCGCTTTACTCCAAACCTGCGCGCAACCCAGGTCGAGCTTTATGATGGTCTCGTCGCGACGAGCCAGAACCGCTGGCCGTCGCTCGCGTTCGACGTCGGCGCGATCAACGACGCCTTCTCGCCGCTCTACGGCGCAGGGTTCTACTACAAGACCTTCATGGGCCCCGATCTGTTCGGAAAGAACTGGGCCTGGAAGAACCTCTACGAGCCAATCGTCCGCCTCGCCGCGGGCCTCGGGACCGCGCCGACAGAGCCGGACCCCGACCATTACGCTCGCTATTTCGACCACTGCGACGTGCTGGTCGTCGGCGGCGGTCCCGCGGGCCTCGGGGCGGCGCTCGCTGCGAGCGCGAGCGGGGCGAACGTCGTCGTCTGCGACGAGAATCCTGCGCTGGGCGGCTCGCTAATCGGCGAGATGCGCGCGCGCATCTGCGGCAAGCGCGCGCGCGCGTGGCTCGCCGACACGCTCGCCGCGCTCCGCGAAGCGCCGAATGTGCGGCTCATGCCGCGGACGCAGGCATTTGGCTATTACGCGCAGAATTTCATCGGGCTCGTCGAACGCCTCGCTGAACCCGAGCTTACCGACAGGCCCGACCTGCCCCGCGAACGGCTCTGGCAGATGCGGGCGCGCGAGATCGTGCTCGCCGCCGGGGCGATAGAGCGCCCGCTCGTATTCGCCGACAACGATCGGCCGGGGATCATGCTCGCCGACGCCGCGCGACGCTATTTGAACCAATACGGCGTCAAGGCGGGCGAGCGCGTCGTGGTCGTCACAGCGAATGACGAAGCCTATCGCGCCGCGCTCGAGCTGAAAGACGCGGGCGTGCAGGTCGACTTGATCGCCGATCTGCGCGACGACGCCCCGGGACCGTTGCCGGAAGCGGCGCGCGCGGCCGGCCTCCGGACCGCGACCAAGACCTCAATTCACGAGGTGCAAGGCCGACGAAGCGTGACCGCCGTGCGCCTCGCAGCGCATCCCTTCGGAATGCGGACGTTTCCCTGCGATGCGCTCCTGATGTCGGGCGGCTGGACGCCTTCGGTCCATCTCTTCTCGCAATCGCGCGGCAAGCTTGCATTCGACGAGGCGCTGCAAGTCTTTCGGCCCGCAAAGTCCATCCAGCGCGAGCGGTCGGCGGGCGCATGCAACGCGACCTTTGGCCTCGCCGAAGCCCTTGCGGAGGGTTACGCGGCGGGAGGCGACGCCGCCGCGGCGGCGGGCTTCCCTGCTCCCGAGGCGCCGATCCTGTTCGTCGAGGCGGCGCCATCCGCCACCGGCGGAACGCTGGGCGCGCCGCTGCATGTCCTCGGCGACCGCCGCGTCAAGGCGTTCGTCGACTATCAGAACGACGTCTGCGTCAAGGACGTGGAGCTTGCGGTGAAGGAGGGCATGCGCTCGATCGAGCACGTCAAGCGCTACACCACGACCGGCATGGCGACCGATCAGGGCAAGCTTTCCAACATGAACGCCCTCGCCGTCGCCGCCGCCGCGCAGCAGAAGATGATCCCCGAGGTGGGGCTGACGACGTTCCGCCCGCCCTATACGCCGGTGACTTTCGGCGCCTTCGCCGGACCTGCGCGCGGCGATCTGTTCGATCCCATCCGACGCACTCCAATCCACGACTGGGCGGCGGACCGCGGCGCTGCGTTCGAGGACGTCGGGCTTTGGAAGCGCGCCTGGTATTTTCCCCGAGGCGGGGAATCCATGCACGACGCGGTCGCGCGCGAATGCCGCACGACCCGGGCTTCGGTTGGCCTGTTCGACGCCTCGACCCTCGGCAAGATCGAGGTGGTCGGCCCCGACGCGGCCGTGTTCCTCGAACGCATGTACGCCAACGCCTTCCAGAAGCTCGAGGTCGGCCGGTGCCGCTACGGGCTGATGCTGTCCGAGGCCGGCTTCCTGATGGATGATGGCGTCATCGCGCGGCTCGCGCCCGGCCGGTTCCACGTGACGACGACCACCGGCGGCGCGCCCCGCGTGCTCGCCCATATGGAGGATTATCTCCAGACCGAGTTCCCCGACCTCAAGGTCTGGCTGACCTCCACGACCGAGCAATGGGCGGTGATCGCCATACAGGGGCCGAAGGCGCGCGATTGCGTCGCGCCGCTCGTCGAAGGCGTCGATCTCGCCAACGACGCCTTCCCGCATATGAGCGCGCGCGACGCGCGCGTCTGCGGCGTTCGAGCGCGACTGATGCGGGTCAGTTTCACCGGCGAGCTCGGCTACGAAATCAATGTGGGTTCGGCCTATGGCCGCAACGTGTGGGATGCCGTGTGGCGCGAAGTCGAAAAGAACGGCGGCTGCGCGTATGGCACGGAAGCCATGCATGTGATGCGGGCCGAAAAGGGTTATGTGATCGTTGGCCAGGACACGGACGGCACGGTGACGCTCGCCGATCTCGGCCTCGACTGGGCGATCGGCAAAGCGAAGAAGGATTTCGTTGGGAGACGCTCGCTGAGTCGTCCCGACATGCTCAAGGACGACCGCAAGCAACTCGTCGGTCTCGTCACCGAAGATCCGAACGTCGTTCTCCAGGAGGGCGCCCAGATAACGGCGACCGCGACGCCAGCCGTCGGCTCGCCTGCGCTCGGCCATGTGACATCGTCCTATCGCAGCGCGACGATGGGGCGATCGATCGCGCTGGCGCTCGTCGCGGCCGGGCGCTCGCGTATGGGCGAGAAACTCTCCGCTCCGATGCCGAGCGGCGCCCTGGCCGTGACGATCACGGCGCCGGTTTTCTATGACAAGGACGGCGCGCGCCTCAATGTCTGATCCCTCCCTCGCCCCGCGGCTCCCACTCGACGACATCCTGCTGCCTTCTGGCCCACGGTTTTCGCTCGCGGACCGGCCGCCGGCGATTCGTTTCGTCTTCCGCGGCGGCGAAGCGGCGCGCGTCGCCTGCTCGATGGCGTTCGACGCCGATCTCCCGCCAGAGCTCGGACCGGCGGGCGAAGGCAACGAGCGAGCCGCCTTCTGGCTTGGACCGGACGAATATTTGCTGATCGCCGAGGGCGTCAGCCCGGAGATCATGGCTGCGGAGATCGAAGCGGCGCTGGAGACGATCCCCCATAGCCTCGTCGACGTCTCGCATCGCCAGGTTGCGCTCGACGTCGGCGGCGCGGTCGCCGCGCGCGCGATCAGCGCCGGCTGCCCGCTCGACCTGCGCATATCCGCCTTCCCCATCGGCATTGCGACCCGAACGATTTTCGACAAAGCGGAGATCGTCCTTTGGCGGCGCGCCGAAACGGCGTTCAGGATCGAGGTTTGGCGCTCCTTCGCTCCCTATCTCGTCGCTGCGCTGACGGAAGCCGCACGCGGCGCGCCAAATCGGTAGGCGTTTCTATTTTCAAGCGACGAAAGCGCGCCGGCTTTCCGGCCTGAGGATCCGAGGCGCGGACGCAAGCAAGAATCCGAAACAAAAGCTTGCGGGCAAGGCGGGGCCCATGCTAGTGTTCACCATTCGTTCCAGAGTCGAGGAGGATGAAGAGCTCGTCGCGTTGTCGCCAGCCGATGTTGTCCGGGCCCCGGCGGCGGCTGCTTTTCGGTCATTCCTTCCCCGAGACGGCCGCCTGGCGAGGGGGCGTGCATTTGCAGCTTCCAGACGATCCGAAGAAACAACGGCAGGCAGAGTTCGCGGCCCAGCCAGGCCATTGCGAGTGGACTGGAAACGGCGCCGCAACCGATTGAAAACCTTGAATCTGCGCGAGCGGAACTTTTTTCAGTTGGAATGCTCGTAACCCATTGAAAAGCCTCGAATCGGACGGTCGCGGTAGGGACAGCCATTGCTCCCTGCCCCCCGCACAGATCCCGGCGGGCGGCTTTCCCGCACCGGGCTCTTGCTGGAGGTCGGGCGTGACCGGCCGGGCGCGGACTACAATCCGCTGCAGCGCTGGTCCGCAGGCAGGCGGCGGGCACGGCATGCCTGGTCCGGTGCTGTGTCCGGGGCATCGCTTGCCGTCTGTCGTCCCTCCGACCGAGCCCCCCCTCCACGCCCTCCGCCGCCGCTCCTCGCGGCCTCGTTCGCCCGCTTCACCGCTACTACGGGGCTCGTCCGACTCCTCGCCTGTTCCGCGTCATGCTTCGGCTCCTCGCCTTCCCGATGCGGACCAGGACGGCGCTAGGCCTGTGGTCAGGCGTGAGATCTCCCAGGTTCCGACGCGATCCTTTCGTGCGTGATGTGGTCTCCGACCACGGCAGAGCGTCAGTCCCTCGCATAACGGGACCGCACATGTTGCCTTCGACGTTCCTTACCGTCTCGGCCTCTGCGTCGATTTGGCTTTCGCGGCTCAATAGCACACCCCACACGATCGCTGCGTACGCTTCGCAGCCGCCGTCGCCGACGACCACGCAACACTCGCTGCCGGGCGCCCGCTACGGCTTACCCCAGCCGGTCTTCCACCGACAGGACCGCGCCAGCCTCCTGGCGCACAAGGAATCCAAGAAAATCCAAGCCCGTTTTCTTGGTCCGGCTTGGACTGGCTTGGATTCGGCTTGGAGGAATTTGGCCCGAGGGCGTCGGTCGTTCGCTCTTAGCGCGCCTCTCGACGCGAGTGGACGAAGGCCGTCGCCGAGGACGGAGTGAGATCCGCGTGGCGAGTTGCAGCGGAACGGAAATGGCGCTGCAAACGATTGAAAAGGTTCAATCCGCGCTTGCCATGGCGCTCGGCGGGAAGGCTGGACGGACCGGGGCGAGCCGCGTGTGAGACGCGGTGGTAAAGTCGCGATGTTCGAAAAACGTCCTCGGTCTTCGGGCCCCGACCGCACCGCCAGCATGGACGCCGCGGCTGAGCACGTCACTCTGCGGCTTTGGCGCGTCCCCTGGCCCAAGCGGGCTCGAGCGGCAATTCCGGCTCGCGCTCCGTCGCCGGTCTCTTGACCGCCTTCTTCAGGGCCGGCGGCTTCAACTTGCCGGATCCGCCGGACAGCCAATGCGACACGCGATCGAGGTAGAGATAGATGATCGGGGTCGTGAACAGGGTGAGCGCCTGGCTGACGAGAAGCCCGCCGAACATCGTGAAGCCGAGCGGCTGGCGGAGTTCCGACCCCGCGCCGCGGCTCAACATCAGCGGCACGGCGCCGAGCAGCGCCGCCATCGTGGTCATCATGATCGGACGGAAGCGCAGGAGCGCAGCCTGGCGGATCGCCTCGACCGTCGTGAGGCCTTCGTCGCGCTCTGCGGCGATGGCGAAATCGACCATCATGATGCCGTTCTTCTTGACGATGCCGATTAAGAGGATCGTGCCGATCAGCGCCACGAGACTGAATTCATACCCGAACAGCATCAGCGTCGCGAGCGCGCCGAGACCCGCCGACGGAAGAGTCGAGAGAATGGTCAAGGGGTGAATGAAGCTCTCATAGAGCACGCCGAGGATGATGTAGACGCAGACGAGCGCCGCGAGGATGAGCAGCGGCACGGTCGTCAGCAATTCCTGGAACGCCTGCGCGTTGCCCTGGAAGGTCGTCGTCAGCGCGCGCGGCAATTGCAACTCCTGCATCGCGCGCTGGACCGCCGCCGTCGCCTGGCCGAGCGCCACCCCTGGCGCGAGGTTGAAGCTGATGGTGACCGCCGGGAACTGGCCCTGGTGGCTGATCGACAACGGCGCGACCGGATTGGTCGTCCACTTGGCGAAGGCGCTGATCGGGACCATTTGCCCGGTGTTCGGCGACCGGATGTAGATTTTGTCGAGCGTGGCGGGATCCTCTTGCAGGGTCGGCAGCACCTCCTCGATCACCCAATAAGTGTTCACCTGGGTGAAGTACTGGGTGACCTGACGCTGGCCGAACGCGTCGTAGAGCGTGTCGTCGATGAGCTGCGGCTGAATTCCGTAACGCGAGGCCATGTCGCGATCGATGCTGAGCGTCAGCGTGGTGCCGGCGTTCTGCTGGTCGGTCGCGACGTCGCGCAATTCCGGCAGCGACTTCAGTTTGTCGAGGATCTTCGGCGACCAGGCGCTCAGTTCGTCGAGATTGGCGTCCTGGAGCGTGTACTGGAACTGCGTCCTGGCGAAGCGGGCGCCGACGGTCACGTCCTGCGCCGCAAACATATAGACTCTCAGGCCTTGCACTTGCGCCAGTTTCGGCCTCAGGCGCGCAATAACCTGAAATATATCTACGTCCCGCTCGTCCCACGGCTTCAGGGTGATGAACATGCGCCCCTGGTTCTGCCCTGTGCTGCCGACGCCGGCCCCGAGCCCCATCCCCATCGTCTCGACGGCCGGGTCGGCCATGACAATCGCTCCGGCCCGCTCCTGCAGCTTGTACATCTGGGCGAACGACACGTCCTGTCCCGCCTCGGTCGTGCCATAGAGGATGCCAGTGTCCTGCTGCGGAAAGAACCCCTTTGGGATGACGACGAACAGATAGCCGGTCGCGATGACCGTCGCGATGAAGGTCATGAGCGTCGCGAAGCGGTGGCGCAGCACGAAGTTTATGCCGCGCCCATACGCCCCAGCCACGGCGTCAAAGCCCTTTTCGCTCAGTTTGTAGATCCGTCCGTGCCGTTCTTCGTCTCGGCTCTTCAGAAAGCGAGACGCCAACATCGGCGTAAGGGTCAGGGAAACGAAGGCCGAGACGGCGATCGTCATCGCAATCGTCACCGAGAACTCGCGGAACAGGCGACCGATGATGCCGCTCATCATGAGTAGCGGAATCAGCACGGCGACCAGCGAGATGGAAATCGAGACGATGGTGAAGCCGATCTCGCCGGCACCCTTGAGCGCAGCTTCGAAAGGCTTTTCGCCCTCCTCGATATGACGCATGATGTTTTCCAGCATCACGATCGCGTCGTCGACGACGAAGCCGACCGCGATGGTGAAAGCCATCAGTGACAGATTGTCGAGGCTATAGCTCGCCGCCCACATCAACGCGCTGGCGCCCAGGAGCGCAAGCGGCACCGTCACGCTGGGAATGATCGTCGCCCAGAGGCTGCGAAGGAACATGAAGATCACCATCACGACCAGCGCAATCGTGAGCATGAGGGTGAATTCGACGTCGCGGACGGAGGCGCGAATGGTCGTCGTGCGGTCGGACAGAATACTGACGTGGACGGTCGGCGGGATCGCCGCCTCCAGGCTGCCCAACGTCGCCTTGATCGCCTCGACGGTGGTGATGACGTTTGCGCCCGGAATCTTGAAAATGACGAGAAAGACACTGCTCTTGCCGTTGGACCAGGCCGCCTGCGTCGTGTCGGTCGGTCCCATGACGGCCTGGCCGACGTCTCGGACGCGGACCGGCGCGCCGTTGCGATAGGCGATGATAACGTCGTTCCAGGGCTTGGCCGTCGTGAGCTGGTCGTTATCGTAGATCGTGAACGTCTGTTTCTGTCCAAGGATCGCGCCCTATGGGATTGTCGACGGTGGCGATGCCGATCTGCGCCCGCACGTCCTCGAGCTGGAGGCCCTTCTCGACGAGCTTCGCCGGGTCGATCTGGATCCGAACCGCCGGCGTCACCTGGCCGCCGACCCGCACCAGCGACACGCCGGAAATCTGGCTGATGCGCTGGGCGAGAATATTCTCCGCCGCGTCGTCGACGTCGATGATCGGCGCGACGTCCGACCGAACGGACAGAATGAGAAATCGGCGTGTCGGACGGGTTGACCTTCCGATAGGTCGGCGGATTCGGCAGGTCTTTCGGCAATTGCCCGGCGGCGGCGTTGATGGCGCCCTGAATGTCGTTGGCGGCGGCGTCGATGTTGCGATTGAGTTCGAATTGAACGGTGATCGCGGTTACGCCGAGCGAACTCGTCGAGGTCATTTGCGAGACGCCCGGTATCTGGGCGATCTGGCGCTCGAGCGGCTGCGCGACCGAGGTGGCCATGGTGTCCGGGGACGCGCCCGGCAGCGAAGCCGAGACCGTGATCGTCGGAAAGTCGACCTGCGGCAAAGGCGCGACGGGCAGCGACGGAAAGGCGACCAAGCCGACCAATAAAACAGCGACCATCACCAGGGTGGTCGCGACCGGACGATAGATGAAAGGAGCGGAGATGCCGCCAAACATCGGCTAACTCCGACTTCCGTTATCGATCGCAACCAGCGACCCGGGCTGCAGCAGGAACTGGCCCGACGTCACGACGCGGTCGCCCTCCTTCAGGCCGTCCGAAATGACAGCCGTCGTTGTGTTCTGTTGTGCCGCCGTGATCGGCCGTACGGCGGCTCGGTTCTGGTCGTCGACGACATAAACGTAAAGCCCGCTCTGACTATGTTGCACCGCGTCGGCCGGGATAATCAAGACGTTCTTGTCAACGCCGAGCTTCAGGCCCGTGGTCACGGCGAGCCCTGGCCAGAGCGCATTGTCGTTATTCTCGAACTCCGCCTTCAGTCTGATCGTGCCGGTCGCCAGATCGACCTGATTGTCGCTGATTGTCAGACGGCCGGTGGCGAGATTGGCGCCGTCGGCGTTCATGACCGTCACTTCCGGCGAGCCGGCGGCGAGCTCCTGGTTGATGCGCGCGACATATTGCTGCGGTTCAGTGAAGATGACCGCGATCGGCTGGAGTTGGGCGATCGTGACGATGCCGGTCTGCTGTCCGGCGTTCACCAGATTGCCTTCGTCGATGAGCCGAAATCCGGCCCGGCCGGAAATCGGCGCGCGTATGGTGGTGTAGTCCAACTGGACCTTGGCGGCGTCGATCGCCGCGGCGTCGGCCGCTATCGAGGCCGTGAGCTGTAGGACCAGCGCATTTTGTGTGTCGAGCTGCTGACGGGTGGCGAAGTCCTGCTTCGCGAGGGTCGCATAACGGGCCTGATCGAGTTTCGCATTCGCGAGGTTGGCCTCGTCCTGCGCCTTCTTGGCGACCGCCTGGTCGAGGGTCGCCTGAAACGGCCTCGGGTCGATCTGGGCCAGGAGATCGCCCTTCTTGACCATCTGACCTTCGTGGAAAGCGATTTTGTCGATCTGGCCGTCGACCCGTGCGCGCACCAGGACGGTGTTGTAGGCCTGAACCTGCCCGAGACTCTCAAGGACGATCGGAAAGTCCGACCGCTTGGCCGGGGTAACCGAAACGACGATCGGCGCGGGCCCGCCTGACTGCCTCTGCCCCGCGGCCGATCCCGTCGCTCCCGAAGACGACACAGTGGCGGATTCCCTTTTTGTCGCGAACAGGCGCGCATGCAGGTCGCGAGCGATTCCACCGACAGGGGGCACCCAGCGGTCCGTTGCGTCGGGCGCATACACCCCATACATGGCTGCCCCGGCGAGCGCCAACGCCGCGATACGGGCGAATCGACCAAACCGCATACGTTTCCAGGTCCTTCCAGCCTATCGATCTCGGGCGCCCTTCGAGCTTTAGTCCTGCGCGGCTGTCTTCGTCGCGCGCATTGGCGGCGAAAAGTATCGATAGCACCATTCTGTGCTACTGGAGGCGAGTTCAATCAAATTTGACTGGCCGCGTCGCGTGGGACTCCCCATTGAGACGGGCGAACAGGATAGGTGAACAACCGGCAAGAGAAACGCCTGCTTGGGTATCTAAAAATTTGGTGTCTAAAAAGAAACGCTCCTGGGAATCAATGCTTTTATATCTCGGACGGGAGCGAAGTATTTCGCAATGTCTTTTGTTCGAACCCTCAGCCATCCCCTCATTTTTTCGAGGGCCAAAATGCAACTGGAGGTTGGCATTTTGATGCGGCGAGTTTCGTATGACGAGTCCTGAAGTGCGAGTTCGGGTCTCGCAATCGTCGAGAGAGGTCGCGCCACGACAAATGCGGGGCCTTAGGGCTTCCCATTCGCTCTACGTGAGGGCCGAAAAGCGCCGAAATCAGGCCGTTCTCGAAATGAGGGATTCCTGAGGTTCGAACCGGCTCACCGGAGCCTGCTGGGCGTCGGGATTACGCGTACGGCGAACGCCTTGCGATCCCCGTCGCTCGGCAGGTCATGGGCGGGCGCGCTCTCCCCAGCCGCCATGGCCGACGTAACGCCCTACTTAAGCACCTACTTATTCAAGCCGTTGATTTCGCAAGCAATTCGGCGAAATTCGACGCAACGGGGCGCGACGCCTCCAGTTTTGGCAGACAAAAGGGTGTCTTCAAAAATGGGCCATTTGCAGGAGGCGGTGTAAAGGATCTGACAAGAGCCCCCAGCCGTGACCCAGCACGGAGGAAAATAGCCGGAACAGGCAAAGGAGCTCATTTAGCGCAGCGAAGACGACGTTGAGGTACAAGTGTTGCCCGACTGGCTGTAAACCAATTTCACCACGCAGAATTTGATCGTACGGCACTTTATGTATATAGGCAGTCGTGCGTCCAAAAAATGAAAAACCGGTTAGCCAGAAATATTGCAGTCGCGGCGAAATCAGGAATATGAATGCGTACATCAGCGCTATTGTTGAGACCATGGCCTCCGTATTTCGATCGTTAAACTTATCAAGCACGAACCATAGCATTGCTCCACGACGCAAGTTGCGCTCCTGCTACCCTTTCAGCCCTCAGCCATCCCCTCATTTTTTCGAGGGCCAAAATGCAACTGGAGGTTGGCA
Organism: uncultured Alphaproteobacteria bacterium; assembly: GCA_963768555.1. GTDB lineage: Bacteria > Pseudomonadota > Alphaproteobacteria > Rhizobiales > Beijerinckiaceae > Roseiarcus. Next base: position 66,688 of record CAVYIZ010000016.1, read on the forward strand.
TTTTGATGCGGCGAATTCTCGTATGACAAGTCCTGAAGTGCGAGTTCGGGTCTCGCAATCGTCGAGAGAGAGGTCGCGCCACGACAAATGCGGGGCCTTAGGGCTCCCCATTCGCTCTACGTGAGGGCCGAAAAGCGCCGAAATCAGGCCGTTCTCGAAATGAGGGGATTCCTGAGCTTTCAGCCGCCGCGATCCGGTTAAAGCGCGTTCGATAGGATCGCGCAACCGGGCAGCTTTGACAATGCGCCTGGAGCCAGAAGGACAGGGCTGCGGACGCAGCCTAATTCGAACCGGTGCGCGCAAGCGACTTTTTTTCCGGCGGCTTTTCGAATAAATTGACGAACGCACTGGGCTTCGCCGTCGCGGGGCGGAAACGTTAACCAATCTTCAAAGACAGTTTTTTGCTTCGTGGCGGAATGTTAACGCCGAAGTTGGCAATGTCGGGCGTCCCGACGGATCGCGAGCGCTGCTGATGAGGAGCGACAGTAAAGCTGCGCCGGAGTCTGCAAGGTCGTTCAACCGCGCAGCTCATGACGCATCTGCGCGGCGCTGGCGCTTGCCGATCGCGTATCGCGCCATTCCGCGCGCCGCGCTCGGGATAGACGTTGCGCTGATCGCGGCGAGCGCCTTTGGCGCGGAGGCGCTCTACCACAGCATTCCTGCCGAATTCGAAGGAGAGTTTTCCCACACTATGGCGGCGGCGATGTTCGTCGCAGTCCTCTTTATCGCAGCGATGCGGGTCCAGAAGCTATATGATCCGACCCGATTGATCGTCATGGACGACCAGGCGCGCAGCGTGCTCAGCGCGTGGTGCGGCGCTTTCCTAATCTTGGCCTCGGGCGTATTCACCTGGGGCGTCAGCCGAGATTTGTCGCGCGGCGATATTCTGATCTTCTGGGCGTTCGGGGCCGTCGCATTGCTCGCGCACCGGGCCTTCTGGCGCATTGCGCTCCCGCGCGCGCTCGAGAGCGGGGCCCTGCGGGGGCGGACCGTGGTCAGCCTGACCTTCGAGGAGGCTATTCCACAGCGCTTCGTAGAGAATCTGACTCGTCACGGCTACCATATCGTGGCCCACTTCCATCTCGCTGCGGGCGAGCCGTTTGCCGACGACGTGATCGACAACATCATCTCGATGTGCCGGACCTCGGAGATCGAGGAGGTTGTGCTTTTCGTCAACCCGGAGCGGATGTCCCAACTGCGTTCGATCGCCAGACGATTGCGAGTGCTTCCGTTGCCAGTGACCTTTGTGCCTGTCGGCGCGCTCGCGCAGCTCTTTCAGAGGGCGCACAATGATATCGGCGATACTGTTGCGATTGAGTTGCAACGCGCTGCGCTCTCTCCTGCCGAACAGGTCTTGAAGCGCGTCGTCGACATCGTCGTATCTGTATCGGCGCTTGCGCTCCTGTCGCCTTTGATGGTCGCGGTTGCGATCGCGATCAAGCTCGATTCCCCGGGATCCGTGCTTTTCCGGCAAACCAGACACGGGTTCAACGAAAGACCGTTCGGAATTTATAAGTTCCGCTCGATGACCGTGATGGAGAACGGCGATGTCGTTCGTCAGGCCCAGAAGAGGGACGCGCGCGTCACCCGGGTAGGGTACTGGATTAGGCGGCTCAGCATCGACGAACTTCCCCAGCTTTTTAACGTCGTCCGCGGCGATATGTCGATCGTTGGTCCACGCCCGCACGCCTCCGCCCACGACCGCTATTTCGCGTCCGCGATCGAGAAATACGCCTTCCGCCATCATGTTAAGTCGGGGATCACCGGGTGGGCGCAAGTTTGTGGAGCGCGGGGAGAGACAGACACGCTTGAAAAAATGCAGCGACGGGTCGAACTCGATCTGTGGTACATCAACAATTGGAGCATTTGGCTGGATTTCTCAATCATGATAAGGACTATATTTGCGGTCCTCTCGGGGGAGAACGCGCACTGATCCGCTGAGGCTCGGCAATGCTTCTTGGAAGGCAACCGACGCTTCGACGACTTTGATTATTCAATGACAGGGTGAGAGATGTCGATTGATTCGTTGAAGTCTGGACCGCCGGCAAGCGCCTCTTTATCAGTCCGCTCCCGACCCCGCGGCGTCAGCCTCGCATATCTCGGGGCAATGGCGGCTTCGTTCCTCGTCGCCTACCTGCCGACTTACGTGAAGTTGGCGAACGGCCCATGGCAAACGGAGCAAGAAGGCCATGGACCAATCATCATGCTCGCCGCCGTCTGGCTCGCCTGGCAGCAGGGCGCGAGGCTTGCTTCGACGCCCCAAAGGCCGGCGCCCATTGCGGGCTGGATCATTCTCATCAGCTCTCTGCTGCTCATGGCGGTGACCCGGTCGCAGGACATCTTGATGGTGGAGGTTTTCACCCAGATTCCGGTCTTGCTCGCGTGTTTGCTGCTGATTGGAGGCTGGGCGCTCGTGCGCGTGTTCGCGTTTCCGCTTGCGTTTCTTGTCTTCTCCCTGCCCCCGCCGGGGTGGGTGATGGACGCCTTTACGGTGCCGCTGAAGGCATGGATATCCGACGTCGTGACGAACTTTCTCTACGCTCTTGGTTATCCTATTGCACAAAATGGCGTCATGATCATGATCGGGTCCTATGAGCTCATGGTGAAGGACGCTTGCTCGGGGATGAATTCCATCTTCGCCTTGTCAGCAATTGGAATCTTCTATGTTCATGAGTTCGTTGACAAGAAAAGTTGGTTTCGGAAGCTAATTCTGATCGCTTCGATTATTCCAATAACGGTCTTGGCCAATTTCTTCCGGGTTTTGGCGCTGGTTCTTGCGTCGTACTATCTTGGCGTGGACCGGGTCGAGGGACTGTTTCACAACGCGACCGGCGTCGCGCTGTTCGTGTTTGCGCTCGTGTTGTTTTTTTTCCTCGACGGAGCGCTCAACGGCGTTGGGCGCCTTGTCAGGTGGTCGCTCCCGCCTTTGAGCAGGGTGGGGAAGCCTGCCTGAGCATCAGGCGGCGGCAAGTTTTGGCGCTTCGGCGGAATCGGCGGCCGAAAGTCGTGGAATTGGCTTAGATCTGGGATGATTGTTAACAAGTAGGGCAAGGCGCGCCAGTCGCAGAGCGGGGTGCGGCAGCAAGTCGGCAGGCGAGGTTGATGGGCTCTGTTTATGACATCGTGACGGTGACATGTTTCGCCTGTGTTGTCGTGACATACTTCATGTGTTGTCGTGACATACTTCATGTTCACGGAAGACGGCACAAAAGTCCTGGCGCATTTCATGCTTCCGGCCGCCGCTTTCGCCATCGCCAATCAACTGGGCAACGCGGGCGTGAACGTCCTTGCGGTCCTTCTGATCGCAGCGGGCATCGTTTACACCTACGTAATTGTTCGCCACTGAGGACGCTGGGCGGCGCAGTTTCTAAGCCTCAAACTTGCGAGTAGGACTTTGACGGAAATTCCCATCGGCGTAGTCACGATTTCCGACCGGGCATCGCAAGGCGTCTACGAGGACAGGGGCGGGCCGGGCATCGAAGCGGCGCTGCGGGATCTCCTCAGTTCGCCCTGGCGCCCGGTGCGTCGGCTGGTGCCTGACGAACGACCGGCGATCGAGGCGGCGCTTCGTGAACTCGTCGACATCGAACGTTGTTCGCTCATTCTCACGACCGGCGGCACCGGACCGAGCCCGCGCGACGTCACGCCGGAGGCGACCGAGTCGGTCTGCGACCGGCTGTTGCCCGGCTTCGGCGAACTCATGCGCGCAACGAGCTTGGTCGAGGTTCCCACTGCGATCCTGTCGCGCCAGATCGCCGGCACCCGCGGCTCGAGCCTCATCATCAACCTTCCGGGCAAGCCCACGGCCATCCGCACCTGCCTGGACGCCGTCTTCGCCGCCGTGCCCTACTGCATCGATCTCATCGGCGGCGACCGGCTGGAGACAAACCCGGAATTCTGCGAAGCTTTCCGTCCGAAATCGTGAGGCGCGCGACCGCCGCGGGAAGACAGCAAAACGGAAGGGGGAGCGCGAAAACGTTAGCCTTCGGCGGCGCGCTCCGGTAGTCAGATCGAAAATGCAGGATTTCTCGATGTCCGCCGCTGTTCAGATCCTCGAGCCGGAGACGGAAGTGCGCGCCGCCATGCGGTTGGTCGGCGCGCGGGCTCGCGCCGCCGCTCGCGTCCTCGCCAACGCCCCGGCCGAGCAGAAGAACCGCGCGCTGACCGCGGGCGCCCGCTTCCTGCGGGAGCGCCCCGCCGACATTCTCGCCGCCAACGCGCGCGACCTCGCCGACGCCAAGGCGAAGGGCCTGACGCCCGCGTTCCTCGACCGTCTGGCGCTGAACGAAACGCGCATCGAATCGATGGCCCGCGGCCTCGAGGAGGTAGCCTTGCTGCCGGACCCGGTCGGGCGGGTGCTGGCGACCTTCGCTCGGCCGAACGGCCTCGTCATCGAACGGGTGGCGACGCCGCTCGGCGTCGTCGGCGTCATTTATGAGAGTCGGCCGAACGTCACCGCCGACGCCGGCGCCCTTTGCTTGAAAAGCGGCAACGCCGTGGTGCTGCGCGGCGGGTCGGACAGTTTTCATTCGTCGGCCGCGATCCACGCCTGCCTCGTCGAGGGCCTCAAGGAGGCCGGCCTTCCCGAAGCGGCCATCGCGCGCGCGCCTTTCGCTTCACGGGCGGCGGTCGGCGAGATGCTGGAGGGCCTCGGCGGAGCGCTCGACGTCATCGTGCCGCGCGGCGGGAGAAGTCTCGTGGATCGGGTGCAGCGCGAGGCGAGGGTGCCCGTCTTCGCCCATCTCGAGGGCGTCGTGCACGTCTATGTCGACCGCGCGGCCGATCTCGACAAGGCGGTCCGCATCGTCGTCAACGCCAAGATGCGGCGCACGGGAGTCTGCGGCGCCGCGGAGACGCTGCTCGTTCATCGGAGGGTCGCGGACTGCATGCTGGAGCCGCTGATCGAGGCGCTCGTGCAGGCAGGCTGCGAGGTGCGCGGAGATGCCGTCCGTACAGGAGGCGGACGCGCGCGTGAAAGCCGGCGACCGAGGAGGATTGGCGGACCGAATATCTCGACGCGATCATCGCGGTCCGGATCGTCGACAGCCTCGAGGCGGCGATCGACCACATCGAGACCTACGGCTCGCGCCACACCGACTGCATCGTGACCGAAGACAAGGCGGCGGCGGAGAAATTCCTCAAGGAAGTCGACTCGGCGATCGTCATCCACAACGCCTCGACCCAGTTCGCGGACGGCGGCGAGTTCGGCTTCGGGGCCGAAATCGGGATCGCCACGGGGCGCATGCATGCGCGGGGGCCGGTCGGGGTCGAGCAGCTCTGCACCTTCAAGTATCGGGTGCGAGGCGACGGCCAGACGCGCCCCTGACGAAAAGTCGGGTTTCGCCCTTTAGCGCCGGTTTAGCGTCGGCGCCTCGACTTTTCAAAGGCTTGGACCCCCGTTTAGCGTCGACCTGAAATCGAGCCCGCTTCGCCTACTAATTTCGGCGCAACCCCTTGCGCTCCTCCCTGTGAGATATATCTTTGTCTGCGACATATCTCAGATATGTCATAGCAGCTACTTGAGGAACAACAATGTTTCATCGTCATTTCGAAGAATATGCCCGACACGGCCGCCACGGCGGCTTCGGCCATGGGCCGTTCGGCGGGCGCGGGCGCGGCGGCGGCTTCGGCGCGCGCGAGGGCCGCATGTTCGACGCCGGCGAGCTCAGGCTCGTCATCCTCGCCCTGGTCGCCGAAAAGCCGCGCCACGGCTACGACATCATCAAGGAGCTCGGCGAGCGGGTCGGCGGCGACTATTCGCCGAGCCCCGGCGTCGTCTATCCGACCCTGACGCTGCTCGAGGAGATGGGCTACGCCCGCCCGACCCAGGACGAGCAGGGACGCAAGCTCTATACGGTGACGCCCGAGGGCGAGAAGGCGCTCGCCGACAACAAGGCGCAGGTCGACGCGATCTTCGCCCGCTTCGGCGACCGCGAGGACGCCGGCGGCCGCGGCGGCGTCGGCTCGGTCATCCGCGCGATGATGAACCTGCGCGCCGCGACCCGGCTTCGACTGCGCGGCCGCAATGCGACCCCGGAGCAGATCCAGGCGATCGTCGACGCGCTCGACACTGCGGCGAAGACGATCGAACGGATCTGAAGACGGTCCAGGACGCTGCCGGACTGGATGCCGGAGGTCATGGTCCGCAACCTCCGCGTCGGCGACAAATGGGTGTCGATCAGGCTGACGAGGTTCTGGCGGGCGCCATCACGAGGTGATCGAGGGGGGGAGACGGCTTGCGCATCCATCGTCCCGATCAGCAGGCCGCGGGCCGGGACCGGTTCTCGGTCGAGGGCATCTCTCCGGCGCTCGCGCCTGCCGGTTAGTGGTCAAACTCCAATGCTTGATACCCCATGCGGGGACGACGAAAAAGGGCGGATTCCAGACCTCCAGGCGATCGAGCCGATCTGATGACTTCGCGCGAGACGTTCGCTAGCTCGGCAGGCCGGCTTTGCACCAGTACGTAGCCATCGGCCGTTTCGGTCGCGTTGCCGGCGTTCTGGCGGCATTAGCTCTCGGCGACCGGACCTCCTCGGCAGGAACATGACTTTCCCGAGCTGCGGGAGGTCAATACGGAACTTAAATGTCGGCTATAGGCGGATTCGCGCAAGTAGGTCGTAGCGCTATAGGGTCTGCGGACCTCTCCGCCTGGCCAGTCCAAGGCGAAAGATGGAGGTCGACCGGTGAGGCACGGCGTGCGGCAGGATCGGATCGGGGCCCCAGCCGATGTCGAGCGTCGAGGAGCCGGGAAAGCTGCCAGCGCGCTCTACGTAGGCTGGCGAGCGTTCCAGCCCAATCGCCGGGGCAACGCGCGTGAGCAACCCGATCGGCGATGCCTGGTCGACGAGGTAGCGGTCCAATTCGGCATCATCAATCGGCACCGCGGGTTCATGGTTTTCGGCGAACCGCGTCCCCAGCATGGCTGTCTTCGCGAGCGCCACCCGCACCAACCAGCTGCCGCCCTCGTCGGCGCGACGGAGCAGCGCAACCAGCACACCGAGCGCGCCGAGGCAGCCAGAGCCATAGTCGTTGAAGTAGGCAGGCACGAGCGCCGACTTCTCCCGCCCTGCGCTATGCAGGTCGGCAAAACCCGTCGCGGCCTGCGCTAGCTGCTCCCAGCCGCGGCGCTCGGCCCAGGGGCCCTGGAAACCGTACGCATTCACTTCAACATAGATCAACCCGGGATTGACCCGGCTGAGTTCATCGGGCCCAAAGCCGCGACGGGTGAACGATCCCCAGCGAAATCCTTGCACGAAGAAGTCACATTCGCGCACAAGCTCGAGCACCCGGGCCCGGTCCGTCTCGGACCGCAGGTCCATGTAGGTGTTCTTCTTGCCAAACGAGGTGTCGACGTCAAAGCCGAGGATGTGATCCAGATAGGGGTATCGGCAGTGGATCACGTCCGCCCCGTGCTCGGCCAGTAACTTAGAAATGGTTGGCCCAGCGACGACGTGGGTGAAATCGAGCACACGCAGACGCTCCAGGGGCCGGAAGGCCGCGGGCTCGAAGGAGGTGATTGGCCCGTCGGCGATCTTTGCGATCTCGATCGGCGGCACATCCAAGAGCGCCTTGCCCTGCGGGTGCGCAAGCCATTCCTCCGGGCTCCGCTTGATGGCGGCGCAGAGCCCGAGGGCGGAGAGCTCGTCCTCCAGCGCTTGCGCGTCAAGCTGGGCCACGCGGCGGGCAATCGCCGCATGGTCGCCCGGGCAATCGAGGAAACGTAGGATGCCGTCGCGCAGATGCTGGTACGCACCGTTGAAGAAGATCTCGCGATCATCGTGCGTACGGTAGAAGCTGTTAACCGGCGTGAAGACGGGTCCGAGATCGAACTGCCAGCCGCTTTGAAAGAAATATGCAGCCTCGTTGAAAAGAAGCTGGGCATGCCGTCGGTCGATGTGTACCTGCTGGGAGCCAAGACCTCGGCGCTCGCCAATCTTTACCACGGTGCTTCCGACCGCGCCTACCGCAGCTACCGCAAAATCCGCCGTCTCGATGACAGAGTCGATGTAGCTGGGAGACTGTTCCACAATGACTGCACCCGGTTCAGGCTCCGCAAGACCCAGCCGACGGGTAATCGCACCCAGCATCTGCTTCTGACGCTCGCTGTACATCGTCGTCTTCCAATCAGAGGGACGCTACGGCCACTTTCTTAACGGACATTCGCCAGATCCCGTCGGTTCAAGCCCAGGATCGCGCCATTGAATGCGCTTGGCAATGACAGATCGTGCCCAACTCAGGCAAAAGGCGATCGAACGGGCGGTTGATGGCACCGCGACGCGGACACACGCCCCTTTTTGGCTGGATGAACTCACGCCTCCCCCTTGTGGTTTGCAGCACTTTGGCCGCAGTGCCGCTCACGCCGGGGAGGGCGGTGCCCGTAGCCACGCGATCAGCGACAAGATGTCGGCGAACATCTGTCGCGGCACCCCGACCTCGGCCAATTGGAACGTAACGTAGCGGCCGTGGCTTACAACCTTCGCGCCGATCTCGATTAGCTTCTCGCGCAGGCTGGTCAGCGACCAGGGCTCCGCCGATCTGGGCATTGCAGCGTAATTGGCGATGTTTGATAGCCCCACGGGGGCCTCCCGAATTCTCATACGCCAGGCCGAAGGTCCGGTTTGGGTCGACAGCGGCGGTACCCGGTCTGTACGCCGATCGCCCACCACGCGATCCGCCCGCCCATGTCGCAGATGTGGACCATCGAGCACTCATATGTAGATTGGGGGCAAGTTCGAGGCCCCGCTCGAAGCCGAGGGCATCAACACCATCGCTGACGTGCCATCCTCGCCTTCGTCACGGCTACCGCATTTCACCCGTGCCGCCCTGCGCATTCCCGGCTCGTCATGGGGACCAAGCTGCTCGGCCTCAAGCCACGCCAGAAGGCAGGCGGGATTGCGGCGATGCACGGGCCGCAGCACCAGGAGGGCGGGAGGCGGGCAGTGGATGAGGTTCTAGACTCTCGATAATGCTCACTTATCGCGAGTCAAATTCCAGGCTCTCGACGTCCCGCAGGAGGCTATCCCGGACGCCCCGGGGCAACAACCCAGGGGACAGTGCTAAATGCAGACGTCTGCACTGAGAACTCTGCCGGTAAAGGTCGATACGCAGTCCATGGACTTATGCCCGGAGCCGCGTCAGCCATTCGAGCTACACAAAAGCGCCACGATAAGGTAGATACACGAAATGGCACGTGAAACGGCTTGGCTGCCGCTTCCGTGCCGTATTTTTTCATGCAGCGGCGCAAGGGGAACGATGACGCCTTACGTTTTCGAGGTGCTGAAGGACGGCGCGGTGGTCGACAAGCGGTCGGTCGTCCTGCCGCACATCCGCCATGCCTGGACCGAGATCACACAGCTTGCGAAGAGTTTCAGCGGGCCAGGCCATAAAATCCGGGTCAAGGATGAAGATGGGGGGATCGTTATCCTCACAGGCGTCGACGCAGTGTGGCATCCGCAACCGCTCAGCGTCGCTGACCTGGGTTAGAATTGAGGCAGACGGAGGACGAGGAGCGAACCGCCTCGCCGTGTTGCATTGCAGGTGAGAGCCCTGATAAAGCCACGAACGAAGATGATTCTCGATTAAGTCTCGTCCGCCTCATTGGAGGCGCAAAGACAGCGCGAAAGGCGAACCATGGCCCTCAAGCGGGCGGCGATCTGCAAAGGCTGCTGGGAGCAAATGCGCGTGCCGATACCGTTGCGCGGCCCGCTTTCGATTCCGTTCCGTGCGTTCGGGGTCCGTCCGAGCCGGATGAACCCCAATCTCTGCACGATCTGCGAGCTGAGCTTCACGAAAGTAATGCGCGCCCGCAAGGTCAACATCGACGCGACCATTCTGTTCGCCGACCTGCGCGGGTACACAGGTCTCTCGCAATCGCTTTCGACAGACGCGATGTCCGGGCTGCTCGACGCCTTCTACGACGAATGCGCGAGCGCCATCTGGGAGCAGGACGGATTGCTCAACAAGACCATCGGTGACGCCGTCATGGCGGTCTTCAATTTCCCAGTGAGCCACGGCGACCATGTCCAGCGTGCCTTGCAGGCGGCGCGCGACATCCAGGAGCGGTGTCGCGACCGGCAAGCGCTGCTCAAGGGCACATTCGGCCTGACGGGCGCCGAACTTGGCGTCGGCATCGGCATCCACACCGGAGAGGTTAGTTTTGGGGAATTCGGCCAATCCCATCGCGACGTGACCGCCATCGGCGCGGTCGTCAACACCGCGTCCCGCGCGCAATCCGTCGCAGAAGCGGGCCAAATCCTGGTGACGAACGCAGTCTACGACAAGGCGCAACCGCAACTTGCCGGCATCCTGCCGCGATTCTATTCGCTCAAAGGATTTTCCGACCCGATGGAGCTGTACGCGGCGTGACCGGGCCGTCTGTGTGGGCATCCAGCATCAGGTCGTCGGTCAACGCAGTGCCGAGATACTGCACCGGAATTGGACGCCCAGCGGCTGATGGGGCCGCATCAATCCTGCAGGAAGTTGTCGTGTGCGCAGCGGATGTCTCCGCCGCTGTAAGTGAAGTGGCGCGTATTGCTTGGCCAACGCGAGCGATTTGATTTCGCCTAATCGACGTTCAAGGACGCGAAGTCTTTGGGCAGCGGAAAGCAGATCGCCGGTAGAGTTACCGGCGGCCCTCAATGCCCGTCGGCATGTGGCTTATCCCGGTGTCCCAGGTTGATCTAAATGTGGTATTGCGGCTGCGCTAGCCGCCGCGAGGGGCGGCGACGGATGTCACCATGGCCAAGGCGCGGTCGCTTGCCGAATTCCAGCAGTTGTTTCCCGACGAGGCTCACTGCGCCGCGTTCTTGTTCCAAAAAGACCGTCAGGCGAGCGCCGCGTCACAGAAAAACGGCGACGGGAATGGGGCGCGACGGCTCAGCCAAAGCGCAAAATCCGCCAGCCGAGAGCGAGAACTTACTACATATAGACGAACCTGGACAACGGGATAAGCGTCGTCGGCATCGCAAGCTCTTTGCGGCGCCCTGTACGGAGCTTCAACCGGAAGTTTGTCACACGCAGGCTTATAACCGTTCGCTTTGTACTGCGCGGGGGAAAATTGAATTCGGCGCGTGCCGTACGCAACCTCAGCCATCCCCTCATTTTTTCGAGGGCCAAAATGCAACTGGAGGTTGGCATTTTGATGCGGCGAGTCTCGTATGACAAGTCCTGAAGTGCGAGTTCGGGTCTCGCAATCGTCAAGAGAGAGGTCGCGCCACGACAAATGCGGGGCCTTAGGGCTTCCCATTCGCTCTACGTGAGGGCCGAAAGCGCCGAAATCAGGCCGTTCTCGAAATGAGGGGATTCCTGAGGTACGCAACCACTACTCGGCCATCGTGCGACAGATACAAACCCTTCGCCACGCAACCCTCCATCCTCGCTGCTGCTGACGGCGTTCCTCGCCTGAACGATACGTCGAGCATAGGGATCAACCGAGAGCGAGCCGCGATGTCCAAGCTGCCATGGTACGTCTACCTGCTGCAATTCGTCGGCGGATTGCTTCTCGCCAATGGCGTGCCTTATTTCGTGCAAGGGGTCAGCGGCCATCGGTTTCAGACCCCATTCGCGTCGCCGTCGGGCGTCGGCAAATCGTCGCCAGTGGTCAACGTCCTCTGGGGATTTCCGAGTGCCCGATCGTGCCGAGCCCGGAGGAGGTGGCGCGCCTTCTTGAGGCGGCCGAGGCGCTGGAGAGCTTGTCTTCACGAAAGCCGTGGGGGGCTCGCGGCTTTGGCTCCTCCCATTCCCAGAAGGTGACCGCCTTGCCGTCAGAGGAACTCGAAGGTCTGGCTGCCCCACCCCCAACGCAGACGTCTCCAGCGGAAGCGTTTCTCCAGCCCGCACCGCCATTTGCGGGGGACGATGACGGCGTCCTTGACGGCGGTGAATTCGGCCGGCTCGTCCAGCGGCAGACACCTGAGCCGCTCGATCAGCTCCTTGCGGTTCATGCTTTTAGCGGTCCAGTCCTTTGGTTGGTTCACAATGTCTGACAGCGAGAGACAGTAATCTTCGGCGGTAAATTCGACCTCTGCTACCAATACCGGTAATGCCTTACGTTAGGGCATGCTTTGAGCAGACCGTTAACGAGTGCTCATGTTGCTGCCAATAGCCATATCTGGAGAGATCAAAGCATGAACATTTTGAAACGTGGTTGCACGATATTTCACGTCGCCAAGCCCGCCATCGCTCGTTGTAAAATTAACTGCACGAGCGGATTGCGCCAGGGGAGCCGGATCACCGGGGAACCTCGCGGCGCACCCGTTCCAGAACCCGCAGGCCCGACTTTTCGGCTTGGCTCACAATCGCATCGAAACCCCGGCGATGCTGTCCTCGACGCTCAGCGGGGCATTCGGACCGCCCATATCGGTGCGCACCCGGACCGTCAGGTTTGCGTCCGCGAGCACTCCGTCGTCTGCAATGGGCGGAGAGCGGTTGTTGGCCGAAGGTCGATCAGCCCGGAAAAAGGTGCCGCAACGGCTTGAAAACATTCAATTCGTGCCCGGAAATGGTATGGCCCTGGCAGCCTTGGACCCCCAATATCTTGTGTTGAGCGCGCGCCGCCAAAGCGGCCTATGCTACGGCCAGAAGCCGTCATTGCAGGCGAAGCGAAACGCTAGACGGCCTTGCCGACCAGCGCGCCGATGCCCGCCGTCACCGCCATGGCGAGGGCACCCCATAAGGCGACCCGCACGGTCGGCTTGACCAGCGGGGCGCCGCCCATCCAGGCGCCGAGCGCGCCGAGCACGGCGAGGAAGACGAGCGCCGCGGCGGAAACGGCCGTGACGATCGTCTCCCGCGGCGCGAGGAATGCCGCGATCGTCGGCAGCGCGGCGCCGACCGAGAAGGCGATGGCCGAGGCGACGGCGGCGACAATCGGCTTGGATCCCGAGCCGTCGGCAAAGCCGAGTTCGTCGCGCGCGTGGGCGGTCAGCGCGTCCTTGGCCATCAACTGCTCGGCGACCTGCCGGGCCAGTTCGGGCGTTAGGCCGCGTTCGACATAGATCTGCGTCAGCTCGCGCATTTCGGCCTTCGGCTTCTCCTCGAGCGCGCGCTTTTCGCGCTCGAGGTCGCCGCCTCCGAGTTGGCCTGCGAGCTGACCGAGACATTTCGCGCCGCCATCGCCATCGCGCCCGCCGCCCAGCCGGCGAAGGCGGCGGTGAGGATTTCGCCCCGACCGGCCGAGGCGGCGGCGACGCCGACGATCAGGCTCGCGGTCGAAATGATCCCGTCATTCGCGCCAAGCACCGCGGCGCGCAGCCAGCCCGCGCGATTGACGAAATGCTGTTCCGCTTCCGGCATGGCGCGGCCGCCCCTTGCAAGTGCGGGTGGGCAGTCGCTAGCATGGCGGTGTGACGAATGGCTAGCGGAGAAGAGATCCTTGGCGCCCTCATTGGCGAATGTGACAACGCCCGCGCGCCGCTTTCGTCTCAATTCCCCGCTCCAAGAGCGCGCGCGTCGAGACCGGGGAAGAGGAAATTCTTGCCGGCGGAGAAATCGAAGTCGTCGCGTCCAACGCATCGTGGCTCCGATTCCAGTCCGGGAGGAACGCCGCCGGCTCGTCCGGCGGCGCGATGGTGTTCCTTGACGCCCCAGATCTTCTTGTATTCGTCGCGATAACCGTTGCCCGGATCGAAGACGTTCTTGTCGCCGCCGTCATAGGCGACGTTTTCGGGCGTCACCAGATGGATGCCCGAGGTGTAGCCCGACCACGGAGCCTTGTTGAAGGCGCGGTTCAGCTCGTCGACCAGCTGCCAGCCCTGCATGTTGAGCGGCTCGGGCACAGTGCCGTCCTGGTATTGTTCGGCGCGGATGCGCTGGAAAGCCGAACTCCGAACCGTCGCCCGCGGAAATGTTGTGCGGCGCGGCGTCGCCCTTCTTGCCAGCCGCCGCCAGCGAGGGCCGAGGGTCGCAATGAAGGCGTCGATCTGGGCGATCTCGACCAGAACGAGGGCGCGGGCGATGGCGACGAGCGATTTCTCGGTGCGCGTCAGATCGCGCACACGCATCGTGGGAGGAAGCGGGCAATCGACCTGCGCGAGCGCCGCGCGGTCGCCAATCCGCGGCGCGCCAATCGATCAGGCCTCTCCTGCGCGGATAGCCGGTCGCGAGAGCGATGTTCTCGGCGATCGTCATCCATTCGACAAGACCGAGATCCTGATGGATGAACGCGACCGGCTGACGCTCTCCGAAGCGCGGCGGACGATGCCGGTGTCGCTCGCCGCGATATTCGATCGATCCTTCGGTCGGCTCGCACGATTCCGCCGAGCGTCTTGATCAGGGTCGATTTGCCGGCGCCGTTCTCTCCGAGCAGGGCCAGGATTTCGCCCGCGCGAAGATCGAGCGAAACGCCGCGCAGCGCCGTGACGCCGCCGAAGCGCTTAGAAGGGGAGTGCAAATGTCCTCGGCGGCTCAATATGGCGGCGCGCCGCTCATTCGCTTCGTTAACGTCGGCAGAGCCCCTCAGCGCCCTGCGCCATGGAGACGGGCGGCTCTCCGGTCGCGATGATACGCCCTGACGGCAGGCCGAGCTCTCTGACAGCGTGCTCGAACCCTCGCGCCGTTGCGCGCCGCGCGGGTCTCCGTCCGTCTCCCCTCCGATAAAACCGATGCAGCGCCGGCCCCCGTGAAGGTAGCGAACCATCGCGTCGCCGGCCTCCCTGTTGGACAAGCCGACGACGTCGCCGAGCGAGGGCCCAGGAAACCGTCATAGCTGAAACTCCAGCCATTTGGGCGACCGTCTGCATCGTCACAGCGCCGCCCGGCGCCAAAGCCTTATGATCGCTTGCCCGGCGCTCTCCTCTACCCTGCTCGTTTGCCCGTCGCATCGTCATCCAGGCTGCCTTGAATGGTATCGGTAACACAGCTGCCCGGTTCTGAGAAATACGGCTGTGGACGGTTGGCGACGGTATTTGTGCCGGACTTGCGGAAGGCCACCGACCCGCCGCCGCCCGCATCGCTCGAGGCGTATCCAACGCCTGCTTGCGGCGTTCTCCGGCATTTGTTGCCCTGGTCATACTTTCGCGGCATTTTGCGGTGCGAAGCTCGCTGGCTCTCCCTGGGTTCCTCGAAGCGAATTGGTGCTCGTTTTTCCGTGCGCGTTGTCCTGACAATCCTCGCAGTGGCGCTCGTGGCCCTGCTGACGGCCGCGCTGATCGCTCCGCTGTTCATCGACTGGTCGGCCCATCGCGCGGAGATCGAGGCGCGGCTCGGCGCGATCACCGGCGGGCGCGTCGCCCTCAGCGGCCCAGTCACACTGAGATTGCTGCCGATCCCCTATCTCGCAGTGGGGGAAGGCTCGGCGGCCGGACCGGGGCCGGATGCGCCGCAGCTGTCGTTCAAATCGGCGCGGCTCGAGCTCGCGCTGGTGAAGCTCGCGAGCGGCGTGATCCGCTTCACCGAGATCCGGCTCGAGAAACCCGTCCTGACGCTGACCCGCGCCGCCGACGGCTCGCTCAACCTGCCCACCCCGCAGGCGCGGGAAGCCGACGTCGTCGGCTTCGACCGGCTCGCCGCGCGGGACGGCGCGATCCGCATCCTGGAGCGCGCCGGCAGCCGCCCGCGGACGATCAGCGGCGTCGATCTGGATGCGGACGCGCCCTCGCTTGCCGGCCCTTATCGCGTATCCGGCAAGTTCGACGGTCCGGGCGGCGCGCCGGGCGTCTTCCGCCTCGCCTCCGAGAAGGGGGACGCGGCCGGAACGCCGGTTCACGCTTCGGTCGACGCCGGCCCGGGCTGGCCATCGCTCGTGTTCGACGGCGCTCTCGTCTTCGCCGGAGGCGCGAAAATCCCCAGCATTTACGGATCGGCTTCGCTGACCGGATCCGCTGTCGACCGTGACGGGCCTCTTCCCTGGCGGGTCGCCGGGCCGATGCGCGCGGATCTGGACGCGGCGAAGTTGACGAACGCCGAGTTCCGGTTCGGACCCGAGGAGCGGGCCTTGAGGGCGGACGGCGACGCGACGCTCGCCTACGGTTCGTCCGCGCGGCTGTCCATCAAGGCCAAGGCGAAGCAAGCCAATGTCGACGCGCTCCTGCGCCGGAAGGGCGAGGACGGCGTCCCGCCGACGCGCGCCGTCTCCCTGCTTGCCGACGCGCTCGGGCCGGCGCTTGCAGGGACGAACGGCATGACGATCGAGGCGGACGTCGCCGCGGGGGACGTCATCCTCGGCTCGGAGACGCTGTCGGATCTGTCCGCGAGCGTCAGCGCCGCGCCGGGAGCGCCGCTCAAGACGCGATTCGACCTGGGCCTGCCGGGGGGAAGCCGGCTCAAAGCGGACGGCGAGCTCGAAACAGGCTCGGCGCCGAAGTTCAGCGGCGCGATCGATTTTTCCACCGACGATTTCTCTCTTCTGCGCGACTGGGCGAGCCAGGGCGCGCCCGACTTCGCGGCAAAGACTGTCGCCCTCGGCGATGCTTTCGCCGTTCGGAGCGCCTCGCTATCAGGCGACGTCGAGGCCTCGGGCGTCGGGCTTTCGGGGCGGAGCCTCAGGCTGACGCTCGAGCGGTCCACCCTGACCGGCTCGCTCGCTTTCACCGACCCGGTCGGCTCGGAGCCGGGCCGGCTCTACATGGATCTTTCGAGCGACTCGCTCGACGTCGGAGCGCTGCCGACGTTGAGCGCGAGCGCGGCGGTTTTCGGCGACCTCGATCTTTCGGTTTCCTTAAGGGCGAAGTCCCTGCACGTGGCGCATTTGGGGGAAGGCGAGATCGACAGCGGCTCGCTTGCGCTGAAAGTCGAGAAGAGCGGGCCGAAGACGACGCTCGAGCGATTGAGCGTGGCCGACCTCGGGGGCGCCTCGGTCGACGTCCAGGGGTCTTTCGGCCCGGAGGGCGTCACCGCGACGGGCCATCTCAGCGCCGGCCGGCTGCAATGATTTCGCTCTCCTCGTCTCGCGCCTCGCGCCGGGCGAGTGGAGCAAGGCGCTCATCGAGCGCGCCCCGTTGCTGTCGCCGACTTCCCTTGCATTCGAGTCGCGAGGCGGTCCCGCGCCCGCCGGCGAACCGTCGCTCGATTCGCTGAGGGCGAACGGGACGATCGGTCAGACTCACGCGATCCTCGCGCTCGACCCCGGGCCGAAGGGAGAGGGTCAGATCGTCTCCCTCGACCTCGACGCGCCGGACGCTGGCGCGCTTCTGCGCCAGCTCGGCCTCGCAGGGCCCGCGGCTTCGAGCGGAAAGGCTCACATCGGGCTGCATGCCGCGGGCGCATGGGGCGCAGGTTACGACGTCCAGGCGGCCGGCGCCCTCGCCGGCGCCGACGTCTCGGCGAGCGGACGCTTTGCGCCGACGGCCGAGGGCGACGAGGCGCGCCTCTTCGGCTCGGCCAAGCTCAAGGGCGCGAACATCGCCCTGCTCGCCTCGGCGCTCGGCCTCACTCCTTCCGGCGGCGCAATCGGGCCGGTCGACGCCGGCGCGGACGTGACCTTGCGCGGCGAGCGATGGACCATTTCGCGCCTTTCCGCGACCATCGCAGGGGTCAAAGCGAATGGAGGCCTCGCCTACGAGCCGCCGGCGAAGGCGGCCGCCGCGCCGATCGCCAGTCCTGATGTCGCGCTCGCCGAAGAGGCGGTCAGCGGGCCGGCCGCGGCGACGAACGAGCCCGCTCCTCCCGTCGTCACTGGCCAATTGTCCTTCGATCGCCTGCCGCTCGCGGGCGTCCTCGCGCTCGCGCTGGGGCCCCCGCAGCCGGCGAAGGCCGGCGCGCTTTGGTCGGAGGCGAAATTCGCCGCCGCGCCGCTGAGCCCTCCCCCACTGGCCGTGCGCGTCAACGCCGCGACCCTCGATGCAGCCGAGGGGTTCTCGGCGCAGGGGTTTTCGGCGATGTTGCGCCTCGACAAGGGCCGGCTCGACCTCGACGACATGGCGATGAAAATCGCGGGCGGCGCGGCGTCCGGCCACGCGACCCTGCGGCGCGACCCCGACGGCGCGACGCTGAGCGGGGCGATGAGCGCCGAACGCCTGGCGATCAGCCGGGCGGGATTGTCCGGCCGAATCGGCGGCGACCCTCGAGTTCGCCTCGACCGGGAAAAACCCGGCCGCGCTGGTCGCGGGCCTCGCGGGCGGCGGCGAAGCGCAATTGGCCGGCGCGGAGCTTCAGCGAAGCGATCCGGAGGCGCTCGACCGCGTCGTCGCCAAGTCCGAGGCGCCCGATGTGCAGCTCGACGAGACCAACATCGCCTACGAATTCGGCCAGGAGCTCAACACGGCGCCGCTGAAGCTTCCAAACGGCCCTATGCCGCTCGCGCTCAGCGGTGGAACGATCAAGCTCGGACCGCTGCCGGTCGCCCGGCCGCATGGCGACGCGACGCTGAGCGCCAGCTTCGATCTCGCCAGGCTGTCGCTGGAGACCCGGCTCATGCTGACGTCGCCCTCGGCCGACCTCAAGTTCTGGTCCGGGCCGCCGCCGAGCGCGACAGTCGTGGTTCAGGACGCGCTTCCCGCGCCGAAGCGCCAGCTCGACATCGCCGCGCTCGCGGCAGGCCTTGCGACCCAGGCGATCGCGCGCGAAACCGACCACATCGCCAACCTCGAGGCCGACATTCGCGAGCGCGCCTTCTTCAACCGCCGCCTGAAGGGCGAACGGTTCATGGATCGGCGCAACGCGGAAATCGAGGATTGGCGCGCAGAGCAGGCCCGGCTCAAGGGCCTCGCCGAGCATCTCGAGAACGAGCGCGCCGAGACGGAGAGGGCGGCAGCCGAAAAGGCCGCCGCTGAGAAGGCTGAAGTTGAAAGGGGCGCCGCAAAAGCCGCGGCCGAAGCCGCCAAGGCGTTCCCGCAGCCCGAACTTCCGCCGGATCTGTCGAATGAGCGGGCCCCCGCTCCGAAGCCGCCGGCCGCCGAGCTCGGCGCCAATGCCGCCACGCCGCCCGCGCTCGTTCCGTTGCCGCCCCCGCGGCGGAAACCGCGGCCCGTCCCGACGCCGCCGGCCGAGCCGACCGCAGGCAGCCTCTACTGAGCCTCTGGTTGCGACCAGCCGCCCGCAGCCGGCGGCGCCTCGAGCACGAAGACCCTCAGCGCCGACGACAGGTTGGCCTCGCCGCGGGCGGCGTCGACAGCGGCGGCAAGCGCGTTGACCGACAGTCCGCGTTCGGCGGCGATCGCCTTGAGACGGCGCCAAAAGGCATCCTCGAGCGAAACGCTGGTGCGATGGCCGGCGACGACGAGCGAGCGCTTGACGACCCGCGCGCCTTCCTCACGCATCATCGGGCCGGCCGAGCCTGTGGCCCTCGAGTCCGCGCTCGGCTTTTTCGCGCTCACTGTCGCGGCGCGCCGCTCGGCTTTCGTCATTCCGAACGCGATGCGGTTCTCGGCGGCCTCCGCCTCTTTGCGCTGGCGCTCCCGGCCTTTGCGCGCGCGGCGCAGATTGACGACGTCGCCCATGCTACTTCTTGCGGAAGGCGTCGATCGAGACGACTTTGGCCGCGCCCGCAGGCTCGGGCGCTTTTTCAGCCGGAGCGGCCGGGCTTGGCGGCCGGCTCTGGCCGGCGCTGGCTTCGCCGGAGCGGGAAGAGGGCGCGGGCTCGGCACGTCGGGCAGGCAGCCGGAGCCGGCGCGCTCTTCGGCTCCGGCGGCTGTTCGCTCACGCGCGGCTCGAGCTTGAAGCCGAACGGCACGGATGGATCGGTGAAGCCGGTGATCGCGTCGAACGGCACGGTCAGCCGCTCGGGCTTGCGGGAGAAATTGAGGCTGACCTCGAAGACTTCCTGGGTGACGACGAGATCCCAGAACTCATGCTGCAGGATGATCGACATCTCGTCGGGAAAGCGGCTCCTGATCGCAGGCGGCACGACGACGCCGGGGGCGTGGGTCTTGAAGGCGATGTTGAAATGATGGTCGCCGAGAAGGCCCGCGCGCGCGGTGTCGGACAGGACCTTCCGCACGACGGAGCGCAACGCGTCCTGGACGAGAAGGTCGTAGCGGATGAGGTCGGTCGGCATCAGGAAGGCTCGCGCCGCGAAGATCCAAAAGTTAGTCGGGAGTCCACAGCGTTGCAAACATCGCCCGCGACCACTTCCCCGAACCCGCTTCGCTCTCCCAGGCGACATCCGGGCTCAAAAAGAAAGTGGAGGCTTCTGTTGCCAGGCGCCTCCGGACCCCGCCTAAAGGTGCAAACCCTTAGGACTTGATTCCCAGTACCGTCACTGCATTACGCAGCGAGGGCCACCGGAGCATAGTTGTCATTCGCAACTATAGGTTTGACCCGATAACGGCGGTATCATGCCGAGCGAAAGATCACCCTTTGGGTCCCCCGTCGAACCTATTTCGCCCCCGCCGAAACCCGCTTTCGCATCAGCGGGCTTGGGTGGAGGCGCCGGGTACTGCCCCCGGGTCCGAAAGACTTATTCCGATGCCCATTTATCGCCATAGCCGCCCTCGCGGACGGCGAAAGGAATATAGGGCGGGGAAGGCGGAGAGGGAAGAGGGGCGCGTAGGCTCCGGGAAAGTCGGGACCCGGAAGGGCCGCGGCGGGGTCGCAGGCTCTAGCAGTTTGTTGGACTTGATCTTTTCGTGCCGCGTAGGATGTTGATATCTTTTGGTATTGTGTTTCGCACAAATTTGAAAAACGCTAATGAAATCAATGGTCCGAAGGTAAGTCCGACAGGCTCTAGGAAATCAGGACTTGCCACCTCCGGGCGCGGCGGCCGCTCCGCCTCGCTCGCAAACCGCGATCGGCCTGACTTCCCGCAATCACCCGCGCTCAGCTCGGTCGCGCGCGTTCTGCGCTTCGATCGCCGCCCGCGCGGCCTTCCATTCGGCGTCGCCCCATTTGCGCAATTCGTAGAAATTGCCGCCGGTCGCCAGCGCCTGCGCGCCGTCCATGGCGATCGTCTCGCCGGTCAGCCATTCGCAGCCGTCGGAGAGCAGGAAGGCCGCGAGGTTCTGCAATTCCTCGATGCGGCCGACGCGGCCCATCGGGTTGACGCTCGCCGTCCCGAGGCCCGAATCGCCGCCGGGCATGAGGCGCTTGCTCATCCCCTCGGTCGGGATCTCGCCGGGCGCGATCGCGTTCAGGCGGATGCCGTAGCGGCCCCATTCGCTGGCAAGCGACATCGTCATCGCCTGCACCGCCGCCTTGCTCATCGCCGAGGGCACGACGAACGGGCCGCCGTTGCGCGTCCAGGTCACGGTGATCGAGACGACGCTGCCGCGCATGCCCCCGGCGATCCAGCGTTTGCCGACCGCCTGGGTGACGTAAAAGGTTCCGTGCATGACGATGTTGGCGATCGCGTCGAAGCCGCGCGGCGAAAGATCCTCGGTGCGGGCGATGAAGTTGCCGGCCGCGTTGTTGACGAGCGAGGTCAGCGGGCCGTCGTGGAAAATCTCCTCGACCATCGCCTCGACCGCGGCCGCGTCGCGGATGTCGACGCCGTAGCTCTTCACGACGCCGCCGTGCGCCTTCGTCATCTCCTCGGCGGCGGCGTCGCAGACGCTCTTGCGCCTTCCGCAGATCGCGATTTCCGCGCCGAGGCCGAGCAGGCGCTCGGCCATCGCCCGGCCCAGCCCCGTGCCGCCGCCGGTGACGAGAATCTTCTTGCCCTTGAACAGGCCCGCTTGGAACATGGCGTCCTCCCTTCGCTCTCGGACGATCCCCCTTCGGCGCCGAAGATTCGCTGGCCTTTCGGCTTCCTTGCGCGTTCACCGCATCGCCTTGGCGATCGCTTCGCGCAGCGCCGGCAGCGCCTCGCTCTGAAACCAAGGATTCTTCCTCATCCACATCGTGCTGCGCCAGCTCGGATGAGGCAAGGGAAAGAATCGCGGCATGTGACGGCGGAAGTCGCGCACGGTCTCCGTCAGGTTCGTCTTGCCGCGGCCTGACAGATAGTAGGCCTGGGCATGAGCGCCGACGAGCAGCGTCAGCCGTCGCTCGGGCATAAGAGACAGCAGCCGCTCATGCCAGAGCGGCGCGCATTCCGGGCGAGGCGGCAGATCCCCGCTCGCTCCAGCGCCTGGGTAGCAAAACCCCATGGGGATGATCGCGAGGCGCCTGCCGTCGTAAAATATCTGTTCGTCGATCCCCATCCAACCGCGCAGGCGGTCGCCGCTGTCGTCGCGCCAAGGAACGCCGCTCGCGTGGACTTTCGATCCCGGCGCCTGGCCGACGATCAGAACCCGCGCCTCGCGGCCGACTTGCACGATCGGTCGCGGCCCGAGCGGCAAGCGCGCTGCGCAGACGGCGCAAAGCCTGACCTCGTTCAGGAGCTGGTCGTGCGTGCGGCCCATCGCTCTGCTACCGCCTTTCCTCCGCCGCCGGCTTCCGCGCCTCGCGGAACGCCGCGACGAACTCGGCGAGCGTCTTTTCGTCCATGTCGGAGACGGCGACGTAGGCGAGATTTGCGTCGGACCAGCGGGCGACGTGGTAGCCGTCGACCGTCTCGATTCCGCCGCCGACCTGCGCGCCCTTCGCGTCGCGCGGAAGCTCGGTCAGGGCGACGAGGTGTTCGTTGTGGCGATAGACGAGCGTCGGCGCCGGAATCTTGTCCACGACCGCGACGCGGCCGCCCGCGAGCGGAAAGCCCTGGCTCGCCAGATCGACGATGTCGGCGCTGACCGTGGTGCGGCCGGCGAGCCACGGCTTGACCGTGTGCCGGTCCGACGAGGCGACGTCGAACGGCTGGTCCGCGATCTCCGCCCGGGCGAAGTCCGAGACCAGCGTTTGCGCGACGACGTTGCCGGCGGTCTGAGTCCTCAGCGACATGAGGCCCGCGCCGACGGCGAAGCCGATCGCCGCCATCGATGCGGCGAGCGCGAGCGGGCGCGCCGCGGTCCAGCCGGAAGGCCGGGCCTGGACGGCCGGAGCGGACCGGGCGGCGGGCTTGGCCAGCGCGGCGATGCGATCGGCGAGGCCGGGCGGGGCGGCCTCGAGCGTTGCGGACCGACGGATCGCCTGGCGCAAAGCTTCGAGACGCCGGTATTCGGCTGCGAGCGCAGGATCGGCGGCAAGTTCGCGCTCGAATTCGAGCGCACTCATCGCGTCGAGTTCGCCGTCGAGGGCGGCGTTGAGCCGCAGCATGCGGTCGTCCGAATCGTCGGTCATGGCTCGGGCTTCAGCAATATTGCGAGGGCGCCGCGGGCGCGGGCGAGACGCGACATGACGGTGCCGATCGGCGCGCCGGTCGCCTCGGCGATGTCGCGGTAGGAGAGACCGTTGACCTCGCGCAAGACTAGCGTCTCGCGGAGCGGCGCCGGCAGCGCGGCGATCGCCTGCCGGAGCCGTTCGCCGTCCTCGAGCGCGATCAGCGCCGCTTCCGGATCGGGCGCGGCCTCGCCGAGGCGCGGGTCGAGCGCGTCGAGGTCGGCCATGTCGCCGGCATAGGCGACGCCCTTCGGACGGTTGCGCGCCATCCAGGTGATCGCGGCGTTGCGCACGATCGCGAGGAACCACGCCTTGGGGCGTTCGACCGAGGTCGTCTCGAGGGCTTTGAGCGCGCGCAGCGCCGCCTCCTGCACGACGTCCTCGGCGTCCGCCGGATTGCGGCAGAGCCAATTGGCGAGCGTATAGGCGTCGTCGATCAGCGGCGCCACGAGGGCGCGGAAGCGCTCGGCGGCGATCGATGCGGCGCCGGGGTTGGTCATCCGACGTGGCTCTGGATCGCCAAGTCCCTCCGAACCCACACCCTGCCGAGTTCACATAGGCATAATTCGCGATGCTCTTCATGCAGTTGCGCGCGGTCGACGGGTCTCCCCTTCTCCGCGAAGCGGGGAAGACGGCCGAAGGCCGGGTGGGGTGTAGAAAGCAGCGACTCGAGGCAGGTTCGCGGTGGCGGCTGTGCAATTCGGCTCGGGTTGAGGCAGCGGGCCACACCCCATCCGACGCTCCGCGCCACCTTCCCCAGCAAGCTGGAGAAGGTGAGCCCCCCGACTTGAGATGGTTCGCGCCCTACCTCGCGCGCTCCTTGAGGAAGGCGATCACGTCGGCGCGGTCCTGCGGCTTCGCCAGATGAAAAAACATCTTGGCGCCCGGGACGAGCGCCTGCGGATCGGTCAGCCACTTGTCGAGCGTCTCCTCGTTCCAGACGATATTGGCCGATTTCAGCGCCTCCGAATAGCTGTAGTCCGGCAGCGACCCCGCCTTGCGGCCGAACACCCCGCGATGGCGGGGACCGACGTCGTTCTTGTCGAGCGAGTGGCAGTCCCCGCAGGCCTCATAGATCTGTTCGCCGCGCGCGGCGTCGCCGGCGAGCGACGCCGCCGGAGTGCTGCTGGCGGCGAAAGCCGCCAGCAAGACAATCGCAAGCCTCATCGTCTGAGCCTCACGACAGGTCCGCATCGGTTACGGCGAGCTCGGTCGGGGTCGGCGAATAGGCGACTTCGCGCACCCCAAGCCATTTGCGCAGTTCGCCCGCCGGGACGCGCTTTGGACCCGGCGCAGGCGCGGTTCCAGGCGCCGGCTGCGGGAAGGCGGTCGACCGCGCGGTGTGGTACGTCACCGCGCCTTCGACCTTCTGCATCAGCTGATGGATGTGGCCGTTGAGCACGGTCACCGAACCGAAGCGCGACACCAGCTTGAGCGCCTGGGCGGAGTCTTCGGTCCCCCAGCCCCATTCGGGCGCGACCATCCAGAGCGGGATGTGGGCGAAGAGGACGATCGGCGTCGAGGCCGACTTGCCGCGTAGATCGTCGTCGAGCCAGGCGAGCTGCTCCGCCCCGAGCGAGCCGAGGCCGTTCGCCTTCAGGTCGACGACGTTGACGAGCGAGACGAAATGCACGCCGCCGTGGTCGAACGAGTACCAGCCGCCGCCGGTCGCGCCCTTGCCGAACCGGTCGAGGTAGGCGGTCCGTGTCGCCGCGTCCGTGATGTCATGCTCGCCTGGGGCGTAGTGGACGTCGAGTTTGGCGCGCCTGATCATCTGCAGCGCGTCATCGAACTCTTGCGGCGCCGCCGTGTGGGTGACGTCGCCGGTGTGGATGATGAAGGCGGGATCGCCCGGCATGGCCAGGATCTTGTCGATCGCCGCATCGAGCGTCGCGCGCGCGTCCGGATTGGCGGGCTTCGAGAAGCCGATGTGGCTGTCGGAAATCTGGACGAAGGAAAAGCTTCCCTCCGCCGCCTTCGCCGAGCCGATCAGGCGCGAGGCGGGCACGCCGCCCGCGACTGTCCAGACGACGCCGGTCCCCGCCCAGAGCATGCATTTGAGGGTCTGCCGGCGGTCGAGATGGCCCGCGAATTCATCCACCATGGTTGCCTCCTTCGGCCGGCGAAAGCGCCGGTCATAGGAGAGACTCGGGGCGAGGGCGGTCTATTCCCTCCGGCGAGAGAAAAAGATGAGGGCAGGGGCCTGCGATCGACTTCTACGATGCGGGCGCCAGGAGGCTGGCGCTCGCCGACGTCCGCGGCATGAGGGCTCTGGTTACACCCGAGGCACAGTCGGAATTCCTGGCATCCAAGGGGTCGACGTCCCGGATCGTCGACCAGCCGGCGACGCCCTTTCCCTTCGAAGCCGCGCCCCAACCTCGGCCTTGACAAATGTCTCCCCATGCAGGCTCGTCCATGACGCGCATGCTTTCGCCCCGGGAATGTGTCCCGAACTGCGAAAGATTGGCGCATCGACTGGGCGTGTAGGAGAGAGGGAAGCATGAGCAAGACATTGGTCATCGGCGCCTCCGGGCTTCTCGGATCGCGCATTGTCGAGGCGCTCGGCGAGGAGAACTGCATTCGGGCCTCGCGCAATTCCGGCGAGCGCGTCGACATCTCCGACCCGAAGTCGCTGGCCGCGCTGTTCGCGAGGGTCGGGGAGCTCGACGGAATTGTGTGCGCGGGCGGCGCCGCGCGCTTCAAGCCGTGGGACCAGTTGACGGACGACGACTGGACGCTCTCCCTGATGAACAAGCTGATGGGACAGGTCAATGTCGTGCGGTACGGGGCGAAGAATGTTCGGCCCGGCGGGGCGATCACGCTGACGACGGGCGTCGCGGCGCAATATCCGTCGCCCGGCGGCGCGATCCTCACCACCGTCAACGCCGGCGGTCGAGGCTTTCGTGCGCGCCGCGGCGGTGGAGCGCCGTCCCGGTGCGGGTCAATGCGGTCTCGCCCGGCTGGGTCGCCGAGACGCTCGCCGCGATGGGCGGCGATCCGGGGATGGGTATTCCCGCCGCCGAGGTCGCTCAGGTCTTTGTCAGGCAGCTTCGCGACGGCCCTTCCGGCTCGGTCGCGCCGGCGGTGCGAGGGTAGGACATTCGGCCTCTCGACCGACGCGCGACAGCCGCAGTCGGCGACGGCCCTTGCCGGAGGGCGGCGACAATGATCATCGGCGCGACAACGATTTCTTCCGGAAAAGGACAGGCTGTGCTATTGTTATCATCGTCAACCCAAAGAGGCGAATTAAACTTACATGATGTGTTCAATCTACCGCGCCGGTCGGCGAATCGGATTTTCGAAGCGCCGAGAGGGACAGTTTTTGCGCCCAAGCCACTGAAATTGCTCGCGCGCGGACAGTTTTGCACGTGCCCTCGGACGCCTCGAGCGCTCGCCCGCGCAAGCAGGGGATGAGCGGCCGGGGGTGACCGCGGCGACAATCGCGCTGACCCGCTCTCCTTCATCTAGGTCTCTCCCCAAGCGGCGCCTGGAAATTAGGCCGACCACAAAAGGGGGTGCAAGTCGCTGAAGAGTTATAATTAGACCGTCGCCGCCAAGCTGGCTCTATAACGGCGCCAAGTCGGCGAACGAGGCTCCCGCGGGCGCCGGAAACGGCGCATGCTCAGTGCGCCGTCAGAAGCTCGCCGCGGCGCTCTGGACTGAAGCGGATGACGACAACGATGGCGACCGCCACGACGCCCGCGACCACCGCCAGCGCGAACGCATAATTGCCGCCATTGGCCTCGGCGATCCTGGCCTGGAATGGCCCGTTGTAGGAGGCGAGGAAATTGCCGGCCTGGTAGACGAACGCGGGGATGGTCGCGCGCGCCGCGCCGGGCGCGAGCTCGTTGAGATGGGCGGGAATCGACCCCCCAAGCGCCCTGCACCGCGACCTGCATGACGAAGGCGCCGAGCGCCAGCAGCGCCGGCGTCGACGCATAGGCCCAGAGGGGCAGCGCCGGCAGCGCGATGAGCGCGGCGACGGTGACCGCGTTGACCCGGCCGATCTTCTCCGAGATGTGGCCGAAGGCAAGGCCGCCCGCGATCGCGCCGATGTTGGCGACGATGGCGATCCAGCTCACCGTGCCCGGATCGAACTTGTGCTGTCTCTGCAGGAACGTCGGGTAGAGGTCCTGCGTGCCGTGGCTGAACAGGTTGAAGCACATCATCAAGACGACCATGTAGACGACGAGCCCCCAGTGCTTCGTGATGGTCCCCCAGAGAGGAGGCTTCGCGTGCGCCTGCGATGCCTCGAACGCCGGCGATTCTGGCACGGCGGCGCGGATGAACAGGACGACCAGGGCCGGCAGGATGCTGAGCAGGAACATCGCCCGCCAGCCGAACGTATAGTCGCCGAAGGTTTTTCCGTAGAGCAGGCCGTAGGCGACCGCCGCGAGCAGGAAACCGCTCGGATAACCGCACTGCAAAACGCCCGACACGGTCCCGCGCGCCTGCGGCGGGATCAACTCCATCGCGAGCGAGCTTCCGAGCCCCCATTCTCCCCCCATCGCGACGCCGAACAGCGCGCGCAGGACGAGAAAGACGGTGAGGTTGGGGGAAAAGGCGGCGAGCGCGCCGATCAGCGAATAGCAGAGGATGTCGAGCATCAGCGCCGGCTTGCGTCCCCATTTGTCGCCGATCCGTCCGAAGATGAAGGCCCCGACGAAGCGCATCGCGAGCGTGAGGAACAGCGCGTAGGCAACCGCCGAGACCTCGACGCCGAACTCCTTGGCGATGTCCTTGATCACGAAGGTCAGCACGAAGAAGTCGAACGCGTCCAACGTCCAGCCGAGATAGGCGGCGACGATCGTCCTTATCTGCTGCCCCGTCAGGTTCATGCCTCACCTCCCTGATCGCCGGCCGGTTCGCCCGACGCGCCGTTGGTTTTCATGATCCTAGCCGAGACGTCGGCGGGCCGCCAGGGCGTCTCGACAGCGGCGAAGCGGGATTCTAAGAGCGCCTTCCGGGCACTCGGCCCGAATGGATTGGGCGCTGATGATCATCGCCATCGACGGCCCGGCGGCGTCTGGCAAGGGCACGATCGCCCGGCGCCTCGCCGCCCACTACGGGCTGCCGCATCTCGATACTGGCCTTCTCTACCGCGCGACGGCCGCGGCTCTCATCGCCGCCGATCGCGACCTCTACGACGAGCAGGCGGCGGTCGCGGTCGCCCGAGGCCTTGCTCTCATGGATTTCGACGAGAGGGTTTTGCGCAGCCGGCAGATGGGCGAGGCGGCGTCGGTGGTCGCTGCGATGCCCGGAGTGCGCGAGGCGCTCATTGACGCGCAGCGTGCTTTCGCGGCGCGGCCGGAAGGGGCGGTTCTCGACGGCCGGGATATCGGCACGGTGGTCTGCCCGCAGGCGACGGTGAAGATTTTCGTTACCGCCAGCGCTGCGGCGCGCGCCCAGCGGCGCGCTCTTGAATTGGCCCAGCGCGGCGAGAAGGCCGATTACGGCGCCATTCTCGCCGACATTGTGAAACGCGACGCCCGCGACTCCCAGCGAGCCGCCGCTCCACTGCGTCCGGCGAACGACGCCGTCCGGCTCGACACCACCCATCTCGGGATCGAAGCCGCGGTCGCGGAAGCGTTGCGCCTCGTCGAGGCGGCGCGGATCGGGACGTAACTCCCTTCCGAGCCGTCTTGCCGGCCCCAACTCAGGCCGCGGCGTCCTGCAGCAGGCGGCTGTGCGTTGCGCGCAACCGCTCGATGGCGCTGTCGATTTCGCTGCGCTGACGCTCCAGATGGCCGATCTGGTTGACGATCTGCTGTGGTTGCAGCTGCTCTTCGAGATCGGGCGTCTCATTGGCGCCCTTGCCGCCGATAAGGTCATTGATCTCGGTGAGCGTGAATCCGAGCTTCTTGCCCCTGAGGATCATCTCCATGCGAACGCGATCGACTCCGCGGTAGTAGCGCGCGTTGCCTTCGCGCCGCGGCTTGATCAGCCCGCGATCTTCATAGAAGCGCAGCGTGCGCAGGCTCACTCCGTAAAGTCGCGACATCTGGCTGATGGTTAATTCCGCCTGCTCCGGCCCGGGCGCCGTTTTGGCGTCATCTTTCGCGTCGCCCGAGGCTGCGCTGGTTGCATGATTGAGGGACGACATCCGGTTCATGACATCTCCTTTCGTCGGCGCCGTTGTGTTCGCGCTTTGCTGATTCGCGCGCCGTTGCGCGATTCGAGTCCAATATGCCCTACCGGAATCAGATTGCAACTGAAAGTTGCATATATTCCATATACAACCTTACGGATATTTGCGAAGCACACCGGGCCGCCGTACCGCGGGCTTAACCGTTTCTTCACCATGCCGACCGAAAGTTCGCGCCGCGGCGCCCTGGCTGGCGCGGTGAATCGCAGGCGCCAATGACAATTGAAGGTATGAACAAGAACGTGGCGGGGAAACTTGCGAGCGTCCGTCCCCAAGCTCTGCGCTTGGCTGAGGAGGCCGCCCATCGCGCCGGCATGGGGCTCGAGGAATGGCTCGACGAAGCGATCATCGGACGGGCCGCCGGAGACATTTCAGACGAAAGCGACGACGAGATTCGCGCTCAACCTTCCGAGCAGCTCAGCCGTGCTTGGCTTGATGAGGCCGAGGATTTTCTCGAAGTCGGCAATCACACGGATCGAGCGGCGGATGAGGCGCGGCGAGGAGCGTATGGCGCGCGCCCTTGAAACGTTCACGAGCGTGCTCGAAAGAACGCGTGAAAGCATCGATCGGGGAGGCCTGTCCCCGGCGTATCGACAGCCGGCCTACCTTGACGAACAACAGATGGCGGCCGCGCCGGAAGCCACGGAAATTCTCGGTGCCCGCATCGCATCAGTTTCCCATGAGCGACCGGCTTTGCGCAGCGGTCTGGACGAACGGTTGGAGGAGATTGCCCAGCGAATTGAGGCAGCGCGTCATTGGGCGCACGCTCCGAACGCTTCGCTGGGCGCCAACGCGGAAAAGCGGCCGCCGGAAGGCTTGGCCGGCCAAAATGGTGGAGCAACGGACAGAGAAGCCACCGAACCGGACAATTCAGCGAACGAAGCGATCAGCGAGCTCGCGACCTCCGCCTCGCCGCCGCAGGATGCTCCACACGAAGACATTTGCGGAATCGCAGCGAAGTTGGACCGCTCTGCGCGAGAGCGGGATGAACGCCTCTGCGGCGTCGACCTAACGGCGATGCGCGAAGGGATCGCTGAGATGAATCGCAGTCTTGCCGAGCTCGCGCCGCGCAACGCCGTTGTCGCGCTCGAAGGCGCCGTTAGAGATTTGGCCGAGCGAGTCGCCTTGCTCCGCCAGGACGGCGAGCACGAATCGCTTCTAGCTCCGCTGGATGCGATGGCGGCCGAGCTGCGCGCGAGTTTGAAGGCACGCGATCCGCAGGCGGTGGTCGCTGGACTGGAACGTGAAATATCGGCGTTGGCCAGTAAGGTGGACAACTTGGCCGAAGCCGCGATCAGTCCGGAGAGTTTCGACCGCATCCAACGTCAGACCGAAGGGGTGCGCAACCTTCTCGCAGCGGCTGCCGCGCGTAGCGCGCCTCTCGAACGCTTGGAACACCAGATCAGTGAACTTGCGGACCGCATTGAACGACTCGGGGTCGGCCCAGCTCCACACGTCGAGTCCGCGCAGATGGCTGCATTACTCGCGGGCCTGCGGACGGAGATTGAGAGCTCCACGCCTCTTTCGGCTCTGGCGCAAATCGGACGCCGCCTCGAGCACATCGCAGCGCGCCTCGACCAAGAGATTTCCCGGGGGGTGGATTCGCACGCCTTGGAAGACTTGGCGCATCGCATTGACGGGGTTCGTCAGTCGCTGGACGCCCGTCTGCAGCCGCAAATCGACACGAGCGGGCTGGAGGCGTCGCTGAAAGAACTCTGCGCGAAACTCGAAAGTCCGAGCTCCGAGCCGCTCGCCGCCATCATGCGCGACATTAGCGACAAGCTGGACGCGGCTGGCCATAAGGATGCGGAAGCGAATCGAGACGCGATCGAGCCGATGTTGGGGAAGATTATCGACAAGCTCGACCACCTTCCCCAGACCAGACTCAACGGCCAATCTGCGTTCGATCGAGCGCCTGCTTCAGTCGCTGGACGCGAAACTCGAGATCGGCGCCGGGCAAATCTTTGGCCGGGAGATCGTCGGCCAGATTGCAGAGGAGGTCGCGCAGCGCCTGGAAAAGGACCTTTCGTTCCGCACAGGCGCACAAGGGTTGGCGGAGCAGATCACTTACGTCCATGACCGTCTTGAAGCGCTTTCCGGTCTGGACGGAATGCAGAGCCTCATGCGCAAGCTCTCCGGACAGTTGGTCGGCTTTACGGGCGAACCTTCGAATAAGGATGAGGATGAGACGCCATCCATAGCGGTTCGGACAAGCGCAACCGGATCCTCGACGCCCGTCGTCCGCGGAATTGAGGCGCTAGACGCGACGGATTCGTCCATGTCCCGCGGGCCGCGAATTCCGTTCAAGCCCGTAGCGCCGGCGACCCAGGACAATTCTCCGCTGTCGCCGTCTGCCGACGACGACGTTCTGCTCGAGCCCGGCGCCGGCGCGCCGCAGCGCATCCGGGAAGCGCGAGAAGTTGGCGCGGGAGATCGGTTCCAAAACGAACCCGTCGATTTCCGCCCACATCGCCGCCGCCCGCCGCGCGGCGCAGTCGGCGCTTTCGGAAGGGCGTGGCCAAAACGCCCCGACCGCAGCGCCCGCTGTCGCGCGCGGGATTGGACGAGCGAAACTGCTTTACGCAAACCACAAGCGATCCGTTCTTTTCGCCGCCGCATTCGCGATTGTCGCCATGGCCGCCGTCCGGTTTATCGGCGCGCACGCCCCTATCGTGCAGAAGTCCGAGCTAGATGGGCAATCTGCCAGGTCCGCCGCGGCCGGACCGACCGGCAAACCAGGCGCGCCTGTTCTCGCGGCCGCCCCGACCGCGCCACGGGTCGACACGACGCCGACCGCGTCGATCGGCTCGGCGTCCGAGCCCGCCAAAATCAATTCGCCAGATGGAGCCGCCGGTCCGCTGCTGTCGGCGACAATTGCGGCCGCATTGCCGATCCCCCTGCGCGACGCTGTCGTTGCGGGGTCGTCGGCAGCGCAGTACGAACTGGCGCAGCGGCTTTTCGAAGGGCGCGGATTGCCCCAGGACCAGCAAGCCGCCGCGCTCTGGTTCGAACGTGCAGCCTCGTCGGGCCTGGCGCCCGCGGAGTTCAGGCTCGGAATGCTTTATAATAAGGGCGTCGGAGTTCGGCGCGACGCTGTGGCCGCCAAGCGCTGGTATGCAAAAGCCGCGGAAGCCGGCAACGCCCGCGCAGCGCACAATCTGGCTGTCATGTATGCTGAACCGACGGGCGAACCGCCGGACTATGCCGAAGCGGCGAAGTGGTTCCGTAAGGCCGCGGAATGGGGCGTTCGCGACAGCGAGTTCAATCTTGCGGTCCTCTATGCTCGCGGTCTCGGCGTTGCTCAGGATCTTGGGCAGTCTTGGGCATGGTTCTCCCTCGCCGCCGCCCAGGGCGACGCGGACGCGGCCAAGAAACGCGACGAGGTGGCGGCCAAAATGGACCCGGCTGCGCTCGCCGCCGCGGCGGACGATCTGGCGAAATTCAAGGTCGCAAAGCCCGATCCCGCCGCCAATGAACTGGCGTCGCCGGACGGCGGATGGGACGGCAAGCCGGGCGTGTCTCCGTTCAGCCAGGCGCCGGCGTCCTCCGGCGCCGCAGCTCCGATGTCGGCGGCGCCTTAACCGCCGGTCTCCGATCCGCCGCGGCGCTTGCGCTTCGCGCCCGCCCGTCCTATCCCTCCCGCGTCGCAGCGCGAGGACCATATGGACGTCGACTCAGCACCCGCCCGCCTCGCCTTGCGCCTGATGTGCGTCACGGATCTCCACGCCAACCTCTATCCTTATGATTACTTTCGCGACCGGCCTGACGAATTGGTGGGACTGGCTCGGACAGCCGCCCTGATCGGCGAGGCGCGTCGCCAGTCGCAGAATTCTCTGCTGTTCGATAACGGCGACATTCTTCAGGGAACGCCGCTCGGAGATTGGGCGGCGGCGGAAATGGCGAATGAGGCGAGCGCCCACCATCCCGTGATCCTCGCCATGAATGCGCTCGACTATGCGGCCGCGACGCTCGGCAATCACGACTTCAACTACGGTCTGGACATCCTTGAAAGAGCCTACGCGGCCGCGGAATTCCCAGTCGTCAGCTGCAACGTGCGGCGGGCGGATGGAAAGCCCTGGTTTCGCCCCTCGGTTGTCGTCGAGCGGTCGTTCGCCGACGCCGGCGGAACAACATGGGCGGTGAAGGTCGGCGTCATCGGCGTCGCGCCGCCTCAGATTGCCCGGTGGGACGAGGCGCATGTCGCCGGAAGGCTGGAGATCGTCGACGTCGTGGAGGCCGCGCGGGCGGAAGTCGCCGCCCTGCGACGACGCGCCGCCGACCTTGTCGTCGCCCTATGCCATTCGGGCATCTCACGGCTCGCTTCGGCGCCCGGGGAAGAGAACGCGGCCCTGGACCTGGCAGGGCTGGACGGGATCGACGCGCTGTTTCTCGGCCACCAGCATCTGCTGTTCCCCGGCGAGGATTTCGCCGACGTCGCCGGACTCGACGCCGTGCGCGGAACGATACGGAACAAGCCGGCGGTCATGGCGGGGTTCTGGGGCAGCCATCTCGGGATCATCGATCTTGCGCTGGAACGGCGAGACGGCGCCTGGCGCGTCGGAGCCGCCCGCGCCGAGGCCCGTCCGATTGCGAAACGCGACGAAAACGGCGCCGCCGTCGCGCTGGCGCCGTCCGACCCCGTCGTGCTCGAGGCGGCGAGAGACGCGCATCTCCGCACGCTCGACTACATTCGCGCGCCGGTCGGCGCTCTGGCCGAACCGCTCCACACCTATTTCGCAATGATCGCCGGTGACCCGACAGTGCAGCTGGTCAACGAGGCGCAGCGCGCCTACGCGGCGCCGCTCGCCGCCGCTGAGGCCGATCTCGCCGGGCTGCCGATCCTCTCGGCGACCGCCCCGTTCAAATGCGGGGGGCGCAACGGGCCCGATTATTACACCGACATCGCGCCCGGCCCGATCGCGATCAAGGATATCGCGGATCTCTACCCTTATCCGAACAGCCTTCGGGTGTTGAAAGTCGACGGCGCGACGGTCAGGGAATGGCTCGAACGCTCGGCCTCGGTGTTCCGCCAGATCGATCCGCACAGTCGCGACGAGCAGCCCCTGCTCGCCCAAAACTTCGCCTGCTACAATTTCGACGTCATCGACGGCGTGGACTATGTCGTCGACGTCACCCAACCGCCGCGGTACGAAGACTCGGGCGCTCTCATCGCCCCGGCCGCGCGGCGCATTCGCGATCTGACGTTCGACGGCGCACCGCTCGATCCGAAGCAGACGTTCCTCATCGCGACCAACAGCTATCGCGCGGGCGGCGGCGGGGGGTTTCCGGGTTGCGACGGAAGGCATGTCGCCATCGAGGCGCCCGACGCCAACCGGGACGTTTTGTTGCGCCATGTCGCCGCGGCCAAGGAGGCGCCGCCCAAGCCCGACGGCAACTGGCGGCTCGCGCCTCTGCCGGGCTCCGTGTTCGCGACCTATCTGACGTCGCCCAAGGCGGCCGGGCTCGCTCCGCCGCCAGGCCTCAAGCTGACATCCATGGGCCCGGCGCCGGGCGGATTTTTGAAACTTCGCGTCGAGCCGGCCTGAGCCGCCGGACGCCGCCCCATGCAAAGTCAAAAGGCGGTCGAAGCTTTTCAACGCGCTAGGCGCCGAATCCTGCAACTTCGCAGGCCGGTGGCCCGGTCGGCAGACCGGCGTCCTTCCACACCAGCAATCTGAACTTATCAGACGGCTATACGCCGGCTGAGCAAGAACCCGAAAATCGGTGCGATGGGATCATGCGAAAATTGTACGCGAATTGGTTGCGGAACAGTTGCTCGCGGGCGACGCTGGTCGAGTTCGGCGCGTCCTCGAAGCGGAGCCGGGCGGACGCGATCGCGGGCCGCGCCTCAGGCCAAATTCCTCCAAGCCGAACCAAAGCAGATCCAAGCCGAACCAAGAAACCGGGCTTGGATTTCTGATTCCTTGTGCGCCAGGAGGCTGGCGCGATCCTGCCGGTGGAAGACCGGCTCGGGTAAGCCGTAGCGGGCGCCCGGCAGCGAGTGTTGCGTGGTCGTCGGCGACGGCGGCTGCGAAGCGTACACAGCGATCGTGTGGGGTGTGCTATTGAGCCGCGAAAGCCAAATCGACGCAGAGGCCGAGACGGTAAGGAACGTCGAAGGCAACATGTGCGGCCCCGTCATGCGAGGGGCTGACGCTCTGCCGTGGTCGAAGACCACATCACGCACGAAAGGATCGCGTCGGAACCTGGGAGATCTCACGCCTGACCACAGGCCTAGCGCCGTCCTGGTCCGCACCGGGAAGGCGAGGAGCCGAAGCCGATGACGCACGGGCGTGAGAAGTCGGGCCCCGCCGTAGTAGCTGTGAAGCCGGCGAACGAGGCGGAGCAATTCGCCGCGGAGCCGGGGGAGCCAAGGGCGGGGACCAAGGGGAATGCGGGCCAGCACAGCACGCGCCGGGCTCAGGACTGGGCAAGCGTGTCACAGGCGCTGGAACGCATACGGCAAGCCGCAAGGCAAAGGAAAGAGGAACGGTTCACCGCGCTGCTCCACCACATCAGCACCGATCTGCTTCAGGAAGCATACTATGAGCTCAGGGAGCAGGCCGCGCCTGGCGTGGATGGATTGAGCTGGAAGACCTACGAGGCGGACCTCGAGCGCAATCTCGAGGATTTGCATGCGCGGGTCCAACGGGGAGCGTATCGGGCGCAGCCGAGCCGGCGGGTCTATATCCCCAAGCCGGACGGCCGCGAGCGCCCGATCGCGGTTGCGGCCCTCGAGGACAAGATCGTCCAGAGGGCGACGGCCGCGGTGCTGAACGCGATCTACGAGGAAGACTTCCTCGGGTTCTCGTATGGGTTCCGGCCCGGGCGGGGCGCACATGATGCGCTGGACGCGCTCGTGGTCGGGATCAACAGCAGGAGGGTGAACTACATCCTGGACGCCGATATCCGGTCGTTCTTCGACAAGGTCAGCCAGGAATGGCTGATCCGTTTCGTGGAGCATCGGATCGGCGACAAGCGCATCGTCCGCTGATCCGGAAATGGCTGAAGGCGGGCGTCCTGGAAGACGGGGTCGTGGCGATCAGTGACAAGGGGACGGGGCAGGGGTCGGTGATCTCGCCGCTTCTGGCCAACATCTACCTGCACTACGGCTTCGACCTCTGGGCCGACCGCTGTCGACGGCGGGAGGCCAAGGGCCATATGGCCATCGTGCGATACGCCGACGATAGTGCGCCACGAACGCACTGACGAAAGGAGGTGCGATGCTGTGCAAGAGAAGGGCAGGTCCCTCGGAGCCGGCTGTCAGGGGCAGGCTCCAAACCACCGCAAGCTGCGACGGTCAAAAGCCGTGGTGGTGAGCGTTGCGGAAAAGGCGGGACTTGATCCCGTCAGGTGTGGCTCAGAGAGACGATCGAAAGCGAACCGCTGATGACGTGTCGAAAGCGTGTGGACGATGTCGAAACCGGGGGGAAGTCGTTAACCCGGGAACAGTCTGGGGGATGGCCTGATTGCTGCCCAGACGGCATCCGGCATGGAGGCGGCGTGACTTTGAGGCAGGCTTTTGCATGGAACGTGGGAACCTGTCGCTCCGATGCGAAGGGAGAAATCCAAGCAGGCGGTCCCTGCGAGGATGAGAGTTCGGCCTGTCGCTCCACGAGGGCAAGACCCGGCTGATCGAGTTCGGGCGGTTTGCCGCCCGCAACCGAGCGGCCGCCGGGCAGCGACGCCCGGAGACCTTCGACTTTCTGGGCTTCACGCACTATTGCGGCAAGACCAGAAAGAACAAGTTCATGGTCAAGCGTGGTCAAGCGGAAGACGCAAGCCAAGCGCCTAATCCGAAAGCTGAAGGCAATCCGAGAAGAAATGCAGCGCCGCATGCATGCTCCCGTGCGGGAGCAGCATCGGTGGCTGCGTCAAGTGCTGAACGGTCACTATCAGTACTTCGGCGTGATCTTCAACGATCGATCATTGCGCGTGTTCAAGGACTGCGTCGTCAGGCAGTGGCGCAAAGCGCTCGGCAAACGCAGCCAAAAGGGCCGCATGACCTGGGCGACCTACCGCCAGCTGCTGACTGCCTTCCTCCTCCCGGAACCGGTGATCCACCAGGCATGGAAGCAATGATCGACCCGCCTCAGGTCCTTCCTGAAGAGCCCACTGCGGTAACGCCGCACGGTGGGATCTGTGGGGGTGAAAGCCAGCAATGGCTGAGCTACCCGACAAAGCCGCACGTCCGGTTTGATGAGCGGGGAACGGGAAACGGGAAACGGAGCGATTGGCTACGCCTCAAGCCACCGCGCCCTTCCTCGACTTTACAATATCGTAATACCGTAATACTGCGCAATACTGGCTCCAAGCCGGAGCTGACGCGCTCCGTCCAAGCGCAGGCGAAATCCAAAGAAATCGCCCAGAAACGCCGCCCACGGCGGCAGAATGGTCAAAGCGCTGCATTAAGCGGGCTAGGAGTCCCAACTCGGCCCAAATGCGGGAATGCCGAGCTCACGGCAGCCGGCCACAATCTGCCGAGTGCCTTCGGGGTTGCTTCCGACGAATACTGCATCTGCTCCGAAGCTCCTGTAATTCTCCACAGCCAGCACTGGCAAGTCTGCGTGCCCAACCTTGGTGGTATCTATCAGAACCAAGTCCGGCCACGCGAAAACGGTCTCGCAAAAGTCTTCTCCGAAGCATTCTCGAAATGCCCGTCCGACCCAGATAAGCCGATGCCTTCCTCGGGAGAGAACCGGCAGCAAGGTAGGGAGCCATCCCAGCTCCGGTGGCTATGATAATCGCCCGCTGATACATGAGGACGCAGGACGGCAAGCCCGCGAACTTAATTGCCCTGACGTAGAGTTTCTCCGGTGGGCCCGTGATTAACCCTCTGGTGAAATCGCCGATTCCGGAAATGACCATCGAATGGGAGGGAGCCCCCCTTCCTCCCGGGACAAGGGCAAACGCGTGCCAATCCGCCAAAGCGTGACGGCTGATGCGCCCGAACATGCCCGGTCCTGAGGAGCCAGCAAACTTGATCTCTATGACTGACCTCGACGGGATCCGAGTGTGTACGGTTACTTTTCGGACGGTCAGCCAAGGCGCCAGGATCAAAGCAGTGATCGACGCCGCAAGCCCAAAGCTGATGCATTCTGTTGCTGATAGTTGGGATCCGCTGCCGTCTGAGCGCGGTCCCCAGCTTGTGGTCAGGAGAAGCATCATCCACATCAGCAGCAATGCGCACCAGCCAAAAAACCTATGAACGAATTCGAACAGATCGTGATACCGGCTCCGCACCATCGGTGCTGCTGTTATGCACATGATCGCGAGAAGCATAATGATGCCGCTAAGAAGGAGAAATAGCGCCCAATGCTTTTTGTCTGCGGCGTCCTGCGACAATGAACTGAACATTCCGAAACTTAGCCAAATGAGACTGGCCGCCGCACAGCCAGCATGGATTCCTCCAATGTGGAGAAGCGACGAAGTGACGGTATGCTTTATCGCGACTGGAATTTGCGCGGGGGAGCAGCACTTGATGAGGACGCGGTACAGGGCATTCAAGAAAAGCTCATTCCGGACCAGAACGGCTGTGAATAGGTTGACGCTGGCTAGAAACCCTGGAAGCTCCGGGATTCTGAACAGGTCCCCTGAGATATGACCGGTGAGAAGACAGAGGTTTATAAATAGAACCGCGGACAGCAGGATGGTATAGGTCCCGCGGAAAGGTCTTCTGCGAGTGGTTGCATGGGGGCTGGACCAATCTACATATGCTGTTCGGGGTTTTGCGGCCAAACTGAAGCGCACCTTGTGTGCCACGCTCGCCATGCAAGTATTCTTGGGCCGGAAAATTGTCTGCGTCAACGTCGAACAAGGTTATAGCGGAATGATTACGATAATATGACACAACCTTATTCAACCCTTGATTGCCTTTAATAGTGCTTCGGCGGGCACCGCTTCGCGTATGGACCGTGCAGGCTCGCAGCGGTATTACGGTATTGTAGAGTCGAGGAAGGGCGCGGTGGCTTGAGCCGTTGGCAATCGCTCCGTTTCCCTTCCCCGCTCATCAGTAGGGTCGGGGACTGGCGCGCCGGTTTAGGCCGAAGTTTGTGTTCCCCGTTGGCTCGCTCTTTCGTCTGCGAGTGTCACACCATCTCGGCCATGCCACGTTTCCAGCCCCCGCCTCGTCGAACGCAGCATGCGGATTTCCCGCACTGCGCTCTCCTGTTTGCTTCGCCTCAAGGTTTATGGGGCCTATCCTGCCGAAGCGGCTTTCGGCGCTGGTCGAACCACTCGGTAGCCGTTGAACAGCCCCAGAGTTTGGTACAGCCAGCCCCTACTCCACTGCGTCCAGCCGAAGCCCTTCCGGTTCCGGGCTCGCAGCATATGGCGCCGGATCTTCTTCTCCACCCAGTCTTTCACGAAGCCGAAGCACTCGCTGGCGTGTCCCACCGCAAAGTAGTTCACCCAACCGCGCAACACCGGGTTGATCAACTTGACGACCCGATCAACCGGTTGCGATTGGTGGCGGCGGAACACATCCTTGAGCTCGCGTAGCAGCGCCGTCCGCTTTTTGAGCTTGGGCGTGTAGTGGGCGCGCCATGCGCCCCGCAGACTACGTATTCGGCGGAAGTCGAACCCCAGAAAGCCGAAGCTCTCGCCTCGGCGGAGGTCTACGATTCGACTCTTCTCTTCGTTGATTTCGACCTGCAGCTCGGCGAGCTCCTCGCGCAGCCGCTTCTCCACCGCCGCCATCAGCCAGTCATGTCGCGGGTGGGCGTCGATCAAGATCACCAGGTCGTCAGCGAACCTCGCATATTCGACATAGGTGTACTTGCCGTAGCGCGTGGCCTCCTTCGCCCGCTCCAGCATCCTGTCAACCTCGGTGAGGCAGATGTTGCTGAGCAGCGGCGAGATCACCCCGCCCTGCGGAACGCCCTGTTTGCCGTTGGCTTTGAGCATCACCTTCAGCAGGTGCATCACGTCGCCATCGTCCACCCGCTCGGCCACCTTCGCCAACAGCCGATCGTGTCGGACATTGTCGAAATAGCTACGCAAGTCGATGTCGATGACGCGCGTCTTGTGCTGAACGATCGCCCGCGCCACACGGTTTACTGCTTCATGAGCTGTCCGTTGCGGTCGGTATCCGAACGACCCCGGTTGGAAGTCCGCCTCGAAGATCGGTTCCAAGATGAGCTTGAGCGCGCCCTGCACCACCCGGTCGCGGATCGCCGGAATCGAAAGGACGCGGACCTTGCCGCCATCCTTCGGGATTTCCTGCCTCCGGGCCGGCAATGGCGCATAGGAACGCCCGACCAGTTCGTCCACGATCTGCTCGAGGAAAGCCTCTACGCCCTGCGCCTCGATGGCCTCGAAGGTCACCCCGTCACTTCCCGGAGCCCCATCGTTCTTCTTGGCCAGCGCATACGCCTCGCGTAGCGTTTCCAGCTTGCAGACATGGACGTACAATCCCCAGAACTTCCAGGACGTCTCAGCCTTCGCCTTGACGTATATTCTCCGCCTCAGGTCCTGCAAATCGATGGACGCCTTTGTCATCTCGTCCTTGCCTTCCTTGCGGTCGGAGACATTACAAACAGCAGGGCTCCTTCGCTCCACGGGCGTTACCCCGCCTCAACGCTACTACGAACCCATCCGCCACCCTCTCGCCTTCGATCGACTTCCCGGTTGAGCCGGTTATACGATCTACCCTGCTCCGGCGATTTCTCGCCGGGACGAGGAGGGCTTCTCCAGTTGCTCGGCATGTCCTTGCCACCGTGCTGTCGCTTCCACCCCGCCGAAGTGAAGGAGCCGCATCGGTCAGATTTCGGCTCCCCATGCAGCCTTCGCCCTCCGGTTGAGGACTCGGCCTTCGGGGCTAGCACTTTCGAGGCCACTTTTGCGTTCAATGTCGTTACGGCCCGGTAACTCGTCGTCTTCCCGAGGGAGACGTTGTCGATAGGCTTCAGGGTCTTGGTTTCCCGCCACCCTGCTATCCAAACTACGGGGCCTCTGACTCTTGCCCCGGCAGGCCTTTCTCCTGCTGAACATGCCAGCCTTCGCTGGACACACAACCGGACGTGCCGATTTCCGGCATCCGGCTTTCCGACAGACTTCATGGCAGGCCCACGGCGTCGGGCTTGAGGGACTGAACGAGTTGGGTCACGCCGTATGTTCCGTGGATTTCACTCCAGGAGAACCGGCGCGCGCCTCGCCCGGGTTCCTTGTGCCGTTTGGCGAGGAAGCGGCGAACGCTCTCGCTGACATGGTGATCGACGGCTCGATAGGCCGATGCGCGGGTTCCGTAGCTGAAGTACGCCGACCAGCCCGCCAGCAGGCGGTTCAGTCTGTCGCGCACTGTCGGCCACGCGCCCTTCTCGCCTGGCTTCAGGAGATCGCCGATCTTGTCCTTGATGCGTTGCACGCTTTTCCGGGAAGGACTCGCGCCCAGGTATTTCTGTCCGCCCCAGCGAGCGAACGTCGGCCCCAGCGTGTAGCCGAGGAAGTCGAAGCTTTCCGCTCTGGCGTTCTTCACCGAGGTCTTGGCCTCGTTGAGGCTGAGCCCCAATTTGGCCATCACCCCTCTCGTCCACGTCAACGCCTCCGCCGCGTGTCCGCAGCTGAGAATGACGAAGTCGTCGGCGTAGTTCACCAGATGGGCGCGGAACGCCGCGCTGCATCCTCGCGTCCGCCAATGCTTCAGAAAGCGGTTCATGTAGAGGTTGGCCAGCGGGCTGATCACGCCGCCTTGCGGCGTGCCCCGCCTGTGCCGCTTGCCCCCGACCAGTCGCCGTCTTCCCTTGCCGTCCCGCTCTTCGACCGGGACACTCAGCCACAGCTTGATCAAGCGCAGCACGTGCGGGTCGCAGATTCGTCGAGCCACGCTCTGCATGAGCTCGCGATGCGGGATGGTGTCGAAGTATTTGGACAGATCGGCGTCGACGACGTCCCCATAGCCCCGGCGGATCAGCCGGTGCGTCGCCTGGACGGCGTCGAGCGCGCTTCGTTGGGGCCTGTATCCATAGGCGCAATCTTCCAGGTCCGCCTCGAAGATCGCCCCCGGGTCAAGCCCGGGGGTTGGCGGCGGTTTGAACGACCCTGTCCCGGACAGTGGGAATGCCCAGAGGCCTCTCCCCGCCGCCCGGTTTGGGAATCTTCACCCGCCGCACCGGCATCGGCCGATAGCTCTTCGACACGAGTTCCTCGCGCAAAGCCGCCAGCCAGCCTTCCACACCCCCCGCCTCGATCGTCTCGAACGTCACTTAAGTCCACGCCCGGCGCGCCGTCGTTCTGACGGGCGAGCGCATAGGCGTATTCGAGAATGTCGGGCCGATGGATCTTGTCGTAGAGCAGGTAGAACCGGTAGGCGGGCTCCGCCTTCGCCTTGCCATAGAGCTTCCGCTGAAGGTTGCTGATCTTATCCGGCGTTGTAAGGCTCATCGCCAATCACCCTCGATCCCAACCCTTCCTTGGCCAGCTTGTCTGAAGTCAGGGGCCTTTGCTCCGCCGGCGTTACCCGGCCTCGACGCTCTTACGCCCCTGTCCGAACTCCCGCCCGTGGC
This sequence comes from uncultured Alphaproteobacteria bacterium, assembly GCA_963768555.1. Classification (GTDB taxonomy): domain Bacteria; phylum Pseudomonadota; class Alphaproteobacteria; order Rhizobiales; family Beijerinckiaceae; genus Roseiarcus. The sequence continues at coordinate 109,402 of CAVYIZ010000016.1, forward strand.
CGCCACCCCGAGGATGGCGTCGAGGCTCGCGCCTCGCCAGGGCGGGTCTCCCCTGTCAGCCTTCGTCGTTCCCTTCCGACGTGCCGTTCCCAATACCCCGGCGGATCGAGACAGTGCATCTGTCGATGTCTTCCCGCCCCATGCTGCCTTCCCCGTCACCGTGGCGGGTCGGCATCCGCATTGACACTTTCGAGGCCTGCTCGGGCTTCACCATATTACGGCCCATCGGATCGCTCAGCCGCCCAAGGCGACCTTTGTCACGAGGCTCCGATCCAGCCAGTCACCCGGCCAAACCGCTCGTCAGCTACCGGACTGATCGACATCTATCCGGGTGGAACCTCCCTCCACTGGAACTACGCACTCGCAGGGTGCACACGGTGACGTGATTACGTTGACGGTTGGCATTTTTTCCTAATTACGCCGCGTCGCCAGCAACGCCTGGAACACGGCTCCGGGTGGGACGCCTAAGAAATCGGGAAATATGCAACGTCGCGGTAGGGACGCCCATTACTGGGCGCCCCCCGCACAGAACCGGACGGGCCCGACTAAGGCATCCGGCTCCCACCTTGGGTGTGACGGCGAAGCCTTGCGGCTTGCCGTATACGCTCCAGCGCTTGTGACGCGGCGACCCGGCACTGTGTCCGGAACGCGCTTTGCTGGCTCGCATTCCCCTCGGCCCCCGCCCTTGGCTCCACCGACTCCTCGGCCGGTCGCCCGGCCTCGTTCGTCGGCTTCACGGCTACTATGGCGGGGCCCGACCTCTCACGCCCGTGCATCATCGGCTTCGGCTCGTCGCCTTCCCGACGCGGACCAGAGCGGCACAAGGCCTGTGTTCAGGCGTGAGATCTCCCGGTTCCCGGACAAGGACCGTCTGCACATGCCAGGGTCTGCGACCTCGCGGGACCGGCGATGCGCTCGCATTGACGCGCACCCCCGTGTTGCCTTCCGCCGTGACAAAAGCGTCGGCGTCCCGATTGATAATTTCGCGGCTCAATGGCTGGCCTATGCAATCCCCTGCCGACGCTTCGTCTCCGGCCTCGCGACCGGAAACGCATGGCTCGGGGCCGGTGCGGATCGCTATTCCTTCACCGCAGTGGACTTGCACCACCTACTCCTTGCCGGTCTCCCGGCGCACTGTCACCGTAATTCCGCCGCCCTGAAGGAGAAAGCCGAGTGTCCGCTTCCGCCGAAGCGCCCGTTCCGCCGGCCGCCGCTCGCAACGCATCGGCCGAGGCGCGCCGCAGCCCGGCGCGCAGAACTCCGGGATGCGGCCGCCATTCATGGCGCGGAAGGGGACAATAGAGATTTTTTCCGCTTCATCGTTGGGAACCCATTGATAAGTCCCAATTCGGCGCCAGAAATGGAAGGAAATGCAAGGAATTGGCAGTCGTTTTTCGGCACCTTTCGAGCTCCCGGACGCGTCCCGGACGCACATTTGAAGCGTTTTTGAAATCGCCGGGCGCGCGCGGCCTTGCTTTGTCACCCCCGCGAAAGCGGGGGTCCAGAGGCGTCCGGCCCGACGGATCGGATCCCCGCTTTCGCGGGGATGACAGCCTCGACCCGTAAAAGCGGCCGCCGCTCGCAAAAGTGCGGAGGCTCCTAGTTCTACTGTGTCACAAGCGTTGGCTGAAGTTCCGCGGCGTCGAGACGGCTTGACAGCATGGGCATCGATAGAGCGATTTTGCCAGGGCGATCGTCAATCGCTTGCGCATGGTCGCGATCGAGTTGGGCACGTGGCGTTCGGGACGGATCGGGGGCGCGTGAGGGATCGGGAACGGCCGGAAAGGGCAGGTTTTTCGCGGCGCCAGCGGGCTGAGGGGGGAAAAGCTGATCTCTCGAGGATCAGGAATCCGTAGGCTGCGATGCAGAGGCTGGCGTGATGATGGAATCCCCGCCAGCCTCGCCCCTCGAAGTGAGCCAGGCCGAGTTCGCTCTTCAATTCCTCGTAGTCGCGTTCGATGCGCCAGCGCAGCTTGATGACGTCGACGAGAACCGCGAGCGGCATGTCCTCGGGCAAGGTCGAGAGCCAGTATTTGGTCGGCTCCGCCTCGCCCTCCGGCCATTCGACGACGAGCCATTCGACGGGGTGCGGCGCCACCAGTTTGTGGTCGCGCGAGGCCGGCCTGACCCGCGCGGCGGCGAAGCGCGAAGACAAAGGCTGGTTGGAGCCTTCGCGCCACTCGACGTCCTTCCAGGCCTCGGCGGGCAGGCGCATCGCAAGCTCTTTGGCCGAGACTGGCCGATGATCGGCGTCGTGTCGCAGGCGCGAAGGCTTGCGCCCCCGGCCGCTCCAGGGCTTGGGCGGCAAGGGCTCTTCGCCGGGAGGCCAGACCGACAGCGTCGATTGCACGCCCACCGCATAGGTCAGCCCCAGCGCCGTGACGCCGGCGCGGAAGGCCCCGTCGCAGCCGTAGGCGGCGTCGGTCAGCACGACGCCCCTGGCCACGCCATCCTTCACGGCGGCCTCGATCTGGGCGAGCGCGATCTGCGGCTTGGTCCTGAACTCCACCTCCTCGGGAACATGCGCCTTTTCTCGACGCTCGGCGTCGTTCGCCCAGGTTTCGGGCAGATAGAGCCGATAGGCGATCGGCAGACTCGCATGATGATTGGCGATCGATAGCGTCACCGCGATCTGACAGTTGTCCGTCTTGCCCAGCCGCCCGCAATATTGACGCGCCACGCCGACCGAATGCGAACCCTTCTTCTGAAACCCCGTGTCGTCGACGATCCAGGCTTCGACGCCTCCCTGCGCCGCAAACGCCGGCGCCGCAAGTTCGCGAACCTTCGCCAGCATCGCCTCGTCCGACCACGCCGACTGCCCGACGAAGTGCAACAGCGACTGATGCGCCGCCGCCGCGCGCGCCGGAGACACCATCGAGGCGATCGGCTCGACGCTCTTGCGCTCGCAGGGCATCAGCAAACCGGTGCAATAATCCATCAAAGGGCCCGCTCGGTCCGCATGCCCGAGCACGCCCGCCAGACTGTCCACGTAAGCCACAAACCGCGCCTCGCTCTCCCGCCCCGCCCCGTCCACCTTCGCCGCCTCCGCCAACAAAACGAATCGGCAAAATATCAGAGCCTTACACTCGGCGAATCTGCAAAATGCGGTTGTGAACTCAGTAGAACTAAGCGTTTGACAACATTGCGTCGCCGACAAACGGCGCGCATCACGGCGACAGGCCCGCCATTACCGACTTGTCTCCACGAGGCGGCGCAAAAGGGAAAAGACTATTCGACCAGGGCGCCGCTCGCCCGGAGGAGTGATTTTCGATGTCTGACGCGCCGGGCAAACGAATGAGCGACGTCATCGTCGTCGGCGGCGGCCACAACGGCCTGGTCGCGGCCGCCTATCTCGCGGCGGCGGGATTGAAGGTCACGGTGATCGAGCGGCGCGCCGTCGTCGGCGGCGCGACGGCAACGGAGGAATTTCATCCCGGATTCCGCAATTCCGTCGCCGCCTACGCCGTTTCGCTGCTCCATCCGACGATCATCCGGGATCTCGATCTCGCGCGGCACGGCTTGCGGATCGTCGAGCGGCCGCTCTCCAACTTCCTGCCCCTTCCCGATGGCCGCTATCTGAAGGCGTCGCCCGGGCGCACGAAAGCCGAGGTCGCCAAGTTCTCGGCCGGCGACGCCGAGCGTCTCGACGCCTATGAGGCGCGGCTCGAGCGCATGGCCGACGTTTTGCGCGCGATCGCCTTCGAGACGCCGCCGAACGTGGCGACAGGACGCGGCGTGATGGCGGCCTTGGGCGAATTGCTGAACGGCGCGTGTCGCCAACCGCCTGCGTCCGCTTGGAATCGAAGGCCAGCGCGATCTCGTCCAGATCTTCGCCCGGTCGGCCGGAGATTTTCTCGAGCAATGGTTCGAGAGCGATCCGATCAAGGCGATCCTCGGCTTCGACGGAATCGTCGGAACCTACGCCAGTCCCTACGCGGCCGGCACAGCCTACGTGCTGCTTCATCACTGCTTTGGCGAAACCAACGGCAGAAAGGGCGTCTGGGGCCACGCTTTGGGCGGCATGGGCACGATATCGCAGGCGATGGCCGGCGCGTGCGCCGCCCGCGGGGTCGACATATGCACTGGTTCGGAAGTCGTCGAAATTCTCGTGACGAACGGCCGCGTCGCCGGCGTCGTCACCGACAAGGGAGAAAAGATCGAGGCGCGCGCGGTCGTTTCTAATCTTCATCCGAAGCTGACGTTCGAGAGGCTGCTCGACCCCGCGATGCTGCCCGCCGACTTTCGCGGGCGCATCGGCTCGTGGCGCAGCGCCTCCGGCGTGTTCCGCATGAACCTCGCGCTCGGCGAACTGCCGAGCTTTTCCTGTCTGCCCGGGCGCACGGCGGCCGAGCACCACGGCGCGGGAATCCTGATCGCGCCAAGTCTGGCTTACATCGAGCGCGCCTTCATGGACGCGCGCCGATCGGGCTGGTCCGCCACGCCGATCGTCGAAATGCTCATCCCCTCCGTGCTCGACGATGCGCTTGCGCCGCCGGGGCGGCACGTCGCCTCGCTCTTCTGCCAGCATGTGGCACCGAAGCTCCCGGACGGGCGTTCCTGGGACGAGGCGCGCGAGGCGGTCGCCGATTTGATGATCGAGACGGTCGATGCTTACGCCCCGGGCTTCAAGGCGTCCGTGATCGCCCGTCGGATCCTGTCGCCGCTCGACCTCGAACGCGATTTCGGCCTCGTCGGCGGCGATATTTTTCACGGATGCCTGTCGCTGGACCAGCTTTATTCGGCCCGGCCCGTGCTTGGCCACGCCGACTATCGGTCGCCAGTTCGAGGCCTCTATATGTGCGGCGCCTCGACCCATCCGGGCGGTGGGGTCAGCGGGACGCCGGGGCGCAATGCGGCTCGCGGAATCCTGAAGGATTTTCGTCGGCGGCGACGGCGGCGATGAGGCGTTGAGGGCGGCGGAGACGATGATGAACCGGCCAGAGCCGAAGACCGCCTTTCCCGCCGACCGATCGACGCCCGTCCACGACGGCCTGCCCAATCCGCAGCGGATGCTGGCGTTCGCCACGCTGGCGATGGCGACGGCGATGGCCGTGCTCGACGGGGCGATCGTCAACGTGGCGCTGCCGACGATCGCGCACGAGCTCGTCATCCCGAACGCCGAGCTCCGTCTGGATCGTCAACGCCTTCCAGCTCGCGGTCACGGTCTCGCTCCTGCCGCTGTCGGCGCTCGGCGACAGCTTCGGCTATCGTCGCGTCTATCGGCCCGGCCTCGCGCTCTTCACGCTGGCGTCTCTTGCCTGCGCCCTCGCCCCGACCTTTTCCGTGCTGACGGTCGCGCGCGCCGTCCAGGGGCTCGGCGCGGCGGGGATCATGAGCGTCAACATCGCCCTCGTCCGCTTCATCTATCCGTCGTCCCGGCTTGGCCGAGGCGTCGGCAACATCGCGCTGGTCGTGGCCGTGTGCTCGGCAGGGAGCCCGACCGTGGCGGCGGCGATCCTCTCGGTCGCCTCGTGGCGATGGCTCTTTCTCATCAACGTGCCGATCGGCGCGGTCGCGCTCGTGATGGCGGCGCGCAACCTGCCGGCCACCCCGGTCTCAAGCGCAGCCTCGATCCGACCAGCGTGATCCTCAACGCGCTGACCTTCGGGCTGTTCATCACCGGCGTCAACGGAGTCGGCGACCGCGAGGGCAGACGGCGGCGGTCGCCGAGCTCGTCGCGGCCGCAGCGGTCGGCGCCGTGTTCGTCCGTAGGCAGTTGAGGCTCGCGACGCCTTTGCTGCCGCTCGACCTCCTGAGCCGGCCGGTGTTCGCGCTGTCGCTCGCGACGTCGATCTCGTCCTTCGCCGCCCAGAGCCTCGCCCTCGTGGCGCTGCCGTTCTATTTCGAGGAACGCTGCACCGCTCCGAGACGGCGACCGGCCTCCTGATGACGCCCTGGCCGCTCGCGACCGCGCTCATCGCGCCGGTCGCCGGGCGGTTGGCCGACCGGTTCGTTCCCGGCCTCCTCGGCAGCGCAGGGCTGCTGGTGATGGCGGTGGGGCTCGTGCTGGTCGCGCTCGACGGCGGCGACCCAGGGACTGCGTCGCTCGTCTGGCGGCTGGCGCTTGCGGCCTCGGCTTCGGCTTTTTCCAGTCGCCGAACAACCGGCTCATCATCGGCAGCGCGCCGCCCGAACGCAGCGGCGGCGCCTCAGGGCTGCAATCGTCCGGCGGCTCATCGGCCAATCGTTCGGGGCGGCCCTGATGGCGGTCGCTTTCGGCCGCGCGCCCGAACACGCGACCCGATCGCGCTCTGGACCGCGGCGGGGCTGACGCTGGCGGGGGCCTGCGCGAGCGGCTTGCGCAGGGCCTGACGACGGTTCGGGCCCGCGCCGGCCGGGGCTTGTTCGTTTGGTCGCGACATTCCCGTTGGCGGCGCCGGTGCGGCTCCGTGGTCGGTTCCGTTGGTGGTCGCCGTGGCATTCGTCGGCGTGTTCGCCACAGGCCGTAGCCGTACCAGCCGCCGTACCATCCGCCCCAGCCGAAACAGATAATGGTAAGAATGATGATGATCGCGATAATCCAGCCGGCTCCAAAGCCGTCATAGCCCGGCCGGACCCGCGGCCGGGGGTCCTAGTTCGTCATCGCCTCCTCCTTCGTGGCGCAGGATTTCCAGGCGTCAACGCCTGCGAAGGCTGTCACGCTCGCATTCACGGGCGGCCTTGCACAGGAGATCGAGGAGATCGATCCGCCCTTCCCGGCAAGAACTGCGCGAAGTTCCCGCCAAATGCGACGTCGATGCGCCAGGGGAACGCCCGAATTACGCGGCCCGGGCCGGCTTGACGTTGCAGAAGGCGCTGTAGAGCACGCCGATCACCGCGCGCACCTTCTCGTTGGCGATGCTGTAATAGATCGTCTTGCCGACGCGGCGCGCCGGCGACCAACCCTTCAAGGCGCAGTGGCGCAGATTGCTGCGACACGGTCGACTGGCGCAGATCCAAAAGGAACTCCAGTTCACCAACCGACTTTCTCGCCGTCCAGCAGGTCGCAGAGGATCAGAAGACGCGACTCATGGGCCAGCACCTTGAGAAACTCGGTGGCTTCGCGAGCGCTCGCCGCCATTCTGTCGACATCCACCGTGTCACGGTGTTCAACCGCCTTCGGGAGAGCCATGCCGTCCATCTCGGTCATCTTCGTATGTGCGAATATTCTAGTATAATAACGCCGCCTGCTCAACGATACGGCGGAAGATCGTGTTGGTCAAAATATCCGCAAATCCACCTTCCGCCCGCGACATTTCGCCGCTCACATCGCTCGGGGAAATCCTCGACCCCGCCCGATCGCCGGCGGCCGGCTTGCTGCAACGCCTCGCCGACCTGTTCGACCCCGCGCAGCGCCGCAGCAAATTGGCCGAGGCCATCTTCTCCAGATCTCCCTCGGAAAAGCCGCGCCGCACGAGTTCGGCGAACAGATTGGGGAATCGGCTGACGGTGTCCAGGCCGGCCGGCGCGCGCCGCCGAAAAAATCCGAGCCGATCCCGACATGGTTGACGCCCGCCGTCGCGACGAGACACACGACATCGTCCGCGAGTTCCTCCAGGGTCGCCTTGGGCGCGGGTCCATGCTGGCTCCGGCTCGGCGAATTCCGCTTCGGGTCGGCCACCAGCGGCGCCTTGCCGTAGGCGTCGCGGGAGCGGCGAGCCAGTCGCGCAGCGCCTGCGAAACAAAGCCCGGCACGAACGTCGCCATCGCGACCCCGCCATTGGCCTTGAGGCGCCTGAGCACGTCGTCGGGCGCGTTGCGCGGATGATCGCAGAGCGCAAAGACGTTGCAATGGGAGAGCACGATCGGCGCTTCGCTGCGTCGAGCACGCGCCGCATCGCGTCGTGCGAACATGCGCGAAATCGACCACGATCCCGAGCCGGTTGAGTTCGCCGACCACCGCGCGGCCGAACGCGTTGAGGCCGCCGTTGCGCGGCGCGTCCGTCGCCGAATCCACCCAGTCTAGCCACTCGTTGTGGCAAAGCGTCATCAGCCGCACGCCCGCTGCTTGCCAGATGCGCAACGGGCTCAGGGAGTTTTCCAGTCGACGCGCCTCGACCGCGATGAACGAGGCGATCTTGCCCCCGCCTTCGCCTTCGCGAGTCCGCCGCCCGCCGCGCCGGAAAAAAGGCGTCCGGATACGCCTCCTCGATGCGGCGGATCAGGTCGATCTGTTCGAGCGCCGTGCGCGCGGGATGGCGGCCCCGGTCGCTGGAATGCCGCCCAGAATTGCGCCCCGACCATACCTTCGCGCAGCCGCGGAATGTCGGTGTCGGCGTTTTCGTGGACCCGGTTCAGCTCGTAGG
>CAVYIZ010000017.1:0-71101 GCA_963768555.1 uncultured Alphaproteobacteria bacterium
AGGTCGGCGCTTTTCGGCCCTCACGTAGAGCGAATGGGGAGCCCTAAGGCCCCGCGTTTGTCGTGGCGCGACCTCTCTCTCGACGATTGCGAGACCCGAACTTGCACTTCAGGAACTCGTCATACGAGAACTCGCCGCATCAAAATGCCAACCTCCAGTTGCGTTGTTGGCTCGTGAAAAGAGCCTGTATTGTTCACGAGCGCGCAGGACGCAGTCGTACGCTTCGGCATTTTCGGTCGGCTCGCGCGGTTGGCGCTCGGATATCGAACCGACGAGTGCGACTTCCAGCGCGCTAACGATCTTCTGGGTCACATCATCCTGGACTGCGAAGACGTCTTCGAGGCCGCGGTCATATCGTTCCGCCCAGAGGTGCCCACCCGAGCTTCCGTCGATGAGCTGCGCAGTGATGCGCACGCGTTGCGCCGCCTTCCGTACGCTACCTTCGAGCACGTAGCGCACCCCGCGGTCACGGCAGACGTCGGCAATCTTCGTAGCCTTCCCTTTGAAGGTGAAAGCCGAGTTTCGAGCGATCACCAGCATCTCTGGAATCCTCGAAAGCTCCGTGATGAGGTCCTCGGTGATGCCGTCGGCAAAATATTCCTGCTCCGGATCATTCGACATATTGTCGAAGGGCAGCACGGCAATGGACGGCTGGTCGCTAGAGGCGAAGAGGGCCGGAGTGCCGCCGGCTCGAAGGTCGTTGTTCGAACTCTTCGGGAGACCATCGCCACACGCGGACGGGGCGCTCGATGTTCTTGAGCCGCTGCTCGCCAAGATCTGTGAAGCTCGCATTGACACGGCGTTCAATCTGGTCGTGGACGATCGCGCTGATGCAGATCCCGCCGGGTTGGGCGATGCTTTCAAGGCGTGCCCAGGTTGACGCCATCGCCGTGGATGTCATCGTCCTCGAAAATAATGTCGCCCAGATTCACGCCAATCCGGAAGCGGAGTAATGGATGTGCCCCCTGTTGACGCTCCATTTGCCACGCGAGCGCGCACTCTGCGGCATCCACGACGCTGCCGAACTCCGTCAGAAGGCCGTCGCCCATCAACTTCACGACGCGACCTCGGTAGCGACGGATCAACGGTTCGATCGTCTCCTCGCGGAGCGACCGCAGCGCAGCCAGAGTGCTGTCCTAGTCTGCCTCCATAAGGCGCGAGTAGCCAACTACACCGCCGCGAGACGACGCTTCATGCCAATCCTCCTTGACACAGATACTAAAGCGTATCCCGTTTAGGTAAGTCCAAATCGGGCGTGGCGGAAATAGCTTTGGCATTCGGAGGGCGGGAAGTCTTCGATTGCGGTGGCGACGCCGCTCCATAGGCTATCCACGGTTCGCCTATCCACGGTTCGCCGAGCGAGCTTTCGCAGGGTGTTTTTGACCTTGGCGAAGACCTGCTCGATCGGATCCATGTCGGGGCTGTAGGGAGGCAAGAACCGTCTTTCGGCGCCGGCCGCCTCAATGGCTTGGCGAACGCCTGCGACCTTGTGGGAGCCAAGGTTGTCCATGACGACGATGTCTCCTTTGCGAAGGTCGGTACGAGGATCTGTTCGACATAGGCGCGGAATTTTCTCGCCGTTGATCGGACCATCGAAGACGCAGGGAGCGGAGCCCGTCCCAGCGCAGGGCCGCCACGAATGTGTGGTCTTCCAATGGCCAAACGGCGCGTGCGCGATCAGCCGCTTGCCTTTCTCGCAGCGGCCGTAGCGCGGCGTCATGTTGGTGGACGCCCAGGTTTCGTCGATAAAGACCAGCCTGCGCGCGTTCAGGCTCTTCTGGTCTTCGCGCCAGGCGGCGCGGGCGGCGGCGACGTCGGGCCTGTTCTGTTCAGCGGCGTGCAAGACCGGCTGGCGGCCGTTGAGGATCGTGACGACGATGTCGGGGGCGAGGTAGTTCAGGCGCATCAGTCGCGCCGCGTAAGGCGCGCCCATGCCCTCCTGGGCTCCGACATCCTCCAGCGTCGATCCGGGCGCGGCGGCAAGTCGCCGGCTCAGCGCGTGGGCCCGGACAAGGAGGCGGACGAGACTCGGATCCGGCGTTCCGTTTTCGTCGGCGCCTTCGATGACGAACTTCATCTCCTTGCCCGTCCGCTTGAGCGCGGCGGGGACTGTCAGCCGAAGATGGCAGACGGCGCCATCCGCGTCAGGCTCGGGGCTCGCTTCCGGCGACGCGCCCGCCGACGCATCGGGGATCCTGACGTTGCTAGGCAGAAGCGCCGTGACGACCTGCCCGGCGTGAAGGCCGACCTCAATCCGGTCGGCATGAACCTGCGCGCGCGCGATGATTGGACGGAGGAAATCCAAGGTACTCCCCTCCATGCCCGCGTCGATCGCCCGGATGATTTCTTGTGCTGCGTAGAGCGCGCGCTTCCGGCTCGGCGTATCCTGCCGGTCGCGCGGCAACGCTTCGAAGACGGAGTCGGGATCGGCGAAGAAGGCCCGCAAGCGTTGAACGACCAAACGTTCGAGATCGGCCGCTGGCAGGCGCTGGCCAGAAGTCGCAGCCGATTTCCCCGTCTCCCCGCTGGCCGGTGATCAGCCGCCGCGAGCGTAATACCGATAGCGAACCCCCTTCTTGACTGCGTGGGTCGGCGTCATCGGCTCGCAATCCGCATCGAACAGCACGCCCGACAGCAGTTGGCGTTGGCTGGCTTCACGTCTTGTCGAACGCTCGACGCCGTTGGCTTCGAGCTTTCGCTGCACGCTCGCCCATAGGTCTTCGTCGACGATCGGAAGATGTTCTCCAGGATAAGCTGCGCCCTTGTGAACGATCTTGCCGCGATAGACTCGGTTCTGCAACATCTGATAGAGCGCCCCGCGCGAGAAGGCGTTCCCGCCATATAGGCTCCCGTCCGCGGCCGTCCGGCGCTTGCTGACAATCCCCTCAGCATCGAGCGAGGCCTTCAACTCCCGCACCGATCCGAGATCGAGGTATCGCAGGAAGATCCTCCGAACCGTTGCGGCCTCAACCTCGTTTATGACGAGCTTTCGGTCCTTCACGTCGTAGCCGAGCGCCGGCTGGCCGCCCATCCACAGGCCCTTCTTCTTCGAAGCGGCGATCTTGTCGCGGATGCGTTCGCCCGTGACCTCGCGTTCGAACTGGGCGAACGACAGCAGCACGTTGAGCGTCAGCCGTCCCATGCTGGTCGTCGTGTTGAAGGCTTGCGTGACCGAGACGAAGGACACTGCGTTCGAGTCGAACGCCTCGACGATCTTGGCGAAGTCGGCGAGCGAGCGGGTGAGGCGGTCGACCTTGTAGACGACCACCACATCCGCCTGCTTCGCCGCGATGTCGGCGAGCAGGCGCTTGAGCGCCGGGCGATCCATCGTGCCGCCGTAATAGCCGGGATCGTCATAGAGTTGCGGCAGCGCGCGCCAACCCTCGTGCTTCTGGCTTCGGATATAGGCCTCGCAGGCTTCGCGCTGTGCGTCGAGGGAATTGAATTCCTGCTCGAGGCCTTCCTCCGAGGATTTGCGGGTATAGATCGCGCAGCGAACGCGGCCGCCAAGCGATTGCGATGATGCGGTCGGGGCACCCACCGCCAATTTGCCGGCCCGATGGCGTTCGCCCTCCCCTTGGCCCTGCCGTCGGCGCGAAGTTGAATTGACGCGCTGCCGATCACGCACGACTGCCTCCCCGCGGCGCGAGAGAGGCGCTGCGACGCCCGCCGTTGGCGTGCGGGCTCGCTCGCGCGCCAGTGGCGTTCTCGGGCTCGTGTTCATCCGCGCCGTCGTCGATCGGATCCACCCGCAGCGCCCCAGTCCCGCCCCGAACTTCGCTTCCCCCCGGCCCTGCCCTACGGTCCGCCAGTCCGAAAAATCTCGGCCCTGACCGCCGCGCTCGTGTTATCTCGCGGGCGATCTGGGTCAGCGACCGATACCGCCGTCCTTCAAACTCGAACCCATCGTCGAGCACGATCACGCTGTGAGCTCGGCCATGCCACTCGCGCACCAGACGCGCCCCCGGCTTCAGGCGCGGCTGAGTGGGAGCCGGGGCAGCTTCGTCGCCTTCGAAACCCTCTTCGGAGCCAGCAAGACGCCGTGCGGCCCACTTTTGCAGACCGCCGAACGAAAGTTCCTGGATCCGATAGCCGAGCGCCCGCATCAGCAGGTCGCGGCTGACCCTCGGCGGCTCTGATCGGCAAAGGCGCCGCCATTCCTCACGGAGGGCTGCGCCGTTGAGAGTTTGCAGTCAGCCGTTATATTCGGCATGAGCGCTTTCGGAGCGAATAGCGAAGCTTTTCAGAAATGTGAGGCCAGAGGATCTGGTGCAGCGAAGCTAGCCCGCTTAATGCAGCGCTTTGAGGATTTCGCCGTCGCGGGTGTCGTGTTTTGGGCGATTTCTTTGGATTTCCCCTGGGCTTGGACGCGCCGCGTCGGCTCCGGCTTGGAGCCAGAGTTTGGGGCGGGGAGGGTTTGCGGGTTGAAGGGACGCTTGTGAATATTCGGGGCGCGCTCGAGCCCCGCCCGTCAGGTGACGAGGCGCGGTATGCGTCCGAGAGCGAAGCGCAGAATATCCTGCGCGGGGCAGGAGGTCGGCAAGTGCACTCGGATCATCGTCTTCATCTCGACGACGCGGGCGGCGATCTTGATGAGGCGCAGGCGCAGCGTATCGAACTGGGCGACGCGCCACATCGAACGTTTCGGCATCGACACGCGCAGACCCCACATCAGCCAGTACGCGCCGGCGTGGAGGAACAGCCGAAGCTGATTGGCCGTGGCCTTCGTGCATGAGGGCGATCGCCGCCAGATGCGTCTTGAAGGATTTGATGTGGTTTTCGGCCTGGCCACGCCGACAATAGACCTCTTCATAGAGCACGCGAGCGTTTCTCTTTTTCAGATTGGTGACAATGAAGCGCGTGTCGGGCCTTCGGCGCCAACCTCGACGCGGGCGATGATGCGCTCGACGCGGCTCCAGCTTTTGGCGCCGTCGAAGAACTCCTTGAAGCGGCGGATTTTGTCGTCTCTTGGCGCGGCCTCGAAGCGCGCCTTCGTGCTGGCCTCGAGGACTTCAATGTGTCGGCGCAAGGTCGCGGTTGGCGCGACGCCGAGGATGTAATCGAGGCCGTTCGCTCGACACCAGTCGAGAACCTCGGGGCTGCAGTAATGGCTGTCGGCCCGCAGCAGGATCTCAGTGTTGGGCCAGTTGGCGCGGATCGCGCGCAACAGACGGCGCAGGAAGGCCCTGATTTCCTTGCCGCCGGGCCGTTTGGCAGGCCGAAGGACGGCGGTGATGAAGCGGCCCTCGCCGTCGAACACGACGATCGGCTGAAAGCCATACTCGTCATAATGCGCGTTGAACAACCGCAACTGCTGGCCGCCATGCACCGCGTCGAACGTGTCGTCGATGTCGAGCGTAATTCGTTTGGGAACTGTTTGGAAGGACTCGCAATAAAGATCGACCATCGCCCGGCCCATGCGCAGCAAGGCGCGAACGTTCGGCAAATTCTCAAGCCGCGAGATCGTCGATTGCGAGCACAATTCTCGATCGGACGGCGACAGATCGAGCGCCATCTTGAACATCGGATCGCTTCGCAGACAATTGGCGTCGTTGCCGTCCTCATAGCCGGCGCTGATCATCAGGAGCCGAAAACGAATGATATCGGCCAGGCTGTGCGTCACTTGATCGGGAGCGCGGGGGTCCACGATACAGGCGGCGAGCCGGTCGGCGAGGCGAAGGCGCTGTTCGACCTCGCGCAAAGCCAGAACGCCGCCATCCGACGAAAGCAAACCACCATCAAATTTGACCACGACGGGCTTCCCGCCCGCCGGTGACAGACCAGGCAACGGCAGCATAGGATCATTCATGGCGGGGGTGGCCTAACTGAAATCGCGCAAATCGGCTTCGATAACCAAATTCTACATGACATCAGATATTTAAGCTACATCCGCCAACCCGCCGCGCATAATCCAGGCTAGCTGCCATTCTAGCGGGTGAGAGTCCCGCCAACAGAAGGAGTTCAGGCCGCTGTTGTAGTCATATCCAGCGGCAGGAAGGGCGACCGACCTGCCGGAAGCCTGGAAGTAAAAGTCCTCTGGGGCCGGGGAGACCTGGTCTGATCCGTCACAGGAGGGCGAGCAAACCGACAGGCCGTAGCGTAAGTAAATCGGGAAGCCCCGAAAGGCGTGCCCTGCGCGAAACGGATTGCAGGAATTATGGGAGTGCCGAGCTGTTCAGATCCTGGCGAAGGCCATGTTCGGCATCAGAGAACTGGACCATTACGATGACGAAACTCCCCGGGGTCATAGAGGGCGGCATGTCGGGAAAGAATGGACAGCGAAAGCTCGGAACCACTCGTGGGTCGCCTAGGCGCTCCCGCACAGCCAAGGCATCGCGTATAAGCCGCCAAGCGGCGAAGTCGCGATGTGCCTGCGAGTGGGGCGCATGGGGTCGATTAAGTGAAGACGGATCGGGACAGCATAACCCGAACCCGAGCGAGGACCCCTGGGGCGGAGGACGACCCATCCTCCATGGCGGTGCATTGGCGAGTGGGCGACCCGACACCGTGCGGGACTATCGTAGGCATGTCGCCATGCACGAAGGACGAAGGCAAACCGAACGGACGTCTGTGTATGTCGGGAGCAGACTTAAACTGACGGACGGATCGGGAAGGCATCGCCCGAAAGCCGGCCTTTCAGCCGTACTGGGGAAAACCCGCCGTACGGAATGATAGGGGGGATCAAGGAAACGTCGGCATCATTCGAAGCCCGGTCCGCGCCTTGATCCCACCCGACTTTGGCTGGGAAATAGCACACCGCGGCGATCCCCGGCGAGGTCGGCGGAAAATAGAGCGGCTCGTTATGATGAAATTATTTTTGTCGCCTCGGACTTTGTAGCGCTCGGTGCCTTCTTAATTGGTGTTCCGGATCCGTATTGGCCACTTAAGATGGTTATCTTGCTTGAGGGCGCTTTGCTGGTTGTGCTTGGCATCGAAATTGTTATTTATTCTGATATGGGGAGCGGACGATAATTGGCTCACCAGTTCAATTTCAATTTGTCCCAATGTGAAGCCACCAATCGGGCGTGATTCTTGCTCTGATGCCGACCTGTTTCGCGAATGCGGCCCATTCCAGATGCCAAGCGGGAGGCGCGTGTGTTTGCGGAAGACGACGATGAGCGCTTCCTCGGCCGCGCTCAACATAGTTGGGACCGGCCGCTTGGGAGCCTTGCGCGCGTCTTCTGTCGTGGTTCGGCTTCGCCATTTGGCGACCGTCTTTGGATTGAGCCCAAGCCGGGCGGCAAGAGCCCTGTCGGAATCCCTCGCTCTGTTGAATTTCGCGTCGAAGCTTGGGGTTGGTGCGGGCGCAGGGGTGAAGCTTGCGGGTCATGGTCCCCAATTCTTGCGCTTCCGGAAACCGAGTGTTGACGAAGTCACCAACGGCCGAAATGGCCACAACGCAACCCACGGTCTGGAGGAGGGCCAGATGGATATTCAAGCCATCGCAAACGAGGCCTTCGCCGTCTTGGGGACGGGCCGCCAAGTTGCGCCGTTCTCCCGCCTTTGGCCTGATTTCGCGCTGGCGGACGCTTATCGGGTCGCTGCCGCGGTTCGGGCACAGCGCGAGGCGGGTGGAGAGCGACCGGTCGGACGCAAGATCGGTTTCAATAACCGGACAATCTGGGCCGAATACAACGTTGGTGCGCCGATATGGGGATATGTCTACGACCGCACGCTCCATGACCTGTCGCAAGGGGGCATGGACGTTTCTTTGAGCGGCTTGGCCGAACCGCGCATCGAGCCGGAGATCATGTTCGGATTGGCGGCCGCGCCGCCCCCCGGCATGGACGAACAGGCTTTGCTCGGCTGCATTGACTGGATACTAACTCGGAAGCAATTCGTCGAGGATGTCTTCTATGGCTCCGGCCGCGATGTCGGCGCGCGAGGTTGAAACTACGAATTGCGCGACGGCAGCATGACGCGCATCTCAGCGAGGGGAGCCGACCGTCGAGGATCCGTGGAATACGACCCTTGCGTTGGGCTGGCCACAGATCTCCTCGACCATCGCGCCGGCATTCGGCCCGCCTTCGACGCGCGCATCGAAGTCAGCTACACCGCGACCGTCGGCGGTGCCGGACCGTACGTCTTCTGGGACCGTATGCTTTATGCCGCTGTCATCGCGTTCAAGGGCTACTCGGTTCCCGAGCTGCAGGCGATGATCGTCGGCAATTCGACGACCGACGCCGTCACCAACGTCGCGCCCTACTGGCGCGTCGCGCTACAGCCGCACTGGGGTCCGCACTATTTGATGGTCGGAACCTTCGGCATGTACGGGGCGCGCCGCGGCGGGCTCTCCAAACCGGGAAGCACGACGGCTTCTGCGGACTGAATCTCTCTCTGATGCGTTCGTGAATTTCTCGCAATTGAAGGCCGAGGCGAGGCGATCAGCGATGGACCGGAATGGGTGGACACCGGGCTTCCGGCAATGGTCTTTCAATCGCGCGGACAGCGCCTCGACGCTTATGCCGTCGAACCCCGCGCACTTGTTGCGCTGAACTTGCGCCAGCCCATTCCTTACGAGTTCGGTCGAGGAGCGGACGGCGGACATTCGCGCCATGATTGGTCATGCTCGATGGGAAAATGCCTCACGTTGGCGAATGCATCGTCCAGAGGCATGCGGTTCGAATCCCTCAACAGGGACTCTTCGGCATCACCGCGGACGGTTCGTTTAAATTCCCCGATGAAATCAATCCGACGCTCTATTTCTTCGGCGCTCATTGCGCGAATAGTGACGTCATCCGCCTCGTTGCCCATCCTCTTGATGTTCTCAAATATTACGAGGGGGTGAAGGTAGCGCAGTGTGTTTCTTCGCGGACACATTCACGCCGGACCAAATGAGGTATCTTTTGCTCTTTTTGGATGATACAAAGCAGCTTTGCCTGTAGGAGGTATCAATGGCAAGGGAACCAGGCGTACTAGACCAACTGAAGGCCCTTGACGAACAGAGGGCAAAGCTCTTGGAAGGTGCGAAAAACGCCGCCCTTGAGAAAGCGAAAGATGCGATCGAAGAATTGAACGCTCTCGGCTTTCACTACCGACTGGCAGAGGGACCCGCATTGGCTCGCGTTCTGCGTGCGAAAACCGAGGGTGAGACTCCGAATCGGAAACCGAAAGATGCAGATTGCCCGATTTGCAATTTTCGCACTAATCCTCCTCACGATCGTCGGTCCCACCGTATTCAGGAGCGCAAGAAGCCGTTTACGGCAAAAGAGCTTGAAGAACGCGGCTTGGTTCGCGTCTGAGAGCTTTGTCACGTTGCCATGCCGCGAGCGCGGAGTGTCGGCGCCTGACGAATTGTCCGGCCGCTGCGACTGCGGTCCGCCACGTGGTCATCGCGACAGTGCGAAGCGCGCGGTGCGTTTGGGCGGAGATGAGATGGCGTTGGATGTTGAAGGTGTTGTAGACGGCGGCGTGTGTGGAAACAAACTTCTGGGCTGAACCCGGGCTCTTAAGCCGCTGCATCTTGCGCTGCCCGCCGGCGCGTCGGCTGATGCGAATTCTCAGCTCTATTGTTCTTGAGGGTGAACCGGAGATAGAGCCATATGGCTTGCTGAACCTATAAACGGCAGTTGGAACATTCGGAATGTGCATAAGATGTTGAATTATAGAGCTTTTGTGCCATTTCTTGCGAATGCGGAGCAGTTACTCCTTCTCAGAAATTTCAATGAGTTACGTGCCAACCGCCGTTTCTAGGCTGAATGATCTCGGGCGGGAAACGATAATCGCTGTAGCTGATCTTGTTCATCCGCGTGGGGCTACCCGGCCACCGAGAATGCCGCAAGCCCGGAACGCCGACTCCCGCGGCATCGCCCAGCGGCTCGACACGTCCACACAATTCGGCGAGGGATCGGAGCCGCTATCGGCGCAATGTGCATTGCAGTCCTGGTGCAGCACATGGCTTGCTATAATGCCAAGCGCGCCACTGGCAGAGGAGGCGTAATTGTGAGCCCAAGATTAGTGCGCGCAGGGACTCTTGCCGCACAGGCGTCGCGAGGCCGCTTTAGAAGAGGAGAGGGCCGTGTACTTTGATTGCAATATTGGAGTTGCGCTAGCTGCCGCTGCGCTCGCTGGCGTTACGCTCAGTGGTTCAATGTCAGTCGCCGACACTCTGCCCACGCATCGGATACCAGCGGCTCTCGCGATCGAAGCCGCTAGCAGCCTGTCGGACTGGGGATTGCGGTTGATCGCCGAGAATGGTTTTGGCAGGTCGGAGCGGCGTTGGGTCGGGCGCAGAAGGCGGTTGAAGGGCCGGATATCGCGTTTCCTGGGGCCTGTCGGCCGAGCCAGCGCGCCTCGGCCCTGTCAGGCCGGGACGAGGGCGGACAGCCGCTTGATGTTCCAGGCCATAGTGACGAGGCTCCATTCGCCGCGTGCGCCGTTGAGGCCGCGCAGCGAAAATTGACGGAAGCCCAGCGCCGATTTGATGATCCCGAACACCGGCTCCGGGATCTGCTTGCGTGAGCCGCGTAAAGCGTCCGGCCTGCCGGCGTCTTCAGCCGATGCGCCATGGCCTCGACCGGCGTCGGAGGCTTTGTCACGTTGCCGTGCCGCGGGCGCAAAGTGTCGGCGCCTCAGGAATTGTCAGGCCGCTGCGACTGCGGTCCGCCACGTGGTCATCGCGTCAGCGCGAAGCGCGCGGCGCGTGTGGGCTGAGACGAGATGGCGTTGGACATTGAAGGTGTTGTAGACGGCGGCGTGTGTGGAAAGAAATTTCTGGGCTGACCCCGGGCTCTTGAACCGCTGCATCTTGCGCTCCCGCCGCCGCGTCGGCTGATGCGAATTCTCAGCTCTGTTGTTCTTCCATCGCCCGCGCTCGTGCCGGCGCTCGATCCCGAGCTCCCGGACCGCGGCGCTGTATGATCGCAAGTCGTCGGTGACCAACCGCTCGGGAACGAAGGCATACTTCTTCAGGAGCTTGCGCATCAGTTTCAGTGCGGCGTGCTTGTTTCGCTTGGACTGGACCAGCACATCGAGGACCTCGCCTTCGGCGTCAACCGCCCGCCAGAGGTAGACCATGCGGCCGTCGATTTTCAGATAGACCTCGTCGAGATGCCAAGTCGTGTGAGGTTTCGGGCGACGCTTTCGTAGATCGGCCGCGATCATTGGTCCGAAATGGTTCACCCAACGCCGAACGGTCTCGTAAGACACCGCCACTCCGCGTTCCGCCAACAAATCCTCGACGTCGCGCAGGCTGAGGGTGAACCGGAGGTAAAGCCAGATCGCTTGCTGAATGATCTCGGGCGGGAAACGATACCCGCTGTAGCTGATCTTGTTCATCCGCGTGGGGCTACCCGGCCAACGACAACGCCGCAAGTCCGGAGCGCCGTGACAATGCCGTTTCCCGAGGCCTTCGCGGCGGGTGGCTTCGATGTCGTGCTTGGCAATCCGCCATGGGATCGGATCAAGTTGCAAGAGAAAGAATTCTTTAAAAGCCGAAAGCCGGAGATTGCCAGAGCGAAGAACAAGGCCGCACGGCAGCGCCTAATCTTTGCATTAAAAGAGAGCCCACCCGAGTCGTCCGACTGGCGTCTGTTCGAAGAATTTGAAGTTGTTAAACGGCTCTCTGAGGCTTCGTCGACCTTCGCGCGAACGCCCGAAAGCCACGGCGGACGCTTTCCGCTTACAGGACGTGGGGACGTCAACACCTACGCGCTGTTTGCCGAGTTGTTCTCCCGATTGGCCAGACCGCACGGACGCGCGGGCGTTATCATCCCGACTGGCATAGCAACAGCGGACACTACAAAATGGTTTTGCGGAGCCTTGATCGCCGAACGGCGACTAATTTCTTTCTTCAACTTCTTTGAAATCCGTCAGTGGTTCATCGCCACGGATGATCGAAATCCGTTTGGCCTTATGACGATTGGACAGCAACAGTTCGATACCGAGTTTGCTTTCTCCCTTAACGACTTGGCCGAACTTGGCAATCGGGATCGGCGATTCACGCTGTCCTCCGCACAGATCGCTGCGATCAACCCGAATACGAGGACCGCGCCCGTGTTCCGCTCGCGCGCTGACGCCGATCTGACCGCGCGCATCTATGCGCGAGCGCCGGTGCTCATGGACGAGAGTCGTGGGCGGGAGGGCAATCCATGGGGCTTATCATTTAGCGCAATGTTTCATATGGCCAACGACAGTGGCCTCTTCCGAACTGCGGCACAATTGCGGGCGACGGGCTTCGAGCGCGACGGGGCCGATTGGGTCGCGCGAGGACCGAGCTTCCGCCACCAAGCGATCGATCTCGCCGGTGGACGCGATGCCTCGATGCTCGACCTGCAAAGCGGATCGACCGGTGCCGCCGACAGGTCGACAGCAGAATACGTGGAGGCTCGAAGAACCGGGAATTGCTTTAGGTAGCCGTAGGTGAGGTGCGTTCCCCCGACTTTCAGTCGCGCGACGAAGTCGAGCACCAGAGCGTTCAGGTTGCAGAGAAGCGCCGCGGTTAGCGGCGGCTCGCTGTCAGCGAAGAAAAGCGGTGCCGTGTGGCCGACTGCGGTGCGCGGGAATACCGCGGCGATCACCGTCCGCTCGTCTGTCGAGCGGCATATGTCGCGCCAGCCCATTCGCCAGCCGCGCCGCCAGCCCTTTGCGTCGAGACGCTTTGCGACTTCGAACTCGGAAACCCAATATCGGGGCGTCGGCTCGAAGGCGGGATCAGACTTTTCCGTGTTGGTCGAGTCTCGACACCATTTCGCCTCCGCATCTTCTTCCGCATCCTCATCAGAATAATCGTCCTCATCAGGATGATTTCCCGCCAAGGCGACTACTAGGTCTTCGCGCGCTGTCGCCCAGCGATGATCAAAATGGTGGATCATCTTCGCTTCATAAAGCCTTATGTAGCGGTCAGAGAGACCAATCAGTTCCCGAGTCAGCGCAAACCCGTATGAAAATTCTGAAAATTCAGGCGTCACAAATCGGACCCCGCGTTCAAATCAATTCGGCTCAATTCGCATTAGCTATGCAGTCTCTCATGTGATAGAACATAAAGTGAACGCAGGAGGCACGCATGGACCATCAAGAATATCTGGCTTGGCTGTCTGAGATTGATGATCTCTCCCCGGAGCAGCGGATTGCAACGGTTCGGCTCTTGGCTGGTCAGCCGTCGCTGGAAGCCGTGATCGGCCTGCTGGAGGAGCGGATCGGGGCAGCGCGAAGCTGTCCGCACTGTGCGACGGGTGGAGCTGTGATCCGAGGTCGCTCCAACGGGCTGAACCGGTATTTTTGCAAGATCTGCGGCAAAACCTTCAACGCCCTGACTGGGACGCCGTTAGCCCGGCTGCGACGCAAGGATTGTTGGACGGAATTCGCCGCGTCGTTAAGCGATGGCGACACGGTGAAGACCTCGGCCGAGCGCTGTGGGGTGGCCGGCAGCACTGCTTTTCGCTGGCGTCACCGCTTCCTGCGCGCGGTGACGGCTGGCGCGATCAAACTGCGCGGCATCGTCGAGGCCGACGAGACGTTTGTCTTGAGCAGTCGTAAAGGCGAACGGAATCTCGATCGCAAGGCCCGCAAGCGCGGCGGAAAGGCGTCCAAACGGGGATTGTCGGATGAGCAGGTTCCGGTCCTGGTGGCCGCCGACCGCTCCGGCGTCACCGTCAGCGCCGTGTTGCCGGTGGTGTCTGCCGCTCATTTGCAAGCGGTTTTGCAGCCAGTCCTTGATCAGGACGCTCTGCTGGTCACCGACGGCTGCACCAGTTATCCGCCCTGCGCCGCCGCGCTGGGCGTCAGCCATGAGGCGCTCAACCAAACTGCCGGCGAGCGCGTCCGGGGCGAATTGCACATCCAGACCGTCAACAGCCGCCATGAGCGGCTCAAGACCTTCCTGCGTCGCCATCGCGGCGTAGCCACCAAGTATCTCGACAGCTATCTCAGATGGTTTCACCTTGCAGTGCTTCCACGACAGCCCACACCACGCGCCGTCCTCGCCGCAGCCGCAGGAATCCTGCCGGTCAGACAAATTGCATAGCTAATGCGAACTGAGCCATTCAGAACTGCTCCCCCCGCTCCATCCTGTCCCACGCGTCGAGGACGAGGCGCGCGGTGCGGTATTCGCCGTAGCGGCGGATTTCGTTGGTCTTCAGGACCCGGAAGGTCTCCGAGGGATAGTCGGGGCCGCGGACGTCGCCGGGGTCGAGGATGTAGCAAAGTTCGTCGCGCGTGAGGCCGTACGCGCGGGCGTAGAAGGCGTCGAGTTCGGCGCGCAGCGGCGCGCGGCGGTCTTCGTTCCACGCGAACGGAGGGTCGTTGAAGCCGAGGTCGCGGGCAAAGGGTGCGAGGGCGTGGCTCGTATACGCCAGTTCCAAGACACGAGGGATGATGAAGGCGAAGGAAGCCCTTCAAGTTGCCCCAGTATTTCCAAGTCTGATTGAGGAAGGGCGCGCTGGGGGCGGATATGACGTGAATCTCAGGTTCCCCGGGTTCCCGCTGTTCCTGCAATTCGAGCGAGCCGACTGCATAGTTCGGAAGAGTGCTATAGAATGATCGGGTGGCTACAAATTCACTCCTCCTTTTTTCAGAATGTATATAATCGAAACATGGCGATCGGCGCAGCACGAAATGCTGGTCGATCTAGGTCGATCTGGACGACGACCACAATCGGGTCTTTTACGCCGCTCCCGTCTTCTACACGCTCGACGACTTGAACAGGTACTATCTCGCTTCCCAGATATCTCAGCGATCGTTTTACATTGCTCCAAGCAGAATCGGTCGCCTTTGACGATCGTCGGTGCCAAGTCTTCTCGGAACCGAGAGAGGTTAGCGGATTGCTGGGAGATCGCTTCCCGTCCGAATTGAGGGCCCGACTTGACCACGACGCTACGCCGCTCGGTGACGGGCCGATCGACGAAATGGTCGCGCGTGTCGAACGCATTCTGCATGCCCGGACGACTGCGGCGGGCGACATCTCCCTGACGGGAGCCGAAGCGAGAGAGCCAGCGCTTCGGCCACTCCGCTACCTCGCCGACATGGCTCTTCGCTATTTCAGCGCGCAATTATTCATCGTTCAGAACGCGCGGGGGCTTCAGGCCAGGTGACGCAGGTGCTGCTGTCAGTTGAGAGTCCGCCCGGCTTTATCGTCCGCACCGAGGCGCAGAAAGCCGCCTTCGACAATGGATTTCGCATCGAGCGTGGGGTTGAGAGCGGCTGGCTTCGCTACGCCTCGACGACCGCGCGCGGCGACATCTGGATCGCCGCGGCGTCACCTCTCGGCCCATGGCTTCTCTCTGTCAGTCATTCCGGGGTCGCCGCTGAGCTGGCGCCTAGCGGCATCGCCATTAACGGGCCCGGCGTCGCCAGCTGGCAGTTTTCAAGTCTCGCAGGACTTTATGACGCGGTCTCCCGCGCCTACCAGCTCGGCGTTAGCCTGCCCGATGCGCCGCTGCAGGCCTTTCGCGAAAAGTCGGCCGACCTCCCGCGAACGACCGAGGCTGAGCGCTTGGTCGTGCAGCGCATCGGGCAGGACATTTTCCGCAAATCGCTCCTTGAGTACTGGAGCCACCGCTGCCCGATGACCGCAATCACTGAGCCGACGTTGCTGCGCGCCTCGCACATCGTGCCCTGGGCGGAATGCGACGACGACGCCCAGCGCCTCGACTTCTACAACGGCCTCCTGCTCTCCGCCTTGTGGGACGCGGCATTCGACGCCGGCAAGGTCAGCTTCTCCGACGCTGGCGATCCGCTGTTTCACCCCGACCTTGGCGAGATCGAGCGCAACCCTCTTCTCACCCAAGCCGCGCAGCGTTTGGCGGGGCTCACCCCAAGGCACTTGCCGAACCTCGCGCGTCACCGGCAACGGGCCGGACTCTGAGCGAGTTCGCCCCTTCTCAGTGATCCGGACCGAGCGCCGAGAAAGGACTGGCGTCGTCCCGAAAAGGAGGAGCGCCGCTCTGGCACCGCGATGCAGAGGGCGGTCAACCTTTTGCTCTGACGGTGACCGCAGCCGGATTGAAGGTCGCCGCCCTCAAGGAGGAACCGCAGAGCGGGAACGGTAAAGCTGCATCCCGCTTGGCCGCGATCCCCGCCAGCAGAGGGACATGTTGACCAACGTAGTCGAAGACGAATGCGTCTGGCTTCCAGTCAGAACGCCTGTGCCGGTCCGGATCGCAATACCGCCTCAAGCGCGCAGGAGTATCCGGCCTCTCGCTTGCAGGCGCTTACAGAGAGCTTACATTTTTAGAGCTAAGCGACAGTGTAAGCAAAAAGGGGTAGCAAAGCGCCGGCTTTACCACTTGATTTCCTTAGATAAATTTGGAGCGGGCGAAGGGATTCGAACCCTCGACCCCAACCTTGGCAAGGTTGTGCTCTACCCCTGAGCTACACCCGCATCCGTGCGAGCGGCGTCGCCGCTCGACGGGCGCTTATGACCCAAGGGCGCTCGGAATGCAACATCTTGTTTTCGAGCGATTAACACGAATATTGCAGGAGGGACGTCTGCCGGGGGACACGAGGGCTTGATTTGTCAAGCCGGTCCTCCCGTGCCATGCGGGAAATCGATCGAGTTGACAATGAACGAAGCCGTCAAACCTGAGGTGGCCGAACGCGCCGCTCCGGCCATCCCGGAGGCGCCCGCGCCCGAAACGTCGCCGGACCACGCGGCGAAACCCCGAAGCCGCAGGCTCTTCGGGCGGCTGGCGCTGGTCGTTGCGCTGGCCGCCGCGGCGATTTTCGCGTGGCAGAAGATCGAAAACATCGCTCCCGCGCCAAACGAAGGCGTCAATTCGGGCCGTTCAGGGCCGCCTCCGCAGACCGTGCGCGTCGCGCCGGTGACGCTCGGCGACATGCCGATCACTTTGGACGAGCTCGGAACGGTCATCCCGTTCGAGACCGTGACCATCCGCACCCAGATCGCCGGCAAGCTCATGGAGTTGGGCTTCACCGAGGGGCAGATGGTCAAGAAGGGCGACTTCCTCGCCCAGATCGACCCCAGGCCCTATCAGGCGGCGCTCGCCCAGGCGCAGGGGCAACTGGCCAAAGACCAGGCGCTGCTCGCCCAGGCGCAGAGCGATCTCGCCCGCTACGAGACGCTCAGCAAGCAGGATTCGATCTCCAAGCAGCAGGTCGCCGACCAGGAGGCGCTGGTCGCCCAGGACAAGGCCGCGATCGCGACCGACCAGGCGCAGGTGCAGACCGCCACGCTCAATCTCGACTATACCCATATCGTTTCGCCGATCACCGGCCGCGTGGGGATCAGGCTGGTCGATCCGGGCAACTATCTGCAGCCGTCGCGACGCGACCGGCATCGTGGTCGTCACCCAGCTCGATCCCATCAGCGTCGTCTTCTCGACGCCCGAAGACGATTTGCCCCGCATTGCCGACGCGACTGAATTCCGGCGCCAATATGAAGGTGACGGCGTTCGACCGCGCCAACGTGAACCAGCTCGCGGTCGGGACGCTGACGACCTACGACAGTCAGGTCGACGTCACCACCGGCACGATCAAGATGCGGGCGACCTTCGACAATCCGAACGGCGCCCTGTTTCCGCAACAGTTCGTGAACGTCCGTCTGCTTGTCGATACGTTGAAGGGCGTCACCCTCGCGCCCAACGCCGCCGTCCAGATCGGACCGTCCGGCAATTTCGTGTACCTCCTCAACGATGATGGGACGGTTTCCAAGCGCGACGTCGTCAGCGGCCCGACCGACGGTAAAGTGACGACGATAACGAAGGGGCTCGCGCCGGGCGACAAGGTCGTCATCGACGGCGTCGATCGGCTGCGCGACGGCGCGAAGGTGAGGGTGGTCGACAACGCTGTCGCCGAGGCGGCTGAAGGGCAGGGGAACGATCAGGCGCCGCAGCATCATTTCAGCGGCGCGGGCGGAGGGGAGCGCGGTGGCGCAGAGGGCCATCGCCGCCATCACGGACCAGGCGGTCAGGGAGGCGGCGGTTCTGCTGCCCCCGGAGCGCCCGCTCAAGGCGCGCAGGCGCAATGAGCGTTGGACGGCCGGAGGCGCGCCAGGTGAACCCGTCCCGCATCTTCATCGACCGGCCGGTCGCGACCAGCCTCGTGATGATCGCGATCGTGCTTGTCGGCCTCGCGGCCTACCGCTTTCTGCCGCTGTCGGCGCTGCCGGAAGTCGATTACCCGACCATCCAGGTTCAGACCTTCTATCCCGGAGCGAGCCCGGAGGTGATGACTTCGGCCGTGACCGCGCCGCTCGAGCGCCAGTTCGGCCAGATGGCGAGCCTCAGCCAGATGATGTCGGCGAGCTCCGCCGGGTCGTCCGTCATCACGTTGCGCTTCGGCCTCGAGATCAGCCTCGACGTCGCCGAACAGGAAGTGCAGGCGGCGATCAATGCCGCCGGAAACCTGTTGCCGGCCGACCTGCCGGCGCCGCCGATCTATTCGAAGGTCAATCCGGCCGACGCGCCGATCCTGACGCTCGGCGTCGCGTCGGACGCGATGAAACTGACCGATGTCGAGGACCTGATCGAGAGCCGGCTCGCGCCGAAGCTTTCCGAGCTTCCCGGCGTCGGGCTGGTGACGATCTCGGGCGGCCATCGGCCGGCGGTGCGCATTCACGCCAATCCGCTGGCTCTGGCCGCCTACGGGGTCAATCTCGACGACCTGCGCACGACGATCAGCAATCTCAACGTCAACACGCCCAAGGGCAATTTCGACGGACCGGCGCAATCCTCGACGATCAACGCCAACGACCAGATCCGCGATCCGAAGGATTATCTCAAGTCGGTCGTCGCCTACCGTAACGGCGCGCCGATCCTGCTCTCCGACGTCGCCACGGTCGAGATTGGGCCGGAAAACAGCCGGCTTTCGGCCTGGATGAACACGACGCCGGCGCTCATCGTCAATATTCAGCGTCAGCCGGGCGCCAACGTCATTCAGGTCGTCGACAGCATCAAGGCGGTGCTGCCGACGTTGAGCGCCAGTCTTCCGGCGGGAGTGACGGTCAAGCCCTTGACCGACCGCACGACGACGATCCGGTCTTCGGTCCGCGACGTCCAGTTCGAACTCGCGCTCGCCGTCGGCCTCGTCGTGATGGTGATCTTTCTGTTCCTGCGCAACATTCCCGCGACGATCATCCCGAGCCTGTCGGTGCCGCTCTCGCTCGTTGGCGCGCTGGCGATCATGTACCAGTTCGGCTTCAGTCTCGACAATCTGTCGCTGATGTCGCTGACCATCGCGACCGGCTTCGTCGTCGACGACGCCATCGTCGTCATCGAGAACATCGCCCGCTACCTCGAGGCAGGCGACAGCCCATACGATGCGGCCGTCAAGGGCTCGGCGCAGATCGGCTTCACCATCATTTCGCTGACCGTGTCGCTGATCGCGGTTCTGATCCCGCTCCTTTTCATGGGCGACGTCGTTGGCCGGCTCTTCCACGAATTCGCGATCACCCTCGCCGCGACCATCGTCATCTCGGCTTTCGTCTCGCTGACGCTGGTGCCGATGCTCTGCGCCAAGCTGCTGCGCCGCTCCGGAGGGCACGAAGCGAGCGGCGGGCGCTTATTCCAGGCGCTGACGCGCTCCTACGCCTGGACGCTCAGGATCGTCCTCGACCATCAGGGGATCACGCTCCTTGTCGCGCTCGGAACGTTCATCCTGACGGGCTATCTCTATGTGACGATCCCGAAAGGCTTCTTCCCGATCCAGGACACCGGCGTCATCCAAGGCGTCACCCAGGCGGCGCAGGACATTTCCTTTGATCAGATGGCGGCTCATCAGCAGGCGGTGGCCAAGGCGATCCTCGCCGACCCGGACGTCGAAAGCCTGTCGTCGTTCATCGGCGTCGACGGGACGAACGTGACGCTGAACTCGGGGCGCCTGCTCATCAACCTGAAGCCCCATTCCGAGCGCAAGTCGACAGCGAGCCAAGTCATCCGGCGTCTGCAGCAGGAGACGGCGGGCATAGCGGGCATTTCGCTGTTCATGCAGCCGGTGCAGGACCTCTCGATCGACACCGCAGTCAGCGCGACCCAGTATCAGTTCACGCTGGAGAACCAGAATCTGTCGACGCTGCAGGAATGGACGCCGAAAGTTCTGCAGCGGCTCTCCGAGATCCCCTCCATCGTCGACGTCGCGAGCGATCTCCAGCCGAGCGGGCGCTCGGTCATGGTCGATCTCGACCGCGCCGAGGCGGCGCGCTTCGGCATCACGCCGGCTATCGTCGACAACGCGCTTTACGACTCGTACGGCCAGCGCATCATTTCGACCATCTTCACCCAGACCAATCAGTACCGAGTCATTCTCGACATCGACCCGAAAATGGCGCGGTCGCTCAATTCGCTGAATTCACTTTACCTGCCTTCGGCGTCCTCGACCTCCGGTCAGACTCCACTGAGTTCGGTCGCCAATTTCGTCGTCAAGACGTCTCCGCTGCAGATCTCGCACTTGAAGCAGTTCCCGGTGACGACCATCTCGTTCAATCTTGCTCCCGGCGCCTCTCTGGGCGAAGCGGTCGAGGCGATAAATTCGGCGCTGGCCGAAATCGACCTTCCGCCGAGCTTTGCCGTCAGCTACCAGGGCGCCGCCCAGGCCTTCCAGTCCGCCCTGTCGAACGAAGTGTTTCTGCTCGCGGCGGCGATTGCGGCCATGTATATCGTTCTCGGCGTGCTCTACGAGAGCTTTATCCACCCGATCACGATCCTGACGACATTGCCGTCGGCGGGCATCGGCGCGCTCCTGACGCTGAACGCGGCGGGCGCCGGCCTCGACATCATCGGCGTCATCGGCATCGTGCTGTTGATCGGCATCGTCAAGAAGAACGCGATCATGATGATCGATTTCGCGCTCGACGCCCAACGACATCAGGGCCTGCCGGCGCGCGAGGCGATCTACCAGGCCTGTCTTCTGCGTCTGCGGCCGATCCTGATGACGACGGTCGCGGCGATCTTCGGCGCGCTGCCGTTGATGCTGGGTTCCGGCGTCGGCTCGGAGCTGCGCCATCCGCTCGGGCTCGCGATCGTCGGCGGGCTGGCGTTCAGCCAGGTGCTGACGCTCTATACGACGCCGGTCATCTATCTCTTCTTCGAGAAGCTCGGCGAGCGCTTCGGCCTCGGGGCGGCGGATGCGACGCTGGCTGCGGAATTGTCGTGAACAACCGCTTCTCTGAAATCTTCATCCGCAGGCCGGTCGCCACGACGCTGCTGACGATCGGAATCATCTTCGCGGGTCTGCTCGGCTATTCGCAACTGCCCGTCTCGCCGTTGCCGCAGGTCGATTTCCCGATCGTCTCCGTTCAGGCCAACATGCCGGGCGCGAGCCCCGACACCATGGCGACTGCGGTCGCCGCGCCGCTCGAGCGCCATCTCGGCCAGATCGCCGACGTCAACGAGATGACGTCGCAGAGCACGCTCGGCTCGACGCGCATCACCCTGCAGTTCGGCCTCGACCGCAACATCGACGGCGCGGCGCGCGACGTCCAGGCGGCGATCGTCGCCGCGCGCGCCGACCTGCCGACCAGTCTGCGGCAGAATCCGTCCTACCATAAGGTCAATCCGGCCGACGCGCCGATCATGGTCATCGCCATGACTTCGTCGACGCACACCGCGGGCCAGCTCTACGATCTCGCCTCCAACATCCTTCAGCAGCGCCTGTCGCAGCTTCCCGGCATTGGCGAGGTCGACGTCTCGGGGCTCCGCGCTTCCGGCCGTGCGCGTCGAAATCAACCCGACGGCGATCTTCCATTACGGCATCGGCCTCGAGGACATCCGCGCCGCGCTCGCCTCCGCCAACGCCAACAGCCCAAAGGGCGCGATCGAGGACGACAACGCCCATTATCAGATCTACGCCAACGACCAGGCGACCAAGGCGGCGCAATACCGCGATCTGGTCATCGCCTATCGCAACGGCGCGGCGGTCAAGTTGTCCGACGTCGCCGAAGTCACCGACTCGGTCGAGGACTTGCGGAACGCCGGACTCGTCAACGGCAAGCCGGGGGTCGCCGTCGTGCTGTCGCGCCAGCCCGGCGCCAACATCATCGAAGCCGTCGACAACGTGCGCGCGGAACTCCCGCGCCTCGCCGCCTCGTTGCCCGGCGACGTCGATCTGACGGTCGCGGTCGACCGGTCCAAGACCATTCGCCAATCCCTGGCCGACACCGAGAAGACGCTGATCATCGCGGTCGTACTGGTGATCCTGGTGGTGTTCGCTTTCCTGCGAAGCGTGCGGGCGGCGGCGATTCCGAGCGTCGCGGTGCCGACTTCGATCATCGGTTCGTTCGGAGTGATGTATCTGCTCGGTTTCAGCCTCGACAATCTGTCGCTGATGGCGCTGACCATTTCCACCGGGTTCGTGGTCGACGACGCGATCGTCGTGCTCGAAAACATCTCGCGCTATCTCGAACAGGGCATGCCGCGCCTCCAGGCGGCCATCAAGGGCGCCAACGAGGTCGGCTTCACCGTGCTCTCGATCAGCCTGTCGCTGATCGCCGTGTTCGCGCCGCTGATCTTCTTCGGGGGGATCGTCGGGCGGCTGTTCAACGAATTCGCGCTGACGCTGTCGGTGGCGGTGATGATCTCGCTCGTGGTGTCGCTGACGACGACGCCGATGATGTGCGCTCTCATTCTGCCGCGCGAGCCGATCGCCCGGCACGGCCGCCTCTATCGCGCGACGGAACATGTCTTCGACGCGATGCTGGGCTTCTACCGAAGGACGCTGCGCATCGTCTTGCGCCATCCCGGCGCGGTCATGCTCACGCTGCTTGGCGACGATCGGCCTCAACTACTACATGTTCCGCTACCAGATGACCTATGGGCTCTTTCCGGTGCAGGACACGGGGCTCATCATCGGCTCGATCCAGGGGGATCAGAGCATCTCGTTCCAGTCGATGCAGGCAGAAGCTCAAGCAGCTGCAGACGATCGTCCAGGACGATCCCGCCGTCGCCAGCGTCGTCGGGTTCACGGGCGGGCGGCAGACCAACGCCGGCTTCGTCTACATTTCGCTGAAGCCGCTCTGCGCAGCGGAAGGTCACCGCCGACGACGTCGTGAACCGCCTGCGCGGCAAAGCTCGCCAAGTCGCGGGCGCCCGCCTGTTCATGGTCGCGGTATCCGACCTCAGGACCGGCGGGCGCGCAGAGCAACGCGACCTATCAGTACACGCTGCTCTCCGACGACACGTCCGAACTCTACAAATGGGCGCCGAAGCTGACGGCAGCGCTGATGAACAGCGATGTCATCAAGGACGTCAATTCCGACCAGCAGCAGGGCGGGCTCGAGACCGACATCGCCATCGACCGCGACACGGCGATGCGCCTGGGCCTCACCCTGAATGCGATCGACAACACACTCTACGACGCGTTCGGCCAGCGGCAGGTTTCGGTCATCTATAGCGCGCAGAACCAGTATCATGTCGTCATGGAGGTCGCGCCGCGCTACTGGCAGGATCCGCGCACGCTCGACGAACTCTACGTCTCGACCGCCGGCGCCAATCCGACCGGCACCCAGCAGACCGGCATCGCCGCGGGGTTGTTCACGTCTACGACCGGCGCGGCCAGCACGGCGGCGACGATCGCCGCGGATACGGCGCGCAATCTCGCCACCAACTCGCTCGCCGCCAGCGGCCATACGACCGCCTCGTCCGGCGCGGCCGTCTCGACGTCGCTGGAGACGATGGTTCCGCTCTCGGCTTTCGCCCGTTTCTCCCCGGGGCATACGCCGCTCAGCGTCAACCATCAGGGACTGTTCGCGGCCTCGACCATCTCTTTCAATCTTGCGCCGGGCCGGGCGCTGAGCGAAGCCAAGACCGAAATCGAGAACGCGATCCAGCGCATCGGCATGCCCTCGACAGTGCGCGGCGCTTTCGCCGGCACCGCGGCGACCTATCAGCAGTCGCAGTCCAACATGCCGATGCTGTTCGTGCGCGGCCTTGCTGACGATCTACATCGTGCTCGGCATACTTTACGAGAGCCTCATCCATCCGATCACCATTCTGTCGACGCTGTTTTCGGCCAGCGTCGGAGCGGCGCTCGCCTTGTGGCTGTTCAATACGCAGTTCACCGTCATCGCGGCGATCGGCGTGCTGTTGCTCATCGGCATCGTGAAGAAGAATGCGATCATGATGGTCGACTTCGCGCTGGCGGCCGAGCGGCAGGGGCTCGACACTCGCGAGGCGATCGAGCAGGCTTGCCTTTTGCGCTTCCGTCCCATCATGATGACCACCTGCGCGGCGATCTTCGGCGCGCTTCCGCTCGCCTTTGGCACGGGCGAGGGTTCCGAGTTGCGTCACCCTCTCGGGATCACCATTGTCGGCGGCTTGATCGTCAGCCAGGTGCTGACGCTCTATACGACGCCAGTGGTTTTCATTTACCTCGAACTCGTTCGGAAAGTTGCTGGGGCGGCTGTGGAATCGATATTACCTGCGTGTCCATCCGGAGCCGCTTGCGAGAACGTGATAGCGTCTCGCGGGAGCATTTCGTTGGCCGCGCTGGCGACGGCGGCCGCGCTCGCCGGCTGCGCGCCGGTCGGCCCCGATTTCGAGCTTCCGGCGGCGATCGTCTCTCCGCAGTTCAAGGAGATCGCGGGCTGGAAGATCGCAACGCCGCGGGCCAGCGAGCCCAAGGGAGACTGGTGGAGCGTCTTCCACGACCCGGAACTCGCTCGGACTCGAGAGCGCGGTGGCCATTTCCAACCAGACGGTCATCGCCGACTTGGCCAACTACCGCGAGGCGGTCGCGCTCATCAATGAGGCGCGGGCAGGCCTGTATCCGACGGTCACTGGGAATGCTTCAGCCACCCACAGTTCGCCGTCGACAACAAACTTGACCGCCGAAGCGTCCGGCATGTGGATGCTCGACATTTGGGGCTTGGTCAGGCGCGAGATCGAAGTCCAGCAGGGGGCGGCTGGAGTTTCGGCCGCCAACCTCGCGAACGTGACTTTGTTGGCTCAGTCGACGCTGGCGACCGCGTACGTCACGTTGCGCGAGGCGGACTCGCTGGAGGACCTGCTGACCAGAACGGTCGTGGACTTCAAGCATTCGCTTACGATCACCCAGAACCAATACAACGCCGGCACGGCCGCCAAGTCCGACGTCATCACCGCGGAGGCGCAAGTGCTCAACGCCCAGGCGCAGCTCATCGCCGCAGGCGTGACGCGCGCGCAGAGCGAGCATGCGATCGCCGTCCTGATGGGCCGCCCGCCGGCCGGGTTGTCGATCCCGCATGGGGCCCTTTCGACCCGCGTCCCATCAATTCCAGTGCAGCTGCCGTCATCCCTGCTCGAGCGCAGGCCCGACGTCGCGGCGGCGGAGGAGGCGATGCGACAGGCCAACGCGCAGATCGGCGTCGAGTTCGCCGGCTATTTTCCTGAAGTCTCGCTGTCCGGGCTGCTCGGCTACTCCGGCAATCCGTTCGCCGTCCAGTTCGGCGAGACCAATCCGGTGCTGGTCGTTCGGGGCGGCGCTCGCCCAGCCGATCTTCAACGGCGGGCTGACCGGGGCGCAGGTCGAGGCGGCGCGTCAGACGTACCAGTCGGAAGTGGGAACCTACCGACAGACGGTGCTGACGGCGATCCAGCAGGTGGAGGATAATCTCGCCGGCATCCGCATCCTGTCGAGAGAGGCGAAAGTGCAGGCGGAGGACGTGCGCATTTCTCGCCAGGCCACCCAGATCGCGCTCAACGAATATCAGGCCGGAACCCAGGCCTACACCACCGTCGTCACTGCCGAGCAGCAGCAGCTTTCGGTGGAAGAGTTGCTGTTGTCGACGCAGGCGCAGCTTCAGCTCGATGCGGTCAGTCTGATCGTCGCGCTGGGCGGCGGCTGGAGCCAGTCGAAGCTGCCCGACGCGCTGGCGGATGCGGTGGCGCCGGCGCCGCCGCCGCCGCTCGGTGTCAGAATGACAGGGCGTAGCGGCGCGCGATCGCCTCGGCCGCGCGAGCGTCGGCGATGGAGATCGCGCCTTTGTTGGCCGCGCGCGCGCTTTTGACCGCCTTGGCGAGGGCCTCGGGGGCGTCGAAGTCGCCGAGCTCGTCGGCGCTCCCGACAAGCCGATTGTGCATCGCCGCCCGCGCGTCGTCGTCGGCGAAGGCGACCGCCTGCATCAGGGCGACGATCGGCCGGGGCGCGGTCGAGCAGCGCGCCAGCCGGTAGGCGTTCAGGAACCGCTTGGCGCCGCGCGGCGAATGCGCCGCCAGCGGCGCAAGCGCGGTCAGGAGCGCAGTTTCCGTCGCGGACAGCGGCTCGACGAGCGTGGTCCCGAGCTTGACGAAAGGAGCGGGCGTCGCCTGCCCGTCCGTCGAAAGCAGCCTCGCGACAAGCCGCTCGCTGTCCAGATCGGCGCGTCGGGGCAGGTTGACGACGACCTGCAGCCACTTGTCGAATCGGCGGCGCGCTTCGCGAGGGCCGCCGAGCGGGTCGACAAGCCGTGCGGGATCAATGGCCATGACGCCGATCGAGCCCGCGCCGATGACGCTTTGCGCCGTCTCGATCCAGGCGATCGCCGCGCCTGCGGGCAGGGCGTCGAGATTGTCGATGACGAAAACAAGCCGGTCCGGCGCGCCAGCCGCCGACCCCTTGCTGATCCGCTCGGCAAGCGCCGCCAGAAACGCTCGCGCCGCCGCCGCGGGAACGTGCCGGGCGTCGAGGAAATCCGGCCCGGGCGCACGGGACGCCGCTTTCCCACCGGCGCGCCGGGCCGCGGCTTCCGCGCGTTTCGCGGCGGCGTCCGCTTCCGTGGACAGGGCTGCAACGCGCTGATTGAGACGCGCCACGCGATTCTCCAGATCGCGGCGCCGGTCGCGCACGTCCAGAGTGAGGAGTTGCGCTCCCCGCAGCAGCAGACTCGAAAAGCTGATCGCTCGCCAAAGATTCAGCGCAAGCGCCAAAGCGCCGAGCAGGTAGAGGATCTTTGCCGCGTTCTCGAACCAGTCGGCCGTGCGCCGCGATCCAGTCCGCGAACGGAGCGAGCTGCGCGGCGCCGCCCTGGATGGCGGTCAGCGCGGCGTCTCCGGGCAGGAAGCTGACGGCGACTCCCAGGACGAAACAGACAATCGCCCAGAACAGAAGCCTTCGCTGGCCGCCGTAGGCCCAGATCGAACGCAGCGCGACGCCGGCGCGTCCGCCGGGTCCCATGCCTGCCGCGTCGCGCACGAGGTCGCGATAGCTGGCGGCGGCGTCGGATCCGGCGAGATCGAAGCGCCGGAGGCGAGCGTCGATCGCTCCGCGCCGGGCACGGGCGAAGACGTCGACGCGCGAGCCGGGCGTCTCGAACAGCAGCGCGTCGGCGAGGCGGGCGGCGCGCGCCTCGACCTCGTCGCGCTGCGTGCGCTCGGCCTCGAGCTTGCGGACGATGTCGTCATGGCGGTCGGAGGCGGCTTTCGCCGCCCTCAGCGGATCGCCGCCGGCGTGCGCCGACTCGTCGAGCAACGCCGAATAGTCGACGCCTCCCGGCTCGCAGTCGAGGGCCGCGTAGGCCGCGCTCGCAAGCGCGATCGGCGCTTCGGCGCCGTCGGACGCGTCCACCCTCGCGACAACCACCCGCGCCAGGCCTCCAGCGGAGCCTGCCGACGCCTCGATCGCCTGGGTCAACCGCGTCAGCGCGAAGGTCTTGCCCGCGCCGGAGGGGCCGGCGATCGCCGCCAGAAACGGCGTCTGAACCTGCCCGGTCACGCAAAGCTGCGCCAGCGGCTGCACGATGACAGCCGCGTCGAGCACGTCGGCGCCGTCGGCGGAATCGGAAAGAAAGACGGGCGCCGCCGATTTCGACGCAAGCGTAGGCGGGGCGGAGTCCGCGCTGTCCTGCGCCGGCTTGGCAAGAGGCGGGGACGTCGACGGCTCCGCCGCGTCTCCGCCGAGCAGGTGAACTTTCACTTTCTCGCTGATCTCCGGCAAACGAACCTCCTCACCGCCGCTGGGCCTCCAGGATGATGGAAGCCTCCGCGCGTTCATTGCGATTTGCGGCGCAGTTACGGGCGCCAAGTCGCATGGTGTCAAGCCTGACCGAGGTCGCCTAGCGGCCTACTCTGTCAACATTGCTACTCAATATCGTCTTTCCTGACGCCCCTTCAGCGGTCGGGAAGCCGCACGCGCGATCGCTTCATTCCGATGGAGAAGGTTGTCCAATCCGTGGTAAGGCGCGCCCGCTCGTCCGCCACAAGGAGCCCGCTATTGTCTGCCTTCGCCCCGCCGACTTCCGACGCCGTCCCGATCTGGTTCGTCAGCGCCGCCGACTGGGAGCACGTGAGGGCGTCGATCGGAGAAGAGGCCGCCGTTTTCGCCGAGCGTTGCGGCTTTGCGCCGAAGGCCGGGCGATTGCAGCTTCTGCCGGCCGAGGGCGGAGGTCTCGCAGGCGCGTTGTTCGGCGTGGACGCCCCCGACGCGCGGTCGCGCGATCCGTTTGCTGCGGGCAAGCTCGCGACCTCGCTCCCCAAAGGCGTTTACCGTTTCGCCAACCCGCCGGCCGACGCCCATCTCGCGGCGCTCGGATTTCTGCTGGCGCTCTACCGCTACGTCCGCTTCAAATCCAATTCTGAGCCCGGGCCGAGCCTCGTCGCGCCCGAAGGCGTCGACGCGGGCCGGATCGAGCGCATCGCCGCCGCGATCGCCTTCGGGCGCGACCTCGTCAACGCGCCTGCCAACGTGCTCGGACCGCACGAGTTCGAGCAGGAGGCGGTGAAGCTCGCCGAGCATTTCGACGCGAGCGTCAGCATGATCCGCGGCGACGACCTGATCGCCGCCAATTTTCCTCTCGTTCACGCCGTCGGGCGCGCCGCCGCCGAGCAGCCGAGGATCGTCGATTTCGTCTGGGGGCGAGAGAGCGCGCCGAAAGTGACGCTCGTGGGCAAGGGGGTGACCTTCGACAGCGGCGGCCTCGACATCAAGCCGGCGTCCGGCATGGAGCTGATGAAGAAGGACATGGGCGGCGGGGCGACTGCGCTGACCTTGGCGCGGCTCGTCATGGAGGCCGGCCTCGATCTGCGCCTCAGGGTCATTGTCCCGATCGTCGAGAACGCCATCTCGGCCTCGGCGATGCGGCCCGGCGACGTGATCGTGAGCCGCAAGGGCCTGGCGGTCGAGATCGGCAACACCGACGCGGAAGGCAGGCTCATCCTCGCCGACGCGCTCGCGCTCGCCGACGAGGACGCCCCGGACCTCCTGTTCGATTTCGCCACGCTGACCGGCGCTGCGCGGGTTGCGCTCGGCCCCGACCTGCCGCCCTTCTACACCGACGACGACCGGCTCGCCGCCGCGATCGCCGAGCGCGCCGCCAAGGCGGCCGATCCGGTTTGGCGCATGCCGCTCTGGCGGCGATACGACGCGATGATCGAGGGGACGGTCGGCGACGTCAGCAACTCGGGCACGGGCGCGGGCATGGCGGGCTCGATCACCGCGGCGCTGTTCCTCAGGCGGTTCGTGGAGAGAGCAGGGGCCTGGGCGCATTTCGACGTCTACGCCTGGAACCCGAAGGCGCGCTCGCACGGGCCGGCGGGCGGCGAGATCCAGGCGGCGCGGGCGCTGTTCGACCTGCTCTGCGAGCGCTATCCGAAGCGATGAGGCGAGGGGCGAGCCAGCGGCCGAGAACCCGTTCCGGACGGCCCGATGGGGGCCGGGCCGGGCGCCCTGCGCCTCGGGACCGCGAACGGAGGAAAAGCCCGTATCGGCCGTTTAGCGCCGGTTTAGCGTCGGGCGCCCCAGATTTCAAAGGCTTGCGACCCCGTTTAGCGTCGCGCTGAATTTTGGTCGCGACGCCCCTCCGCCGGGCGTTCGCCCGACGCTAGTAGTACTGAAGTTATATGTTAAATATGGTCGGGCCAATGCCGCCGACGGCGGCGCGCGGCCTACCGCAGCGCGAGTTCGGCGATCAGGCCGTTCGCCGTCTTCGCGACAGCCGCGGCGGACGGGAAGTCGAAGGCGTTGATCGCGACCATGATTCCGATGTTTCGCATCGGCGCGAAGGCGACGTAGGAGAAGATTCCCTGCAGGCCGCCGGACTTCTGCAGGACGAGCGGCCGGTCGCCTTCCGGCCGCATGATCACCCAACCGAGGCCCATCGCGTCCATGGATTCGTCCATGTTGAGCCCCTCGCGCCACAGATAGGCGGCGTCGCAACGGGACGCTCTCCCGCTGAGACATCAGCGTCAAGCACTCGGAAGCTCAGGTTGTCATTGTTCATAGGGACAAGGATTGCTACACTTGATTCCCCAGCGTTCGTGAGGAGCAAAGGATAACGAGGCCAATGGCTGATGACGAGCTTGAATTTGTCGAGGAAGATGATGCGGCGATTAGTCTTGATGAGACCGCAGCCTTTTCCGAAGCAGTTTTGTATTCGTCGGACTGGACGGTACAGACCATAATATCGCAGCTTACAAACCGCAACATAGACATGAATCCACGATTTCAACGACCGGATGCATGGTCTCCAAGCGGGAAGAGTCGATTTATCGAAAGTGTTATTCTAGGATTTCCGATTCCACAGCTGGTCCTCGCAGAAAAGAAGGGTCTGAGATATCGCCCCAAGAGCTGAGACAAGCGGTTGTTCCAGGGCCTTTTACTGACTACATTGACGATACCGCCGTCGCGTCCCAACACGTTCAAACCTTGCTGGGGCGTCGAGACCCCGATCCGCGAATGCGTGATGTTGAGCTAATGGTTCGTTATCTCGCATATCGTCGATACATCCAGGAGTATTCTGGAAGGATAAAGGATTTTCTGGACAACACCTGCGTTAGATTGAACGACACTTGGGACAACGCGCGTTCCTCTGTATACGATGATATCGAAGAGTTTGATTTAGCGATAGACTTGTTCGTTGAGATTTTCGGCATCGAAAGGATTGCCAGAAAACCCGGTTCGCATTCTTTCAATCGTGCAATCTTTGACGCTTTCGTTTTCTATGGAGCAAACGAACAGATCAGAATTGCAATGAGACATAACTCTGATATTGTCAGAAATATTTACGACGCTGTCCTTGCAGACCCAAATTTTTTGGAAGCTGTCGAGAGCGATACGGCCGGAATTCCACATACCTTCGAGAGATTAGCGATCTGGGGAAGAAATTTACGGGAGCAGCTAAATATCACTTTCAATTTACCAATTTTGGAACAAACAGGACCCGGAACATTGCGAATTGCATTCAATGGATTTCAGTGAATGCCCTCTACGAGATTCAGCCAGTTCAAATTGAATATCGATGAGCTAAGACGGTTGTTGTTGCCGATCGAATTTGATCCAACGGGCACTTATACTGACGCAGACCGAGTTACGGCATGTACCCTATTTTTCCGAGTGCTATCCCATGCCGAGGTGGAGGCTTACCTAGAGGACCGTGTATTAGAGATCGCCACAACGGCTAAGCAGGCGTGGGAGAATCAGAGGTTCGTGTCAGTCGTAAGCTTTCATCTAATTGGCTTCAGTGGCATGGCGACCGACAAGCCGCCTGAGACGCTCTCGACGAGCGATCCTAAGAAAGCTAAACATTGGGTAAGTAGGACAGCTATCGACGATCGTTTTTCAAAGTGCGTATCCGAGTTTCACAAAAGGGTGAGACTCGAAAATCACGGGATAAAAGAAAAAAATATACTGGAGATGTTCATCCCGATCGGGTTCAATATGTCAAAATGCGATCCCTTGTTTTTGCAAACGCTGACCAATTTCGGTGAGATCAAGGGGACTAGTCGGAGCTTCCTCTTTCGTTAAACGCATGTCTTTGACCTGACGGGATAAGTTCCTGTCAGCGGGGGTCTCTACTGGGTACGGGCGACGCCGAGGAGGTCGAAGGCCTTTTTCTGGATGGGGGTGGGCCGTGCAGTGATGGTGAAGGGATGGTCTGGCGCGATGGCGGTGGCGACGGTGTTTCGGGTGAGGGTCGCGAGGTCGGCGAGGAGGGTCTGGAAGCTATGGACGGGGAGACCGTCCTCGGTCCGGCCGGTGGTCTGCTTGGTGACGGCGGCGGGGGAGCGTTGCGCCTTGGCGACCACGCTGGCGCGGAGCGCCTCGGCGGCTTGCTTGTCGGCATCGTCGTAGAGCATGGGCGCCAGGCGCTGGCGCATGTGCCATTCGAGATAATAGCCGAGCATGCAGAGGAAGACATGGGCGCGCACCCGGTCGGGGAGCCAGTGATAGACCGGCCGGACGCGGAGATCGACGGTCTTGAGCGAGCGGATCGCGTGCTCCACGAGGCTCAAGGATTTGTAGCTGCGGACCGTGGCGGCGTCGTCGAGCGCCGTTGCGGGCAGGCTGGTGCGCACGGCGTACAGGCCGTCGAGCGCCGCCTCGGCGGCAATCTCGGCGGTCTTGCGGGCGAAGGTGAAGGTCGTGTCGGTGATCTCGAGGGCGAAGTGCTTGGCCATCTTGTGCTTGTCGCGGACGGCGCCGACCGCCATGCCGATCTCCGCCTTGCCCCGGAGCGGGGCGCGCGTGCGGGCGACGCCGGTTGCAATGCGGGCAAGCTCGCGCTCGGTGGCGGCCAGCAGATCCTCGCGCTTGCGGGCGCGCTCGGCGGCGAGCGCCGCATTGCGGCACAGGATCAGGCGCTCGCCCGGGAAATCCGGTGAGGTGATCGCCGCCATGTCGCGCTCGTCGAACAGCGACATCTGGAAGGCGCCGCCCTCGAGCAGGCCGCGGATCGCCGGGGCGCGCAGCGCGGTGATCCAGTCGAGCCCGGCCGGCTTGATATCCTCGGTGATCCGGGCCTCGGTGATCATGCCCCGGTCGCCGACCAGGACGACATGGTCGAGGCCGAAGCGCTGCTTCAGCTTGGCGACCTGGTTGCCGAGCGTCGCGGGGTCGCCGGTCGAGCCCTCGAACACCTCGATGGCGATCGGACAGCCATCGGACGCGCAGAGCAGGCCATAGACGATCTGCAGCTTGCCCTTCTTGCCGTCGCGATTGTAGCCGAACTGGGCGAGCGGGCAGCAGCGGCCTTCCATGTAGCTCGACGTCACATCGTAGAGCACCAGCGTGCCGGCGGTGAGATGGCGGCGGGCCAGCGCCGTCTCGATATCTTTCTGCCGGACCGCCAGCCAGTCGAGGGCGCGGTAGAGCTCCTCCTCGTCGACCGCGCCGAGGCCGAGCTCGGCGCCGAGGCTGGAGGCCGCGGAGTCCGGCGAGAGCGCGCGGGCGGCCGCGAGCTTCGAGCCGGGGTCGAGGACCCGGCTGACCGTGAGCGCCAGCACGAGATCCCGGCAGCGGTCGCCCGCGGGTCCGATGAGCCGGTCGAGACCGATCTTGCGCGCCGTGCCGAGGGCTGCCCCAACATGGCCGTGCGGCAGGGAACGGAGGATCGCGATAGCCTCCTGGTCGGCCGGGATGACCACGCCGCCCTTCAACAGCGCCTTGAAGCCTGCGATCCGCTCGCGCGGCCAGTCGGACAGGTTCAGCGGCGTGCGCTTCTTGACCTTGCCGCCCTCGCGGTAGCTCTCGCGCAGGAGGATCGCCGGGGGCGAGTTGCGGTTCCGGACCGATTCGATGTACATGGCCGCACCATAGGCAGTAACTCCACAAATATCAACAAATAAATATACTTTTACATGGCTACATCTTGGGCATCGCGAACCCCGCTTCTGCTGAAATTTCAATCACTTCATCACGTAGGAAAGAGGAAGCTCCGACTAGTTGCGCACACAAGTACTCAGGCGCATATTAGAAAAGCAGTTGATCCTGAGGACGAGTACGATCTTTTGCAGACAATAATAAAAGGCCTGGAGACAATTGACGAAGAGTTTGATTACCTCGTCGACGCATCGACACCGCCATAGCAGTACGTCCTCGCTGTCGAATTTGAGGCCGTCCTGCCAGAGCCCTGCTAATCCTTGTCGTCGACCGCGCTGTTGAAAAAGCGCCCAGTCGCCATTTGATATTTGGCCGCGGCGTTTGAGCCATGACGTTTCGCTATTGCGTTGCGCGCCTCACGCCCTTTTCCGCCGTCTCTGCCGGTAGTGCGACCGTCAGCTACAGCGGCGAGGATGACCTCGCGCTTGAACATTTCCTGATAGCCCGCATTGGAGCTGAAGGTTCACACCGCTGCTTCCGCTTCATTGAGCACCTTGTCGTCACTGGGAAAATTCTGGGCGAAGAAGGCCTCGTCGATCTCATAAATTTCCACCGGCCTCCGTTTTATGCCGACTTGGTGCTTAACGCAAAGGTCAAGTAGCCTGCGGCCATCGATTAGCGTTATTGGAGCGGCTCCAGTAAAGAGGGCACCTTCCTGCGCCCCTTTTGCGAAGTTGCCTAAACTGATAATGGTTCCGCGGATCGCCTTGTGATACGGAAGGGCTCCACGTAACTCGTCTACTTTGGGTCTTGTGATTGTTGTTTCGATTCTTTTCACTTGAACGACCTATGTGATTTCGGTTATACCGAATTGGACGCGCGCGACAACGTCAACGCCTTTGTCGCCACTCACCTTCGTGACCTTCACATCCTCGTAGTCCATCGCATCCAAAAGCTCCTTGACGAAGTGCTCAAATTGCACAGCTTCGAGGCCCATCAGGCGCGCCTTAAAGGCTTTCAACTGATCTTCATTGTGAGCGCGGGCAGCTTCGGCCACGACCGTGCGTTTCGATGTCGGGCCAGCGCCATGTTTCTCCGAGGGCCCCTTGAAGCCCTTCAGCCATTCCAGTCCTTGATCAGTGATGCCGTATAGGTTTCCTTCGCGTGACACCAAACCGCGATCCGCAAGATTGACGATCCGCCGGCGTAGCGTGTCGGAAAATGTACTCGGCGTTGCAAACAGCGAGACCGACTTCAGATAGTCCGACCATGCGGGCAATATGTCGCCTCGCCGGCAAGGGGATCGTTCGGCAATTAGAGAGAGAAGCTTTGGCAGACCCTCCGCGGCATCGAGCTCCCGCAAGATCGCTTCGTCACCCGCGAGGAACTTTCGGCCGCGTTCATTGAGTTGGTAAATCCCGTCTTCCTGATCCAACAAGCGCAACCGATTGATGAACAAATAGGACCCATAAAGATAGCGAGGGTTCAGAACCCCCTTGCTGCTTTCCCATACCTTCCTTGCCAACGCTTGCTGCTCGCCCGTCAGGCGCTCGCCTATCCACTTATCCGGGTCTGACCAATCAACGCGGGTTTGCGGGGTGCCAGTTTGCTCCCATACAGCGCCGATCATATCCCGGACGCGTTGAACTGGCTCGCCATCCAACGCTTTGATCGCCCTTCCGAGTTCGGCGTAGGTCGGGAAAAGAGGAGCTTGGACAGTCAGATTGGCCCTGCTTGCGTCGCTCATAGAAGCCGCTTTCCGAATTGAGCCGCACACTCACAGGCGGCAATAGCGAGAAGTCGAAGATAGAATGTTTGTGACAAGCGCGCACGCGCCACCAGTTGCGCTACATCGCATGGAGGAGCAGTTCGAGCCTCGTGCGACTGCCACTCTTCTGAGTGAATTCGCCGGAAGGCGGTTCCGAAGAAATTGGCGCAGCGGGAGCGTAGGAGCGGCGGTTACCTCGGCGCGAGCTCGGCGATAAGGTCGTTGGCCGTCTTCGCCATCGCGAAGCCGGCGTTGAGGTCGAGGGCGTTAATCGCGACCATGACGCCGATGTTTCGCATCGGCGCGAAGGCGACGTAGGAGAAGATTCCCTGCAGGCCGCCGGCCTTCTGCAGGATGAGCGGGCGGTCGCCTTCCGGCCGCATGACGACCCAGCCGAGGCCCATCGCGTCCATGTGGCCTAACTCGTCCATGCCGAACACCGAGTTGAGGCCGTCGCGCCACAGGTAGGCGGCGTGGTCGATGAGGCGCTCGGCGGCGCGCTCGGCGCCCAATCGATCGAGGTGCCACTGCAGCCAGCGTAGGAGATCGCGCGGGCTCGAATAGAGGCCGCCGGAGCCGACGATGACGTCGCCGGTCGGCGCGTAGGGCAGGGCGTCGCCGTGGAAATCGTGCCCGCGCATGAGCCGCGCCGACTGGTCGCCCGACGGCGTGAACGTCGTGTCGTCGAGCCCAAGCGGTTTCAGCACGCGCTCGGCGACGAGATCGGGATAGGGTTTTCGCACCGCCGCCGACAGCGTCGCGGCGAGCAGGTCGAAGCCGAAGTTCGAGTAGAGGACGGAGGTCCCCGGCGTGAACAGCAGCGGATTGGCCTTCAGCCAGGAGACGAACGCTTCGCGCGTGATATTGGCGAAAGGGTTTTCCGGCGGCCCCGGCGCATGCGGGACTTCGCGCG
Source organism: uncultured Alphaproteobacteria bacterium (assembly GCA_963768555.1). Lineage (GTDB taxonomy): Bacteria > Pseudomonadota > Alphaproteobacteria > Rhizobiales > Beijerinckiaceae > Roseiarcus. The sequence continues at coordinate 36,057 of CAVYIZ010000017.1, forward strand.
GCAATCCCGCCGAGTGGGTGGCGAGATCGACGAGCCGGATCGGCCGCCCGCCCTCCGACAGCGGCGCGATGAAGTCCGGAACATATTTGGTCAAGGGGTCGGCGAGCGTGACCACGCCGTCGGCCGCGAGGCTCGCCAGCACCTGGCCGGTGAAGACTTTTGTGATCGAGCCGATGCGGAAGACCGTGTCGGCGGACGGCTCCGCATCCGAGCCCTCGGCGCGGCGGCCAAAACCCTGGATCGAAGTTTCGCCGTTGCGGACGACGCCGATGACGAGCGCGGGGACTTTCGCCGAAAGGAAGAGGACCTGTCCAGCGAAGCCGACCGCCTCGTCGAGCTCCGCCTGCCCGGCGCGGGCCTGTCGCGGCAACGGCAGCGATGCTGCAGCGAGAAGGGCAAGGAGGTCGCGTCGGCGCATGGGGCTCGCGGTCTTGCGGTTCGGTACGTGGGAACTCTGAGGGGAACAGCGGTGCGGCTACCCTTTAGGGTAACCCTGATTCTTAAACAGGGGGTTACACTCCACCCGGCGAGACAACGCCAGAGTCGGCTTCGCGTCACGAGGGGTTCGAAGCCCTAGCGTTCGCTCGGATCTGGATTTGGAGCGCCGGAAACGACCCGTTCCCTACCGTTCAAGCTCGGGTCTAACGACGGGCCGGAATGCGCCATGTGCGGACGCTCGCGGGTCGCTCTCTCGCCCCGAGAGGTCTCGACACTGCGGACGTTGATGGCGTGGTCGCAGCGGCGCCGGGAATTGGGGGCGGCGCTCGAACCGGGCTTGGGCTCTGACGCAAGCCATCGCGCGACGCGCTCGCGGACTAGATCGCCGACGAACCGCGTCTCGAGCGCGCGCGACCGAAGTGGAAGCCGCGGCGACAAGGCTGGTCTCGTCGCCGCCCGTGCAATGCGAATTGTTGTCGGTATATACCTCCATCGGGAAAAATTTATCGGGACTTGCGTCGGCACATCGGGCCAGAGAACGCCGTAGCGATCTTGGTGCCCCAGCCCGCGCGCGCGTCGGACCCGTTCTGGGACGCTTCCATCACCCGATCGGACGAGGCCTTCCCGGAACGCCGAGCGGGCCTTCGAGCGCGGCGCGGTCCCAACCGCCGCGATCGGCGGCGGCCGCGTAGGTTTCGGAGAGAAATCGAAGGACCATCGCATCGGGATCGTCTGCGTCATGCAGAGCGGCGTAAGGCAGAACGAACTCGCCGAGACTGTGTCGAATCGAGCGGGCGGGCTCACCTTGGCGTCCCTGAATCCGGGCGGCTCCGGATAGGCGTAGGAGTAGAAAATCGCGCGTGGATAGGCGGCGCCGCCCGGCCAGAATCCGGCGCTGCTCACTTCGTGTGAATAAGCCTCGCGGACCACCTCGTCCGATAGGCCGGGCACGCCGCCGGGATGCGGCGGAGCGCGTCGGCCGGAAAATCGGGTGACGGCGAGATCGAAGCTGCCCCAAAAGAAATGCACGGGGCTCGCCTTGCCGATAAAGCCGGTGCGGAAGAGTTTGAGGACGCGATCGGCGCTGACGAGCGTCCGCCAGAAGTCATGGGCCGCTTGCGGATCGTAGGCGGAATGGACGTGATCGGCTGAAAACGGGATCGCGTCGGGAAGTTCGCAGGGGTGGTCGGTAGGCGCAATGTCGAGTCCGAAACCAATCAAGAGACGGCGAATTTCAGCGTAGAAATCGGCCACCGACCGTGGTTCGAGCGGCAGCCTGTGCTCTTCTCCGCTGCTCATTCGGGCGATAAGGCGGTGAAGGAGGAAATCGAATTCGAACTCGAGGATTTCGTCTCCCGCCGGCATCGGCGACGTGCCGAGCCCGCGCGCCGTGACGTAGAACGGCACGTGCCAGCTGTGATTGAGCCAGGGGGTCGACGCCAATCGGATCTTGCCGACGATTTGCGTCCAGAGGTGGAGCGTGAGCGCGGCGTCGCTCCAGCCGGCATAGGGGAGACGCGGCCATCGCTGCGAGCTGTCAACCATCGGACTCCCTCCTTTCGTTGCGGGAACCGCGGACGCGCAAGCGTCTTCGGCCGCCATTGGAGAAGCCGACGTTCACACGACGGCGTTCTGCCAATAAGCGAGCGCATCCCTCGCGTGTGGCGCGGCGGTTCCAGCCGGCGCGCCTGGTCAGCGAGGCGCAGCTTACTCTTCTTCCTCTTCTCCCCCGTCGGTTCCTTCGCCCCGGTCGGCGCCGGGGATGATATAGCTCCCCTTCAGCCAGCGGTGCAGATCGACGTCGGCGCAGCGCTTCGAGCAGAAAGGGTCGTAGTGAGGGTCACGGGACTTGCCGCAGATCGGGCAGGCGCGCTCCCTCGGTGCCTCTCGTTTCCGCGGCGGGCCGTCTTTGCCGCTCATTTCAAAAGGTTCGCAGTCCATTGTCGATGGGGGTGATAGCCTTCGCCCGCGAGCAACGCGCAGGTCTCCGCGAGCGGCAGGCCGACGACGTTGCTGTAAGAGCCGATCAGCCGGACGACGAAAGCGCCGGCCAGACCTTGGATGGCGTAGCCGCCGGCCTTGCCGCGCCACTCCCCGGTGGAGAGATAGGCCTCGATCTCCTGGCCGGACAGGCGCTTGAAGCGGACCCGCGTCTCGACGAGCCTTCGCCGCACGACGCCTCGGGGATTCTGCAGGGCAAGGCCTGTGTAGACGCGGTGGGCGCGACCCGACAGCAAGCGCAAGCAAGCCTCCGCCTCATGCCGAATCTCACATTTCGGCAGGACCCTTCGCCCAACGCAGACGACCGTGTCGGCCGCCAGGGTCAGACAGGGGGCGAGTTCGGGGACCTTCGCCGCGAGCCCTGCCGAACGAGCCGCCTTCTCGGCCGCAAGCCGCTGAGCGAGCCCGCGCGGGGATTCGCCGCGGCGCGGCGTCTCGTCGACCTCCGACGGCAGCACCAAGTCCGGATCGATCCCGATCTGGGCGAGCAGCGCGAGCCTGCGAGGCGAGCCGGAGGCGAGGACGAGGCGAGGCCGCGACTGCCGGGCGTTCAAAGTCTGCACCTCGGCGAGCGCCGTCAACCCGAGCCTCACTTGAAGCGGTAGGTGATTCGACCCTTGGTCAGGTCGTAAGGCGTCATCTCGACCAGAACCTTGTCGCCGGCGAGGACGCGAATTCGGTTCTTGCGCATCTTGCCTGCGGTGTGAGCGATAATCTCGTGATCGTTCTCGAGTTTGACGCGAAATGTCGCGTTCGGAAGGAGTTCGACCACGAACCCTGGAAATTCAATGAGTTCTTCTTTCGACATAGGGCTCCTTAGCAGTGTCGCCGCGCCGGCGTTGGCAAGCGTCGGCGACGCTCGGCCTTATGGCGCGCCGGGCCGACCGTCGGACAAGCCGGGGGGACGCCGGCGCGTTTGGTCGGCGATAAAAACCTAGCCCATTTCGGGGCAAAAAGGAAAGCTCAAGGCGGCCTCCGCGGGGGCGAGGCTCCATTGCCGACGCAAACGGCCGCCCTAATGTTCCATGCGGTCGAGTTCGCGGTAGCGGCGGATCGCCAGCGGAATCGAGGCGAGATAGGCGAGGGTGACTGCGACCAGCGCCTGCATCGGGAAAACGAAAACGAGCAGGAGCGCCGCGGCGACGCCGACCAGAAACACGGCGAGATGCTCGCGCGGCACGCGTCCGATCGACTTGCCGGAAAAATGCGGCACGCGGCTCGCCATCAGGAGGGCGATGGCAAGCACGTAGAGGCTTTCGAAAAAGGCGACGCGGGGCGACGGCGCGCCGAGTTCGAGAGCGGAGCGCAGGTAGATCGGCAGAAGCCCGACGATGGCGCCCGCGGGCGCCGGCATCCCGACAAAGAAATTCTTCCGCCACAGCGGCTGGTTTGGATCGTCGAGCATCACGTTGAACCGCGCCAGCCGCAGGGCGCAGGCCATCGCGAACAGGAGCGCGGCGACCCAACCGAAGCTCTTGACCGCGTGGAGATCGGCGACGAACAGGACGATAGCCGGCGCGACGCCGAAATCGACGAAATCGGCCAGAGAATCGAGTTCCGCGCCGAAGCGCGAGGTGCTATTGAGGGCGCGCGCGATCCGCCCGTCGAGGCCGTCGAGGACCGCCGCGCCCACGATGGCGACCACCGCCCATTCGATCGAGCCCTCCATTGCGAAGCGGATCGCGGTGAGCCCGAGGCAAAGCGCGAGCAACGTCACGATGTTCGGCAAGATCAGGCGAAGCGGCACCGGGCGGAACCCGCGCCTGTCGCGACGCTTCGGATCGGTTGTCAACAATCGGCTTGGGCGCCTGCGGGCCGTCGTTCACGGGACTCAGCTCCGCTGGAATGGGCGCGTCTCCGGCGCGGCGGAGATCTCGGCGATCACCGTTTCTCCGGCGACGGCGCGCGAATCGAGCCCGACGACGATCTGCGCGTTCGGCGGCAGATAGACGTCGACGCGCGAGCCGAAGCGGATGAGCCCGATGCGCTCGCCGGCGCTCACGTGCGCGCCTTCCTCGGGTGAAGCACACGATGCGGCGGGCGACCAGCCCCGCAATCTGCACGACGCCGAACCGCCCCGACGGCGCGCCGATGACAATGCTGTTGCGCTCGTTGTCTTCACTCGCCTTGTCGAGGTCGGCGTTGAGGAAAAGCCCGGGATGATAGACGATGCGCTCGACGCGCCCTTCGACCGGGCGCCCGGTTCACGTGGCAATCGAACACCGACATGAAGATCGAAACGCGCTGCAACGGCGCCATGCCGAGGCCGAGTTCGGGCGGAGGCGCGGCGAAGCCGGCGAAGCTGATCGCGCCGTCGGCCGGCGCAACGACGAGATCGTGCGCGCACCGGCGTCACGCGCGCCGGATCGCGGAAGAAATAGGCGCACCATAGGGTCGCGATCAGCCCGAGCCAGCCGAGCGGGGACCAAAGCCACCACAGCACGAGCGTCGCAACGAAGAACCCCGCGACGAACGGGTATCCTTCAGGATGGATCGGCGCGACGCTGCGGCGAAGTGAATGAACGACGCTCATGAGCAGAATCTCAGGAATGACGCGGGCGCACTCATGGCGCCAAACGAGGCGAAAGTCACGGCGCGGACGGCGTAACCGCGATGTCCGGGAAAGCGGTCGAGTTGTTCATCTCCGCCTCCGCCGTGCCTCCGCTTCCGACTCCGCCCGCCGCAGCGTCTCCTCGGCCGCGTCGACCTCGCGCTGGCGGCTCCACAACGCCGCATAGACGCCGCCTAGCGCCAGAAGCGTCTCATGGGTTCCCCGCTCGACGATGACGCCCTTGTCGAGCACCAGGATCTGGTCGGCATTGACGACGGTGGACAGCCGATGAGCAATGACGATGGTCGTGCGTCCCCGCGAAACGCGTTCGAGCGCCGACTGGATCTCGCGCTCGGTGAAACTGTCGAGCGCGGACGTCGCCTCGTCGAGAACGAGGATCGGCGGGGCCTTGAGCATCGTGCGGGCGATGGCGACGCGCTGCTTCTCGCCGCCCGACAGCTTCAACCCGCGCTCGCCGACCTGGGCGTTGTAGCCTTGCGGCAAGCGCGCGGATGAACCCGTCGATCTGGGCGTTGTCGGCGGCAGTCTTCGACTTCGGCCTGGACTCGCGCCGTCGCGTCCGTAACGGATGTTGTAGACGATCGAGTCGTTGAACAGCACCGTGTCCTGCGGAACCATGCCGATCGCCGCCCGCAGCGAACTCTGGGTCACCGCGCTGATGTTCTGGCCGTCGATGAGAATCCGCCCGGCGGTCGGCTCGTAGAAGCGGAAGAGAAGCCGGGAAATGGTCGATTTGCCCGCCCCGGAGGGGCCGACGATCGCGATCGTGTGGCCAGGCGGCGCTTCGAAGGAGACGCCGCGCAGGATCGGGTCGGGCGGCGATCATACGCGAACTCGACGTTTTCGAACCGCACGTCGCCCGCGCTCACCTTCAGCGGCGGCGCGCCGGGGACATCCTCGATCTCGGGATTCTGATCGAGGATGGCGAACATCGCCTCGATGTCGACGATCGCCTGCTTGATGTCGCGGTAGACCATGCCCATGAAGTTGAGCGGCTGGTAAAGCTGCAGCATCATCAGATTGATGAGGACGAAATCGCCGACCGTCTTCTGGCCGCCCCTGATCTCGACGACGCACATTTCCAGCACGGCGATCAGGCCAAGGGTGAAGATGAGCGCCTGTCCCGCATTCAGCACGGCGAGAGACACATACGTGCGCACGCTCATCCGCTCGTAACGCGCCATCGCCTTGTCGTAGCGTGCGGCTTCGCGCTCTTCCGCGCCGAAATACTTGACCGTTTCGAAGTTGAGCAGACTGTCGATCGCTTTGGTGTTGGCGTCGGTGTCGCTCTCGTTCATCGAACGGCGAATGCCGATGCGCCAGTTCGTCGCGACGGTCGTGTAGGTCAAATAGGCCGCGACGGTCAGGCTGATCGCCGCAACGTAGCGCCAGTCGAAAGAGTAGAGCAGCGCCGCGACGATCAGGGCGAACTCGACGATCGTCGGGACCGCGGTCAGCATCGAGGTGCGGATGATCGTCTCGATGGCGTTGCGGCCGCGTTCGAGTATGCGCGTCAGGCCGCCGGTCTTGCGCTCCAGATGGAAACGCAACGACAGCCGGTGCAGGTGTTCGAAGACTTCGAGCGCAAGCCGGCGCACGGCGTTCATCGCCACCGCGGCGAACAGAGCGTCGCGTCCCTGCTGGGTCAACGCCATCAAAATTCGCAAGAGGCCGTAGACGATCGCGAGAGACGCCGGCGCCGACCATGATCTGCGGCAATGGAACCGCGTCGACCGTCAGTTTTCCGACCAGCGCGTCGGTCACCCATTTGAAGGAATAGGGCGTCGCGATGGTGATCAGCTTGGACAGCAGCATCAGCGCGACAGCAAGGAAGACGCGCAATTTCAGATCGGCGCGATCGGCCGGCCAGATGTAGGGCCAGAGAAGCTTGACGGTTCCCCGCCAAAGTGCCGCGATGGGCGACAGGTCTGCGCTCGGCGACGAAAGTCGAGGTTTTACGGTGTTCCATTGAAACTCATGGATGGTCGTTTGGTTGGCTCTGGCGGCATATAAGCGTTCTCATGCCGGCAGCGACATCCTGACGCTCGCCGATGTTCCTCATCTAAGCGGACTGTCGCGCGAAGCAGCGACGCCTGCGTAGACGATGCAGGGCGCCGAATTGCGGCAAGTCCGACCTGGCTTGGCCATGTACGAGGTTGGGACGATCGCCGCCGATGCAATTGAGCTTCGAGGCAAACGCGCCGTTACCGACCTGATTCGGCGCCGGTCCCCTACATGCGCGTGTTGATTTGTCAACTCCCGCAAACCGTTCTCTTGTGTAGACCTAACATCGTCTGTGTCATCCCCGGCGAGTATACGAGCGAAGACGGTCCACGAAGTAGTTAAAAATTATCAGAGCTTTATCTTGTGCCATGTTTTCGAGTGCGCTATATGGATGTTTGTCCAAGCCGCCATTTGGCGTCAAAGAATCATGGCGCCCGTCATGATCGGGCGAACAGAATGGCTTGACTAAGATCGCGTGAGGCGGTCTCTTCAGGCTTCCGTTCGGAGTAAAGACAGAAATGAACGATTCCACCAACCACGTTGAACTCGCCGCGGAAATCGTCTCGGCCTATGTGTCGAACAATTCCGTGCCGTCAAGCGAGCTCCCGACGCTTCTCAGCGACGTTCACGCGGCGATTGTGCGCGTCGCCTCGGGCGCGCAGCAGGTCGTCGTCGAGGCGGCGAAGCCTGCTGTTCCGCCGAAGAAGTCGATCACCAGCGAGTACATCATCTGCCTGGAAGACGGTCGAAAGTTCAAGTCGTTGAAGCGGCATTTGAGAACCCAGTATAACTTGTCTCCCGAAGAATATCGGGAGAAGTGGGGTCTTCCGTCGGACTATCCGATGGTCGCGCCGGCTTACGCCAAGGCGCGTTCGGCTCTGGCCAAGCAGATGGGTCTCGGCCAGCAACGGCGCCGTCGCAAGTAAACGGTTGGCCAGGACTCGCCGGAACGGATCCCGACAAGCGGCGCTCGATGCTCTTCGGGCGCGGCGGAAGTCCCGTTGCGCTGGAGGAGTCGGCGTTAGCGACTCACGCAGGCGTCGAGCGCGTTGTCGAAAGCCTGGCTCTGGACGCCGCGACGCTTTACTTGGTTCCGAACATGCGGTCCCCGGCGTCTCCCAGACCCGGGACGATATAGCCGTGGTCGTTGAGCTTTTCGTCGATTGCGGCGGTCCAGACCTCGACGTCCGGATGCGCCTTCGTCAGCCGTTCGATCCCCTCCGGCGCGGCGAGCAGACAGACGAAGCGGATGTCCTTCGACGCCGCGACGCTTGAGCCGATCGATCGCGGCGACCGCGGAGTTGGCGGTCGCGAGCATCGGATCCATGACGATCACCAGCCGCTCCGCGACGTCGACGGGCGCCTTGAAGTAGTATTCGACCGCCTCCAGCGTCTGCGGGTCGCGATAGAGGCCGATATGGGCGACCCGCGCGCTCGGAACCAGGTTGAGCATGCCGTCGAGAAAGCCGACGCCCGCCCGTAAGATCGGCGCGAAGACGAGTTTCTTGCCGGCGATGGTCGGCTTCATCGTCTTTGCCAGCGGAGTCTCCACTTCGACCATCTCGAGCGGCAGATCTCGCGTCACTTCGTAGGCCAGCAGCATGCCGATCTCGTTGAGAAGCTGGCGGAAGCCCTTGGTGGACACTGTTTTGTCGCGCATCAGCGTCAGCTTGTGCTGCACGAGGGGATGACCGACGATGTGGATGTTCGACATGGAGGGCTCCTGGTCCGAGGCCGGGCCGAGTCTAGACGAACTCGCCGCCGGCCGTAGCGCCGCGCCGGCCTCTTCCCGAGATTTGTACCAGATTTGTAGGGAGAGGGCGAGTTCCGACCCACGGCGTCTTCTTTCGAAGACTATCTTCGAAGACTATTGACGCGCGGGAGACGACGATGTCAGGTGCGGCGCAAATGGCTACTTCGACGCCGCGGCCGGTCAGCCGCAATTGGTCATTGCCGAACATCTTGACCTATGCGCGGGTCGCGGCGGTGCCCCTTGTCGCCGGCTTCATGTTCTGGCCGCAGGAGCCTTGGGCGCGCTGGACGGCGCTGGCGATTTATATCGCTGCGGCCGTCACCGACTTCTTCGACGGCTATCTCGCGCGCGCCTGGGCGCAGCAGTCCTCGCTCGGCCGGATGCTGGACCCGATCGCCGACAAGCTTCTCGTTTCCGCGGCCATTCTGATGCTCGTCGCCAACCAGACGATCTCCGGCGTGACGCTTTGGGCGGCGATCGTGATCCTGTGCCGCGAAATCCTCGTTTCCGGCTTGCGCGAATATCTGGCGGAGCTGCGCGTCCCGATGCCGGTTACGGCGGTGGCCAAGTGGAAGACCGCCGTGCAACTCGTCGCGTTGGGGTTCCTGATCGTCGGGCCGTCGGGCGAGGCGGTCATGCCGGGATCCATCAAGACCGGGATCGTGCTGTTGTGGATCGCCGCGATCCTGACGCTTTACACGGGCTGGGACTACATGAAGGCGAGTTACGACAATGTCGGCAACGATTGAGGCGGCATGAAAGCGGTCTATTTCGCCTGGGTGCGCGAGCGGGTCGGCAAAGCCGAGGAAGAACTGAACCCGCCGCCGACGGTGACGACGATCGAAGATCTCATCGCCTGGCTGTCGCGCCAGGGCGAGGGCTACGCGCACGCCTTCGAGAAGCCGTCGACCGTGCGCGCGGCGCTCGACCGGGTGCATGCGCGCCACGACGCGGCCATCGCCGGGGCGAAAGAGATCGCGTTCTTTCCGCCGATGACGGGCGGATAAGGCGATGGCGGACGTCCGCGTCCAGCGGGAGGACTTCGACGCCGGCGGCGAGGCCGCGGCGCTCGCCCGCGGACGCAAGGACGTCGGCGCGATCGTGAGCTTCGTCGGCTATTGCCGCGACGAGGGCGGTCGGCTCGCGGCCCTCGAACTCGAACATTATCCCGGCATGGCGGAGGAGGAGATGGCGCGGGTCGCTCGGGAGGCGGAGTCGCGATGGCCGCTGATCGGCGTTACGGCGATCCACCGCTACGGACGCATCGCGCCGGGCGAGCAGATCGTTCTGGTCGCCGTCGCGTCCGCCCATCGCGGCGAAGCGTTCGCGGCGGCCGAAATGCTGATGGATTTCCTGAAGACGCGCGCGCCGTTCTGGAAGCGCGCCATTCGCGCCGACGGAGCCGTGGAAGGCTGGGTGGACGCCAAGGGCGAAGACGATGCGTCGGCGGCGCGCTGGGGCGCCGCCGAAAACTGACGGCTCAGGTTCGTCGCGACAAACTTGTGGTAGATCCAGAGCACGACGACCGCGCCGATCACCGAGACGATGATGCTCCAGATGTTGACTCCGGTGACCCCGCTCATTCCGAAGAAACCGGCGATGATGCCTCCGACGATCGCTCCGACGACGCCGAGCGCGATGTCCATCATCATGCCCGAGCCGGTCTTGTTGACGAACTTGCTCGCGATCCAACCTGCGATCAGACCCAGAATAATCCAGCTGATAATGCCCATATCGCGGTACTCCTTCCGCCGAGCCGCCCTCCTCTTCGCTGTCGCTCGACTAGGACGAGAATAAGCGCAGGCCTTCCGAGATTGTTGCGGGATGGACGGGGAAAACGCAAGCAGGTAATCTGCGGCGTCTGTTCTTGAGCGATGCGCTGTCGATCAGCGGCGATGTCGCGCTGGGCGCGCGGTCGACTTCGAGCAAGGAGGAAGCGATGGGAATGTTTGACGACGCCCTGAAGAATGCGGTTCCGGGCGGCAATCTGGCGACGCCGATCGCGGTCGCCGCGGGCGCCTTGATCCTCGGCAAGCTGTTCGGCGGAAGCTCTGCGCCGGCGCCTTCGCCGGCCGCGCCTCCGCCGTCCGTTCCGACCAACGTGCCGGCCGGCAGCGTGTCGGCGGCCTCAGCGATCTCATCGGCAAGCTCACCGCCGGCGGCGCCGGCCAGCAGGTCAATTCCTGGGTCGGGCCCGGCGAGAACCAGCCGATCCAGCCGGGACAGCTCGGCGGCGCGCTCGGTCAGAACACGCTCAACGAACTGTCCCAGCGCACCGGCATGAGCCAGCAGGAACTGCTGCAACAGCTCGCGCTCGTGCTGCCCCAGCTCATCAACAGCCTGACGCCGAAAGGCCGCGTGCCGACGGCGGCCGATCTCGAGAATATAACGCTCGGTACAGTAGGCAAGGGCCGAGCGTTTGCTCGCGCGCTCGACCTGTCATTCCGGCGGCCGCAGCGCCGCGGCGCGGCCGCGCCTTGTCGAGCGCCTGCGCCAGATCCTCGATCAGATCGTCGACGTCTTCGAGACCGACGGACAGTCTGAGCAGCCCCGGGCCGATGCCGAGCGCCGCGCGCTGTTCGGGCTTCAGGCGCTGGTGGGTCGTCGTCTCCGGGTGGGTGATGAGGCTCTTGGCGTCGCCGAGATTGTTGGAAATCCCGATGATCGACAGCGCATTGGCCATGCGGAAGGCGGCCTGCTTGCCGCCGGCGACCTCGAAGGCGAGCATCGTGCCGCCGCCGCTCATCTGGCGCCGGGCGAGTGCCGCCTGCGGGTGGTCGGCGCGGCCCGGATAAAGCGTCCGCACGACCGAGGGGTGGCCGCTCAGGAAATCGGCGATCCGCTCCGCCGAGCGCATCTGCGCCGCGACCCGCACGGGCAGAGTCTCGAGCGATTTCAACAGCGTCCAGGCGTTGAACGGCGACAGGCAGGGGCCGGTCTGGCGCAGGAAATTGTGGATGTTGTCGGCGACGAATTTTTCGCTCGCGAGAATGACGCCGCCGAGCACCCGGCCTTGTCCGTCGATGTGCTTGGTGGCCGAATAGACCACGCAATCCGCGCCGAGCTTCAACGGACGCTGGAGGAGGGGGGTGGCGAACACGTTGTCCACCACCAGCGTCGCCCCGACCGCGTGCATGATCTCGGCGACGCCGGCGATGTCGACGATCTCCAGCGTCGGATTGGTGGGCAATTCCAGGAACGCGGTTCTCGTGTTCGGCCGCACCGCCGCGCGCCAGGCGTCGAGATCGGTCCCCTCGACCAGGGTCGAAGCGACGCCGAACCGGGGCAGAAGCTCCTCGACGACATAAAGGCAGGAGCCGAACAGGGCTTTGGCGGCGACGACGTGATCGCCGGATTTCAGCTGGCCCATCAGGGCGGCCGTCACCGCCGCCATGCCGCTCGCGGTCGCCCTCGCGGCCTCGGCGCCCTCGAGCAGCGCCATGCGCCGCTCGAACATGGAGACGGTCGGATTGGCGAAGCGCGAATAGATGAAGCCCGGCTCGTCGCCCTTGAACCGCGCCTCGGCGAGCTCCATCGTGTCGTAAAGATAGCCCTGGGTGAGGAAGAGCGCTTCCGACGTCTCCTCGAAGCCGGAGCGGAGCGAGCCGCCGTGGATCAGTTGGGTCGCCGGCCGCAGGCTCCTCGGGTCGCGCGATTTGCGGGGGCTCGTCATGCTCTCGTCCTCTCCGGCGCGTCGCGCCCGGGGGCCAAAAGAAAGAGGCGCAGTTCGGAGAGCCCCGATCTTTTAGCCCGATGTTTAACGTGGCGGCAAGCCGACCGGCTCAAATGACCACGGGAAGCCCCAAGCCATAGCCTGCGACGCAGACAACGTCAACGCCGGCCCGACTGCCGCCGCGGCCAAGGCCGGGCGGGGACGATCGGCGGCAATCGCGAAGAACGGGCGCCTTCGTCTTCAGTGGGAGAACAGCACCGGCGTCGTCATGTGGGCGAGGATGTGGCGCGTGCCGGCGCCGTGGCCGAACACCGCATGCGTTCCCTGATCGAAGGCGCCGATCGCCAAAAGGTCGGCGGCGTGGTCGGAGACGGCGCTGAGCAGCGTGTCCATCACCGCGATCTCGTCGACGACGAAATGCTGGTAGCGCGCCGCGACTCGGTGAGCGTCGAGATTGGCGACGAGGAGTTCGGCGAATTCGTCGCGCTGCTCGCTCTTGCGCGCGACTTCGACGATGAGCGCCTCGCAGTCCTTGGCGAGCAGCGGCAAGGAATCGGAGACGGCGCGCGCGGCGCCGCGCGAGCTCCGCCAGGCGAACAGCGGGCGGGCGCCAACGTCGGCGTAGGTTCCGACATAGGGCACGACGAGCACCGGCCGGCCGCTGTCGAGGATCGTCTGCTCCGGCAGCTTGGCGGGTACGGGAACGCCGTCCTGGGTCTGGCCGAGGATGACGAGATCGAAGGTCCGTGCGAGCTCGACGAACCGGTGACGGATCTCGTGGTCGCTGCCGCGGTTGAGATCGATGAAGCCCGCTCGATCGGCGAGGCGGGCGGCGGCCGCGGCGAAGGCGTCGCGCGCCGATTCGACGGCGGCCGTATAATCTCGGGCTCGGCCAGGTCGCGACCGTCCCAACCATGTAGGGGTCGGCCTTTTCCGCGAACACGCCCGTCAGCCGCGCCCCCGTCCGCTCCGCGACGCGAACGGCGAGCGAAAGCCGCGCCGCCGTGCGGCGCTTCGAGTCCACGTGCACAAGGATGTTGCCGAGAATCATGTCGTTTCCTCGCCTAGCTTTGCCGGGAGAATATCGGACGGGAGCAGGCGGGATCAACGAAACGACGGCCCGAAGGCCGCCTTGAGACGTTTTGCCGCTGTCGCCCGATCCGGGAAAAGAGCCAAGCTGGGCTTGGGTTGCTGAAAACACGCGCCGGATCGGCGAAACTTCGTCTCAAGGAGCCCTGGTCGCGGCAGGCTGCGCGCCAGTCTCCTCAGACGGCGCTCTTGACGGACCGCCGCTTCGCCTGTTGGTCATGCGGCCGCCCGTTCTTGCAGTCATCGGGCGCGGGGCTGGGATCGATGGGGGAAGAGCGCATGAAGCCAAAATCGGCGGCGGCGTTCCTGTTCGACATGGACGGAACGCTGATCAATTCCAGTCGGCCCATGGAGCGCATCTGGGGCCGCTGGGCGCGGCGGCACGGATTGGACTTCGCCGCATTGCTTCCGACGATTTACGGCGTGCGGGCGATCGATACGGTGCGGCGGTTGGATATTCCGGGTGTGGATCCCTTGGTCGAGGCCAGAATCATCGAGCGCGAGGAGGTGGAGGATGTCGATGGCGTCATGCCCATCGCCGGCGCGATCGAGTTCCTCGCTGCGCTCCCGCCCGAACGCTGGACGGTCGTCACTTCCGCGCCGAGAGCCCTTGCGCGGGCGCGCTTGGGCGCTGCTGGAATTCCTGTTCCGGCCGCTCTGGTCACCGGCGAAGACGTTGCGGCGGGCAAGCCCGCTCCCGACTGCTATCTCCTGGGGGCGAAACGGCTCGGCTTCGCGGCGGCGGATTGCATCGTCTTCGAGGACGCCGCCGCGGGCATCGAGTCGGCGATCGCGGCCGGCGCCGAGCTTGTCGTGATCGCGTCGGCCCAGGCGCATCAGCCTTTGTCCGGGCGATTCGCCGTCAGCGACTACGACCAGCTCGAATTGATTGTAGAGCCTGACCGCTTGCATATCCGGCTGCGCCTGACCGTGTGCGGGGGATGATATCTCGATGACGAAAGTGCCCCTCGCCGGCCGCCCGTTGCATGCCGTCCTCACGCTTCTGCAGGTGATCAGCGGCGCCGTCGCGGAGCAAGACCCCGGTCGCGGCTGATCTCTTGCCCCGCCTTCAGGCAGCGCCGGCCGAGACTGTGCGCGGCCTGCTCACCGCGCTGACGACGACCAACGCGACGATATTCGCGGCAAGCGCGATGATGCCGACGTTGAGGTCGCGGACCGCTTGCGGCAGGGCGGGGAACAGCGAGCCGATGGTCGCGTGAGTGAAGCTGAGGACCGCGGCGACCGCCGCGCCGACCAGAATGCCGGCGAAGGCGCCGGCGGGGGTCGCCGGATTGCGCGGCATCAGGCTCGCGATGACGGCTGGAAAGAGCTGAGTGACGAAGCTGTAGCCCACCAGAAGCATCGCCACGATCGTCGCGTTGCCGGTTAAAGTGAAATAGACGGCGACCAGCATCACGACGGGCACAAGCCACTTGGCGAGGGCCACGGTCTGATCGTCGGTCGCCTCCGGGCGCGCGAGGCCAATCAGGTTCTTGGCGAGCAGCATCGCCGCGGTCATCGCGATCAGCGAGCCGGGGACCAGCGCGGTGAAGACCCCCGCGGCGCCGATCACGCCAACCACCGCCGGCGAGAACTGCTGCGCCGCCAGCTTGAACAGCGCGAGATTGGTGTCCCCGCCCTTCAGTCCCGGCACTTGCAGCACCGCGGCGAAGCCGACGAAGAACACGAACAGCAGTATGAGCTGGTAAATCGGCAAGACGATCGCGTTGCGCCGGAAGACACGCGCGTCCTTCGCCGCGTAGCAGGCGGCGAAGGTTTGCGGCCACATGAAGAAGCCGACGGCGGTAAGCAGCACGGTGGAGATGAACCAGGCGACGCTCTGCCCGCTCGCCGGGAAGACGAGGAAGCCGGGCCTGGCGGCGGCGATCTTCTCGAACATCGGGCCGATGCCGCCATAGAGATGCAACGGCAGATAGATGCCGAGGAAGAGCGCCACGCCGAGGATCAGGATGTCCTTGACCACCGACGTATAAGCCGAGCCGCGGATGCCGGACATCATGACATAGACCGTGACGATCGCGGCGCCGATCCAGATCGCCGCGTCCCTGGGGATGGCGCCGTAGCCCGCCGCTGTGACGATGATGCCGAGGCCGGTGAGCTGCAGCACGAGATATGGGATCAGCGCCACCAGATCGACGACCGAGACCAGCACGCCGAGGGTCGGGCTCGCATACTTGCGGACGAAGAAATCCGGCTGCGAGTGCAGGCCGTGCTGCCTGGCGTAGCCCCAGACCAGGGGCAGCAGGAAATAGCCGATCACGTACGCGAGCGAGCCGTAGGCCAGGATGTAATAGACCGGAGCTCCAAGCCCGTAGGAGAAGCCGGACGCGCCGAGAAACGTGAAGGTGGTGTAGATCTCGCCGGCCAGCAGCAGGAAGACGAGGATCCAGCCGAAGCCGCGCCCGCCCACCGCCCACTGCTCGAGGTCCATGCCTCGCCCGGCGCGGGCGGCTATGCCCAGAGCCAAGGCGGCGAGCGCGGCGAGCGCGATCAGGGCCAATGCCGCGATCATGGGGCGTCTTCGCGGTTTGCCGGATCGATCAGATAAACGACGGCCATGATGATCGCCGTCAGCACGACCCAGACCGAGATCCAGCCGAGGGGGAAAGGCATCCCGAGGATGAGCGGGTCAACCTCGTTATGGACCGCCGGACCGACCAGCATGCCGATGAACGGAATGACGGCCAGCCAGTGAATGGGTTTCATTCGATCTCTCCCGATATGCCGGCTCGCGATCGAGGCTCGCTCAGGGAGCATACAAGGCGCCCCCACGCAAGCTCATCCGCAGGAATTGATTGACGCGTCTGCAACGGCGTCGGCGGTGAGCCCAAGTCCCGTGCTGTCGGTCCTCCCGGCGCGTCCCACGATGGTGGGGAGCGTGCTGATATCATGGAAGGGCATAGCTTGGGATGCGACGGAGGCGCCTCAGGCGTAGGCGGTGCCGGTGGACAGGGCCATGACGGCGGCAGCGGCGAGAAGGAAGATTCTCGTGATCAGCTATTCCTCTTGCACGATCCGTCATGGAGGCGGGCCGGATGATGGCTCAAATCTGAGCAGCCAGAGAACGTGGCGCCGACGCAAATGGCGCCCGTGGTGCGCCGACATCCTGAGATGGGCGAGCGGCATCTAGTGGTCAAAATCTAACGCTTGGCGCCAGTTTCGAGCCAACCTCGAACAGCCGCTATCGACCCATAGCGGTCCTTCGGGAAGCAGCCGCGAGTGTAGCCGCTGGTTCACCGGTCGAAACGACGCTATCGGCCGTCGAAATAAGATCTCTAACCGCATCCCCTGGTCCATTGACGTAGATCAATGCGTACGATGCCGCTCCTCTTATGATGATGCACGAGGGCTTGCCGAAGGCGAAATGAGGGACGGCTTCGGAGGAAAAAATGAGCCGCAGCGAGCGCATGTCGTCGGTCGATACGACCTGGCTCCGCATGGTCGCGCTCGACAAGGTCGAGAAACAGATCGCCGAAGGGCATATGAGCTACATAGGGCGCTGGTCGACGGCCCCGTGCACAAGGGGCGCCGCCGGCAACTGGCGGATGAGGAAGACGGCTGGCTGGAGAACCTGATGGCGCCGGTCGTCGCGACGATCAACGCCGGAACCCAGGCGACTTCGATCCTCGGCACCGCGCTTGGTCTCGCGCGTCATCCGCTGCGCGCCGCGGCGGGCGTCGCAGGGGAGCTCGGCTACCTGCTCGTCATGTCGAGCGACAGCGCGACCCGCTTCAAGGGCAAGCCGAACGGCTCGAAGCGCGCCGCCTGGTGCGAGCCGTTGAAACTGCCGGAGGTCAAGGCGGTGAGCCGAGTGCTCGGCTGCTCGGTCAACGACATACTGCTTTCCTGCGTCGCCGGCGCAATGCGCCGCTATCTCGCGGACAAGGGCGACAGGACCGAGGGCGTCAAAGTCGGCGCTCTGGTGCCGATTAACCTGCGTCAGCCGGGGGACGTCTCGCTCGGCAACCGGTTCGGCATCCTGCGCGTTTTGCTGCCCGTCGGAATTGAGCATCCGCTCGAGCGGCTGATGACGGTGCGCCAGCGCATGCTGGAGCTCAAGACGTCCTACGAGCCCGCCACCACGCTCGGGCTGTTCGTCGCGCTCGGCTATCTGCCGAAAGTCGTGCAGGACCAGCTGTTCGACCTTCTGCTCAGCCGGTCGACCGCGGTGATGACCAACGTGCCCGGTCCGACCGAGCCCCTGACGGTCGCCGGCAGCACCCTGAAGCAGTCGCTCTTCTGGGTGCCGCAGACCGGCGACGTCGGCATGGGCGTGTCGATCTTCTCCTACGCCGGCACGGTTCAGTTCGGCCTCATCACCGACGCGGCGCTGACCCCCGACCCGGAAGCGGTGGTCAGCCGCTTCCCGGAGGAGTTCGAAAAGTACCTCTATTACGCGTTGCTCGATACGCCGGCGGCGGAGGAGAAGGCAGCTCATCTCTCCCCCCGCGGGCGGGTAGAGGGTCCGGGCGAGGCGCGAGACGGTCGGCGAGGAGCTATCACGCGAGTTCGCGCGCGGTTGACGCCACATGCTCATTCGAGAGCGACGGTTTCTCGACTTGAGCGTTTAGGGACGCATCGATAGGCCTTGGCGCAACTGCGCCGGTCGGCCGGCAATCGCCGAGAGGCCGGAATTGACCCTTTGCTGCCCTTCAAGATCGGCCCTATGAGGGGGCGGAAAGCGCTAGGAAGCGGACGGAGCCGGAACGCGACGGCTGCGCCAACTGCGGTCGTGTCCCGATTGGTGGTGTGGCTACGCGGGAGCAAGCCGCTCGTGAAGCGCGCTCTCCGTTGCCATCCTCCCTGCCACAGCCCGACCGAGGACACGATCCCCGTATAGCGACGGGATTGGAGCTCAGGAATCCCCTCATTTCGAGAACGGCCTGATTTCGGCGCTTTTCGGCCCTCACGTACAGCGAATGGGGAGCCCTAAGGCCCCGCATTTGTCGTGGCGCGACCTCTCTCTCGACGATTGCGAGACCCGAACTTGCACTTCAGGAACTCGTCATACGAGACTCGCCGCATCAAAATGCCAACCTCCAGTTGCATTTTGGCCCTCGAAAAAATGAGGGGATGGCTGAGGGATTGGAGAGGAGGGGACTTGCGAAACAAGAACCCGATTACTTGGGAACGGTGTCAGGCGGGTCGTCGAAGCCGTATCTCAGGAAGTCGTCGAACGTGCGCGGCAGGAGCGTGTCGGCGAAGAGGGCGAGAATGTCGCCGACGTGGTGGGCGAAGTCCTGCATGAGTTTGAATTTCTTGAAGTCTTTTGCTGCCATGTGCCCTGAGCCTTTTCTCTTAAGTCTTTCATCCAATTTTTCGAATTTTTCGCTCCAATAGTCCGAGTAATCCAATCGGTCGTCGATTTCGAAAATCTTGGCGTCGACCAACACATAAAGACTGACACGTTTTGCAAATTCTGCTTCGTTACTGCGGCTCGTGCTCCAGATTTCAAATAATTCGTACATGCAGAATTCGGAATGCAGGTATTTGTCGCTGAGGAAGACGAAGACGCGGTCGCCCTGGCCGATCTCCTTCATGAATTTTGAGATCGAGTTGCCGAAAGACATGGCGCTCTTGTCGCGGATGATCGGCGCGCCAAGCGCCTCGGCCGCGGCGCAGGTTCGGTCGACGTCCCTTTCGCGCAGCGGGTCGGTCGGATCGTTCCAGGCATAGGAGACGTACCAGCGCGGCTTCGCGCGAGGTTCCGGCGCGAACCGCAGTTCCGGCGACTTCTCGGCTTCGTTCTCTTCGCGCAAGCGCTGGCCAAAAGGAACGATGGGGCTCCGGGAAGTGACGGAATGACCTTCGCGGCCATCGAGGCGCAAGGCGTCCTCGAGCAGATCGCGGCGCACGGCGTCCTCGAGCAGATCGCGGTGCACGGCTTCGGCCGAACTCTTCTCCGGGCTCTCGCTCGGCTCGAGGCCCATCCAGTCCTGCTCCTGCTCAAGCCATTCCTGAAGGCGTTCCAGCAGCTCCCGCGCGCGCCCGCCGCGGGTGCTGACGATCAGCCGGCCGCTCCAGCCCGCGTCCATCTCCTGCTCGATCAGCGCATGCGCCCCGGTCGAGGCCTCGTAGACGCAGAGTCCGTCGCGCCAGTAGAGCGCGCTGACGCCTGCTTCACGCCCGATGCGAGACGTCAGGGCGCGGAGCAGCAGGGCGGGGAGCAGGAGGTCGTATGCGTACGTCGCCTTATTGTCTGGCGCTTCGCGACCCCACAGCGCATCGAGTTCGGTGTGGATTTCGCGCCGCTCCGGCAGGAGGTCGGGGGCGATGTATTCCGCCTCCGCCTTTTCGTCTTCCTCGCGCACTTTGAAGCAGATCCCGCAGGATTGCATCATGTCGATCAGCAGTTTCTGCTCCCCGACCGGGCGGCCCGCCCAGACGAGGGCCTCCAGCAAGGGACGGGTGAAGCGTCCGCGAAGCTGCCGCAACGGCCGCAGGCAGGACTCGTGGTTGAAGACGGCGTAGATCGCCTCCAGCGCCCAGCTCTGGTCGAGAACGATGCGATCCTCGAACAGGCCCTTGCGATAGAAGACGACGCCGGTGCTGTGCAGATAGTCGAGCAGGAATTTCGGTTCGCTGACGAGCCGTTCCTCCGCGCACATACGGCGGAATTCGTCCTGGGTCAGTGAGCGATGGAGCCTCCGTTCGCGCGCCAACCCGGCGTCCGCGTCGCGCAGCGTCTCCAACCGCGCCTTGACCCGCTGCCGCGACGCGCCGATCCGCGCGACGCCCTGGCTCTCGCGCAGAAATTCGATCGCCTCGCCGAGCTTCTCCTTGAGCGCCGACAGGCCGCGGTCGTTCAAGGCGCTGACTTGCAGGATTTCGCAATAGCCGGCGCCGAAAGCCTTCCGCAGATCGTCGTCATCGACGGGGCAGGCGCGCCGATCGCGATGGCTGTCGCAGCGGGTCTGGACGACGAGGACGGCCGCGTCCTTGCCGCCGAGTTGGCGCACGTAGTCCACCCAGTAGCGCAAAGGGTAGTTGCGGAACGTGAGGCCGCCATGCGTCAGCTCGCCGCTTTCGAATTCGGGCGCCCAGACGAGGACGAAGACGGCGTTGGCGCGCAGGAACAGCGCGTGCGTGCCGTGATAGATGTCCTGGCCGCCGAAATCCCAGATGTGGACTCTTGCAAAGTCCGGCCTGCCGCCGCGCGGCAGGTCGAACGAGCTGACGATGATCCCGTGGGTGGACGGAAGCTGTGCGTCGTAGGGCAGGTCCCGCAGGCGCCGGCAGAGCTGCGTCTTGCCGACGCGGCCGTTGCCGAGAACCATCAGTTTGACGTCGCGCGAATTCGACGCCGCCCTGCGCCAGGTCCTGGAAATGGGCTTGGGCTCTGGGCAGACAGCTATCGCGTTCAGATTGCGAAAGCACTTCGGCGGGCACGCCGCGCAGCCGGGTCTTCCAGCAAATAAGGTCGCGAAGCGCGGGCAGGTAGACACACGCTGTCGACGATGCCGCGAGCGTGAGACCGTTGGCGGTGATCTCTTGCAACGACGCCATGTCGGCGAGCGGCGCGAGGTCGCTGACCCGCGTGCGGGAGCAATCGATCGACTGGAGCGTCTGCAGGCCGGCGAGCGGCGTGAGGTCGCTGACATTCGTATCGGAGCAATCGATCGACTGGAGCGCCGGCAGGCCGGCGAGCGGCGCGAGGTCGCTGACCCGCGTACGGGAGCAATCGATCGACTGGAGCGCCTGCAGGCCGGCGAGCGGCGCGAGGTCGCTGACCTGCGTACCGGAGCAAACGATCGACTGGAGCGCCTGCAGGCCGGCGAGCGGCGCGAGGTCGCTGACCTGCGTACCGGAGCAAACGATCGACTGGAGCGCCGGCAGGCCGGCGAGCGGCGCGAGGTCGCTGACCCGCGTCACCCAGCACTCGATCGACTGGAGCGCCGGCAGGCCGGCGAGCGGCGCGAGGTTGCTGACCCGCGTCATCCAGCACTCGATCGACTGGAGCGCCGGCAGGCCGGCGAGCGGCGCGAGGTCGCTGACCCGCGTCATCCAGCACTCGATCGACTGGAGCGCCGGCAGGCCGGCGAGCGGCGCGAGGTCGCTGACCCGCGTGCAGACGCACTCGATCGACTGGAGCGCCTGCAGGCCGGCGAGCGGCGCGAGGTCGCCGACCCGCGTACCGTGGCAATCGATCAACCGGAGGCTTTTCAATCCGGTTAGACTGGAGAGTGTGTCCAAGGCCGCCCGCTCCAGCCACAATTCCCGCAGGTCCGGGAGGTCCGCCAGCTTGCCGAGCGAGGACGCGACTTGGTTCGGGCCAAGCCGCTCCGCGCCATGCCGCCATTTGCCTCGACTGTCTCGCCATTCGGCGCCGAGGTTCAGGCCTTGCAAGTGCTTGAGCGCGAACAGCGCCGCCGGCAGGTCGGTCAGGCCGAGCTCGCCCAGGTCGAGAAAGCCCGTCCGTTCGTCCGCCTCTCGGGCGATCCGTTCGAGCGCGATCCGTTCCCCTTCCGACGCCCCCGCCATGGCTCACCGACCCTCCCGCCCGCCGACGCCCGGCGCGCCGATGTTATCCTCCCAACGCGATTTGTACACGGCAGGCGGATCCGGTTGCACACATCGTTGTGACGACATTCAGCGATCACCGTCCCCGGCCCAGGATTTTGACTTTCTAAACACTGTCGCGATGAGGTTGTATACCAACCGAGAACTCCCGGATGACCCCCTTCTCAGCCGGAGAGCTGCCGCTTTCTTGCAAATCCGGCAAGCCTGGCCGGCTCGCGAGACGTGAAATTGGAACCGGACCACCAGATGTGAGGCCAAACACCAGTAATTGCGAGCTTTAAATTGGTAGAGACACGCCCCTCCTGTCGACGTTGCTTGAGCGTGGAACTCCCAACCCTTCCACGCTCTCGATGCAAGTAGCCGCCATGGTCGACGATTTTCATGCCGATCTTGATGGGCTTTTCCTTAAAGTCTGTCCGGAAACATCATGCGGGATTGCATAGCTTTCGCAGCATGAGGCGAATGGAGGCGAGGCGCAGGAAGGCGAGCGCCTTGCGGTTGAGGCATTCCCAATCCTTGGCCAGTCTGCGGCAGCGGCCGAGCCAGGCGAGGGTGCGTTCGACGATCCAGCGCTTTGGCAGGGTGACGAAGCCTTTGGCTTGGTCCGATCGCTTGACGATCTCGACGTTGACGCGCGCGAGAATGCGTTTCATCGCGCTCTGGAATTGCGGCCCCTGATAGCCGCCGTCGGCGTAGAGCTTGACCAGGAACGGGAAGGCGCCGAGCAGGCTCGCCATCAGCAGCGCGCCGCCGTCGCGGTCCTGGATGTCGGCGGCATGCACGATCGCGTGCATCAGCAGGCCTTGCGTATCGACAAGAACGTGCCGCTTCTTGCCCTTGATTTTCTTGCCCGCGTCGTAGCCGGGCGGATCGATGCAGGCCCCCCTTTTTCTGCGCTCTTGACGCTCTGGCTGTCGATGATGGCGGCGGTCGGGCTCGCTTCACGCGAGGCGGCCTCGCGACAACGCACGTAAAGCGCGTCGTGGATGCGGTCGAGCGTGCCGTCCCAGCTCCAAAGATCGAAATAATCGTAGACCGTCGAGCGCGGCGGCAAGTCCTTGGGAATCGCCCGCCACTGGCAGCCGGTGCTCAGAACATACATCAGGCCGTTCACGACCTCGCGCACGCTCACCGTGCGCTTGTTGCCGCCACGCTTGGCCGGCGGAATGAGCGGCTCCACAAGCGCCCATTCCTCGTCGGTCAAATCGCTCGGATAGCGCAACCGGCTCCGGTCATAGCGTCCGCGATTTCCGTTCGTCCACACCGGCGACCCCCAATAAATCAGGCCGCCTTGCTTGATTCACAAAGGATTCTAACGATTCGTTAAGTTGCCGGACGGGCTCTTAGGAGTCATAGAGGCCGATTGACGGCCGCGCTGTCCATAACAGCGCTTCAACGTTCCTGACGTCCGTCGAGACTCGACGGACGTCACCTTCGACGAAGATCGCTGTCGAACCCGAAAAGACAACTCGCCCTTCAAATCTGGCCGTCATCCGTCACGCCGGATTCAACATCCTCAAAGCCGACAAGACAGCGGCTCCCTGCGGCGAAAACGCCTCAGAGCCTGCATCGACCCAAAATTCCGAACTCAACTTTTCGCCGCTTGACGATTTAGGGTTTTGCCTTGTGTCCGTCCCCTGCCTCTAAGGGCTCAAATCGCGCTGGCCAGTATCATCTGCTTCGGCCTTGCCTTCAGCGCGGTCGGCCCTCGCGGTAACGCCCATGCGGCCCGGCCCGGTGTAAATAGACGCCCGCATGGTCTTGAAAAAACTAGCGGATTCGGACAGCGTCGAGAACAAAACAAGAACTTTTTCTTGCAAAAAACCGGACCATGTGCCATTGTCCTTTCAGTCAGCCGATATTGCGGCGCCGGGGACCGATGCATGACCGACGAACCCTCCATCCTCTCTCAGTGCGCCGAGGCGCGGGCCGCGGCGAAGGCGCGCCGGGCGAAGCGCATCGAGCGCCGGGAGGCCTTTTTGGATCTCGTCGCCTCCGGCTATTCCCACCGGCAGATCGCGACCGCGACGGGGGTCAGCCTCGCCACGGTCCGGCGCGAAGTCGACAAGGCGCTCGCCGAACGGCCGATCCACGCGCCCGAGCGCCACGCCGCCCTGCAAGTCGCGCGCCTGACGAAGGCGCTTTGCCACGCCGACTTCAAGCTCGCGCACGGCGACATTCGCGCGTTCGCGCCTTACATGAAACTCATCGCCGCGCTCGACCGCTATTCCGGCCTCGACGGGCGCTCGGCGCAGCCCAGCGCCCCTCAAACCGGAACCGCCTTGGCCGCGCCCCCGCCGCCTCTCGCCCTGACCCACGCCGTTGAGCCTGCCCTCGCGCCGCAGCCGTCGGAAGTTGCACAATCTGGTGCCCAAGACGTTGAAATCGCTCGCGCGCCTATCGACATTGCAGCGGGATGGGATGGGGTCCCGCCTCTCGCCCTCGCCGACGCCGAGCCTGCCCTCCCGCCGCTCCTGTCGGAAGTTTCACAATTCGGCGCCCAAGACGTTGAAATCGCTCGCGCGCCTGTCGACACGATCCCCTCGCCCGCGTAGCGGGAGAGGACGGCACGGCGAAGCCGCGCCAGGTGAGGGTCGGGACCGCCGAGCGGCGGCTTTGGCCACCGCCGAGCGGCCGGCTTTGGCGTTCTGCACCCTCACCTGGCGCTTCGCGCCTGTCCTCTCCCGCTTCGCGGGCGAAGGGATCCATGCTGGCGCCCTAGAAGCTGTTGCGGTCGTGGTAGGTCTGCAGGAACTGCCGCACGCGCGGCTCCTTGCTGTGATGAAACACGTGGCGGGGCGGGCCTTCGTCGACGATGCGGCCGTCGTCGATGAAGGCGATGCGGTCGGCGACATGGGCGGCAAAGCCCATCTCGTGGGTGACGATCAGCATCGTCATGCCCTCGGCGGCGAGGCTCTTCATCACTTCGAGGACTTCGCCGACGAGCTCCGGGTCGAGCGCCGAGGTCGGCTCGTCGAACAGCATGAGGCGCGGCTGCATCGCCAGAGCCCGCGCGATCGCGACGCGCTGCTGCTGTCCGCCCGAGAGGTGGGAAGGGTAGGCGTGCGCCTTGGCCGAAAGGCCGACGCGCGCCAGCATCGCCGTCGCGCGATCGACCGCCTCCTTGACCGGGAGTCCGCGCACCCGCCTCAGGGGCTCGGCGACGTTGCCGATCGCGGTCATGTGCGGCCAGAGGTTGAAGTGCTGGAACACCATGCCGATCTCGCGCCGCATCTCGCGCAAGTTGCGCGCGCTCATCGGCCTGCGCGTCCCGTCGGGCATGTCCTCGTAGCCGATCAGCCTGCCTTCGATCCTGACGTCGCCGACGTCGTAGGATTCGAGGAAGTTCACGCAGCGCAGGAGCGTGCTCTTGCCCGATCCGCTCGGGCCGATGATGCAGACGACCTCCGAGCGCGCGACGGAGAGATCGACGCCCTTCAGCACCTCGTGCGCGCCGAAGCTCTTTCCGACCCCGCTGATTTCGATCATCGGCGGCGTCACGCGCGCCCTCCCTCGGTTGCGAGATAGGCGGTCACCCGCGCCTCGACCCTGGCGCCGAGGCGGGAGACGGCTTCGACCAGGATCCAGTAGAAGACGGCCATGGCGAAGATCGCGTCGAAGGCGGTGAAGGTCTCGGCCGCCATCGTCTGCATCTGATACATGAGTTCGGGAACGGTGATGATCGACAGCACCACCGTCTCCTTCGACAGCACGATCAGCATGTTGACGATCGCCGGCACGGCGGCGATCAGCGCGGCCGGCAGCTCGACGCGGATCGAGCGTGTCGAACGTCGTCATGCCGACGCTCGTCGCCGCCTCGATCTGGCCGGCGGGAACCGCGCCGAAGCCCGCGCGAAAAATCTCGGCGAAATAGGCCGAGGAATAGAGGCCGAGGCCGAGCACGCCCGCTGCCGTCGCGCTCAGCCTGA
The DNA here is from genome assembly GCA_963768555.1 of uncultured Alphaproteobacteria bacterium. GTDB lineage: Bacteria > Pseudomonadota > Alphaproteobacteria > Rhizobiales > Beijerinckiaceae > Roseiarcus. The sequence continues at coordinate 62,057 of CAVYIZ010000017.1, forward strand.
GGCCGATCGAGGGGCCGGCCGCATAGAGAAGGAAGAGCTGCACGAGGAAGGGCGTGCCGCGGAAGACCTCGATGTAGGCTCTCAGCGCCCAGCGCAGCGGCGGAAGCCGCAGCCGGCGGAGAAGCGCGATTGCGAATCCGAGCGCCATGCCGAGCGCGCCGCCCACGCTCCAGCAGAAGATCGTCACGCCGAAGCCGAAGGCGAGCGAGGGCAGGTAGCGCCAGAGGACGTCGAGGCTCATCGCGCCTCGTCCGCGGCGAGCCGCCGTTCCGCGAGCGCGCCGAACCCCGCCAGCGTCAGATTGATCGCGAGGTAGAAGAGGCCGCCGCCGACATAGGCTTCCAGGGGCCGGTAGGTCATCGAGGCGATGTTCATGCTGACCCGCGTGAGCTCGGCGATGCCGACGACGGAGACGAGCGAGGAAGCCTTGAGCAGCAGGATGAATTCGTTGATGAGCGGCGGGACCGAAATGCGCAGGGCCTGCGGCAGGAGGACGCGCCGCCAGATCTCGGAGCCCCGTGAATCCGAGCGCGACCGCCGCCTCCGCCTGGCCGCGCGGGACGGCGTTGAGCGCGCCGCGCAGGATCTCCGCCTGATAGGCGGCGGACGAGAGCGCGAGACCGCCGACCGCCGCCACGATCGCCGGCACGTCGAGCCCGAATTCGGCGAGGAAGTAGTAGATGAACAGGAGCTGCACCAGCAGCGGAACGCCGCGAAAGACGCTGACATAGGCCCCGCCGAGCCGCTTGAGCCAGGGGCGGCGCGACAGGCGCGCCGCGCAGACCAGCGCGCCGATGCACGAAGCCGATGGCGATGCCGGCGAAGGAAACCGCGATGGTGACGCCTGCGGCCTGCGTCAGGTAGCCGAACGAGTGGAGAATGACCTCAGGCTTCATCGGGCGGCTGAGAGGAGCGGCTTCAGCCCCCCTCGCTCATCGGCGAGCCTTCAGATCGTCGGCTCGGGCACGGTCTTCGGCAGATCCATCGTCTGGCCGAACCATTGCTTCTGGATCTTGGCCATCGTTCCGTCGGCCTCGACCTTGAGGATCGCGGCGTTGACCGCGTCGATCAGCGACTTGTCGTCGAGCCGGGCCACCCAGGAGAAATAGGTCGGGGCTCCGAACGGCGGCAGCACCACCGCGAACGCGTCCGAGCGCTGCGCCGCCGCATAGGCGAGGTTCGGCAGCGAGTTCACCGACGCGTCGATGCGGCCGGCCGCCAGATCGGCGTAGGACTGGTTGTTGTCGACATATTCCTTGACCTCGACCGGCTTCGGCAGCTTGGCGGCGAAGGCCTTGAGCTGCTCGACCTGCGAGGTGCCCTTCTGCCCGCCGACGGTCTTCCCGGCGATGTCCTCGGGCTTCATGATGCTCTTGTCGTCGGCGCGCTTCATCAGGGCCGCGGTCGCGTCGGCGATCGGCACGGAGAAGGCGTAGCGCTTCATCCGCTCCTTGGTGATCGTCACCGGCGCGATGCAGAGGTCGAACTTCTTGGCGTCGAGGCCGGGCAGCACGCTGGTCCAGGGCAGGTCGAGGTAGGAGACCTTGACGCCCATCTCCTTGGCCACCGCGTCGACGAGGTCGCGGTCGACGCCCTTGTAGACGCCGTTGTCGGAGATATCGAACGGCGGGAACTGCATTTCCGTCGCGGTGAGGAGCTCGCCGCGCTTCTTGATCTCGGCGAGCGTGTCGTCGGCGAAGGCGAAGCGCGCGTCGCCCCGAGAAGGCCGCCTGACGCGGCCGCGGCGGCCATTCCCGCTTTCAGCGCTTGGCGCCGGGTGATGGAGACTTTGTCGGACTGCGTCATTGTCGATCTCCCTGTCTCGTTGTGGTTTCGATTGATCCGTTCCCTCGGCCGGCAGCGGCGCCGGGCGGAAATTCCTCTCGAGCGTGCGGCCAATTTCGGCGACGCCCGATGCGGTGTCAATTCTCGGACGGGCGAGGGAGACGGCATGGGCGAAGTCCTGCGATCCATGCATCCAGCGAGTCGGCCCGTCACTCTCCGCCCGAGCGCCTGATCCATTCCTCCTCGTCGATCGTCTCGACGCCGAGCTCGCGCGCTTTCGTCAGTTTCGAGCCGGCGCCGGGCCCGGCGACGACGAGGTTGGTCTTGGCCGAGATCGAGCCCGACACTCTTGCGCCCAGCCGCTCGGCGACCGCCTTGGCCTCGTCGCGCGTCATCCGCTCGAGCGAACCGGTGAAGACGATGGTCTGGCCGGCGAGCGGATGGCCCGCCGCCATCGCCGGCATCGGCTCGACCGTCACCTCCTTCAGGAGCGCGTCGAGCGCGGCCTCGTTGCGCTCTTCGGCGAAGAAGTCGGCGATCGCCTCCGCCACGACCGGCCCGATGCCCTCGATCGCCGCGAACTCTTCGGCCGCGCCGGCGCTGCGCGCGGCGGCGCGGAAATGCGTCCAGTCGCCGAAATGGCGGGCGAGGCGCCGCGCGTTGGTCTCGCCGACATGGCGGACGCCGAGCGCGAACAGGAACCGGTTCAGCGCGATCGTCCGCCGCGCGTCGATGGCGTCGAACAGGTTGCGCACCGAGGTCTCGCCGAACCCTTCCCACTCGCGCAAGGGCGGGCGTCCCTTCCCGTCGCGCGCGCGAAGGGTGAAGATGTCGGCCGGCGTGCGGATCAGGCCTTCCTTGAAGAAGAGCTCGATCTGCTTGTCGCCGAGGCCCTCGATGTCGAAGGCGTTGCGCGAGCAGAAGTGTTTCAGGCCCTCGACCGCCTGCGCCGGGCAGACGAGATGGCCGGTGCAGCGCCGCACGACGTCGGCCTCGCCCGTCTTCTCGTCGATCTCGCGCAGCGCCGCCGAGCCGCAGACGGGGCAAGTCTGCCGGGAAGTCGATAGGGCTTCGGCTCCGGGCGGGCCGCTTGTCGAGCACGACTTCGAGAATCTGCGGGATGACGTCGCCCGCGCGCTGCACCACGACCGTGTCGCCGACCCGCACGTCCTTGCGGGCGATTTCGTCCTCGTTGTGCAGGGTGGCGTTGGAGACGACGACGCCGCCGACCGTGACGGGCTTGAGCTTGGCGACCGGGGTCAGCGCGCCGGTGCGTCCGACCTGGATCTCGATCGCCTCGAGCACGGTCGTCGCCCGCTCGGCCGGGAACTTGTGCGCCACGGCCCAGCGCGGGCTGCGCGAGACGAAGCCGAGCCTCTGCTGGAGGGCGAGATCGTCGACCTTGTAGACCACGCCGTCGATGTCGTAGCCGAGGCTCGCGCGCTCAGCCTCGATCTCGCGGTAACGGGCGAGCATCTCCGCCGCCGAGCGGCAGAGTTTCGTCAGCGGGTTGGTCGGCAGGCCGAAGCGCTGCATGGCGTGGATGGCGCCGAGCTGCGTCGTCGCGAAGCGTTCGCTGACCTCGCCCCAGGCGTAGGCGAAGAAGGCGAGCGGGCGCGAGGCGGTGATGGTGGGGTCGAGCTGGCGCAACGAGCCGGCGGCGAAGTTGCGGGGATTGGCGTAGACCGGCTTGCCGGCCTCGGCCTGACGGGCGTTGAGCGCGGCGAAATCCGCCTGGCGCATGAAAACCTCGCCGCGCGCCTCGAAGATTCGCGGCGCGCCGTTCAGGCGGTTCGGGATGATGGCGATCGTGCGCACGTTGGCGGTCACGTCCTCGCCCTCGAAGCCGTCGCCGCGCGTCGCCGCCTGGACGAGCTCGCCGTTCTCGTAGCGCAGGCTGCACGAAAGCCCGTCGATCTTCGGCTCGGCGGTCATGGCGAGGGGGGCGCTCTCCGGCATGCCCAGAAAGCGGCGCACGCGGGCGCAGAACTCCTCGACCTCCTCGTCGGCGAAAATGTTGCCGAGCGAGAGCATCGGCACGGCGTGGCGGACTTTGGCGAATTTCTCCGACGGCGGCGCGCCGACCTTGCGGTTCACCGACTGCGCGTCGGCGAGTTCCGGGAAGGCCTGCTCGAGCGCGGTGTAGCGGCGGCGCAGCTCGTCGTATTCGGCGTCCGAAATGGTCGGCGCGTCCTCGCCGTGATAGCGCCGGTCGTGCTCGGCGATCTCGGCGCCGAGCCGCGCGTGTTCGGCGCGCGCCATGGCGAGGGTTTGACTGGGCTTCTTCGTCATCGAGCGCGAGGCTAGCTCAGGCCCGGGCAGGGCGGAAGGCTCGCCCGGCAGCGGACGCGCGGGTTTGGATGCGCGCGGGCGATTTCAAAGGCTTGGGCGCCAAAAATTGTCCAACACTCGTTCCACAATCGGCTTGGGCGATCGGCGCGGGCGGCGGCGTCGGAATTTGCGAAACCGCTTCCGGACGCATCCCTGCGCTCGCGAAACGCCTGTGGAACGGAAAAATTCCTTTCATTTCCTTTTCTGTTTCCAATGTTTTCAAGATGTTACATGGGGTTCTCTGCATCTCTGCACCCCCCCCTCTCCTCCGGATGCCGTCGAAGAGGCCGCGCCAAAGGGGCATCGATTCACAGGCTAACATAGAATCCGGTTTTCCGGAAGAAAACGTCCACAGGTTCTCCAAGCCGTCAGCGGCGACCCGGCCGGCTCGATGGGCGCTGAGGGGCTGCTCCGGCGGCTTAACCGGCGAATAACGAGTTGGCCGGATGATACCGCAAAGCCGGCCGGACTGGTAAACGCGTCAACGGCCTTTTGTCCGCTGTTCACCTCGAGATTGGCCCCCTTGCGCTCCCGGATCGCGATCCTCTTCGCCGCGTCGTTGCTCGCCGGATGCGATCCGGGAGGCTCCCCGGCCATCGAGGGCGCAACGCCGCCGCCGTTCGACGCCTTTCAGGCCGGCATGCGCCTCGCCGTCGGAATGCCCCTCGACGTGGCGATCCTGAGGATCGGCTGGCAGCCGATCTCGGGTCAGACCACCACCTGCGGCGTCCTGGTCGCGGACGCAAACCCGTGCGAGGTTGTGACCTTCGGCAGGTACGACAACAACCAGCTCCTCGTCTATGTCGTGCCGACGCACGAAGGCTATTCCGTCGTCAGCAGCTGGGTTGTTCACAAGGGGTGAGCGCCGGACCTAGTTCGCGCGCCCCTCCACTTTCGCGACAAAGTCGCCGATATGCTTGACGCAAACCGGCACGAGCGACTCCGGAAAGCTGTGGCCCATGCCCGGAACGACGACCAGTTGAGCGCCCGGAATGCTTTCCGCCGTGTCCCTCGCCGCGGCGACGGGAAACAGCGGATCGCTGTCGCCGTGAAGCACCAATGCAGGACAACGCACCGCCTTCAAAAGCTCGTTGCGGGGCGGGGCGGCGATCACGGCCGCCGTCTGACGCGCCATTCCGCTCGGGTCGTAGGGCACGCGATCCACGACCCGCTCGACGAAGGCGCGGATCTCCGCTTCGCTTGCGGGAAAGCCCGGACCTGCGAGCGCATGCCGGATGAGAATGCCGTTTTCGATGAGATCGTCCCGTCTCGAGCTTTTGGGCGGCGTGAAGAGCACTTTCAGCGCTTCGGGGTTGGGCGCCGGAAAGCGCCGTCCGCTGGTCGACATGACCGAGGTCAGACTTTTCGTCCGGCCCGGATGGTTGATCGCCACGATTTGGGCGATCATGCCGCCCATGGAGGCGCCGACGAGATGCGCGCGCCCCGCGCCGAGCGCGCTCATGAGGCCGACGGCATCGTCGGCCATGTCGGCCAGAGAATAGGGAACTGCTGGTTGGCGCCCCGACGCCGCCTTTTGCAGCTCGGGAATGTTCGGCGTTCCGAGGTCCGCGAGATGGGTCGACATGCCGATGTCGCGGTTGTCGAATCGGACGACGCGGAATCCCTTCGCCGCCAGGCCTTCGCAGAGCAACTCCGGCCAGAAAATGAGCTGCGCGGCGAAGCCCATGATCAGCAAAATGAGCGGATCGCTGTCGCGTCCGAAGCTTTCATATTCGATGTCGATCCCGTTTGCTCGGACGCGAGGCATGGCGGCCCTCCAGCAGGCAGGAGAAACAGCCTACCCGAGGGGCCGGCGACTTCAAACCGATCACGTCGGGCCGGGCTTGAACGGTCCGCAAGGGGCAGGGCGTAAGCCGTCCTCGTCCTTCGAGCAGAAATGTCCTCTTGCCCGGCAAAGCAGCAATGTCCCCTTCGGGGGCTGGGGCGGCGGTTGGCGAGGTTCGTTGGTTGAGACGGGCGCGAAGCGCCGTCGATCTCATGCAAGCGCTTTTTCCGGCGGCTCGGGGCTGTCAAGGGGCGGAGCTCGCCGGGGGCGACGCGCGCAAGGGTCGTGTCTCAGTTTGAATTTCGGGTGTCGACCCGGAGCGGTCCTTCGGGAAGCAGCCGCGAGTGCAGCCGCTGGTTCACCGGTCGAAACGACGCTATCGGCCGTCGAAATAAGATCTCTAACCGCATCCCCTGGCCCATTGACGTAGATCAATGCGTACGATGCCGCTCCTCTTATACTTGTCCCTAATGATGTGCGAGGGCTTCCCGAACGCGAAAGGGAAATCGCATTTGAAAAAGCTTGAGGAAATGTCCGGGACTTGCGCGTGTGGGGCTTGATGAATTGTACCGGGGGCATGCGAATCATCTTCGGGAGACGATTTGGAGGAGTTTGGACCTGCTGGGAAGAGTTGGAAGACCCTCGAAGTGGGAACGCCGCTCTTCACGATTTCCATGAACTCTTGATCATCGCGTTTTGCGCGGTTCTGTGCGGTGGTCAGGGCGCCATAGACATGGCGTTGTTTGCGAAGTCGAAGGAACCCTATTTGCGCGGTTTCCTCAAACTCGCGAACGAATTGCAGCACGACACTTGAGCCGGCTGTTTCGCCGACTTGATCGGATCAGTTCCGAGCCGTGTTTCAGCGCTTCATGACGAAGTTTTCGACGCAATGTCAGGGTGTTATCGCGATAGACGGCAAAGTGTTGCGCCGTTCGTTCGACAAAGCCAGCGGCAAGTCGCCCCTGCACATGGTCAGCGCTTGGGGTTGCGAGCAACGCTTGGTGATGGCGAATCGCCACCGACGTGAAGTCGAACGAGATCACGGCCGTGCCAAAGCTGCTGGAAATGCTGTCGCTGAAAGGGACGATCGTAACCGTCAACGCGATCGATTGCAACGCTGATCGCGGAACAGATGGTGAAACAGGGCGGCGACTATGCGTTGGCGTTGAAGGGAAACCAGGCAAATCTGTCCGACGACGTGCGCCTGTATCTCGACGATCCCGCATGCGAGGCCGCTGTGTCCAAACCAGATGTCGACGCCGATCATGGCCGCATCGAGACGCAACGGCTAGGACTCAACCGATATCGACTGATGCAGGAAAGCCACCAATGGCCGGGCTGGCCGCCATCGGCAAAGTCGTGCGGATCCGCGCAACGCCCGAGAAACAACAACGGAAACAGCCTACTATCTGCTCAGCGTCGCGCTCTGCCGAACGCCTGAACGAGTGTGCGCAGCTGGGGCGTGAAAATCGCAATGACGCTCGAGTCGTCATGAACGAAGACCAGGACAGAACCCGCCTGGGCAAGACCCGCACAATCTGGCGATCCTGCGACACATGGCCCTGAACGCCATGCAAAAAGAGGGATCGAAAGGCTCTCTGCGCGGAAAGATCAAGCAAGCCGGTTGGAATGACGCCTATCTCTCGAAATTGCTGGCGCAATTTTGAAATGCGATTGCCCTGGAACGCGAAATGAGGGACGGCTTCGGAGGAAAAAATGAGCCGCAGCGAACGCATGTCGTCGGTCGATACGACCTGGCTCCGCATGGACCGGCCGACCAACCCGATGACGATCGTCGGCGTCTGGATCCTGGAGGGGCCGGTCGCGTTCGACAAGGTCGAGAAACAGATCGCCGAAGGGGATATGAGCTACCGGCGCTATCTCCGGAAGGTCGAATATGCGCGGGCCGGCATCTATTGGCGGGACGACCCGAATTTCGACCTCGCCCATCACATGAAGCGCGTGCGGCTGCCGGGACGCGGCGGCAAAGAGGAGCTGCAGCGTTTCGTCGGCGATCTCGCCTCTGAGCCGCTCGATCCCAACCATCCGCTCTGGACGGTGCACATCATCGAAGACTACGAGGGCGGCGCGGCCGTGGTGTTTCGCATTCATCACGCGATGGCCGACGGCGTGGCGCTGATGGGCGTCACCATGGCGCTGGTCGATGGGCCCCTGCACGAGGGGCGCCGCCCGGCGCTGGCGGACGAGGAGAAGGCTGGCTGCAGAATCTGATGGCGCCGGTCGTCGCGGCGATCAACGCCGGAACCCAGGCGACTTCGATCCTCGGCACAGCGCTCGATCTCGCGCGTCATCCGCTGCGCGCCGCGCGTCTCTTGCTTGACTGGGCGGGCGTCGCAGGGGAGCTCGGCTACCTGCTCGTCATGTCGAGCGACAGCGCCACCCGCTTCAAGGGCAAGCCGAAGGGCACGAAGCGCGTCGCCTGGTGCGAGCCGTTGAAACTGCTGGAGGTCAAGGCGGTGAGCCGGGCGCTCGGCTGCACCATCAACGACATGCTGCTCTCCTGCGTCGCCGGCGCGATGCGCCGCTATCTCGAGGAGAAGGGCGACAGGACCGAGGGCGTCGAAGTCGGCGCTCTGGCGCCAATCAATCTGCGTCAGCCGGGGGACGTCTCGCTCGGCAACCGGTTCGGCATCCTGCGCGTCTTGCTGCCCGTCGGAATCGAGCATCCGCTCGAGCGGCTGATGACGGTGCGCCAGCGCATGCTGGCCTTGAAGACGTCCTACGAGCCCGGCACCACGCTCGGCCTGTTCGCCGCGCTCGGCTATCTGCCGAAAGTCGTGCAGGACCAGCTGTTCGACCTTCTGCTCAGCCGGTCGACCGCGGTGATGACCAACGTGCCCGGTCCGACCGAGCCCCTGACGGTCGCCGGCAGCACCCTGAAGCAGTCGCTCTTCTGGGTGCCGCAGACCGGCGACGTCGGCATGGGCGTGTCGATCTTCTCCTACGCCGGCACGGTTCAGTTCGGCCTCATCACCGACGCCGCGCTGACCCCCGACCCGGAAGCGGTGGTCAGCCGCTTCCCGGAGGAGTTCGAGAAGTACCTCTATTACGCGTTGCTCGATACGCCGGCGGCCGGCGGAGGAGAAGGCAGCTCATCTCTCTCCCCCGCGGGCGGGTAGAGG
>CAVYIZ010000018.1:0-78343 GCA_963768555.1 uncultured Alphaproteobacteria bacterium
ATCCAACGCCTTACCCGCCAGACCACAGCTACTACGCGTATCCTCCGGCTACGACGCCTATGTCCCAGGCTATCCAGGAAGGCCAGTCGGCGGTCTGAGCCACCCCACCGGTTGCGCTAATTGCCCTCCCCTGTAACGCGGCGGGCGCCCCCTAATGGTGTGTTACGGCGCCCCGCACCAGCCTCGAGCTGCAATTAAGCCGCAACCGCGGCCCTGGCTTTCGGCGGCGGGCGGCGCAAATCGTCGCCGCCGCCGCCCGTCCTTTACGCACCATTAGCTGAACGCCCCACCACCCTCATGTTCGACCCCTCACGGCCTTCTCCACGCCCTGCGCGACGGCGAGAAGGAGTCGGTCGAGGCCGGTCGCGCCGATCAGCATGAACCCCGCCGGCGGGTCGCCGGGCGCGTGGCAGGGAATGGAGATCGCTGGGCGGTCGAGAAAATTGGCGATCGACGTGTTGCGCAGAATGAGACTGTTGAGGGACCGCGACGCCGCTGACGTCGCCGAGCTCGGCGACCAGCGGCGGCGCGATCGGCACGGTCGGCAGGGCCAGGGCGTCGAAGGCGCAGGTTCGCGCCTCGACCGCGGAGCGGATGCGCGCCCGGTGGCGCATGAGATCGATGTAATCCGCCGCGCTCTTGCCGCCGCCCGCCTCGAGTCTGCCGAGCACCCAGGGATCGTATTGCGCTCGGCTGGTCGCGAGGTTGGCGCGGTGAACGGCGAAGGACTCGAACTCGACGATCGTGCCGTTGCGATAGACGTGCGGCAGTTCGGCGAGTTCGGGAAGGGAGATCGGCCTCAGTTGCGCGCCGGCCTCGGCAAGGCGCGTCAAGGCTGCGGCAAAAGCCCTCGCCACGGCGGCGTCCAGCCGTTCGTCGACGGCGCCTTCGATGACGCCGATGGTCAGCCCGGCGAGCGGCGGAGGCGGCTCGTCCGCGCCCTGCCCGCCGCTCAAGACGCTGTCGAGCGCGGCGCAACACGATACGCTGTTCGCCAGCGGACCGACGGAATCCAGGCTCGGGGCGAGCGGAAAGACGCCGGTCAGCGAGACGCGACTCTGGGTCGGCTTGAAGCCGACGATCCCGCAGAAGGCCGCCGGGATGCGGCACGAACCGCCGGTGTCGGTGCCGAGCGCCGCCGGAATCATCCCGTCGGCGACGGCGACCGCGCCGCCGGAGGTCGACCCGCCCGGGATATGGCCCCGCTCCCGATCCCAGGGGCTCAACGGCGTTCCGTAATGCGGATTCACGCCAAGCCCGGAATAGGCGAACTCGGTCATGTTGGTCTTGCCGACGATGACGAAGCCGGCGCGGCGCATGAGCGCGACGGTCTCGGCGTCGGCGGTCGCCGGCGGCGCCTCGGCCATGGCGCGCGAGCCGGCGCGGGTGGGCTCGCCTGCGACGTCGAACAGGTCCTTGATCGCAAGGGGAACGCCGGCGAAGCGCGGCAGCGCCTCTCCCTTCGCCCTAGCCGCGTCGACGGCGTCGGCTTCGGCTCGGCTGCGGTTGGAGTACACGGTCAGAAACGCCCGGGCGCCTTCGCCTGTCGGATCGGCGATGCGCGCAAGACTTTCCTCGACCAGCGCACGGCTCGTCGTCTCCCGGCGGGCGAGACGCTGCGAAAGCTCGAGGAGGGTGGGTCGCCTCATGGGCTCCCCTCACCGCTTCCGAATCATGTTCGGCACGGGCTCGTCGATGTGGAACAGATCCGGGTCGGGCTTGGTCTTGAGGTCGACGTTGAACAGCGTCACGACGGTCTGAAAACCCTGGGCGTCGATCACCGTCCATTGCTTCAGCGCGAAAGTGGCGGGGTCGAAGATGAGCTCGAGATGGGCCGTTCCGCCGAGCGTCGCCTTGTCCTCGATCTCGATCGTCACCGAGCTCTCGTCCTGGGCGACGCTGAGGACCTTGGTGTCCTTGGCCATGTCGATGTGGTCGGAGAGCAGGAATTTCAGCGGCGTCTGGGCGATGAAATATTCATCCTGGGTGTTGAGCTTGTGGTCGATGACGGCCACGCTGCGCCCGTCGGCGACGATCTCGAACCGCGCCGGCTGCTCGTATCTGAACAGCATGCGGCCCGGGCGCTGGACGGTGAGCTGCCCCTCCGAGCGCTTGCCGTCCGGTCCGATCTGGACGAAGTCGGCGGTCATGACGCGGGCCGCGTCGAGCCAGGCGTCGGCGCGCGCGACCGCGTCGGCGGCGGAAAGATTGGCGGCCGGGCCGCTCTTCGCCGACTTCGCGGCCTTCGGCGGCGCGGCCAGCTTCTGCAGGTCGAGCGGCGCGTCCTGGGCGTAGGCGCCCGCGCCGAGCGCCGCCAAAAGCGCGAGCCCGAGCCATCCGGTGCGTTTCGCCATGTCGTCCGTCCTTTAAAACTCTTGCCCGAGCCTCGCGGCCGAATCAGGCCAGATGAGGAAACTATCGCTCGCCTGCGACGGCGCCGCCTTTGGCGGCCCACTTTGCTCTTTCTGTGACCGTTTTGCGACCGCGGCCCGCTATTTGACCCCGCCGAGCGCCGCGTCGACCGCCTCGCCGAGACGCTCGACGATCGCCTCGATCTGGCCGGCGTCGACGATGAAGGGCGGCGCGAGAAGGACGTGGTCGCCGCGCGCGCCGTCGATCGTCCCGCCCATCGGATAGACCATGAGGCCCCGCGCCAACGCCTCGCGCTTGAGCCGCGCATGGAGCCTGAGGGCCGGGTCGAACGGCTTTTTGGTCGCGCGGTCTTCGACGAACTCGAGCGCGCGGAAGAGGCCGCGGCCGCGGATGTCGCCGACGAAGGGGCTGTTGCCGAAGCGCTGCTCGAGGCGGCGCTCGAGAAGGTCGCCCATGGCGACGACGTTGGCCAGCAGATTGTCGCGCCGGATCACGTCCTGCACGGCGTGCGCCGCCGCGGCCGCCATCGGATGGCCCATATAGGTGTGGCCGTGCTGGAAGGCGCCCGAGCCGTTGGCGAAGGCCTCGAAGATGCGCTTCGTCAGGAGCACCGCGCCGATCGGCTGGTAGCCGCCGCCGAGACCCTTCGCGATCGTCATCAGGTCGGGCGCGACGCCCTCCTGCTCGCAGGCGTGCAGCGTTCCCGTCCGCCCCATGCCGCACATGACCTCGTCCAGAATGAGGAGCACGCCGTAGCGGTCGCAGATCGCGCGGACGCGCCGGAAATAGTCGCCGACCGCCGGCACGGCGCCGGCGGTCGCCCCGACGACGGTTTCGGCGACGAAGGCGATTACGCGGTCGGGGCCGATCTCGACGAGCTTATCTTCGAGCGCCTGGGCCGCGCGCGCCGCATATTCCGCGTCGCTCTCGCCTTCCTTCCTCAGCCGGTAGGCGTAGCAGGGGTCGATGTGGTGCGTTTCGATCAGCAGCGGCTCGAACTGGGCGCGTCGCCAGGCGTTGCCGCCGGTCGCGAGCGCGCCGAGCGTATTGCCGTGGTAGCTCTGCCGCCGCGCGACGATCGCGCGCCGCTGCTGCTCGCCGATCTCGACGAAATATTGCCGCGCCATTTTCAGCGCCGCTTCGATCGCCTCCGAGCCGCCGCTGACGAGATAGACGCGGTCGGCGCCTCGCGGCGCGTCCTCGATCAGGCGATCGGCGAGGCGCTCGGCCGCCTCGCTGGTGAAGAAGGCGGTGTGGGCGTAGGCCAGCGCGTCGAGCTGCCGATGCAGCGCCGCGATCACATCGGGATGGCCGTGGCCGAGGCACGAGACCGCCGCGCCTCCGGACGCGTCGAGATACCGCCGCCCTTCCGCGTCAAAGATCTCGATGCCCAAGCCGCCGACCGCGACCGGCATGACGGCGTTCGCGGCCCGATGCAAAATATGCGTCATCGAATCATCCGGCTTTAGGGCGCGGGGCTCATCCCAGCGGCGCGGGGCTCATCCTAGCCCGGATTTCTCAAACTAAAGGTGCATCGGGGCCCGAATCAGCGATAAGTTGTTTTACGACAACGGCTTACGCGAATACGGAGAGAGGTCCCCGATGCAGACGGAGTGTAGCGCGAAACCGAGCGAGTTCACAGCGGTGGAGGGGCGGGCGGTGGTCGCCGAATTCGACGGCGGGGCGATCACGTCGGACGCGGGTGGGTCTGCTCTTGGGCGCGGCCGACAAGGCGATCGATCTCGTTCGTCGCTTGGCCGACTGCTTTCGCGACGCGCGCGATCCCAGGTTTATCGAACACGCTGTGGCCACGCTGGTTGGCCAACGCGTCTTCGGCCTCGCGCTCGGCTATGAGGATCTCAACGATCACGACGACCTGCGCCATGATCCGATGATGGCGGTGTTGGCCGGCAAGCTCGAGGCGTGGCGTTCGGATTGCGCTCCCGTCGCCGGCAAATCCACGCTGAACCGTCTGGAATTGTCGCGCGAGACCGCGACGCGGTACTGCAAAATCGCGCACGATCCGGCGGCGATTGAGCGCTTGTTGGTCGACGTCTTTCTCGAAGCGCACGAGGAATCGCCGAAACAAATCATCCTCGATCTCGACGCGACGGACGACCCCCTGCACGGCGAGCAGGAGGGACGGTTTTTCCACGCCTATTACGATTGCTACTGCTACCTGCCGCTTTACGTATTCTGCGGCCGGCATCTTCTGGCGGCCAAGCTCAGGCCCTCCAACATCGACGGCAGCGCCGGCGCGACGGAAGAGATCGCCCGCATCTTCAAACAAATCCGCTCCCGTTGGCCGCGCGTGCGCATTCTGCTTCGTGGCGATTCCGGCTTTGCGCGCGAGGGGCTGATGAGTTGGGGCGAGACGAATGGCGTCGACTATCTGCTCGGCTTGGCGCGCAATCCTCGGCTCGTCGGCGAGATCGAAGCCGAGCTGGCTCAGGCCGAGACGGAGGCGCGGCAAACGGGCAAGCCCGCGCGCCGGTTCAGGGATTTCTCGTATTCGACCCTCGATTCCTGGTCGCGTCGCCGGCGCGTGGTCGGCAAGGCGGAATGGACCAGCGGCGAAGCCAATCCGCGGTTCGTCGTCACCACCTTGACGGCCATCGAGCAGCCGGCCCGCGAACTCTACGAAGACGTTTATTGCGCGCGCGGCGACATGGAGAACCGCATCAAGGAATCTCAGGCCGACCTGTTCGCCGACCGGACCTCGGCGGCGACCATGCGCGCCAATCAACTGCGCCTCTGGTTCTCCTCGATGGCTTATCTGCTCGTCTGCGCGGTGCGTCGCGTCGGGCTGGCGCACACGCAGTTCGCCAACGCCACCTGCGGCACGATCGGCTGAAGCTGTTCAAAATCGGCGCGCTCGTGAAAGTGAGCGCGCGGAGGATCAAGTTCGCGCTTCCCTCCGCCTGCCCCTACGCCGACGAATGGCGCCTGGCCGCCGCCTGCCTCACTCGCGCCGCTCCTGTCTCCGTCTGACGCGTCGCCGCCACGCGCCCCCAACGCGGCAACTCACCCAAGGCCCACCGGAGACCCGAGACAACCCGACCTGGCCAGCGCGAAACCGCGCCACGGAAGTGCTCGTCCACACGAGCGCGACTTTGCGGTATTCGGTCGAACCCGACAGAACGATTACCGTGGTTTGAGAAATGCGGGCTAGCCGCTTGAACGGAACGACGGAAAGGCGGGGGAAGGTGACTTCAGGTCCAGCGCGAAGACGGGTCGTCGTGGCGGTCGCGCCGAACGGCGGACGCAAGACCAAGGCCGACCACCCCGGACTGCCGATCACTGCGGAAGAGCTGGCGCAGGCGGCGGCGGAGTGCGCCGATCAGGGCGCGGCGATGCTTCACCTGCACGTGCGCGACGCGCAGGGCGTTCACCTCCTCGACGCGGAGGCCTATCGGGCGGCGATCGCCCGGATCTGCGGCGCGATCGGCGACCGCCTCGTCGTGCAGATCACCAGCGAGTTGATGGGCCGCTATTCGCCGGCCCAGCAGATGGCGGTCGTCCTCGACACGAACCCCGAGGCGGCGGCGTTCGCGCTGCGCGAGCTTGCGCCCGAGAAGAAGGACGAGAAACTGTTCGGCGACTTCCTCGAACGGCTGAAGTGGCTGCGCGTGTGGCCGCAGATCATTCTCTATTCGCCGGAGGAGGCGCGGCGGCTGGCGGCGATGCAGAAGCAGGGCCTGATCCCCTTTGAGCAGGTGGCGGTTCTTTACGTGCTCGGGCGCTTTTCGCTCCTCAGGCGCGCCGCCCCTTCCGACCTGCTGCCGTTTCTCGCTCCCGACATGCCGCGCTTCGCGTCGTGGAGCGTCTGCGCCTTCGGCCGGCGGGAGGCCGCCTGTGTCGTCGCCGGCGCGCTGTTCGGGGGCCACGTGCGGGTCGGCTTCGAGAACAACGTCGTGCTGCCCGACGGCGGACAGGCGGCGACCAACGCCGATCTGGTCGACGTCGCGGCGCGGGCGCTCGACGACCTAGGGCTCGCGACGCAGGAGGCCGACGGTTTGCGCGAGGAGATCGCCGCGCTGATGCGGTGAAACCCGCCTATTCCGCGTCGGGCTGCCGGGACGGGGCGGCGTCCGCGAAGGCAGGCAGCGCGTCGCACGCCGCCTCGATCGCGATCAGGCGCGGAAAGCGCGAGGCAGACGTCGGCGAGGCTCGGCGCGGCGCCGAAGCAGAAGGCGCCCGAGGAAAAAACGAGCGCCTCGCACGCCTCCAGTCCCCTGACATTGGCGTCCGCCACCCAGGACATGACCGCGGGATCATCGAGGCCGCAGCCGCGCAGTTTCGCGAGGACGGCGCGAGTGTGCAGCGGGTGCGTATCCGCCGCGAGCGCGAGCGCGAGCGCGAAGGCGCGGACGCGGGCGCGCAGGATCGCGTCGCCCGGAAGGAGCGTGGGAGACGGGTGGGTTTCCTCGAGCCATTCGATGATGGCGAGCGACTGGGTCAGCACGACGCCGTGGCTGAGCTTCAGCGCCGGAAGAAGCCCCTGGGGGTTCATCGCCAGATAGGACGGCGCGCGATGCTCGCCGCGGCTCAGGTGAATCGGGACATAGCGGTGGGGCAGCCCCTTGAGGTTGAGGGCGATTCGCACTCGCCACGAGGCGGCACTGAGGAAATGGCCGTAGAGCTTCATGGAATTGGCTCTGCCGAACGTTGCTCGAATGACCACGGTGCGAGTTAGATCCGCAATATGTCCCCGGTCAATTCCATCTGCCGGCCGAGCCGGGCGCGCCGCGAACGGAACCTCGGCTCGGCGAAGGCGTTTTGGAGGATCAATTGTAAGGAGGATACGCATGAACATGCGCAGCAATATCGTCGCGCTGGCGCTCTCCGCCTTCGGAGTACTGGCTTTCTCGTCCCTGAACGCGTCCGCCCGCATCGTCTGCAACGGCGACGGCGACTGCTGGCATACGCACGAAGACTACGCCTTCCCGCCAGGCGTCCACGTGGAGATCCACCCGGACAACTGGCGCTGGAAGGAAGGCGAACATTTCACCTGGAAGGAGCACGAGGGGCGCGGCTACTGGCATGACGGGCATTGGGAAGGCTTCTGATCACGCCCGTGTGATATAGAAGCGGCCGGGCCTGTGCCCGGCCGCTTTTGTTGTCGGGGCTGTCGGCAAACTGAAAAAATTTCGTGTAATTCCTGCTTGGCGCCGCCTTCGGGCGCCGAGCAGGAGATCCGCGTGATCATTGTCCATGCCGTCGTGAAGCCCGCGGCTCCAGGCGACGGGACCGCGCTCGCGACCGTGCAGCGCAAAGCGCTCGAGCCTGCCGAGCCGATCCCGCCGGGCGCGGTCTGGATCGATCTCGTCGAGCCGATGATGGAGGAGGACCGGAAGGTTCAACTAAAAACCGCAGTTGGTCGGCTTGAGGTAGCGGCGTTCTGCGATTTTGCGCGCTCTGGTTGCGTCAGCTTGGCGCGAGACGCGGCGGCGGGCGCAACAATCGACCTTTGAGGAACGCCTTGAAGGCGCGCGAGAGGATCGCCCGCCATTTTTGCAGGCGCGTCAACTGCTCCGCATTTTCAGCCAAGCCTCGTAGGAACTCGGCTACAGCCGCGAGCGCCTTGGCGGCTGGCTTGGCCCTGGCGTGCGAGCTCGTCACGCGGATCGTCGTTTGGCGCGCGTGCCGCGTGCGCGTCGCGATGGCGGAAAGAAACAGGGGCCGGCTGGTGATCGCCTCGCGGTGCAGACCCGGTTCGGCGAGACGCACAAAAATGTTCCACCAGTCGTAAAACAGCGCGAGCAGCCGCGCCGCAAGGCGGCAGCGCGCGAGATCATGCGTTGTGAAGCCGCCCCAGCCCCATTGGTTCTTCATTTCATCGAAAATATTTTCTCCATCGCCGCGATCGCGATAGAGCTGGCCGAACGCTTCAGTTTCTTCCTCGAGCGAGGTGACCAGAACCGAATATTCGTAGACTTCTGTCGCCTCGCCGATCTCGGTGAAGGAAAGCTGCGGCGTCCCGTCTTCGTCGCTTTGCGCAAGCCCCAAGCGCCTGGAGATGCGACGCAGCACGATCACCCGCCGCTCCGGGCTCCAGCCCGTCAAGCGAACGGCGCTCTCCTTGGCCTCGAAGCCTTGGCGGCGCAAACCCATTGGCGCGCGCCGGCGAGCTTCTCGATCATACGCTTGACGTTGGCGGTCAGGCGCAGCTTGAACAGATACGGCAAGCCGCGCGCCTCGGCCTCGCGCATGATCCCCTCGTTGCCGAAGCCCGAGTCTCCGCGCAACAGCGCCGGCCACAAGTCGCGCGGCAAGCGATCGAGCAGCGCCCATAAGCTCGGCGCGCTAGTTTGGATGCATGCTCGTCGCCGGGACAGACGTCGACATCGAGAACGAGACGCGTCGAAGCCATCGAGTAGGTGTGGTAGCAATGGCTCGGACGCCCGGGCTTCTTGGGGTTGTAGCCCAAGACCGCCCCTTCCTGATGGCCATAGAGCGGCTTGATCGTCGTATCGACGTCCAGGATCAGGACTCGGCGAGCAGCGGCTCGACGCAAAATGCAAGATGCTGGCGCAGCCATGTCGCGCCTTCCTTCTCGTTGATCGCCTTGAAAGCGCGCCTTACCGCATCCTCGCTGACGATCTTTTCCATGCTGAGCAGCTCGGGCAAGACGGCGTGCAGCGCAGCGCCGCGATATGGGCGTAACGCTTGTGGCCAGCGAGCATGGAGAACATCGCCGTGCCGAGAATGTCGCGCTTCTTCGGGGCGTTGGGACTGCCGTAGCGCAGCGGACAGTCGACGACGAAGGCGTCGAACAACCCGGTCGCTTTGAGGAAATGGATGAAGAACGGGAGCTGGCCGAGCGGCGTCATCGCCGCCTCATGGTCCCATTCGACACGGACCGGCCCAAAGAAGCTGTCGATGTCGACGCCTCCGGGTGGCTCGCTCCCGACAACCAAGGATTGTTCACCGGGTGGGTGAGCCGATGAGCGGGAAGAATGCGCGTCATACCCTTGAGAATGCGCGATTGACGACTCGCAAAATCTCAACGCGGTATTAGGTTCAAGAGTTCGTCGGCGCGCCCGTGCCGACGAAGGCCGATCCCGATTATGCCGAGCCGCCAGAGGCGCATTATTCGGAGAACGGCGTGCGCTACCTGCACGCCCTCTTCATCAGCGAGCCGGAGGACACGCCCGACGTGACCGGCGTCACTTTCGTCATCGCGCCGACCGCGCTGGTCACGGTGCGCTACGATCCGTGTGAGACGTTCGATCTGTTCTCGCAGAAGCTCTGCAAGACGCCAGGACAGGCGCTGTTTCCCGACGCAGTGGCGGTCGGCCTGATCAACACCGCCCTCAACCGCTCCGCGCGCGCGCTGAGCAAAGCGGGCGAAAGCCTCGACAAAATCGCGAGCGCCGTCTTCCGCGCCAAGGGGAACCAGAGCAGCCGCAACCAGATCTATTCCGACACGCTCATGGCGCTCGGACGGGAGGACGAAAAGATCTCCAACCTGCGCGAAAGCATGGTGTCGATCGAGCGCCTTCTGCTCTTCCTGATGTCGGAAGGGCGTCCCGAACATGGGTCGAAGCCCGTCCGCGAGGCGACGAAGACGGCGCTGCGCGATCTGCAGTCGCTGGAAGAGGACGCGAGCTTCAAGGCGCAAAAAGTGCAGTTCCTGCTCGACGCGACGCTCGGCCTCATCAATCTCGCGCAGAACGACATCATCAAGCTCTTCTCCGTGCTCGCGGTCATCTTCATGCCGCCGACCGTCATCGCCTCGATCTACGGCATGAACTTTAAGGAGATGCCGGAGCTCGAATGGCGTTGGGGCTATCCGCTCGCTATCGTCATGATGATCTGTGCGGCGGTTCTGCCCTACCTCTTCTTCCGCTGGAAGAAGTGGCTGTAAGAGCGCCATCCGAGCGAAGAACCCCCTGCCCGCGCCGTTTTGTTTTTGCGACGCCGCCCGCGCTGACTGGATCGTCCTTCGCGCAACCGGCGGCTACCCTGCGCGATCTCGCCAGCCGAAACTTTTGCATCGTGCGAGAGCGCGATGTTTTCTTCAATGTGGTCCGGCGAATGTGGCGCAGGCAGGCCGAGTTCGCGATCGTCGTCCACGAACGGGGCGGGGCGCAACCGGACAATGTGGCCGGCGTCATCAGCAAGGAGCTTGTCGCGGATTCCGTGGCCAGCAGCATCGTCGTGGACTGAACATGAACTCATGAACGCTCGGTCGACGCCGCCGATCGCGCCATCCCTGTGCGCCCGAATTGAGGCCGCCGGAGCAACTGTCGTCTCACGACGCCGGCGCTTTCGTCGTGACGGGCGGGGCCGGATCCTCCCTCTCGCCCTTCGCCACGATCCTGAGCGCCTCGTCCGGCAGAGGCCGCTGCAACGCGAGCGCGTCGGCCGTCTCAGCCGAGAGCCACAGGTCGACCTCGTCCGTCGTCGTCAGGATGACCGGCATGGCCTTGGGGTGAACCGGCGCGACGATCGCGTTCGCTTCCGTCGTCAGGAAGGCGAACAGTTCGTGGACGCCCTCGACCGGCGCGCTCTTCGGGCCGCGCACGCCCCGCCACGGCGTCCACAGTCCGGCGAAGACGAACAGCGGCCGGTCCTCGCCGAGCGCGAACCAGGTCGGCGTCTTCTTCGGCTTCGTGTCGGCGTATTCGCAGAACGAGGTCGCGGGAACGATGCAGCGGCTGCCTTGGCCGAGCCAGCGGCGCCAGTGCGGGCTCTTCACGTTGCGGATGTTCGTCACCGGCGCGCCGCCGAACTGCGGCGGCCCGGGCATGCCCCAGCGCGCCATGACGAGCTCCCGCCCGCCGTCGGCGCCGATGCGGACGATCGGCGCGAGCTGGTCGGGGAAGACGGCGGGCAGCGGCGGCAGGTTGCCGGCGCGGTCGTTCCGAACGCGAAAGAGGTCGCGGATCGCCGATTGGCCCTTGGTGACGCTATAGAGGTTGCACATGCGCTTGGAACTATGCAGCAAGTCGGCCGGATGACAAAAGGGGAACCAGATGGCGTTCCGCGAGCAACTCGCACGAGCCGACTTCGTGAGTGCGTCCGGCGTGGAAGAGGCGACGCACGGCGAGCTGTGGGTGTTCGGCTACGGCTCGCTGGTGTGGCGGCCGGGATTCACGTATTCGCTTCGCTGCAAGGCGATGCTCAGGGGATGGCGCAGGAGCCTCTGCGTCTATTCGCACGTCTATCGGGGAACGCCCGAGCGGCCCGGCCTCGTGCTCGGCCTCGACCGCGGCGGCGCCTGCCCCGGCGTCGCCTTCCGGGTCGATGCGGCGTTGCGCGAGCCAACGATCCGTTACTTGCGCGAGCGGGAGCAAGTGACCGCAGTCTACCTCGAGCGCATGGTCCCGATCGTGCTGGAGGGCGGCGAGCGAGTGAACGCGCTCACCTACATCGCCGACAGACTCCATCCGCAATATGCGGGGCGCCTCACCCGCGAGGCGATGCTCGAACGGGTGCGCGCGGGGACCGGCCAGTCCGGCGACAACACAGCCTATGTGATCGAGACTCACCACCACCTCCTCGCGATCGGCGTCCGGGACCGCGACCTGGAATGGCTCACGGCCCGGCTGCGCGGCGATGCGTCGTGAGGCTGCGGCCGACGACGGCGCCTGGGCAAGTACTGCAAAAGGTCCGGACGGCAAGGACGCCTCCTTCCAAGACCACTGGTTGACGGTGTCCGAAATAGGTGACGGGAAGAGCGTCATACTTGTCCAACTCATAAACATGCAGATGCCTCAGGCAATGAAGTAGGGACTGGAAGATCGCGCCCGATCTCTTTCACGTCGGCCGGCTTGCCCTTGTAGATCATTGCGGTGTTGTGGGCGATGACGAAACTGCCAGGCAGATGCGAGAGGTCGGTCGTCAGGTCGTCAGTGAGGCCGTCGGCGAAATAGTCCTGTTCGGGGTCGCCGCACAAGTTTGCGAACGGCAGAACGACGATCGACAGGCGCGGCTCGCCGGCGTTGTCCTGCACTGAGGCGACAGGGGGCGCAGGCGGAGGCGCTGGCGCGAAGACACGCGGTCCGAACCACTCGGCCGCGATCAAGACGACGAGGAGCGTCGCAGCGATCGTCGCCCACCCCAACGCGGTCAGCGCAGGCGTCGCCGCCTGCCTCTCGGCAGCGCCAGTATCGGCGGCCTTGAGCATGTAGGCATGCATCGGCCGTGCGATGTTCTTGAGGCTTTGCTCTCCCAGGTCGACGAATGTCACGTGCAGTTTGTCGCGAACCTGCTCGTAAGCCGCCGCCGAAAGGCAGACGCAGCCCGGCTCGCAAATCCCCTCGAGCCGCGCCGCGACGTTGACTCCGTCGCCCATCAGGTCGCCGTCGCGCTCCTCGACAACGTCACCCACGTGAATGCCGACGCGAGCCTCGATGCGCCTTTCGGGGGGCACGCCGGCGTTGCGCTCGGCCATGCCGGCGCGCACTTCCATGGCGCAGCGCACGGCCTCGACCACGCTGCGAAATTCGACGATCGCCCCGTCGCCGGTCCGCTTGACGACCCGCCCATTGTGGACCGCGATGGTCGGGTCGATGAGGTCGCTCCGCAACATGCGCAGCCGGGCGAGCGTCGGCTCCTCGTCACCCCCGGTCAGCCGGCTGTAGCCGACGATGTCGGAGACCAGAATCGCCGCGAGTTTCCTCGTCTCGCTCATAAAGCCCTTTCGCCACGCTTTGCATCGCAAAGCAGGCCGAGCCGATTGCCGCCCTTTTAGTCCCTCCCGACCCGTGAACTCGTGATACAGATCAAGTTTACGGCCGATTGGGCCCGCGGGTTGTGCGACCGGCTATCGCGTGGTCTCGACGCCGCGACCTGGATGGGGATGGACGTGGGCGCTCAGCCTCGCCGCGTTCGCGCCGTCCGCATGGCCGCCGCGCCGCGGCGGGCCGGTTTGGCCGAGCCGCGCCGCCAGGCCATCTCCAAGGCGGCCCTGAGCTCCGCTTCGCTGAGGGCCGCGAGCGTCGCGCGGGTCCACCCCTGCCGGCCCCAGGTGTTGTCGAGGGGCGCGAAGGCGTCGGGCGCCACCGCGCATTTGAGCGCCTGCTCGTCGGGGGCGAACTTGATGTTGGCGGTCAGCTCGTCCGGCGCGAGCGTCGCGAACGTGACCCGCGCCTTGAACGCGCGCCGGTCGAAATGCGGATATTCGGCCGTCCCGTCGAACGAGAGCGCGATGCGGCGGAAGTCGGCGGCGTCGGCCATGGGCGCTCCGGCGGAGGTGGTTGGTCTCAAGCTACGAGCCGAATTTGATCTGGCAAGGGCGTCGACCGCTTCGGCGCGCCTCAATTACGGCGATCGTCCAGCGTCTCTCGAACCTTCGCCGCCAGTTGCTCGAACGTGAACGGCTTGCGCAGGATGGACTCCGGATCGTGCGCGTTCAGAACGGAGCCCAGGACATGACCGGTCATGAAGATAACCCGCAGGCCGTCGCGCATCGCCCTGACGCGCTCGGCAAGCTCGAACCCGCTGAAGCCGGGCATGACCACATCGGTCAGCAGGAGATCAAAGGCGGCGCTAACGCGCAACGCCTCGTCGCCTGACCTCGCCTCCAGCGCCGCATAGCCGAGCTCCCGCAGCGCCCCGGCCAAGGCGGCGCGCACCTCGTCCTGGTCCTCGACGACCAGGACCGTCTCTCCTTTCCTCGCGCCTGGCCGAGGCTCGGGAGCCGGGGAAGGCGCCGCCGGCGCCTCCGCTTCTTCGCAGCGTGGAAACCAGAGTTCGACCGCGGCGCCTTTCCCGGGCTCCTACCAAACCTCCAGCCAACCGCCCGACTGTTCAATGAATGCGTGCACCTGGCTGAGGCCGAGACCGGTTCCCTTGCCTGTCGGCTTGGTCGTGAAGAACGGTTCGAAGGCGCGCGCAAGCGTCTCCGCATCCATGCCGTGCCCCGTGTCCTTGACCGTGACGACGACCGAAGGAACAGCGGGCGCGGCGGGAGCCTGGGCGGCGAACAGCCGGTCGACCTCCGCGTTGCGCGTCTCGATGGTGAGGCGCCCGCCCCTCTCCATTGCATCCCGCGCGTTCACGACCAGATTGACGAGCGCATGCTCGAATTGCCTCGGATCCAGGTTCACAAGCCACAGTCCGCTCGCAAGCTTCATCTCGACCTCGATGTGGGCGCCGATGGCGCCCCGAAGAACGTCGGACAGTTCGCGAATGACGCCGTTGAGGTCGATCACGGCGGGTTGAAGGGGCTGCTGTCGGGCGAACGCAAGGAGCCGCGCGGTCAGTGCGGCCGCCTTTTCCGAGGAGCGCAGGGCGGCTGCGACATAGCGGCCGACGTTCGCGTCCCCCTGGTCCAGCCACCGCTCGAGGGCTTCCAGACTGGCGACGATGACGGTCAGCACGTTGTTGAAATCATGCGCCACGCCGCCGGCGAGCTTCCCGAGCGCATCCATCTTTTGCGCTTGCCGCAGTTGCTCTTCGATCTGGGCTTTCTGCGCCGCCTCCCGGCGCAGTTCTTCCGACCGCAGAGCGACCTCCAATTCCAAATCGCTTTTGTCGCGGTTCAGGAGATCGGCGCGCCTCTTCAGTTCAGCTGAAGCGCTCGCGAGCGCGGCGCCGATCGCCCGCGCCTCCGCGAACGGCGCTTCAGGCCCTTCCACGCCTTCGCCCGCGCCGACCCGCTCGGCCGTCCGCGCAAGCGCGGACATGCCTTTGTTGATCCGTATGGCGACGAGCGACGCGAGACCCACGCTCAGCGCCAGAAACCCGAGCGCCACGGTCGCCGTCTCCCACAGGAGCCTTCTGGCCGGCCCTACCAGTTGCGCCTCGGGTATGGCGATGCCGACGGTCCAGCCATCGGAGGTTGGCGCATAGGCCGTAAGAGCCAGAGTACCTTCCAAAGTCCGGCCTTCGCTCCATCCCTCGGGCGACTTCGCCATGTCCGCCCGCCAGCCTTCGCTCCCCAGACGCCCGAGGTACAAGTCATGGTCCGGGATACGGGCAATGAACCGCTTGTTGCGATCCACCAGCGCGACGAGTTCTCCGTTGGATGTCTTTTCCTTGAAGAGACTGAGAAAACGCGCAGGGTCCATAACGATGGAGATCGAATATGCCGCGGCCTCGTTCCGGACGACGGGAACTTCGACGTAGGGCGTGAGCTTCTTCGAGACGGGGCCAAGGATAAGGTCAACGACCAGGGGTTTCCCCATCGCGGCGGACTTCAGCGCAATCTCGGTCCCGGCGCGCACCGGCAGAGGCGCGCCGGGCGAGGCGATCGTATTGAGCACCGGTTGCCCGTCAGGCCGGCTGAGGGCGAGCCAGCTCCCCGGCACAAACTTGATGGCAGCCTCGGCCTCCCTCCTGAAGCCCGCCAGGTCGTCTTCGCGGAGCTTGGAAGACGCAGCGAGCGACCATCCGATTGCGGCATGTGTATTGATTTCGTTGTCGACGGCCGACGCGAGCGTCCTGGCCCGGACCAGGAGGTCTTCACGGACGCGTTCGCGCTCACGCGAAGAGAGGCTGTCGAACATAAAGCCGGACGCGACAATCAAAGGGAGCGCCGTCGCTGCGACCAGCACGCCTGTTTGAAAGGCGGCAGGGCGACGGCTGAAGGCCCCGACCACTCGATCGAACAAAGTCGCCCCTTCGCGATGACGTCGAACACCATAGAGCTAACGTCATAACAGTCATAAACGACCTACGTAAAGCATAAGAACTCGCCTTATTCGCTATAAGCGAGTGAGTTGAAGCTCGGACCGCTTGCCGTCGCCGGCTCCAGTATTCCTCCGCGCGAAGCTATTCCAGCCTTATTCGGGGCCTGTTGCCTTGCCGCCCGCTGCGACGTCCGTTCTCGACCGACCACCCCTTCAATCCGGCGGCTTCTGCTTTGGCTGAGCCGCCAGCGCGCGGGAGATTCGCGACTGCAGGAGCTCCAACACGTGGACCCGCATCGAAATGGCGACGTTGGGCCGATCGTCGATCGCCGTCAAGAACGACAGGACGGCAACGTCGCCCTCGATGAGGACATCCGCGCTTCGCGCGTGGAGAGTCTCTTGCGGCTCCATGCCCAACTCCTTTTAGGCCAACGCATTCGATGCGTCGCGTTGCGTTGAGTAACATTCAAGGTCGTGGAAAATATGTTTAGAATCAAGCGGTTTGGCAGCCGCCTTGATCCTGCGGCCGCATCGTCGCCATGCAAGGACCCGCGCATCCGAACCATCTCCCGCCCGACACGGCGGCGATCCGTCAAAACGGCATATTCATACATTATTTCAAAATGTTATCGCGTCTTCCCGCAACATTTTCTTTGCAAAGTCCGCAAACCCGGATAGAATGTTCTTATCGTCCGCTCTCGGAGGAGGAAGCTAGCCCCGAATATTCACAAGCGTCCCTTCAACCCGCAAACCCTCCCCGCCCCAAACTCTGGCTCCAAGCCGGAGCCGACGCGGCGCGTCCAAGCCCAGGGGAAATCCAAAGAAATCGCCCAAAACACGACACCCGCGACGGCGAAATCCTCAAAGCGCTGCATTAAGCGGGCTAGCCTGGATTATGCGCGGCGGGTTGGCGGATGTAGCTTAAATATCTGATGTCATGTAGAATTTGGTTATCGAAGCCGATTTGCGCGATTTCAGTTAGGCCACCCCCGCCATGAATGATCCTATGCTGCCGTTGCCGGGTCTGTCACCGGCGGGCGGGAAGCCCGTCGTGGTCAAATTTGATGGTGGTTTGCTTTCGTCGGATGGCGGCGTTCTGGCTTTGCGCGAGGTCGAACAGCGCCTTCGCCTCGCCGACCGGCTCGCCGCCTGTATCGTGGACCCCCGCGCTCCCGATCAAGTGACGCACAGCCTGGCCGATATCATTCGTTTTCGGCTCCTGATGATCAGCGCCGGCTATGAGG
This sequence comes from uncultured Alphaproteobacteria bacterium, assembly GCA_963768555.1. Taxonomy (GTDB): domain Bacteria; phylum Pseudomonadota; class Alphaproteobacteria; order Rhizobiales; family Beijerinckiaceae; genus Roseiarcus. The sequence goes on from CAVYIZ010000018.1 coordinate 17,201, forward strand.
ACGGCAACGACGCCAATTGTCTGCGAAGCGATCCGATGTTCAAGATGGCGCTCGATCTGTCGCCGTCCGATCGGGAATTGTGCTCGCAATCGACGATCTCGCGGCTCGAGAATTTGCCGAACGTTCGCGCCTTGCTGCGCATGGGCCGGGCGATGGTCGATCTTTATTGCGAGTCCTTCCAAACAGTTCCCAAACAAATCACGCTCGACATCGACGACACGTTCGACGCGGTGCATGGCGGCCAGCAGTTGCGGTTGTTCAACGCGCATTATGACGAGTATGGCTTTCAGCCGATCGTCGTGTTCGACGGCGAGGGCCGCTTCATCACCGCCGTCCTTCGGCCTGCCAAACGGCCCGGCGGCAAGGAAATCAGGGCCTTCCTGCGCCGTCTGTTGCGCGCGATCCGCGCCAACTGGCCCAACACTGAGATCCTGCTGCGGGCCGACAGCCATTACTGCAGCCCCGAGGTTCTCGACTGGTGTCGAGCGAACGGCCTCGATTACATCCTCGGCGTCGCGCCAACCGCGACCTTGCGCCGACACATTGAAGTCCTCGAGGCCAGCACGAAGGCGCGCTTCGAGGCCGCGCCAAGAGACGACAAAATCCGCCGCTTCAAGGAGTTCTTCGACGGCGCCAAAAGCTGGAGCCGCGTCGAGCGCATCATCGCCCGCGTCGAGGTTGGCGCCGAAGGGCCCGACACGCGCTTCATTGTCACCAATCTGAAAAAGAGAAACGCTCGCGTGCTCTATGAAGAGGTCTATTGTCGGCGTGGCCAGGCCGAAAACCACATCAAATCCTTCAAGACGCATCTGGCGGCGGATCGCACCTCATGCACGAAGGCCACGGCCAATCAGCTTCGGCTGTTCCTCCACGCCGGCGCGTACTGGCTGATGTGGGGTCTGCGCGTGTCGATGCCGAAACGTTCGATGTGGCGCGTCGCCCAGTTCGATACGCTGCGCCTGCGCCTCATCAAGATCGCCGCCCGCGTCGTCGAGATGAAGACGATGATCCGAGTGCACTTGCCGACCTCCTGCCCCGCGCAGGATATTCTGCGCTTCGCTCTCGGACGCATACCGCGCCTCGTCACCTGACGGGCGGGGCTCGAGCGCGCCCCGAATATTCACAAGCGTCCCTTCAACCCGCAAACCCTCCCCGCCCCAAACTCTGGCTCCAAGCCGGAGCCGACGCGGCGCGTCCAAGCCCAGGGGAAATCCAAAGAAATCGCCCAAAACACGACACCCGCGACGGCGAAATCCTCAAAGCGCTGCATTAAGCGGGCTAGCTGGCTAGCGGCCCGCCCGTGCATGCACTTGCTTTCTTCATCCATTCGCAGAGTTATGCGTTCGCAAGAAGTCCAATCAACAGGCCCTTAGCAATCTCCTACATACTTTTGGCTTGACAGACTGGCCCGGGGCCTGACTTTGCGGTGTGCACGGGGGGATTTCCATGCGGATCGAGCCGAAGATCGGAGGATGTTCGATAGTCCTGTTGGGCAGCTTCAATCCGATGATTTTTCCCCCTCGTGGTTTGCACGGTATGATGTCGTGAGCCCGACGGAAGCGGACGCGGCGGAAAACGTCTTCAACGTTCCCGATTTCGCGCACTTCAAGATCGGGTCCAAAGTTATTACTGTCGAGACTAACCGGTTCAGCGTGGAAACCGCCGAGGCTCCTTGGGTCGCTATATGTGATCTCACCATGAAGACCTTCGGTGAGTTATTGCCGCATACCCCCCTGCAGCAGATGGGAATAAACAGGCAAGTCCATTTCGGTGTGGGCTCGGAAGAAATCCGTAATCGTATAGGGCGCACTCTGGCCCCCACAGCGCCGTGGGGTGAATGGGGCGCAAAGATCGCCAGCAGTTCACCTGAGCTTCGCGGCGGCTTCGCTTCATTGACCATGCAGGAAAGCTGGAGAGAAGAGAACTATCGGCTCCTCGCTGAAAGGAGTGGGTAAGTCGGAATTTGGGGGCGGGTTAGTGATCGCTCAGGGGGGATCGCATTTAGCCTGGGGGGATGCAGGACACCGATCTTTTCCAGTTGGCCCTTGGTTTTTCGTCGCCGTGGACGGTGACGCGCAGCGAGTTCGACGCGGTGGACGGTCGGCTCGATTTATACGTTGATTTTCCGCGGGGGAGTTGGTTCGCCTGTGCCCAGTGCGGGCGCGACGGGTGCGCGGTTCATGACACGAAGGAGGAGACCTGGCGGCATCTGGATTTCTTCCAGCATCGCACGCTGTTGCACGCGCGCACGCCGAGGGTGACGTGTCCGGAGTGCGGCGTGCGCAAGGTGGCGACGCCGTGGGCTCGCGCGGGATCGGGTTTCACGTTGCTGTTCGAGGCCTATGTGCTGGCGCTGGCCAAGACGATGCCGATCGCCAATGCGGCCGAGCGGCTCGGCGAGCACGACACGCGCTTGTGGCGCATCGTCGAACACTACGTCTGGCGGGCGGTGGAGAAGCTGGATTTGTCGCGGGTGCAGCGCATCGCCGCCGACGAGACTTCGGCGCGGCGCGGCCACGACTACATCAGCCTGTTCGTTGACATGGCGCGGCGCAAGGTCGTCTACGTCGCCGACGGCAAGGACGCGGCGACGGTGAAGGAATTCGCGGATTTCCTCGAGGCGCATGGCGGCCGGCGCGAGGCGGTGACCGACGCCAGCATCGACATGGGGGCCGCATTCGAGGCGGGGATCAAAGAGAACTTGCCGAACGCCGAGATCACGTTCGACAAATTTCACGTCATCAAACTCGCCAACGAGGCCGTCGACCCGGTGCGGCGCGAGGAGGCGCGGAACAACTTCCAGATCAAGGGCCGGCGCTACATCTTCCTGAAGAACGTCGATCGTCTGACGCAGGAGGAAAAGGAGGCGCTGTCTCGGTTGGAAGCGCAGAACCTGGACACCATCCAAGCGATGCAGATCCGCATGAACCTGCAACAGCTGTTCACGATGAGCGTCAAATCGGCTCGCCGTTTCCTCGACCGCTGGAACGCCTGGGTTCAAGTCTGCGACCTCGCGCCGATGAAGAAGCTGGCCAAGACGATCACCGCCAAGTCGGAAGGCATCCTCAGATCGATCGCCACCGGCCTTTCCAATGGCCCCCTGGAGGCGATCAACGGCAATGTCCAGGCCGCCAAGCGCAAGGCCAAGGGCTACCGAACCAAACGAAACCTCAAAGCCATCGTCTACCTCATCGCCGGTGACGTGCTCGCTAATTCACCCATTTGAAATAGCGACGAGCCGAACTATCGTGGGCACGTTCAAGCAAAAGTGGAACCTTCGCTGCAAATCGAAGGCAACTCAGGTATATTTATACAAGTGAACTATCACTGCCAGGTAATTGACAGTAAGATCGCTAATACGTCCGAGCTACTACTCGCTTTTTTAAATATGCGTTTTGACGGATCTATCAATTATTCCGAGTGGATCATCGATCAGATAATGAGGCTTAAGGAGGAAACTCCCGCATGACTACGCTCTCGTCAGTCAACTTCACGGGTTTCGCTAATGCAAATCCAATATCTTCTTGGTCAATTTCGCCCTCACCTGCGGGCCGTGCAAGGTCTGCTTTTGGAGTGAAATTAGAGGCCACTCGAGGCCGAGGGGGCATTGGAATGGCAACGGCAGATACTTGGCTCCGAATGGGCGAGGAAATTGAATCAATTCCTCGCAATACGGCACCGGGTAAGGACCAAAGCGCCGTTCTATCTTTGGAGCCTCTACAAGAATGGGAAGGCTACGTAACGGAGGTCAGCGAGGGCACATTCTCTGCGAGGCTTGTGGACGTCACTGCCGGCAAGAAAGTAGAAGATGAGGCGGCTGACTTTCCCATCTCGGACTTGTCTGAGGACGAGCTTAGTCTCTTGAAAGAGGGGGCTGTATTTAGGTGGATCATTGGGTACCAACGGACCAAGTTTGGGCAGAAGATAAGAACGTCTCAAATAGTGTTCAGACGCTTACCCGCTTGGAGCAAGCTCGACATACGTCAAGCTCGTGCCGAAGCGCGTGAGCTAGCTTCCGGCCTCCTTTGGGATTGACTTTTTGGTCGCTCCTTCCGCGTCTCAGATTGAGATCAGTGTCCTGGGGCCAGGGTACGGCGAAGCCTCGCTAGTCCACGTTGGATCTGGGAAATGGATCGTAATTGACTCCTGTATCAACTCGGCAACAGGTCAACCAGCGGTTCTGTCTTACTTCGAGGCTATAAGAGTTGACCCGGCAGCGTCGGTCGCCTTAATTGTTATAACACACTGGCACGACGACCATATCCGGGGATGTTCGAAGTTTTTCGCGCGTGTCCACATGCTATCGTCTGCATGTCCGCAGCCCTCGGACAGATTGAATTCCTTGAGACGACGACTGCCTTCAACCGTCGAAGCGGGATCATCGCGGGCAGCGGGCTAACTGAGATAGGGCAAATTCTCCGCCACCTATTGGACAACAAGAAGTCGTGCGCGAAAGCGTTACCGAGCAGATTGTTGCTGAGGATTCCGGGGGCGGAACTGGCTCACGGAATGGAATGTGAAGTGTGGAGCCTTTCACCGTCGGATAAGCAATTCGACGTGGCAATCGCCGCGTTGGGGAATCTGTTCCCTCAGGCCCATTTGACGAAATATCGAGTGCCGGAGCAAACCCCAAATCACCTGTCGGTTGTTATCTGGGTGCGTATTGGTCAATGGGCAATGTTGTTCGGCGCTGACCTGGAGGAGCTGAGTGATCCGCAATTGGGCTGGTCTGCCATATTGGCAAACACCGCTAGGCCGAACGGCAAAGCTACAGTATTCAAAATTCCCCACCACGGATCGATCACGGGGCACAATCCGGGGGTCTGGGATGAACTTCTTGAACCGAGACCGCTCTCTCTATTGACTCCGTGGAATCGCGGTGGCGGCTTGCCGACGAAGCTGGACGTTGATCGAATTTCCAGTCTCAGCTCCGCGGCCTTCATTTCAAGCAAGTTCGTCGGAGGTGGCGTAAGGCGGCGGTCGCAAGTGGTCGAAAAGCAAATAAGGGAAACGGTCGGCCGTCTTCGCTCGGCAGAGTATCGAACGGGGCGGATTTCCCTTAGAAGCGGCGAGCCTAGCGCACTCAGATTCTGGAGCGTCGAACTTGAAAGGGACGCTTGCAGCCTCACAGACCTTACGTAGTTCACGCGGACCTGTGTGATTTACCAACTAGGCTCATCGAATTTCTCAGTATAATCAATGCTTTATCTCTCAATCTCCCGCCTTGATCTTGCGGCCGCGTCATCGCCGTGCGGGGGCTCACGATTCCGACCCCGCCCCATGCCGGCGGTCCCGCCTAAACGGCATATTAGGTAATTATTTCAATATATTATAGGCATATTCTGCAACATTCAACATCTTGTCGGCGAAGTCAAGACAATCTCTTGCCAAGGCGGTTGGGCTGTTCTATATTTGTTCTTCTGCCTTTCCTGAAGGACACCCCGAGTTGTCCGGTACAGTCGCAACCGTTCCGCCCACCGCCCTTCGCAACCGATCGGTCAACGCGCGGCGCGCGGCGCGCGTGGCGAAGGCCAAGCGGGAAAAGCCAATCGCCGATCTCTTGAACTGCGGCGTTTCGGTCGCCGAGATCGCGGCGCCGGAGGGGCTGACGGCGAGGCGGAGTCGCCCGGAAACTCGGAAACGGCACCGCAAGGGCTTGAAAAGATTAAATCCGCGCTCGGAAATGGTATGGCCCCGGAAGCCACGTACCCACAAGATCGCGCGGCTGCCCGTACGCAACTCCGGCTCGGGCGGAAAGAGTGAAAAGTTGCAGTTCTTGGCGGCTAGGCCTTTGAAATCGCGCGAGCGCGTTCAGTTTTGTGTTTGCCGGCGGTGACTGAGCGGGCTGCGGCTTGTAGACGCGGTCGCTGACGTCGCCGATCCCGTCGGCTGCGCTGCGTAGGGCTCCCATCGTCGGAGTGCGGGGCGCAACTGTGGGAAAGCGCCCGCCGCCCCTTGCCTTGAGCCCCGGAGCCGGGCTTGTGGTCCTTTCACCCTTGGGGCCGCCCTTGAACTTCTCCGTCGCCACCTGGAACATCAATTCCGTCCGGCTCAGGATCGATCTCGTCCTGCGCTATCTCGCCGAACACAAGCCGGACGTCCTATGCCTGCAAGAGACCAAGTGTCCCGACGCCAACTTCCCTTCGGGCGCGTTCCGCGATGCGGGCTACCGGCATATCGCAATCAGCGGCCAAAAGGGCTACCACGGCGTGGCGATCGTCTCGCTGATTCCGTTCGCGCGCTCGTCCGTGCGCGACTTCTGCTCGAAGGGCGACGCCCGCCACCTGCGCGTCGTTCTCGACGGCGCGGCGAGGAACGTGGAAGTGCACAATTTCTACGTCCCGGCCGGCGGCGACGAGCCGGATCCTGAGGTCAACCCGAAGTTCGCCCACAAGCTCGCGTTTGTCGACGAGATGGCCGAGTGGGCGGCGGCCGACAAGGCGGCGGCCGGGCGCGCGATCCTGGTCGGCGACCTCAACATCGCCCCGCTCGAGCACGACGTCTGGAGCCACAAGGCGCTCCTCAACGTGGTCAGCCACACGCCGGTCGAGGTCGAGAAGCTCAAGCGGGCGCAGGCCGCAGGCCCCTGGGTCGACGCGCTGCGCAAGTTCGTCCCCGACGACCAGAAGCTCTACACTTGGTGGAGCTACCGATCGCCCGACTGGTCCAACGCCAACAAGGGGCGGCGGCTCGACCATGTCTGGGTGAGCCCCGCGCTCGCGCCGGCGCTGCGGTCGATGGTGGTCCTGCGCGAAGCCCGAGGCTGGGAGCGCCCTTCCGATCACGCGCCGGTCAAGACGACATTTTGCCTCTAGCGGCGCGACTCGATCATCGCGCGGGTATGAGCTCTTCGACTTTGGCGGAGGGCGCATTGGCGCCAGCACTTCGCCCATAAAATTGCAGTGGAAAGCCGCGCCGATTCTCTGACCTCTGAAGAGACCGACAATTTCTCGACAGGCCGATTTCTTTCACTTTTTAGGTTTCCGCGCCTGGACCGGCCCTGTCCCGCGGCCCCAACCCGCGGTTGCGGCTGAAGCGAAGCACGAGGGGGCTGTCGCTTGAGACGATGGACTTCGGGGACGGAACCGGCTTCATTGTCCCGCGCTGAAGCTGGGTCGGGAGGTCGAATGGTCTGGCGGCTGGTCTGGGGAGCGATTCGCCTCGTCGTCGCGCTCGCGGTCGTCGCGGCCATCGCCTGCGCCTACCTCTTCTGGCGCGCCATGCCGACCTATTCGGGCTCTGAAAAGCTGCCGGGCCTCTCCGCCGAAGTCCACGTCTGGCGCGACGGCTACGGCGTGCCGCACATCTTCGCCGCCTCGATGGACGACGCCGCGCGCGCCCTTGGCTATCTGCACGCCAGCGAACGGCTGTTCCAGATGGAGCTGAGCCGCAGGGTCGGGCAGGGGCGGCTGGCCGAGGTTTTCGGCGCCGACCGGCTCGGCGTCGACAAGTTCATCCGCACGCTCGGCTTGTACCGCGAGGCGGAAAGCAGCTTCGCCGCGCTGTCGCCCTGGGCGCAGAAGCGGCTCGAGGCCTATGCCGACGGCGTCAACGCCTTCCTCGACACTCATAAGAACGCGCTGCCGCCCGAGTTCCTCATCGTCGGGGACACGCCGGAGCCGTGGAAGCCGGCCAACTCCCTGGTCTGGGGCAAGCTGATGGCGCTCCAACTGTCGAACAACTACGCGTTCGAGTCGCTGCGCGCCCGCCTGCGGGAAAAGCTCGGGCCGGAGCAGGCGAATTGGATGTTTCCGGGCATGAAGCCGGGCGATCCGATCACCACGCTGCCGGCGCTCGAGCCCGCGCATGCGAGCGGCGAAAGCATCGAGGACGAGATCGGCGCCCTGACCGGAATAGGCCGCGGCGCCTCGAACGAGTGGGTGGTCGCCGGGTCGCGCACGGTCACGGGAAAGCCGATCCTCGCCAACGATCCGCATCTCGGACTCGGCGCGCCGATCCTCTGGTATCTCGCCTGCATCGTCACGCCCGAAGGGTCGGTCAAGGGCGGCACCGTGCCCGGGACGCCGGGCGTCCTGCTCGGTCAGAACGACAGGATCGCGTGGGGTTTCACCACGGCGGAGACCGACGTGCAAGACCTCTTCGTCGAAACCGTCGATCCGACGGACCCGTCGAAATACCTCACGTCCGAAGGGCCGAGGCCGTTCGAGACGCGCGAGGAGACCATCCGCATGAAGGACGCGCCGGACGTCAAGCTCACGATCCGGACGACCCGCCATGGTCCGGTCCTGTCCGACGTCAGCAAAAACCTCGGCGGGCTCGCCGGCCCGGGCAAGGCGATCGCGCTCGCCTTCACCGGCCTTGGCGACCACGACACGACCGGAGAGGCGGTCATGCGGCTCAACGTCGCGCGAAACTGGAGCGACTTCCTCGACGCGCTGCGAATCTATCAGACGCCGACGCAGAACATCGTCTACGCCGACGTCTCTGGCGACATCGGCTTCTTCAGCCCCGGTCTCGTGCCCTTGCGCAAGTCGGGCGACGGCCTTGCGCCGTTCGACGGCGCGTCCGGCGCCTTCGACTGGATCGGCGTTGTCCCGTTCGACCAGCTGCCGCAGCTGCACAACCCGGAAATCGGCTTCGCCTTCAACGCCAACAACGCCAACGTCCCGGACGACCATGAGCCGACGTTCGGCCAGAACTGGGAGGAGACTTTCCGCGCCCGCCGAATCCAGGAGTTCTTCGACACGATCGACAAGCACAGCCTCGCGACTTCGGCCGCCATGCAGGCCGACCACCTGTCGCTGGCGGCCAAGGATTGCAGCCATTCATCGCCACGATCGCGCCCTCGGACGAGCGGGCGCGGCAGGCCCAGGCGATACTCGCAGAACTGGAACGCGGTGATGGACAAGGACCGTCCCGAGCCGCTCATCTTCACCGCGTTCCTAGGTGCTTTGCACCGGATCCTGCTCGACGAGAAGACCGGGCTGAAAATCGAAGTGCAAGGCCCCTTCGACGCCACCGCGCTCATCTCTCTGATGCGCGACCACCCGTCGTGGTGCGACGCCCCAGACAAGCCAGATCCAGACTGTCGCAAGGCGCTCGGGCGCGCGCTCGACGAGGGTCTCGCGCTCGTCGTCAAGCGCGACGGCGCCGACATGAGCCAATGGCGCTGGGGCGCCGAGCACATGAGCCTGCTCCAGCACAAGGTCTACAGCGAAGTGCCGCTGCTCGACCGGGTCAGCGACCTCAGCGTCCCGTCCAGCGGCGGGTTCTATACACTCGATCGCGGCGGCGGGTTCGGAACGCCGAAGGAGCCGTTCGCCCGCACGCAGGGCGGCGGATTCCGCGGCCTTTACGATCTCGCCGACCCGGAGAAGTCGCGCTTCATGATCGCGACAGGCAAGTCCGGCCACATTTTCTCGCCCCATTACCGCGACCTCGTTCCGCTTTGGAACAACGTGAAGTCGATCACGCTGACCGGGTCGGAGGAGGATCTGAGAAAGGCGGGCGCCCGGGAACTGACCCTCTCGCCCTGATCGCCTCCGCCCCGGGTCCGGCAGGATTCCTCCGAAAGTACCGGCGCCCGAAAGTACCGTTGCCCCGGCGACATCCCTCCGAAGATATAGCGGCGACGCAGCTTTGACCTCGCTTGCGATGGCAGGCCGGGAGGCGACGCGTTCCAAGGAGGCAAGACTCCGGCCGCCGAACGGGCCCTGATCCTCAACCGCGTCGCCGACAAGATGGAGGCCAACCTCGACCTGCTCGCCCTTGTCGAAACCCTCGACAACGGCAAGCCGATCCGCGAGACGACATACGCCGACCTGCCGCTCTGCATCGACCACTGGCGCTACTTCGCAGGCGCAGTGCGGGCGCAGGAAGGCTCTCTTTCCGAGATCGATCACGACACCGTCGCCTACCACTTCCACGAGCCGCTGGGCGTCGTCGGCCAGATCATTCCGTGGAACTTCCCGATGCTCATGGCGGTATGGAAACTCGCGCCGGCGCTGGCGGCGGGCAACTGCGTCGTGCTGAAGCCCGCGGAGCAGACCCCGCTCGGCATCCTGATCGTCGTTGAGCTCATCGCCGACCTTCTTCCGGCCGGCGTCCTCAACATCGTCAACGGCTTCGGCGTCGAGGCGGGCAAACCGCTCGCCCAGAGCAAGCGCATCTCAAAGATCGCCATCACCGGCGAGACGACCACCGGTCGCCTGATCATGCAGTACGCCTCCGACAACCTCATCCCGGTGACGCTCGAACTCGGCGGAAAGTCGCCGAACATCTTCTTCGCCGACGTGATGGAAGCCGACGACGATTACTTCGACAAGTGCCTCGAAGGCTTCACCATGTTCGCGCTGAACCAGGGTGAGGTCTGCACGTGCCCGAGCCGGGCGCTCGTTCAGGAGTCGATCTACGACCGCTTTATGGAGCGCGCCGTCGAGCGAACCAAGAAGGTCAAGCAGGGCCATCCGCTCGACATGGCGACGATGATCGGCGCGCAAGCCTCGACCGACCAGCTCGAGAAAATCCTGTCCTATCTCGACATCGGCAAGCAGGAAGGCGCCCAGGTGCTGACTGGCGGCGCTCGCGCCCATCTCGAGGGCGAACTGGCCGATGGCTACTATATCCAGCCGACGATCTTCGCCGGCCACAACAAGATGCGCGTCTTCCAGGAGGAAATTTTCGGGCCGGTCGTCTCGGTGGCGAAGTTCAAGGACGAGGCGGATGCGCTCGAAATCGCCAACGACACGCTTTACGGCGTCGGCGCCGGCGTCTGGACGCGCAACGGCAATCGCGCCTATCGTTTCGGCCGGGCGATCCATGCCGGGCGCGTCTGGACGAACTGCTATCACGCCTATCCCGCCCACGCCGCGTTCGGCGGCTACAAGCAGTCGGGCATCGGGCGCGAGACGCACAAGATGATGCTCGATCACTATCAGCAGACCAAGAACCTTCTCGTCAGCTACTCGACGAAGGCGCTCGGCTTCTTCTGATCCATCAGACCCCCGGGCGGAGGCTCGCCTCCGCCCGGCCTTCATTCGCTCAGGCCTCGCCATGATCCAACGCGTCGAGTTCACGGAGGCGGCGGCGACCGTCGTTCGCCGCCTCCGCCAAATGCACGGCCCGCTGATGTTCCACCAGTCTGGCGGCTGCTGCGACGGCTCGTCTCCGATGTGCTATCCAGCGGGCGAGTTTCGCGTCGGATCGCAGGACGTCTTTCTCGGCGAGATCGAAAACTGCCGCTTCTATATCGGTGCGGCGCAGTTCGAATATTGGCGCCACACCCACTTGATCATCGACGTGGTTCCGGGGCGCGGCGGCGGCTTCTCGCTCGAGGCGCCCGAAGGCGTGCGGTTCTTGACGCGCAGCCGCGTTTTCACCGACGATGAGGCGGCGGAGCTCGACGCGGCCGACGGCCGCCGCGGGCGGCCTGAGTTCAACCGTCATTGCGGCGTCAATACAGCCGCTTGGCCGTAACCCTGCCGTAATCTCAGACTAGCGGCGCGAGGGCGTAGCCGGTAAAGTGCGGCCATGACTTCAGACTCGGCGAATACTGATCGTTGACGATGACGTCGACTTGCGGAACGCGCTCGTCGAACAACTCGCTTTGCACCCGGAGTTTCAGGTCGAGGCGGTCGACACGGCGGAGGCGGCGCTCAAGACCGTCCCGGATTCGCCGCCCGATCTCGTTATCATGGACGTGGGTCTTCCGGACCTCGACGGACGCGAGGCGGTCAAGCGCCTGCGCCGCGACGGCTATCGTAGACCGATCATCATGCTCACGGCGCACGATTCGGATGCCGACGCCGTAGCCGGGCTCGATTCCGGCGCCAACGACTACATCGGCAAGCCGTTCCGCTTCGTCGTGCTGCTCGCGCGCATCCGCTCGCAGTTGCGCCAGTACGAAGCAAGCGAGGACGCCGAGTTCCAGGTCGGCCCCTATACCTTTCGTCCGACTTCCAAGAACCTCATCGACGCGCAGGGCGTCAAGCTTCGCCTGACGGAAAAGGAAGCCGCGATCCTGCGTTATCTGCACCGCGCGGATCAGCAACCGGTGCCGCGCGAAACCCTGCTCAAAAACGTCTGGGGCTACAACGCCAACGTCACCACGCACACGCTGGAGACTCACATCTATCGCCTGCGGCAGAAGATCGAAGACAATCCGGCTGAGGCGCAGCTCCTCGTCACAGAAGGGGGCGGTTACAAGCTCGTGGCGAGCGGGACGGCGGGGGGGCGCTCGGAGTGACGCTCGACAGCGACGTTGCCCGGCTTGCCCGCAGCCGCCCTTTCAACCTTCTGCCCCGGGAGGCCGTTCAGCTCGTCGCGTTCTCGTGCGGGAAACGCCGCTTCATGGCGGGAGAGATTCTGTTTCGCAGCGGCGAGGCCGGCGACGGGGCATATTTCCTCCATTCGGGCGCAGTCCTGTTGTCGAAGCAGGGCCCCGGGCCCGAGGGCGAAAAGCGCGTGACGGCCGGCGCGCTGATCGGAGAGAGCGCGCTTTATGCGCCGGTTATACGGCAGGTGGGCGCACAGGTCGCCGAAGATGCGGTCCTCAGCCCCGTGCCGCGTGAGACGTTCCGGCGCATGCTGGCGGAATTTCCGGCCGCCGCCGAAAAAGTGCGCGCCACGCTCGCCGAGCGCGCCCATCGCCTCGTCGAGCGGCTCGACGCCGCGCGCGTGAGGTCGCTCGACGCCATCGTCCAGAAACCCAGGGCCACGCCGTGAACGACAAGCCAGTTAACGAGCTTGGGGGCCTTCGCGCGCCCACGCTGACGGATATCGAGGCGCTGGCCGACGCGGCTTACGCGCAACTTCCGGCCCGCTTTCGCCGCCTGTGCGAGGGGCTCGTGATTCAGGTCGTCGATTTCCCCGATGACGAAACGTTGGACGAGATGGACGCGGAGAGCGAGTTCGACCTTCTCGGCCTATTCCGCGGCCGGGGCCTCCCCGACCGCGGGGCCGTCGCGGAAACGGGCGAATTGCCCAATATGATCTGGCTCTACCGCCGTCCCCTGCTCGATTTCTGGTGCGACGGAGACGATACGCTCTCGGCCGTCGTCACGCACGTACTGGTGCACGAGATCGGCCACCACTTCGGCCTCACGGACGCCGACATGGAGGCGATCGAGCGCGAAGCCCGTTGACCGATTCGGCCCTCGCGCCGCCGCGACCCGCTGCGGCGGCCCGGAAAGCGCCGGATTTGTGAGCCTTCACAAGGGCGTCACGCAAGCTGTAGAGTACTGCGGCGGCCGGATTCTCTCCGGCCTGGCCGATGGTGCGGAGGACGGAGCGTCTTTGTGACGGTTCATGTTCAGGCAGTCACGCCAGGCAATTGCCCGGCGCTCGTGTTGAACGCGGACTTCCGCCCGCTGAGCTATTATCCCCTGTCGATCTGGTGCTGGCAGGACGCGATCAAGGCGGTGTTCCTCGACCGGGTCAACATCCTCTCCGAATACGACACGCTGGTCAGAAGCCCCTCGTTCGAGATGCGGCTGCCGTCGGTCGTGTCGCTGAAGAGCTACGTCAAGGCGACCCGGTTTCCTGCCTTCACCCGGTTCAACGTCTTCCTGCGCGACCGCTTCACCTGCCAATATTGCGGCGAGCGGGAGGACCTGACCTTCGACCACGTCGTTCCCCGCTGCAAGGGCGGCGTGACCACCTGGGAGAATGTTGTCGCCGCCTGTTCGGCCTGCAACCTGAAGAAGGCCGACAAGTTGCCTTCGGTCGCAAAGATGTGGCCGACGACGGAGCCCTATCAGCCGACCGTGCACGACCTCCACCAGAACGGGCGCCTGTTCCCGCCCAACTACCTCCACGAGAGCTGGATGGACTATCTCTACTGGGACAGCGAACTCGAGGCCTAATCGCCGTGCAGTTTTGGCCGCGCCGCAGCCTTTTCAAAGACTTGAGTGTGAAAATTTGCAGCCTGGCGCCATAGCCCGTCTGGAGACGGGCCTCCTTCCGGGCACCCTGTGGAGCGCGGCGATGCGGTCGGCGGCCGCGTCTACAGAGGCGCCCGTGTACCAGATGTTGTGGGGTTCGCGGATCCGGAGCCATACCAATTCCCGGCGCGGAATCAATGTTTTCAATCCTTTGCGGCGCCATTTCCCGGTGACTGCAACTCCCGGGCGGATCTCGCTCCGTCCCCGGCGACGGGCTTCGTCCACTCGCGTCGAGAGGCGCGCCAGGAGCGAACGGCCGACGCCGTAACGCCTCGGGGCAAATTCCTCCAAGCCGAACCAAAGCCAGTCCAAGCCGGACCAAGAAAATGGGCTTGGATTTTCTTGGATTCCTTCGTCCGAAATCGAGGCTTTTCAATGAGTTACGAGCAGACCAACCCAAAAAAAAACGGCGACTCCGGCTTGCCATCACACCCTCCCGCGCGGCGATCCCGGCACCGGAAGCGCCGCGGTTTGAGACACCGACGGTCGGCTCTTCACGGCTAGTGTTCGGCGCGCGCGCCACGCGCCGCGCATCGATCGCTCGGTTGCGAGGGGCGGTGGACGGAGCGGTTTCAACGGAACTGGACAATTCGGCGGTCTCCTTCAGGAAGGCAGTGCGAGAACAGACATAGTACACTCTTAAGACATTGGCAAGAAATTTTTGCCGGAATCGAACATAAGTAATTGAAAACAATAACAAAAATGCAAATTTAGAGTGCGCAGCCCTGCAGAGCGAAGCGTCGGCCGATCGCAGGCGAGCTGCCGCGATCACGCCGCACTGGGCGACGGCCGATCGTAGGTCGCCGAGAAAATCGTATCGGTAAGCCACCGCTTGAATTCGGGGTTGTCGCTGAACTGCTTGAACAGTTCCGTATCGTCCTTCATCAATCCGATGATGACGTTCCCAAGCGCCTTGTCATGCTCGATGCGGGCGTTCTGCTTATCGGAATTCTGCTTCGCGTTCTGATAGGCCGCGTTCGCAGCGACCTTGTTCGGGATCTCGGTTGCGATCAGTTGCCGGATGCGGTCGCCGTCCTCCCACGCGATATTTCCGAACAGATCGTTGAAGCTGCGGATGATATTGGAAAGCCGGTCGAGTTCAGGCTCGGCCTTGTGTCCGCCGCCATCGGTGGGGACCGGCTCGATCTCGGCGTCTTGATCGGCCAGTTGAACGCGTTGCGCGGCCTGCTTCTCGACCCGGTAGCTATCCATGTCGATCGCTTCGAGAATGCCCTTGGAGAGGTCTTCTTCGCGCGGCGCCGGCAGCTTCGGCACAGGAAATTCAGGAAGATCGAGAGTTTCTCCCAATCCGCGTTCGTGAAGGGCAGGATCGACGAGATGAATGCGTAGGTCCGGGCGAAGGCCTTCGCCTTGCCCTTGAAATCGACCTGGCCGTCCTCGTCCAGGTCGGCGTTGTAGGTGGCCACGCAGGCGTCGAGCATCGGGTCCAGCCGATCCCGGTCGGCGCCGCCGAGATAGAGTTCGACAAGCTGATCGATCTGGCTGTCTGATAGACCTGATAGCCGTCCAGCGCCGCCTTGAGGTCGTGCAGCCGGTTGGGTCGGTTTCGTCGCTGAGAATGGTGGTGCGATAGAAGGTCTCGAACGATGCGCGGATCGTCTCGGTGTCGTTCATGAAATCGAGCACGAAGGCGTCGTGCTTTTGCGGATGCGCCCGGTTCAGCCGCGACAGCGTCTGCACCGCCTTGATGCCCGACAGCGCCTTGTCGACATACATCGTGTGCAGCAGCGGCTGGTCATAGCCGGTCTGGAACTTGTCGGCGCAGATCAGGAACCGATACGGGTCCTTCTCGATCTGATCGGCGATATCCTTCGACGGGAACCCGTTCAGGCTGGCTTCGGTCACCTTGGCGCCGCCGAATTCGTGTTCGCCGGAGAAGGCGACGATCGCGCGGTAAGGGCTCTTGCGTTCGACGAGATAGGCGCTGATCGCCTTGAAATACTGGATGGCCCGCTCGATGCCCGAGGTCACCACCATCGCGCGCGCCTGGCCGCCGATCTTGTTCAGCGCCAGCACCTGCTCGTGGAAATGGTCGACCATGATCTCCGCCTTGAGGCGGATCGCGTGGTCGTTGCTCTCGACATAGCGGCGCAGCTTCTTGGTGGCGCGCTTGGTGTCGAATTCCGGGTCGGCCTCGACGGTCTTGACCAGCCGGTAATAGCTGTTGACCGGCGTGTAATAGCGAAGCACATCGAGGATGAAGCCCTCCTGGATCGCCTGCTTCATCGTGTAGCTGTGGAAGGGCCGATGCTTGACCGCGTCGCCTTCGGGAACGCCTCGCCGAATATCTCCAGCGTCTTGTTCTTCGGCGTCGCGGTGAAGGCGAAATAGCTCGCGTTCGGGAGCATCTTCCGGCTCTCCATGATCGCGTTGATCTTGTCCTCGATCGCTCTCATCCTCGTCGTCATCGTCCGCGCCGGCCAGGGCGGCGTTCAACGCGGCGGCGGCCTTGCCGCCCTGGCTCGAATGCGCCTCGTCGATGATGATCGCGAAGCGGCGATCCCGGTGCTGCGAGCCGATGTCGTCGAGGATGAACGGAAATTTCTGAACCGTCGTGATGATGATCTTCTTGCCGTCGGCGATGAAGCGCCGGAGATCGCCGGAATGCTCGGCGTGGCCGACGGTCGCGCCAACCTGTGCGAACTGCTTGATGGTGTCGCGGATTTGCTGATCGAGGATGCGCCGGTCGGTGACCACGATCACCGAATCGAACACCTGGCCGGCGTCGTTGGCGAGCCGCACAAGCTGGTGCGCCAGCCACGCGATCGAGTTCGATTTGCCCGAACCGGCCGAGTGCTGGATCAGGACGCGCCGACCGGCGCCCTTCGCTTGGGCGTCGGCGAGCAGCTTGCGGACAACGTCGAGCTGATGAAAGCGCGGGAAGAGCTGATCGCGCTTCACCCTGCCGGTCTTCGGGTCCTTGCGCTCGACGATCTGGGCGTAGTTCTCGATGATGTCCGTCAGGCCGAGCGGCGTCAGGATGTCCTTCCAGAGATAATCCGTCTTCAGCCCCGCCGGGTTCGGCGGATTGCCGGCTCCATCGTTCCAGCCCTTGTTGAACGGCAGGAACCAAGAGCCTTGCCCTTGAGTTGGGTGCAGAACATCACTTGCGCGTCATCGACCGCGAAATGCACCATGCAGCGGCCGAATTCGAACAGTTTCTCGCGCGGATCGCGGTCGCGCTTGTATTGCTCGACGGCGTCCTCGACCGTCTGCTTGGTCAGGCTGTTCTTGAGTTCGAACGTCGCGACCGGCAGGCCGTTGATGAACAGCGCCAGATCGAGCGCATGGGCCGTATCGTCGCGGCTGTAGCGAAGCTGGCGGGTGACTGAGAACCGGTTCAGCGCGAAGCGCGCGGCGGCCTTGGGATTGCCGGGCGACGGCGTGCCGTAGAAGAGGTCGATGTTGTGCTGACCGTGCTTGATCCCATGCCGCAGCACGTCGATGACGCCGCGCTTGCCGATCTCGCCTTGCAGCCGTGCCAGGAATTTCTGGCGCGTCGGGCTGTCATTGTCGAGATCGAGCGCCGCCAGCAGGGGCGGCTGGGTCGCGGCGACGAAAGCGCGCAATTGGACAAGATCGACGGTCCACGCCCGGTCATAGGCCTTCGGATCGCCGAGCAGCCAATTGTGCAGGCCGACGAAAGGCTCGGGCTCCTCGGCGAAGCCGCCGCCGGCCGGGAAGCGTCGAATGCCCGTCATGTCGGCGACGATGAGGGCTTCCAGGCCCTTCTCCGAGGTGTCGGTTTTCATGCCACTTCTTCTTCGGCAGCGCACTCGTCAGTCACCTGGTCGAGATCGTCGTCGTCAGTCGGCCCTTCGATGCTTTCAAGCTCGACAGTCTCGGGCAGGGTCGCGGAGAGAGCGCGCACATCGAGCTTGCCGGTGACGACATCGGAAATCAGGCGGGTGCGGAATTCCTGGATAAGGGCGATCTCCCGAGTCACACCTGATTGCAATTCATTGAGCGACGCTGTCTGCTGCTCTATTGACACAACTATGTCGATACAATCCTTCAGAGGAGGAAGTGCGATTTGAATTCGCTCCACCTGCCACGAAGACAAGTGCTTGACAGTCGTTGAATTCGTTACCTCATTGATCGCCCGTAGCGGCGCTCCCAAAGAAAATTGAAGATAGCGGGCGTAACGACTGTCATTCGCTCTGACGCAACACATTCGTTGGTTTAGTAGCGCCGTCTTGTTCCCATTCCAAGTACCCACGTTGAAGGCACCGTCCATTCCAATCAATGTTTCACCAGGTTCAATAGCGGCTTCAGAAACAAATTCTCCGACCCAGCAAACCTCAGTCTTCTCCTTGTCCAGATCTCGGATACGTATAAGTGGATGCCCTGACTCTTGAGAGAAATTTGCGGGAATTGAACGGGTATCCATTCACTACACGTGCGAACTGCCTCACAGGCCTCAACTCCCAACCTTCGGGCACGTCGCCGAGCCAAGGGACACCGGACGGTTTGAGCTTCACGTTCGGGTCGAGGCCGCGGGTGACGGCGCGATGGATGATCGCCTGCTTCTGCTCGTTCAGCAGCGCGATGAGCTTCTTCTTGGCGCGGATCAGCTTCACCGTCCGGCCCCCGTGCCAATCCAAAAACCGCACGATCAGCCGTTGCTCGTCGGGGGGCGGCTGAATCAATGGGATTTTGAGAAAATCTGGCGGATAAAGGCGGAGCCGCGAAGTCGTAACGCCGCGTGAGCTTCGTAGATATTCTGCTCGATAAACCTCTGTCCTGAGCAGGTAGTCGAGATATTTTGGATCAAATTGGCTTGTCGGTCTCGGCCAATAGATGCCGTACGAAGGGCTCACGATCCCGACATTGCTGGACACGCCCAGAGCGGCCATCCACGCCCACATCGTGTTCACGACAATGTCGCCTGGACGGCAAACCTTATGGCCTTCGTAGCTTTCAGCCATGAACATCGTGATGTTCTTCTGGCTGCGCGGTGTCACTCCGGTTTTATGCGAGACCGAAAGCAACTCTTCGTCACCCTGCACCGACCGATCATCCGCTTCACGGAAGGAGTATTTTGCGCGGTGGATTTCCCAACCCATCGGCAGTTCCGGCAACCACGGCAGCCCGGTCGGCTTCATTTCCGGATAGGGTCGAAGCCCGTCGATCATCGGCTGGCCCCGATGATGTCGGCCATCAGGCCCTCTGTCTCGCGTTCCAGCGCCAGAATGTCGGCGCGGATGGCCTCCAAAGGCCGCAAGGGTTGCGGCTTATAGAAATAGCGCGTGAGGCTGATCTCGTAGCCGATCGCGGTCTTCGCTTCGTCGATCCAGGCGTCGGGCGCGTGGGGCAGCACTTCGCGGCGGATGAAGGCTTCGATCCCGCCGGGCTCCTTGAGCGGCACCGTCTCCGTGTCGCGAAGCTCGCTGTCCGGCTCGTATTCCATCACGCGGCTCTTTCCGTCGATCGTCGCCGCGAACAGGCCGCGCAACGGATCGGCCTCGCCTTTGCCGGATTTGTGAATGCGCCGGATCACGCGTTCCGCTGCTTCGTCCCGATCCGCCAGCGAGGCTTGCAGCAGCTTGATGCGCTTCGCGGTCATCTTGACGCCGTGCCGCTCGGCATCCTCCTCGACGGCTTCGAGAAAAGCGTTGAAATCGCTGTGCGGGCCTTCGCCAATCCGTTGCGCGAACTCGATCGATGACATTGGCCATCGGGACCTCGTCGGCCTCCAAGGCCGCCCGCCGGAACGCGTTCCTGTTCTCTTGCAACAGGTCGGTCCTGAGGCGAAGGGGCCGCTCCACCGTCACCTTACCAATAGCCGAACTCGGCATTGTCGAAGATGCGCGATTGCCCGCTTTCGTCGAACGCGAGGAACGTCTCGACGATGCGCTCGATATCGGCTTCGCCGAGCTCGCAGTTCTTCTTGCCGAGGTTCTTGCGCAGCGGCCTGAACCATGCCGCAGCGTCGATGAGCTGCGCCTTGCCGCGCCGATGTTCTGGCTTGCGGTTGGTCAATACCCAGACATCTCACGCATCCCCTCATTCAGGCGGGGCCGAAGGTTTGTGTGAAGACGTTGTTTCGGTTTAGGAATTTTCGTATTTTTCGACGAGCGGTCTCAAGCGTTGCTCGGGCATGTTGGGGATGAGATCGTAGAGCAGGCAGCCCTGGCGGAACAGCGAATGGACGCGGCGTTTGACCGTGCTGGTTCTGAGCGATCGGTCCATGCCGAGGCTTTCGCCGGCGGCGCCGAGCAGCGTCAGCAGGAGGATCGCCAAGGCGTTGAGCAGCAGCAGACGGTCGCGCCGTTGCGGATCGCCGATGCGCAGGACGCTCAGGCCCATGCCGAACCGCAAATCCTTGGTGTCGCGGAACCCCGGCTCGATCGTCCACCGTTTGGCGTAGAGGTTGACGATCTGGGAGGCGCTCGCGGTCGCATCGCTGGCGGCCAGATGCCAAGCCCCTTCATCCCCTTGGCGTGGACGCAGACCGCCGCGCCGACCTTGTGGCGGGCGGCGGTGAGTACGGCGCCGCGCAGAAGGCGGGCGCGCCCTTTCTTGCCGAACCAGTCGGCGGCCAGGCGCGTCTCACCGTCCGCCGCGGTCAGATGAACGTTGCCGCGAAAGCGGATGACGTAACCGAAGCCGAGGCTTTCGAGGAATTCGAACAGTTTGACGTCGCCGAAGCCGCGATCGGCCAGGATCGTCCCCGCCACGCCCTCGGGCAGGCTCGCCTTCAAATGCGTCAGGCAGAGGTCTTCGAAGTCGTTGCGCTGGTCCTTCAGTTCGTCCTTGTCGACCGTCAGCCACAGGAGCGGCGTCGCCCGGCCGTGGCGCGTGATCAGGCTCAAAGCGAGCGTGGCCTGATTGTCGGCGTCGAAATCGGTCCAATCCATCGCCACGACGATCGCCTTGCGCCGGCCCACGACCTCGCGCGCCCATGGCGCGAACAGGTACCATACGACGATCCCGGCGTTGCTCAGCAGGCGATCGACCTGTTTGATCGCGTGTCTGTCCATCAGACCGCGCGCTTGCGCCAGCGCATGCCCGATCACCGAAACGGCCAACGACGCCCCCGTCAGAACCCCCAGCGTCCCATTGGCCAGCGAAACAATCCGCTTGGCGTGCAGGCTCCCCGAAAACGCGCACTTCACAAAATCATGAACCAATTCCACCCGCTCGATCGACTTGCGCATGAGCCCCCCGCCCCGGCTGATTCGTGACCTCGCCACGTGGTAATTCGCCAATTCAGACGTTTTGGAGTCGATCAAAAATGAGGGGATTCATAAGCCCCAGACATAGGTGGCGATGCCCGTGTTGTAGAACATGTTGAGCGGCAGGGCGACGATCACTTCGAGCCAGTCGTTCTCGATGATCCAGCGCCGCACGTTGCTTTCGCCGCTTCCCGCGTCGCCGGTGAACAGCGACGAGCCGTTGTGGACCTCGGCGATGCGGCTGCCGAGCGGCGTGTTGTGCTTCATCTTCGACAGCAAGTTCGCCAGGAATAGCAGCTGCCCGTCGCTCGATCGGGTGAGCCTGGCGGTATTCGGCGTCGCCGCGCGTGCTCGATCACGAGGCGCGCATCCCGAATCCCATCCTTGCCGCCCATGCGCTCCTGATCGCTCTTCAGCTTTTGCCGTAAGGCGGGTTGGACAGCATGAAATCGAACTCGCGCGAGGGGAATGCGTCGTTCGCCAGGGTCGAGAATGCTGGGACCGCCGACGATGATGTCGGCTTCATCGCCCTCGCCCTTTGAGCAGCAGGTCGGCCTTGGCGATGGCGTAAGTCTCGCCGTTGATCTCCTGGCCGAAGAGATGGGTCGAGACCTGCTTGCCGCGGTCCTTGGCGAGATTTTCCTTCAACGTCTCTTCGGCGACCGTCAGCATGCCGCCGGTGCCGAGGGCGCCGTCATAGAGCAGATACGTGCCCGAGTCGATCTTGTCGGCAATCGGCATGAAGAATCAGTTTCGCCATGAGCTTGACGGCGTCGCGCGGCGTCCAGTGCTCGCCGGCTTCCTCGTTGTTGGCTTCATTGAAGCGCCGGACGAGCTCCTCGAAGATCGTTCCCATCGCGTGGTTGTCGAGGCCGGGGTGCTTTACCGATCCGTCGCCGAACAGCACCGGACGCGGGCCGAGATTGATCGATGGGTCGAGAAACTTTTCGATCAGCGTGCCGAGCGCGTCGGCCTTCGAGAGTCGCGGGATTTGGTTCCGGAACTCGAAGTTTTCGAGAATCTCCTGCACATTCGGCGAGAAGCCGTCGAGGTAGGCTTCGAAGTCGGCCTTGAGCTGCTGCTGGCTGCTCGGCCTTTGAGGTCGCGCAAAGTGAACTGTGAGGTGTTGTAGAAGGCCTGACCGGCCGCTTGTCGGAGCGCCTGGTCCTGGTTGGCGATGCCGGCCTTGTCGAGGGCTGTCCTTCATGACGAGGACGCTTTCTTGGTCGGCTCGAGGACCGCGTCGAGCCGCCGCAGCACCGTCATCGGCAGGATGACGTCCCGGTACTTGCCGCGGATATAGAGATCGCGCAGCACGTCGTCGGCGATGCCCCAGATGAAGTTCGTGATCCAGCTAAGATCGCCGTTGCTCATATCCCCTACGCCCTGCGCGGTCCGTTGCGCCATTAATGTCGTTATGGCTCTATCTCCAAGCGGCATTCCGCCAACGCAAGGAATTGTGCCACGAGACTTGGGGCTCCGGGCGGGCCTGCCGTGGCCAAGTCTGCGTCGTGGCGTCGCAAAGATGTCGACGGCGCATTCGCTCCCGTTTCGGCCTCGGCATCATAATGTCACGAGGTTCCTCTACAGACGCTGGTTAATACCAATTTATAACTGGGGAGAAATGCATATGGCGCGTCCGCCACATCATCCGAGAAGACCCTCCGCGCCGCCGACGTCGCCGCCGCCGGTCGATAATGTCGATCCGATTCCCGCTGACGAGCCCGAATTCGCCCAACCGCAACCAACTCCCGACCCGACCGATTTCCGGGTCCCCCATCCCTCGGATTCACCGGCCTACGCGCAAATCGATGCGCTCAATCGCGCCCATAAACTCGGCCCGCTGCCGTTCCCGGCGCCGCGCGGCCTACCCGAGCCGACGCTCACCCTCGCCCAGGTTCTGGGCGGCAAGGGCGACGGTGTGATCAAAAGCATCACCGACGGGGGCCGACTCGTGTTCCACGCGACCGGCGACACCGGCTCGACCAGGGGACCGGAGAACCAGTCGCTCGTCGCCGACAAGATGACTGCCGACTTCGAGGAGGAAGTCTCGGAAAACACCCCGCGATTTTTCTTCCATCTCGGCGACGTGATCTACAACTTCGGCGAGAGGGAATATTATTACGATCAATTTTACGAGCCGTATCGCGACTACCCGGCGCCGATCTTGGCGCTGGCCGGGAACCACGACGGCATGGTTGCGCCCGGCATCACGATCCCGTCGCTCGCCGCATTTCTCGACAATTTCTGCGCCGAGACTTTCGAGGTGCGCCCGGAGGCGGGCGGTCTTTCCCGCACGGCTCAAATCCAGCCGGGAGTGTTTTTCACCTTTGACGCGCCGATGCTGCGCATCATCGCCCTCTACTCGAATGTGCTGGAAGATCCCGGGGTCATCGCCTCGCCTGACATCGGCAATTCGCAACTCGACTTCCTGACCGCGGCGCTAAAGCGGGCGAGCGGCTTCGACGGCGCGTTGATCCTCGCGCATCACCATCCCGCGTTCACCGTCGGCTCCAAGCACGGCTGGAGCGAAGTTATGCTGCAGCAGATCGACGAGATCTGCGCCGACGAGGGAGTCTGGCCGCACGCGGTGCTCTCAGCGCATGCGCACAACTACCAGCGTTTCACCCGCGTGCATCAGGCGATGGAGATTCCCTACATCATCGCCGGCAACGGGGGACACAACGTCGCCCGGCTCAAGAGGTCGCGCGACTCGGGCGGGTATCCGACCAGGTCGGCTAATTCCACGAGCACCGACGGCGCCACTCGATACAAATCGCCCTTCCGCGCACCGACCGTTCTGCAGGCTGCAGGCCGCGGGAAGGATCTCGTGCGGCTCGAGAATTACGACGACCAGGACTTTGGCTACCTCCGCGTCGTGGTGACGAAGGAACAGCTCAGGATCGAGTATCATCCGGCGTCGGACACGGACGCACCAAGACGCCGGACGATATCGTTGCGGTCGATCTCGCGAGCCGCAAGCTCGCCGTGCCGGCGCCCTGAGCGCGTCAGCCGTCCGAGGGGCAGCCCGCAGCGCGCCAACTGCGGTCTGTCGGCGAGGTCGGGGGCTGTCGCCGCCCTTGTCTTCGGCGGGAGCGCGGAGCCGATCGACCCGGTTCGCCGGAGGTTTGAAGCTTAATCCGGCACCCCCGTTGAAAGGGCAGAACGCGCCAGCGTTTTGCCCCAGCATCCGTCGTCATTCTTGGACCCGAGCGATCGCAAGAATTCTCGCCTGTTAACCTCTCGGTTACCTTCGCTGCATAGCTATATGCCCTCCCGAAGAGGAAGGGCACGTATGACCGAAGCAGCAGGTATCCCAGGCGACCGCATTTGCTCCTTTATCGAGCGCATCGAACATATCGACGAAGAGGTCCGGGCGTTGAACGAGGGGAAGAAGGAAGTCTTCTCGGAGGCCAAGGGTGAGGGCTTCGATGTGAAAGTGCTCAAGGAAATCTTGCGCCTGCGCAAGCAGGACAAGGACGAGCGCGACGAACAGGAGTCCCTGCTCGACCTCTATCTCAGGGCCATGGAGAGCGCCGGCGCGTCGCAGGCAAAGGCCGCATAGCCAGGCCCGCGACAAACTTCGTAGGGGTTCACTTGGCTTGCCTTGTCATACCCACGAACGCCGTCGCCGGATTCTCCTTCTCCGCGAAGCGGGGAAGCAACTGTGAAGTTCGGCGTAGCCCGGTGCTCGGCCGGGCTCAAGGCTGGCGCTGCGCGCCGCCGCCTTCGGCGGCTTCGGCCTTGACCCCGTCCGCTCACCGGTCTTTTTGGCATCCATGCAGTCGGCGCGATGCGCCGCCCGGCGGCCCCGCGAAGCCTCGCTCATGCGGCGGCTCGAGTTCTGATCGCGCGCGAGCATGGTGTTCAAGATCACGATCAGCTTGCGCATGCAAGCGATCAAAGCGACCTTGGCTTCCTTGCCCTTAGCGCGCAGGCGTTGGTAGTAGGCCTTGAGCACCGGGTTGTGCTGGGTGGCGGCGCCCATGACCGGCATATAAAGAAGATTGCGGAGCTTGCGTCGTCCGCCCTTGATGCGGCGCACGCCTTTGCGCTCGCCGCTGTCGTCGTCGTAGGGCGCGGCGCCGATGAGGGCGGCGGCGGCCTCGTTGGAGATGCGTCCGAGCTCGGGCGCCCAGGCGATCAGGCCGGCGACCGCTTGATCGCCGAGCCCCGGCACGCTGTCGATGATTTCTGCCCGTCGCGCGAACGCCGGGTTGGCTTTGATCTTGGCGGCGATGGCGGCGTCGAGCTTGCGCAGCTCGGCCCGCATCGCCTTGGCGATCGCGCCGAGCGCCTTGGCGACGATGGCCGGCGGGCCATGCTCGCCCTGCTGAGCGAGCCGCCCTTCCAGATCTTTCAAGGCGGTCCGCGCCTGGACCAGCCGGTCGACCTCCTCGCGCGCCGGATCGGCCGTTTGGGCCTCGCGATCGGAGAACGTCTCGGCGAACCAGGCGATCGTCTCGGCGTCGATCGGGTCGTTCTTGGCCAGCCGCCCGGCCGCCTTGGCAAAGCAACGAACCTGTTTCGGATCGACGACAAGGACCTCGAGGCCGGCGGCGCGCAGCGCTTCCGCCCAGCTCCGCTCATAACCGCCGCTCGCCTCCATCACCGCCCGGCCGACCCGGTGCGCGTGCAACCACGCCGCCAACTCGGCCTGGCCTTCCGGCGTGCTCGACGCCGACAGGCGCCGCCCCGCCGAGCGAATGCAGGCGTCGGCTTTGCTCTTTGCAACATCGAGGCCGACAATTCGCGTCTTCTCTGGCATACTCCCACTCCCTTCCTTGCTCGTGCGGGCTCTCACGCCCATGCAACTGTTCGGGTTGAGGAAGACGCCAGACCTGTCCCTCGCTTCCCCGCAGGTTTCAGCTGTGGTGGCCACGGGCTCAGGTCCGGCGACGGGCGGTTGCTTGGACAACCGCCCGTTCGCCAACTCTCTCACAATTTGCGGACACAAGGTGGCCCGAAGGGCCGGATGGGGTGCGGAAAGCGGGTATCGTCCGTTGAAGGTTCGCGGTGACGGTCGTGTAGCCCTCTCCGCGTCGCTGCAGCGGGGCACACCCCATCCGGCGCTCCGCGCCACCTTCCCCAGCTTGCTGGGGAAGGTGGCGAGGAGTGTACGATCCGGTAAGATCGCTGACGGATTGGACCGGATACATCGTTGACAGGTCTATTGCACGGCGAGGAGGGCCCCGCCGATGCCTTGGAGTGAGACCTGCGCGATGGACGAGCGGATGCGATTTGTGATTGCGGCGCGTGAGGACGAGGCGGTGATGACGGAGGTTTGCGCCGCGTTCGGGATCAGCCGCCAGACCGGCTACAAATGGCTGGCGCGCTATGCGGCGGAAGGCGCGGAGGGGTTGAAGGAGCGCAGCCGCGCGCCGATCCGCCATGGGCGGGCGCGCGACGAGGAGCTGGTGGCGGCGGCGCTGGCGCTGCGCGAGCGGCATCCGACCTGGGGTCCCAAGAAGCTGCGCAGGACGCTCGCCGACCGCTTGCCGGATGTCGCGCCGCCGGCGCTCAGCACGATCGGCGACTGGCTGCGCAAGGAGGGGCTGACCCAATCGCGTCGGCCGCGCAGGCGGTGTCCGCCCTTTTCTTCGCCGTTCCTGGCCGCCGACGGGCCCAACGCGGTGTGGTGCGCCGACTTCAAGGGCTGGTTTATGACGGGCGACCGCCAGCGCTGCGATCCGCTGACGATCAGCGACGCGATGAGCCGCTATCTCTTGCGCTGCCAGGCGGTGGCGCAGACCGACGGGGAGCACGTGCGCCCGGTGTTCGACGCGGCGTTCTGCGAGTTCGGGTTGCCGCTTGCGATCCGCTCGGACAATGGGCCGCCGTTCGCGTCGGTCGGCGCAGGCGGGCTGTCGCGGCTTGCGGTGTGGTGGATCAAGCTCGGCGTGCGCCCCGAACGGATCGAGCCGGGCAAACCGACGCAGAACGGCCGCCACGAGCGCATGCACCGGACCCTGAAGGCGGACGCCGCCGACCCGCCGGCGGCCACGCTCGCCGAGCAGCAGCGCCGCTTCGACGAGTTCCGCGCCGTCTACAACCACGAACGGCCGCACGAGGCCTTGGATTTCGAGACGCCGGCGGCGCTCTATCGCGCCTCCGATCGCGCTTATCCTTGCGCCCTGCGCGAGCCCGATTATCCGGACGACTGCGCCGTGCGGCGCGTGCGCTCGAACGGCGTGATCAAATGGGCCGGCGACCTGATCTTCGTCAGCGAGGCCCTGGTCGGCGAGCCCGTGGCGATCGAGGAGACCGAGGCGGGCGAATTGCGGGTTCGCTACGCCGACGTCGAACTCGGATTCCTCGACAAAAGCGGCCGCCTTCGCCGCCGGAAATTGTCGCGGCCGCCCGCCTGTGGACTTGTGGACAACGCTGAGGCGTTGCCCACAATCCCACAGGAAGAGCAGCAGCAACAGCCGGCCGCGTAAGTGGCCAAAAGTGTCAACCATGTATCCGGTCCAAAGTGTCAACCATCAATCCGGTTGCACACCCGGGATGTCTTCGACCGTCGAGGGTCCATCCTTCAGGGGTTCGTCCACGTCTCCCGGCAACCGCGCCGGCGGCACGTTGAGGTACCGCGTGAGGTAGACGGCCATGGCGCCGTGGAGGATCGCGCGCGCCGCCTCCACGCAGTCCGCAGCGAGAGCCGGGTCGGAACCGATGCGCTTCAGCCCCTGGTGCACGGCGTTGCAGTAGGTGAAGACGTGGTGCGCCGTTTCCCAATCCCCGTGTTCGTTGGCCAAGCCGAACCGCGCGATACGCAAGGCGGCCGCATAACAAAGCGAGCGGCCGAGATCGTCGAATGTGGCTCCGCCGGAAATCGCTGTCTTGAGCGCGTCGATGATCGGACCCGGATCGTCGCCCAGGAGAAGCTGGGCCAGCTCCGAGTGCTTGGACCAAGGACCTCGATCGCGACCGGCCGCGAACAGCGCCGGCAGTTCAGCGGCGGCCCTCTCGCATAGCGCTACGAGATCTGCCGGCTGACGCCACTGAGTTGAACTCGTCGGCGCCTCGCGCCGCCGCCATGGGGCCGATCACGAGGGGCAAAACATCGGCCGCGCGCCGCCAGCCGATGAGGTCGAGGCACTCGAAGGCTTTGTTGACGAAGTCGAGCGCATGTCCGCCATCGGCAAAGACGCGGTCGGTCTCGGCGGCCAACAGCAAGTCGGCCAGAGCCGTCGGCTCAGCGCCTTCGGAGACGGCGGTCAGAACCGTGCGCTCGGCGGCGTCCCGATGGCGGACGGCGGACCAACGCCGCAGCCACCGCTTGAGCGTACGATGGTCCGGCCGGCTGCCGACGGCGGAAAGCCGCTTGTGCGACGCAGCGCCATCACAATCCGCAGCGAGCCGGGAGGCGCCATGGAAGAGCGCCAGGAAAATCTCCTCCTCGGGCAGAACGGGCAGGAGATTCCCGAGGGCCGTCAGGATGGTCATTCCCGAGCCCCATGCGTCGAGGCTCCTCGCGCCAAATAGGGCGGCCTGGCGAAGAATCTCAAGCGGGGCCACGCCAGCCGCAAGCTGACCCTGCACCGATTTCGCAATGGCGAGGCCGAGATTGTGAGCCATGCCGGCTTCAAGCCGGCGCCGCCAATATGCGGCGGGGTCCGCGTGACCGAATTCGGCCTTGACCCACTCCTCCCCGCCGCGCACCTCGACCGGGCAGGTCGGCACGTCGTCGGCCCAGAGATCGAACGTGCAGCCGCTCGCAAGATCAAACCGGGCATGGTGCCAGTGGCAGGTGAGAATGCCGTCCTCCACGCTTCCGCGATCGAGGGGGAACCCCATATGCGGGCACCGGTTGTCGAACGCGTGAACGCGGCCCTGATCGCTGACGATCAGGATTGGTCGATGAGAACCGCGCACGACGAGCCGCCCTTTGGCGTCGAGTTCCGCAAGCGTGCCTGCGCGCACAAATTTGGCGCTCATGGATCACGGCCTCCTCCGCCCGTGGCGCGGCTGGCATTATAGCAGGCTGCGCTCAAACTTTGCGGCGCTCGGCCCTTGCGCCGATCGTCTGGATCCGGACAAATCAACCGTCGGCTGAGCGGACGCTCGATAGGGATGATCCGCCGATAGGAGCGCTGGCTTGGTCCGCCTCGACTGGCATGGTCGTCCGACAGGCAAAAAGGCGCCGCGACGAGGTCGACGCCTTGCCGAGAGGCGAACAAAAGTGACGCGATCGCGGAATGGCGCTTCACAACCGACGCCGCCCGCATCAAACTGATCTTCGACAGTTAACGCATGTATTCGACGCGTAAGTTATTGATATGATTTGAGCGGAGGGTGCGCGGACGAGAAAATGTAGTGCCACGTTTTGTGTCGATTTCGCTTGATTCTTCGGGAGTGGCGGCGGATTCTGTGCGCACCGACATCGAGTCGGCGACAGGCTTTCCGCCATGTATTTCCGCAAGAAGACCTCTGGTGGTCGCGCTTATCTGCAGATCGTCGAGAGCCCGCGCGAGGGCGCGGCGGTCCGCCAGCAGGTGATCGCGACGCTCGGGCGGGTCGAGGACCTGCAGGAGAGCGGGCAACTGGAGCGCCTTCTGCGCTCGGGCGCGCGGTTTGCCGACAAGGCGATCGTGCTCGATGCGCTCGACCGCGGCGAGGCGACGGTCGTGGCGACGAGGCGCGTCGGTCCGGCGCTCGCCTTCGAGCGGGTGTGGGAGGAGGCAGGCTGCCGGGGCGTGATTGAGCGCCTGGCGAGGGCGCGCAACCATGAGTTCTCGCTGGAGCGCGCGGCGTTCCTGACCGTGCTGCACCGCCTCGTTTGCGGCGGCTCGGACCGCGCCGCCGACCGCTGGCGCGAAGACTACCGCATCGACGGCGTCGACGGGCTGGAACTGCATCATCTCTATCGCACGATGGCCTGGCTCGGCGACGAACTCCCAAAAGACCAGCAGGAGGCCGCGACGCCATTTTCGCCGCGCTGCGTGAAGGACGTCCTGGAGGAGGAACTGTTCGCCGCCCGGCGCGACCTCCTGACCACGCTCGACATCGTGTTCATGGACACCACCAGCCTCTATTTCGAAGGCGCGGGCGGCCAGACGCTGGGGAGGCGCGGCTTCTCCAAGGATCACCGGCCCGACCTCAACCAGATGATCCTGGCCGTGCTGCTCGACGGCGACGGCCGCCCGGTGTGCACGGAGATGTGGCCCGGGAACACCGCCGACGTGACGAGCCTGATCCCGGCGATCGACCGCCTGCAGCGGCGCTTCCGCATCAACCGCGTCTGCGTCGTCGCCGACCGCGGCATGATCAGCGCCGAGACGATCGCCGAGCTCGAGGCGCGCAAGCTCCTCTATGTGTTGGGCGTGCGCGAGCGGACCGACAAGCTGGTGCGCGAGCTCGTGCTCGACGATCCCGCGCCGTTCGTTCCCTTCGTCCTGTTGAAGTCGAGGCGCGAGGTCGACTACGAGGCCAAGGCGGTCACGCTCGCCGGGCGGCGCTACGTGGTGTGCCGCAACCTCGATCAGATGGCGAAAGACGCCGCCGACCGAGCGACCATCGTCGCCGCCCTGGAGCGGCAGCTGAAGAAAGGCGACAAGAGTCTCGTCGGCAACAAGGGATACCGCCGCTTTCTCGTCGATCCGGAGGGCGACGGCTTCGCCATCGACCGCGAAAGGATCGAGGAGGACCAAAAATTCGACGGCGTGTTCGTGCTGCGCACCAACGCCCATCTGTCGCCGCTGGAGGCGATGCTTGTCTACAAACAATTGTGGACCGTGGAACGAACCTTCCGCACGACCAAAAGTCTGCTCGAGACGCGGCCGATCTACCACAAGCTGGACGAAACGATCCGCGGCCACATCGCGTGCAGCTTCCTCGGGCTCGTGCTCAAGAAGGAACTGGAAGACCGGCTCGCCGCCGACACGGGCGCCCCCGCCTCCTGGCCGGCCGTGATGGCCGACCTCAACTCGCTCACCGAGACCGCGGTCGAGCAGGACGGCAAGCGCTTCCTGCTGCGCTCGGCCCCGCGACCCGGCGCCAGCCACGTGCTCTCCGCCCTCGGTATCGCCCTGCCGCCGACGATGCGCCAGATCCCGGACGCCTGATTTACGCGCCGCTTCCGTTTTGTAGTGCCACGCCCGCGTCCCAACGCGCTTTTGCGCGCGCGATCAATAACTTCGCTCAGAGCACTGTCGAAGATCAGTCAAACTCAAGTGGCTTGTACTCTCTAGTTTGATCCGTCCTAAACCGATTTAAGACAAGAGGCGCGCCATGTTTTCCCGAGAATTCGCCAACTCGCTCAATCAAACCGTTACCGCGATGCAATAAGATCGGAGCGCAGCGCAGCAACCCGCCGTGCAGCATCTGACCAATGTCCTACGCGTCCTGTGGCGCGAGGTCGAACGGCTGGAGCGCCAGGTGTCCGTCTCGGCTGAACAGATCGCTTTGAGAAGCGGCGACGCTTCGATCATCTTGAAAGCCGACGGAACCATCATCATAAGAGGCAATAACGTGACAATCGATGGCAGCGGCGACATCGCCTTGAAGGCGGCCGCAACCTTGTCATGAAGGGGCAGAAGATCGTTCAGAACTTACTCGGTTCAGCGGAGGGTTTTCCGCGCTCGACGCCGCTGGAGCGCGTGCAATGGACCTCCTGCGGCGACGATCCCCGCGACGGCGACGAATGCGACGGAGGCGGTTCCGTCCTGAGACAGAGCCTCGGGCGGACCATTTGAATGGCATTTGTCTGGGGTGGATTGGAATGTTGAATATCGCGCGAAACGCCGAAATGTGACGAGCGCAATCGACGACCCGCAAGAAGATCAGATCGTAGCCTCGCGCAATTCCCTCGGCTGGCGGGCGTTCTCCCATTGCGCAGCAAAGACGTTCTCGACGAATTGTTTCGCTGACGCGCTGAGGCTGAAGGTCAGCGCATGGGCGCGCGCAAGCTCTCGGGGAATTGACAGGGCCGCCAGCGCAGCCCGCCCGAGATTCACGTCGAGCACACCAGCGCCGCTATCCCCGATCACGTCGAGCGGACCCATGACCGGATTCGCAGCCACCGGCAGCCCCGACGCGAGCGCTTCAAGCAGGACAAGGCCAAAGGTGTCCGTCAAGCTCGGAAAGACGAACACCTCCGCGCTCGCGTAGGCGGCGGCAAGCTTTCGTCGCGCATCTCGCCGACGAAATGGGCTCCGGGAAAGCGCTTCTTAAGCTTTTTCCGAGCTGGTCCATCCCCAACGACGACCTTCGAACCCGGCAGATCGAGCGACAGGAAAGCGTCCAGATTCTTTTCGACCGCAACACGCGCACATGTCAGAAAAATCGGCCGGGGGAAGTCGAAGATGCTCGTCTCGCGCGGCCGAAACAGATTGCAATCCACGCCGCGCGACCAACGCATCAAACGAACAAACCCGCGCTCTTCGAGTTCATC
The DNA here is from genome assembly GCA_963768555.1 of uncultured Alphaproteobacteria bacterium. Taxonomy (GTDB): domain Bacteria; phylum Pseudomonadota; class Alphaproteobacteria; order Rhizobiales; family Beijerinckiaceae; genus Roseiarcus. The sequence goes on from CAVYIZ010000018.1 coordinate 49,693, forward strand.
CTCCAACGTCTCCGTCGACACCATCATCCCAGCGCCGGCATTGTGGAACCGACGAAGCAGCGCGTAGACAAAACTGCGCGGCGCCAATCGTCGGGCAGCGAAATATTCGGGGAAGCGCGTGTGGTAGCAAGTCGTAAAGGGGCGGCCGGCGCTGCGGCAAGCGAACCATGCGCATAGCCCAAGAGGGCCTTCCGTCGCAATATGGATGAAGTCGGGTTGGAGTTGCTCGATGCGACGCCGCACCGCGCCGGGCGACGTTACCGCGACCCGCACCTGAGGATAGGTGGGAAGCGGCAGCGTGCGAAGTCCGTCAGCCGATCTGAATTTCAGCGCCGAGAGACGGTGCCTCTCGCACCAAGGCTTCGATCGAGCGCACCACACCGTTGACCTGCGGCAGCCAGGCGTCGGTGACGATCAAGATGCAAATCAAGGGCGAAATTGGCGGCGTCATGTCTGGACGCATATGAACCACGCCCAACGGGATTGGCAAACGGTGGTCCAAAGGTCACGACGGCATGAGCGCAGGGAATGCTGGTGGGCGGCGCAATCGTCGGGGACCTTTCGCCGGGCTTCGCGCTCCACCCGTCGACTTCTACGCTCACGGCCGCAGGGAGGCCTGCGCCGCGACGATCCTGTCGATCAGCCTGTCCTCTTCGCTTTCGGCCGGGCTCAAGGTCTGCAGCCGTTGCTTGGCGTGAGCAATCGAGTCGTGGAGGATCTCGTCGAGATACTGCGAGGCTTCGAACGGCCCGGCGACGCTCTTCACCTTGGAATTGTCGAACAGGGCCGACCAGGTCTTGTCGCCCATCAGCCCGCCTTCCCACTCCCTGTTGTAGCGGACGAGCGTGTCGGTTGGCACATGGGCATGGATCGCCTCGACGCCGAAGCCGCGCGGATCGCTTCGTGGATCTGGTTCCAGGTGAAGCCTCGATCGGTCGTGATGTGGAAGTCCTCGTCGAGAGCCTTTGAATTGCCGAGCAGGCGCACGAACGGCTTCGCCACGTCGACCGACCGGGTCAGCGTCCACAGGGACGAGCCGTCGCCGGCGACGATCACCGGCTTTCCGGCGATCATCCGCCGTATCGCCGAATCATGGTCGCCGACCTGGATCGGGACGCCGGTGCGCACTGTGTGGCTCGGACGCACGATCGTGTAGGCGAGCTTGTCCTGGTCGCGAAGCAGAAGCTCGCAGGCAATCTTGTCGCGGCTGTATTGCCAATACTTGTTCTCGAGCGGAGCTTTTTCTGTCATCATGTAATTTCGGACCGGCTTTTCATAGACCGAGGCCGAAGAAACGAAGACATATTGTCCGGTATTGCCGGTGAAGGTCTCGATGTCGCGGCGCATCTGGTCGGCGGTGTAGAGACGAAACTGAGCGACGACATCGAACCGCCGGTCGGCGAGCGCGCCATAGGCGTCATCGTTCATGTCGCCGACCAGCGTCGCGACGCCGCCCGGCAGCAGCGCCGTCGTCCTGCCCCAATTGAGGACCGTCACCTTGTGGCCCGCCGCGACCGAAGCCTCGACACAAGGCAGGGAAATGTGGCCGGCGCCGCCGATGTAGAGAACGCTGAGCGCCATTGGGGCTTCCTTATGTGGGATCGACCGTCAGGACAATCTTGCCGATGCGGTCGCTCTTTTCCATGGCGCGTTGCGCGTCCGCCGCCAGGGACAGGGGAAAGGCGGCAACGATCGCGGGGCGCACCCGCCGCCGATCAGCGGCCAGACGTCCCGCAGCAGGCGCTTGCGGAACCCCGAGATCGGCCGGCCGGGCCGCAACGGATCGTTCGCCACAGCCGGTCCGTGGAACGCCTCGAGCCGGTTGCCCGGAGGGTCGTCGGCGACGCGGCGCTTGTCGGCGAGGCTGCGGGGGGCGCGGCTGACCTTGACTCCGTGCCTGTCCAGCCGCGCCGCCAGCGCGTCGATCGCCGCCGCGTCCGCCGTCTCCCAGCCGAGAAAGCCGAGGCCCTCGCCCTCGTCGCCCGTCACGACCAGGCGCTGCTTGCGGTCATCCACGCGAAAGGCCCGCACCGCGCCGCCGCGGTCGACCTGTTGCATGCCGAGCAGACGCGTGGCGTAGGCGCCCCAGTCGTCGAGCCGCGCAGATCGGACGCCGATATAGCCGGGTGCGGTCAGTCCCGCCTCGGCGACGATCGGATTGCGCAGCACGCCAATGCCGGTGATCTCGACCTCGGCGACGTCGCCGGGACGCATGAAGAGCGGCGGCTTGCGCCTCGCGCCAACGCCGCCCGGCGTTCCGGACACGATCACGTCGCCGGACAGCAGCGGCAGGATTGTGGAGATGTAGGCGATCTGCTCCGGCACGGGCGTGATCATGAGGTCGGTCGTGGCATGCTGGACGACCTGTCCGTTCAGGCGCGTCTCCAGCGTGAGCCGCGTCGGGTCGGGGATCTCGTCCGTGGTCACCAGCCACGGGCCGAAGGCGCCGCTGCCGGCAAAATTCTTGCCCGGGAGGTACTGGCTGGTGTGACGCTGCCAGTCGCGGATGCTGCCGTCGTTGTAGCAGGCGTACCCCGCCACGTGATCGAGCGCGCGCTCGACAGAAATGTGGCGACCGCCCTTGCCGATCACCACCGCGAGCTCGCCTTCGTAGTCGAATTCGTCCGATACTTTGGGCTTCACCATCGGCCGTAGATGGCCGACCTGGCTTCCGGCGAACCGGGCGAACAGCAGCGGCTTCTCGGTCACCGTCCGCCCGGTCTCCTCGACGTGCTCGCGATAGTTGAGGCCGACGCAGACGATCTTGTCGGGGTCGGGGATTACCGGGGCCAATTCGAGCCCCTCGAGCGGGAAGTCAGGCGCGTTGTCGCGAGCGGCGCGCGCGGCTTCGGCCAAGGAATCCGCTGCGATGAGCGCGCGCAAGGTCGGCCAGCGACCGCCGAGGCGACGGCCGAGGTCGACCACCCCGCCGTCCTTCACCACGCCGTAGCCGGCGCGGCCTGCGGAGACAAAAGAGACGAGCTTCATGGGTCCTTCTTTCCTACGGGGTTTGATGGTTGAGCCGCTGTTCAGACGATCGCAGCGAGAGCGTTCAATTCCTGGATCGAGCGGGCGGCGCCGAGCACATAGCGGTCCGGGCGCACCAGAACCGCCGAAGCGTCGGCCGCCTGCAGCCAAGTCTGCTGCTCGGGCGCATCGTCGGCCACGACCACGACTTCGCGACCTGCAAGCCGCTCGAGCGCCTCCGCCGGCAGGCTGGCAGCGAAGTCCGGCCGCAGCAGGGCGGCGAACCGGTAGCCGACCCGGTCATCCAGCCTCGCGCCGTCCGCCAGGCGAGGTTGCGGGGCGATCTGGCGCGCGGGACCGTTCCACTCGGATCCGAGACCAGGCCCGAGTTTTGGCTTGATGGAGCTCATTCGAGCCGCCTCGCCGCCCTCGAGCACCGCGCCGTGCCCGGCGCGGTGCTCGAAGGCGGTTCGCGCAAGCCTATGTTCTCGGCGGGCCGGAAGAGCCACGACGCCATGACGGCCATCGAGGCCAGCATGAAGCCAAAGGTGAGGACGAATGTCGAAAAGAAGGTCACGGGTAGCCCGCTGTCCTGTAAGCCTTCGCGGTCACCAGTTCGAGCGGCGGCTCCGCCAAAGCAATCCTGCCGTCCTGCGAGAGGTCGAAGCTTTTAAGTTCCGCCTCCCGCGCCTGACCCGCCCTTCCCCTTTCACAATCGTGAGAAGACAGCCTGGGGCGAGGATCTTCGAGCACCCTCGATGCCGTTCGTGGCCCGGCTCGGCCAGAAGCGGGCGGCGCGGCGGGCGCTCCTCTACGCTCCTTGGAAGGCAATTGCCGCCGGCGCTCGGATTGGTGTACGGCTATTTTTCGCGGCGGCGCCGAAAAAGGGCGCCGCGCTTCGGGGACATACGTGACAAAGCCTGCAACGCCGTTGTTGGATCAAATCTCTTCGCCCGCCGACTTGCGCAGATTGAGCGAGAGCGAACTCGTGCGGCTGGCCGACGAGCTGCGCGCCGAGACGATCAGCGCGGTTTCGGTGACCGGCGGCCATCTCGGCGCCGGGCTCGGCGTCGTGGAGCTGACGGTCGCGCTGCACTACGTCTTCAACACCCCGTCCGACCGCATCGTCTGGGACGTCGGCCATCAGGCCTATCCTCACAAGATCCTGACAGGGCGGCGCTCCCGCATTCGCACGCTGCGCCAGGGCGGCGGCCTTTCGGGCTTCACCAAGCGTTCGGAAAGCGAATACGACGCCTTCGGCGCCGGCCATTCGTCAACCTCGATCTCCGCCGCCCTCGGCATGGCGGTCGCCCGCGATCTTTCGCAGGGGGTCAACAATGTCGTAGCCGTCATCGGCGACGGCGCCATGTCGGCGGGCATGGCCTATGAGGCGATGAACAACGCCGGCGCGATGGGCTCGCGGCTCATCGTCGTCCTCAACGACAACGACATGTCGATCGCGCCGCCGACCGGGGCGATGTCGGCCTATCTGGCGCGGCTCGTCACCAGCCACACCTACCGGTCGTTTCGCGACGTCGCCAAGCAGCTGGCGAAGCATTTGCCGAAGTTCCTCTACGACAAGGCCAAGCGCACGGAGGAATATGGCCGCGGCTTCTGGACGGGCGGGACGCTGTTCGAGGAATTGGGCTTCTATTATGTCGGACCGATCGACGGCCACAAGCTCGACCACCTGCTGCCGGTGCTCAAGAACGTGCGGGACATGCACGGCGGACCGGTGCTGATCCATGTCGTGACGAAGAAGGGCAAGGGCTACCCCCCGGCCGAGGCGGCGGACGACAAATATCACGGCGTCAGCGCCTTCGACGTCATCACCGGCGCGCAGGCCAAGCCCAAGGGCAACGCCCCCGCTTACACCAGGGTGTTCGGCGACGCGCTGCTCGATGCGGCGCGGCGCGACGACAAAATCGTCGCGGTCACCGCCGCCATGCCGCAGGGCACAGGCGTCGACGAGATGCAAGAGGTGTTCCCCGAGCGCGTCTTCGACGTCGGAATCGCCGAGCAGCACGCCGTGACCTTCTCGGCCGGGCTCGCAGCGGAAGGCTACAAGCCCTTCTGCGCGATCTATTCCACCTTCCTGCAGCGCGGCTACGACCAGGTGGTGCACGATGTGGCGGTTCAGAATCTGCCCGTCCGCTTCGGCCTCGACCGCGCAGGACTGGTCGGTGCCGACGGGGCGACCCACGCCGGCGCCTTCGACATCGCCTATCTCGCCTGCCTGCCCAACATGGTGGTGATGGCGGCGGCCGACGAGGCGGAGCTCGTGCACATGGTCGCGACCGCGGCCGCGCACGACGGCGGGCCGGTTGCGCTGCGCTACCCGCGCGGCGAAGGCGTCGGCGTCGAATTGCCGGAGCGCGGCGAGCCGCTGCCGATCGGCAAGGGCCGGATCTTGCGCGAGGGCTCGCGGATCGCGATCCTCACCCTCGGCGCCCGTCTCGGCGAGGGCCTGAAGGCGGCCGAGGAACTCGCCGCGCGGGGACTCCCGACGACGGTGGCCGACGCGCGCTTCGCCAAGCCGCTCGACCGCGAGCTGATTCTGCGCCTCGCCGCCGAGCACGAGGTGCTGATCACCGTCGAGGAGGGCGCGGTCGGCGGGTTCGGCGCGCACGTGCTGACGCTCCTGAGCAGCGCGGGCGCGCTGGACAACGGGCTCAAGGTCCGCACGATGACCTTGCCGGACGTCTATCAGGAACAGGACAAGCCCGAGCGGATGTACGCCGCGGCCGGACTCGACGCGAAGGGCATCGTCGCCGAGGCGCTGGCGGCGCTCGGCGCGATCGCCGACGAGCCATCGAGCCTCATTGCGTGAGCGAGCCGCCGCCCGAGGATAGCGGTGACGAGCGGGGACGGAGCCGCGCGAACATCGCCGCGCTGATCGCGATCGTCGTCCTGGCGCTGCTCGCCTATTGGGCGTTCACTGCGATCGACAGGCAACGGAGATTGCAGAATTGCCTGGACGAGGGCCGGCATGATTGCCTGGATATCGTCAGTCCCAGCAAGTGAAATCCCGAGCCATGGGACGTAGCGGCGCCGACGCCTCGCGGTCGTGGCGTCCACCCCAATCCGGAGCGGCCGACCTCAAATCCATGCCAACTTTTGGCAAGAGCCGCCCATTGCCGTTTTGAGCTTTTTCAATCGCTTGCCTAACGCCAATGGGGCTCCGGCGTTAAACCGACATCGGAGGAGCGCATCCCGTCTCGCTTCGGACAGATGCAAATCATACGTGTGAACTTCTGAAAAGTCAAGGTCTTGTGGGCACGGGTCGGATGCCGCCGGAAGGCGGCGCCGCTGCTGCCGATCCCGCCCGGAGACGGCGTCAAGAACGGTTGAAAGACGGTCGGGCGAGCAAAACGCCCGCAATGCAAGCGGAAGAAAGAATAGGGAAAACGCGGGACGGAACAGGAGCGTATCAGGAGCATACCAGGCACCTATCAGGAGCGTAACAGGAGCGGAAAAGGGAGATCCCAGACGTCGGGCATGAACCCCTGTTTTGGGCTCGGGGACCTGCTTTGCCGGCTGGAAGGCGTCGCGCCGGAACGCTGGGTTCTCACTTTCGACTGCCCCGCCGAGAGCCCTGTGGAGCGCTCCCGACGCATCCGTGATCGCGTCCGTTCGGCGGTCGCAAAACCCGCCCGCGAGGCGAGGCGCCGGGCCCAGGGGAATCGGGTGAAGCTTTTTTACCGCGTGATCAGGCTGGCGAGGAAGTCGTCGTCCCATCCGGCGGTCTTTCGCTTGAGCCGCAGGGAAGCCTTTCCGGGAGCCAATCGGATCAGGTTCTGCGCCATGTGCTTGATCGTACAGAAGTTGGCGGGTGCGTGATCGGTTCGCAGCCGACACTCGTCGTCGCGGAACACCATGTCCAAGATCCAGTGCAGGCTATTCTCGATCGCCCAGTGGCTGCGTACGATCGGTCCTAGCATGCACGCCATCAGCGCCAGCGACGTCAGGTAGAAGCGGGTCTCCCGCTCGATCTTGTCGCCGGTTTCCCGCTCGCTTTCGACCACCACCACGGTCTTCAATCCGGGCCAGTTGTGGCGCTCCTGCAGCCAGCCGATGTCGTGAATGACGGTCGTGGTCCTGGTCTCGATGCGGCCATGATCGCCATCCACCGTTTGGTCGCGACTGATCGTTGTGTCCCTGAAACCGGCGGCTTTCTGCTCGGCCACGAACAGTTCCACGTCCTCGCGCAGCGACCCCTGGTTGCCTTTCAGCGCTAGCACGTAGTCTGCTTTCTTCTCCACCACTTTCTGCGCGATGTCGCGCTGACACCCCATGGCGTCGATGGTGATGATCGCCCCCTCGATGGCCAGCAGGTCCAGCAGTTTGGGGATGGCGACGCGCCGGGCCGGGGGTGCGATTAAAGTGATGCGGAGTAAGATTCGGATTTGGAAACGGATGGGAATTTAACAGATGACGGCCGCTACACTAAGCGACGAGGCGATTTTGGCCAGTCTCAAGGCGCACCCTGGTCTTCGCGATCGATTCGCGTCGATAATTGGGGCGATAGAGAACAGCGAGGGAAACTTCAAGGAGGCCGATGCGGTCGAGGAGCGGATCGTGGAGGAGATGCGGCTGTTGGGGCGGGAGGCGATGCAGGGATGGGCCGAGAACCAGGTCGAAGCGACGGAACGAGAAATTCGTCGACAAGCTCAGATGCATCGCCAAGGTAAAAAAAACTCCGCTGGCATACGAAATTCGGCGAGGTCGCGGTCTTAGAGCCGCAATACCGGTTCGAGAAGAAGCGCGTTCGCCCGTTCATGCGCAGCGCGAAAGTCGTTTCTCGGGGTTGTTCAGGCCCACTACAGCGCGCGATCGTCGACTTCGCCGCGGATCAGCCTTTCGCTCTGGCGCGCGCCAAGTTGCGCGAGCACTACGGCTTCGAGATCGGAGAGAGCACGATCCAGAGGGTTACACTCGGCCATGCCGGAAACATGTTCGAAGCCGGCAAGATCTCGCTAGATTTTCCCGAAGCGCCAGGGCGTCACAAGGACATTGTTGCTGAAACCGATGGCGGCATGATCCCCATCGTGGAGCCGGACGCCCGCCAGAAGGACAAGCGCAAAGGCAAGACGCTGTCGTGGAGAGAAGCCAAGATTTCTCTCGCGCACGCCAAGGGGAGCCGGACGCCAATCTATGCCGGCGCGATCGAGGGCGGTGTCGAAACCGCCGGACGGCAACTTCTCGGATGCGCGGTTCGAGCCGGCTTCGGCGCCAATTCCCGCGTTCACGCGGTCGGGGACGGAGCGGCCTGGATCGTGGGTCAGGTGGAAGCGCAATTCGGCCCACAAGGCGGCTATTTGATTGATTTTTATCATGTTTGCGAATATTTGAGCGCCGCCGTCAAGGCGATTGCGCCAGACGCCGCCGCGAAAGAGGCCTGGATGGAGGCGCAAAAGGAGGCTCTCAAGACAGGGCATTTGGAGAAGACGCTGCAGGCGCTCGCTCGTCACTTGGAGCCCCCGCAGTTGGCCGACGATCAAGCTCCCGTCCGAACTTGCCATCGCTATTTGAGCGGTCGGAAAAACCAACTCGACTATCGTGACGCCTTGGCCAGGGATCTGCCGATCGGCTCCGGAGAGATCGAAAGCGCGCATCGCTATATCGCACAGAAGCGCCTGAAGCTGCCAGGAGCTTGGTGGCGCGTCGAGCGCGCCGACGCCATGCTCGCCCTGCGCGTCACCCGTATCAACGGCGACTGGGACGCCTATTGGAGCAAGCGCGGCCAAAACAGCTCGCCCGCAAATCAAAACCGCCCCTCCCTATCACAAAAATCCGCAGCATGATTGCATCACTTTGGATCGCACCCCCGGGCCGGCCGGCGATTGACTTCACCAGCCCGGCGGCGCATAAGCCGCGCGCCGGCGCGAAAGCGCCGCAAAGTCTTTTCCCGGCTCGCCGCCCGATTGCATCGCGACGAGGGCCGGCTGCGCGCGTTCAAGCGCCTCGTCGACTCTGGAGACCCGATCGTGAAGCGGACCTATCAACCCAGCAAGCTCGTTCGCAAGCGCCGCCACGGCTTCCGCGCCCGCATGGCGACGGTCGGCGGCCGGAAGGTGTTGAACGCGCGCCGCGCCCGCGGCCGCAAGAAGCTTTCCGCCTGATCGCCGGGACGGCCGACCGGCGCTTACCGACGCGTGACCTTGCCGCCGATGCGACGCCGCCGATGGAGCCGCAAGTCCTCGACAGAGCGGCCCCCGCGGCCGACGCCTTCGGCCGCCTGAGGCGGCGCGCTGAATTTCAGCGTGTCGCGCGCGGCCGACGAAAGGGACTGGAGGCCTTCACGCTGCAGGCGATCCGCCGCGAGGAAGGCGACAAAAGCCCGACGGGGCCCCGCGTCGGCTTCACCGTCACCCGGAAAGTCGGCAATGCCGTGGTGCGCAACCGGATCCGCCGCCGGCTGAAAGAGGCGTTGCGCGCAGCGCGCCACCTTGAGGCCGAGGCCGATCACGACTACGTGCTGGTTGCCCGGCGCGAGGCTCTTGCGCGGTCGTTCGCCGCGCTCGTCGAGGACCTGCGCCGGGCTTTTCGCGCCGTTCAGCGCAACGAGAGAGACAAGAGCCGGCCGGCGGCGGCGCAGACATCGGCAAAGGGCAGAGACAGGCGATCATGAACTCCGAGGACACGAGAAACCTCTTTCTCGCCATAGCCCTGTCGGTCCTAGTGATGGCCGGGTGGCAGTATTTCTACGCCGGGCCGGCCTACCAGCGCCAGCACCAGGCGCAGACCCAGAGCCAGACCCAGCCGAACGTCACGTCCGAACAGCCGTCGCAGATCGCTCAGCCGCAGCAGGCGGGCGTCGCCGCGCCCGGCGGCGCCTCTGCGCCCGGCGTGGTCGCGACCGAAACGGTCGCCCAGGCGCTCGAGGCGAATCCTCGCGTCGCCATCGACACGCCGAGCCTCCAGGGCTCGCTCGACCTCAAGGGCGGCAAGCTCGACGACCTCCTTCTGAAGAATTATCACGAGACCGTCGACAAAAAGAGCCCGCTGGTCCGTCTGTTCTCGCCGAGCGGTGCGCCGGACGCCTATTGGGCGACCTCGGGCTATGTCGGCGCCGGCGCCGGCGCCCTCAAGACGCCCACTCTGGATACCGTCTGGACCGCCAACGAAAAGACGCTGACGCCCGAGCGCCCGCTGACGCTGACCTGGGACAACGGCGCCGGCCTCGTCTTCAAGCGGGTGATCGCGGTCGACGACAAATACATGTTCACGGTCACCGACTCGGTCACCAATTCGAGCGATGCAGCCGTGACTTTGCGGCCCTATGGCCTGGTGCTGCGCCACGGCATGCCCCAGGTCGCCGGTTATTCGGTGCTGCACGAGGGATTTGAAGGCGTGATCGGCGACCAGGAACATGCGCCGACCTACGCTTCGATCGACAAGGCCACCGGCAAGGCCGAGACGTACAAGGGCGACGGCGGTTGGCTCGGCTTCACCGACAAGTACTGGGCCTCGGCCGTTATCCCCGACCAGACTGCGCCGATCGAGGCCCGCTACACGGCCAGCGGAACCAGCCAGCCGGAAGACTACCAGGCCGATTTCGTAGGCGCCGAAAAGACGGTCGCCCCGGGAGCATCGTACGACAACACGACGCGCGTTTTCGCCGGCGCGAAAGAGGTCAGCACGATTTACGATTACCAGGCCAAGTACGGCATCGAGAAATTCAATCTGATGATCGACTGGGGTTGGTTCTACTTCATCACACAGCCGATGTACTGGCTGATCGACACGATCTACAAATTCGTCGGCAATTTCGGCGTTGCGATCCTGATCGTCACCGTCCTGGTCAAACTCGTCTTCTTCCCGCTCGCCAACCGCTCCTACGCTTCGATGGCGAAGATGAAGAAGATCCAGCCGCAGATCGCCGCGCTGAAGGACCTCTATCCCGACGACAAGGTCAAGCAGCAGCAGGAGCAGATGGCGCTGTTCAAGCGCCAGGGGGTCAATCCCGTCGCCGGCTGCCTGCCGATGGTGATCCAGATCCCGGTGTTCTTCGCGCTCTACAAGGTGATCTTCATCACCATCGAGATGCGGCATGCGCCGTTCTTCGGCTGGATCAAGGACCTGTCGGCGCCCGATCCGACCAACGTGTTCACGCTGTTCGGGCTCGTTCCCTGGGACCCGACCGCCCTGCCCGTGTTCGGCCATTTCCTCCATCTCGGAATCTGGCCGCTCATCATGGGCGTGTCGATGTTCTTCCAGATGAAGATGAACCCGGAGCCCGCCGATCCCGTTCAGAAATCGATGTTCGCCTGGATGCCGGTGATCTTCACCTTCATGCTCGGCACGTTCCCGGCCGGCCTCGTCATCTACTGGACGTGGAACAACACGCTGACGATCATCCAGCAATATTACATCATGAGAAAGGCCGGGGTGAAGGTCGAGCTGTGGGACAACCTCAGCAAGATGCTCGCGAAGCCGGCGGCCAAGACGCCGGGTGCATGAACGACGTCGTGGCCGCGCCGGACTGGGCGGAGGCCGGGCGGAAGCTGTTCGCCGGCCCCTGCGATTTCTTCTTCGCCGCCGCGCGCTCGGACGGCCTGCCGCCGATCGGCGCGCCCGAGGTCGCCCTCGCCGGCCGCTCGAACGTCGGCAAGTCCTCGCTCATCAACGCGCTGACCAGCCGCAACGGCCTCGCCCGCACATCGCACACGCCCGGGCGCACGCAGGAGCTCATCTTCTTCGATCTCAACGGCAAGGCGACGCTGGTCGACATGCCGGGCTACGGCTACGCCGCCGTCGCCAAGGCGAAGTCGGCCTCATGGGGGCGGCTCGTGCGCGACTATCTGCGCGGCCGGCCGACGCTGCTCCGGGTCTTCGTGCTCGTCGACGGACGACACGGGCTCAAGGAGAGCGATCACGAGACGATGCGGCTGCTCGACGCCTCGGCCGTCTCCTACGCCATCGTGCTGACGAAACGCGACGAGGTGAAGGCGGCCGAGCAGAGCGGGCGGATCGCGGCGACGCTGGAGGGCTTAGGGAAGCACGCCGCGGCTTTTCCCGAGGTGCTGTTCACGTCTGCCCGGAGCGGCGAGGGGGTGGCGGACTTGCGCGCGCATATCGCGCGGCTGCTGGCGGAGCGGAGGCCGACGGGAACGGCGGCCTCCGGTTGACCCCGCCTCCCGCCAACGGCGATGGTCGCCGCATGGAGATGCATTACAATCGCATCGCCGGCGGCGACGTCGGCCGCATCGAGGCGCTCAGCGACGGCATTTTCGCTTTTGCGGCGACGGTGCTGGTGCTCGATTTTCACACCCCCGAAGTCAGCGAGATTCACACCGAGGCGCAATTGCTCGCCGCCCTGGCGGCCTCGGCGCCGAGGCTCTTACCCTGGCTCCTCAGCCTGTTGACGCTCGGCATCTTCTGGGTCGGCCCAACAGACGGAGCTGAACCAACTCGAGCGCTCGAACCGCGACTTGACCTGGTTGCACTTCGTCTTTCTCGCGGTCATCACCGCGTTGCCGTTCTCGACCCGCCTGCTCGCCGACTTCTTCACCTTCCGCACCGCGTTCCTGATCTACTGGGCCAACATCTCTGCTTCTCGGCGCAAGCGTTTACGCCACCTGGGCCTACGCCGAACGGGCGAAGCTGATCCGAGAGGATGCGCACGGCGAAGTTTCGCGCGCGATACGACGGCGCATCGTCCTGGCCCAATCGCTCTATGCCGTCGGCGCCGTCGTCGGCCTCTTCGACGTGACGCTCGGAATTGTGCTGATCATCCTGATCCAGCTCAACTACGCCGTCGCGCCGAGGCTGCCGGTTCTCTCGCGGCTCTGAGGCCAGCGGGCCTTCAGCTCTCGAACGGCATTCCGGCGTATTGTTCCGCCAGGGCCGCCTGAGCGTGCGGCGACGCCTGCAGATAATCGAACTCGTTCAGCTTGATCCGCGTCTCGAAACTGTCTTCGTCGGGGAAGACATGCAGGAGCTTGGTCAGCTGCCACGAGAAACGCACCGCTCCCCATACGCGCCTCAAGGCCATGTCCGAGTAGCTGTCGAGATAGCGGTCGTCGCCCTTGTCGAAATGGGCGGTCAGAGCGCGATGGAGGTAGAACACGTCCGAGACCGCGAGGTTCAGGCCCTTGGCGCCAGTCGGAGGAACGATGTGGGCGGCGTCGCCGGCGAGAAAGAGGCAGCCCGTATCGCATCGGCTCGGCGACGAAGCTGCGCAGCGGGGCGATCGACTTTTCGATCGACGGACCGGTCACGATCCTCTGCGCGATCTCGGTCGGAAACCGGCGCTTCAGCTCCTCCCAGAACCTTTCGTCCGGCCATTCCGCGATCTCGGTCCCGAGGTCGCACTGAATGTAGTACCGGCTGAGCATCGGGTTTCGCCGCGACGCCAGCGCTAAGCCGCGCTCGTGCCGTGCGTAGATGATGTCTCCGACCGGCGGCGTCTCCGACATGATCCCCAGCCAGCCGAACGGATAGGCCCGCTCGAACGTTCACAGCACCGAAATGGGGATGCTCTTCCTCGCGGCGCCATGGAAGCCGTCGCAACCGGCGATGAAATCGCAGGCGAGCATGTCGGGGCGTCCGGCCTTCTCGTAGGCGACCTTCGGCGTCTCGCCTATGACATCGAGCAGGCGGACGTTCTCCGCCTCGTCGACAATCCGTCCGCCGTCGCGCTCGCGCACCCGATACAGTTCCTCGGTGATCGCCGTCTGGCCGTACGAAAACATCGGCTTGGCGCAATGCTCGACTGTGTTGATCAGAAACGGCTCACGGTCCTGCCATGCGATCAAACTTCCGTCGTGGGCGTGGCCTTCCCGGTCCATCCGCTCGCCGAGGCCCGCCTCCCGCAGGAGCCTGACCGTTCCCTATTCGAGGACGCCGGCGCGGATCGCTTGAGCACATGCGCCTTCGTCTGCCGCTCGAGCACGACGCTCTCGATTCCGCTGAGGTGAAGCAGATGCGACAGGAGCATGCCCGCCGGGCCGCCGCCGATGATCGCCACCTGCGTGCGCTCCATGTCGTCCTCCCGATGGGCCACACTATGCACCGGGACGCCCGGCGCGGCCTAGTGGTTCGAATTAGACATTGGCGCCCGCTTGGGTCGGTCCTGGAGGGCCGGAATTGTACAGGTTTTTGGACGCCGGCGACACCGAGAGTTTTCGCATGCGCAGCCGGCCGGCGTCCAAAAAGCGTCGAGGCACGAAGTCGCGGGAGGTAGGGCACCGGCGGAGCAGCGAGTGCTATGAGGTGCTCGACTTAGGAAATTCGAAGAGTGGCGGCCTCGAAACACGTGGACTTCCAGGCCTTGCAGGCGACGATGGGCGGTTATTACATCAACCAGTTCAACGCCTATGGCCGAGTTTGGTCAACGTCCAGGCCGACGCGAGCGATCGAAGTCGCCTCGACGACATCCTTCGAGTTAATGTGGCGAACGCCAAGGGCGAGATGATTCCGCTGCGCTCACTGATGACGGCCGAGGTCGTCGTCGGTCCGCAGCTGATCACCCGCTACAACAACCTGCGCGCCATCAACTTCAACGGCACGGCGGCGCCGGGGCGCAGCTCGGGAGAAGCGCTCGCCGCGATGGAGCGGGCGTCGCAGAAGGTGCTGCCCCCCGGCTACGCCTTCGAATGGACCGGCACGGCGCTGCAGGAGCAACAGGCGGCGGGACAGACGGTTTACATACTCGGCGTCGCGGTCGCGTTCGCCTATCTGTTCCTGGTGGCGCTTTATGAGAGCCTCAGCATGCCGCTCGCCGTGCTGTTCTCGATTGCGATCGGACTGCTCGGGGCGATGCTGGCGCTCCGGCTGAGCGGCCTCAGCAACGATCTCTTCGCGCAGATCGGCATTGTCGTTCTCATTGCGCTCGCCAGCAAGAATGCGATTTTCATCGTCGAATTCGCCATGGATCAGCACGCGCACGGCGCGTCGGTCGAAGAGGCGGCGATCACGGGCGCGCGGATGCGCATCAAGCCGGTTCTGATGACGAGCCTGGCCTTCGTGCTGGGCCTTACGCCGCTCGTCTTCGCGACCGGCGTCGCCATGCTGACCCGGCGCGGCGTCGGCACCGCGGTGTTTGGCGGAATGATAGCGGCGACCGCGCTCGGCGTGTTTGCGATCCCGCTGCTCTATGTCGTCTTTCAGCGGCTGCGCTCATGGGGACGGGGCACTGTGTCCCGGCGAGTGCAGCGGCGGTCGTCCTGAATGGCACATTCAGCCCAGTCTTTCGGGTCGCCTCCGGCCACAAGGAGAAAAAGACCCAACCTGATGTCTTGCGCAGGATCGCCAATTTGCCGCCGGGCGCCCGGCAGAACTGGGACGAGGTCTTGTCGAAATACACGGCGACCGTCGATTTTCCCGGCTGCGCCGCCTGGCGGGAACTCCTTCAGGCCTCTCCGCACGCGAAGGTGCTGCTGACGTTGCATCCGAAGGCCCGACCACGCCGAGTTCAAGAAAAACATCGAGGGAATGGCAAAGGGCGCTTATGCCGTTCTTTCCGGCGTCGCCGCCGCGGCAGTGGCCGTGATCGGCGGCGCCGCCTGGCTGTTGGAGTAGTTTTTCGACCCGGATCGGGCGACGTCCGCGACTGCCCCGCAATTCCCCGTTATCGCGCCGATGCGCAATTTGGTTCCCTGATAAGCCGAATTATTTCCCTGTTCCACCGCACAGGGAATTCTCCAGGAAGTTGCTCGAATCCTTCATTTCTTCGGAGCGTTTTTCACCGAGGAGGGCCGAAAAACGAGATTTTGTAACCAGGGAAAGCCGGCCGCCGGCAAAAAGGCGCCGGACGCGGCGAGCGGGAGGAGGGCCCCCTACTCCGCCGCGCTGCGCCGCGCCTTGGTCCCCTTCCTCGCCAGCACCGGCTTGAGGTAGGTGCCCGTGTAGCTGCGCGGGTTGCGGGCGATCTGCTCGGGCGTCCCCTGCGCCACCACCTCGCCGCCGGCGTCGCCGCCTTCAGCCGCCTCGCGGGCGCGGACGAGGATCGCACGCTGGCGAGGCTGCGCGCGCTGCGCAGCGATCTCATCGATCCGACCATCGCCGTCCACAACGGCCGGATGGTGAAACGCACCGGCGACGGGGCGATCGTCGAATTCCGCAGCGTCGTCGACGCCGTTCGTTGCGCTGTCGAGATCCAGAACGCCATGGTCGAGCGCAACGCAGGCGTGCCGGAGGACCGGCGCATCGAATTTCGCATCGGCATTCATTTGGGCGACGTCGTCGAAGAGAGCGACGGCGATCTGATGGGCGACGGCGTCAATATCGCCGCGCGATTGGAGGGCGTCGCCAAGCCCGGCGGGATCTGTCTTTCGGAAGACGCCTATCGTCAGGTGAGAGGGAGGCTCGATCTGGCGGTCAGCGATCTCGGCGCCACCCAACTTAAGAACATCGCCGAGCCGGTGCGGGTCTATTCGCTGCAGGTCGGACTGCCCGCCCAGGCGAAACCGGTCGCGCCGGTCGAGGCGAAGTCCGAGGACAAGGCCGCGGCGCGTCCCGCATTGCCCGACAAGCCGTCGATCGCCGTGCTGCCTTTCGCCAACATGAGCGGCGACGCCGAACAGGAATATTTTGTCGACGGGATGGTCGAGGACATCATCACCGGGCTGTCGCGGATCAAATGGCTGTTCGTGATCGCCCGCAATTCGAGCTTCGGCCGCTGCAACCATGCATGCCAACCGCGCGCTGCGGCTGAGCCCTTTCGACCTGTTGGCCTGGGAGGCGCCTGTGGCGCTCGCAATCGTCGCGGTGCATGAGGGGCGCTACGACGAGGCGGCTTCCTGGTACGGTAAAGCCGGACAAGCGAATTCCAGTGTGCTCGGCATTCTCCTTTATTGCAAGGCGTGCTGTTTGGCGCTCGCCGGCCGCATCGACGACGCAACGACTGCCGCGAAGCAGGCGTTGGAAATGAGGCCGGGCCTGCGGATTGGCTCCTCTCTGAAATCGGGATGGCGCCGTCGATCGCCGGAAGGTTCGCCGAAGGCGCGCGCCTGCTTGGGTTGCCCGAGTAGATCGGACGGAGAAGCGAGGCGGCGGGCTCGACGCAGCGACCTCGATTGGGTAAGCCTCGGGTGCGGCGATGGGATTCGAAGAGGGGAAAACGTCATGGCGCTCGAGGTGATTGGCCCCGGTTTCGGACGAACCGGCACGATGTCTACGAAGAACGCGCTCGACCATCTCGGGTTCGGCCCGTGCCATCACATGGAGGAAATCGCCCACCACCCGGAACAGGTTCCGCACTGGCAGGCGATCGCAGCCGGGAAGCCGGTGGACTGGAATGTCGTGTTTTCCGGCTATCGTTCGCAGGTGGACTGGCCCGGCGCGCTTGTCTGGCGGGAGCTCGCCGCCGCCTACCCGCAGGCCAAGGTCGTGCTCACGGTGCGGCCGGAGGAAATCTGGTGGAACAGCTTTTCCCAGACGATCGCAAAGTTCACGGCGACCCACCACGAGAGGCAGCTGCCGCCGCACTTCCACGACATGTTGGACGCCTGGCTGGGGATAGTCGGGCAATGGAAGTTCACGGACCCCGAAGCCGCCCTGGCCGCCTACCGCCGTCGCACCGAGGAAGTGCACGCCGCTATTCCGCCGGAACGACTGCTGGTGTTCGATGTCGCCGAAGGTTGGGAGCCGCTCTGCCGTTTCCTCGGAGCGTCCGTCCCGAGCATCCCATTCCCGCATCGCAATACGAACGAAGAGTTTTGGGAGCTGGTCAGCGGCGGGGCGTTCTGACGGCGGCTCATTGGTCGTGGGCTCGCGTGACTCGGCTGCGCTTCGCCGCGTCTTCGCGGCCTTGCCCGCCAGCGCCGGCTTGAGGTGCGCGCCGGTATGGCTTTTCGGGTTGCGGGCGATTTGTTCAGGCGAGCCCTGGGCCACGACTTCGCCGCCGTCGCCGCCTTCCGGCCCCATGTCGACGATCCAGTCGGCCGTCACATTGCCGCCCAAGCCCCACTGCGGACGATGACTCCGAAATATTATGCTGGAAAGTGGGTTCCACTCCTGGCGGCCCTGTTCCCGCCGGGCGGCAGAAAGCGATGAGCCGCCGCGTCGACACGAGGGTCGTTCGCCTTATATGACTAAACTGGTCAAATAGGATGGACGCATGCGGCAGATTTAACTGAAAGACGCCAAGGCGCGGCTTTCCGCGGTCGTCGACGACGCCCTGCGCGGGGAGGAATTCGTCATCACCCGCCACGGCCATAAGGAAGCGGTCGTCGTCTCCTGGCAGACATGGCGACGACTGTCGAACGTTCCGAGCTTCGGCCGCCTTCTGGCGGCGGCCCCCGTCGACGACGCGAACCTCGTCGAGCGAGACGAGACGCCGCTCCGCGACGCGGATCTTTGGCCTACCTCGTCGGCGCCAATGTCATTTCGGCGCTCGCGCCTACGAAGGCCGAGCGACACGCAGCGCTGATCGCACATCTCAAATCGCCGGGGCTTTCCTTCCCCAGCTCCGCTGCGGAAGGTGGCGCGTGGCGCCGGATGGGGTGTGGTCCGCTGCCTCGACCGCGAGTTGGATTGCACGAACGGCAGCCCAAACTTGCATCGAGCCATATTGCTCGCCGCACCCCATCCGGCCCTTCGGGCCACCTTGTGCCGCGCGAAGGTGCTTCAGCCGCACGAGGTTTTTCGCGTCTTCAATAGACACCCCGATCCAAACATGCGGCGGCGCCAAGCCGCCGCCATATCGGCCACGAAGATATCGTGTCATTACCGAACTGCGCTTGCTTTTTCCTGATGATGCGGCCTGTGCCTCCTACCTGGAAAAGTCCCGTTGGAGCGAGGGGTTCGTCTGCCCTCACTGCGGGTCTGTTGGGGAACCGTTCCGCTTTGAAAATCGTCCCGGCGTTTTGCGATGCCGCCATTGCCGTCGCAACACGGGATTGACCGTGGGAACCGTGATGGAGCGCAGCCATACGCCGCTGAGCGTTTGGTTCTGGGCGGCTTATCTGGTTGCCAGCCAGACGCAGGGCATGTCGGCGGTGCAGTTTCAGCGGCAGCTTGGGCTGACGCGATATGAGACCGCCTTCGGCATTCTGCACAAGCTCCGCGCGGGCATGGTGCGACCCGATCAGGACCGGATTGGCGGCAGGGCCGGAGAGCATGTTGAGGTGGACGTGTGCAACCGGTGTAGTGCGGCACGGTTTTGAGACACGCGGCTGCGCTTGCTCAGGCGGCCAAGGGTAAGGCGGCTGGCGAGGGTCGGGTCAATCGCAATTCGTGGCGTGGTTTGCTCCTCTCTGACCCTCGCGGGCGTTTTGTATCCATGGCGCGCGACGAGCCAAGTTTCATTGTAGCGCCTGGCGAATGCGACGAGCTCGGCGCGCAGTTCCTCGATGGTTTTGAACGTCCGGACCCAGAGCAAGTTCTCCTTCAAGGTTCGGATGAAGCGCTCGGCGACGCCATTGCCCTCGGGTTCGCGCACGAAGGACGGCGAAGCTTCGATGCCCAGACACTTGATCTCGTCCTGGAAATCGCCGGACATGTAATTGGAGCCATGATCGTGACGCACCTTGAGCCCACGCGCCACGCCGGGCGCGATGGAGCCGAAGCACCGATGCACCCCCTGCCGGACCGGCTCCAGCGCCTCGAAGCGATTGGCTGAACGCGCGGCGTGAATGCCGATGATTTCTGAGTTCGCGTGTTCCACGGCGACGAAAACATAGGCCCGCCCTTGCTCGAGGGTGACGGTCTGGCTCATGTCCGTTCCCCACATTTCATTGACCTTGTCGGTGACGATGGTTCCGTCGTGCGTCTTCTCTTGGTTGCGCCCGACGCGATGGGGCGCGAGCAAGCCGTTCTCTCCCATCACCCGGCGCACGCGGCGAGGGCTCGAGCGAACCCCGGCAACGCGCAGTCGCGCCCATATTTTGCGATAGCCTTCGCCGTGAAAGTCGGACGCTTCGATTTCCCGGCGGATAAGATCGGCCAGGTCAGCATCCGGACAAGGGCCTGTCGGACCGGGGCGACGGGCGATCGCAGGCGATGGCGTTCCCTTGAGAAAGCGATACACGCCGGCGCGCGGGACATTCCACGCGCGCGAGACCCGCGCCAGGCCATAGCAACGAGACGTGGAAGGCGAGACCGTCTGGCTCATCGTCTCGACCTCCTTCGGGCCAAAGGGCTTTTGGCCTCCATGGCGGCGATCTTGGCGGACAGCAATTCGTTGTCCATGGTGATCTCGCCCACCTTGGATTTCAGTCGGGCGATTTCATCCTCGCGGTCGTCGCGCTCGCGTTCCTTCAAGGCTGACGCCGCGCCGGCGAGCGCTCGGTCCCGCCATTCGGTCAGCTTGGCCACCGAGACATTCGCTTCCCGGGCGACGACATCCAACGGTTCGCCACGCAACAAACGCGCCACCACCACCATCTTGCGTTGAACCGAATAGCGCTTCGGTCCTGCCTCGACGCCCGAGTGGGCGCCTGCGCCAGCTATGGGGGAGCGCTCCGGCGCCCCTCGGGCTTCAGCCCTGCATCAATCGTCATTTCGAAACCTCCGGTTGCAGTTCAATTACCGCAGCCAGATGTCTCAGCTAACCGTGACGCATCCCAGACGTGTGCAACCGGATTGATGGTTGACACTTTGGACCGGATACATGGTTGACACTTTTGGCCACTTACGCGGCCGGCTGTTGCTGCTGCTCTTCCTGTGGGATTGTGGGCAACGCCTCAGCGTTGTCCACAAGTCCACAGGCGGGCGGCCGCGACAATTTCCGGCGGCGAAGGCGGCCGCTTTTGTCGAGGAATTCGAGTTCGACGTCGGCGTAGCGAACCCGCAATTCGCCCGCCTCGGTCTCCTCGATCGCCACGGGCTCGCCGACCAGGGCCTCGCTGACGAAGATCAGGTCGCCGGCCCATTTGATCACGCCGTTCGAGCGCACGCGCCGCACGGCGCAGTCGTCCGGATAATCGGGCTCGCGCAGGGCGCAAGGATAAGCGCGATCGGAGGCGCGATAGAGCGCCGCCGGCGTCTCGAAATCCAAGGCCTCGTGCGGCCGTTCGTGGTTGTAGACGGCGCGGAACTCGTCGAAGCGGCGCTGCTGCTCGGCGAGCGTGGCCGCCGGCGGGTCGGCGGCGTCCGCCTTCAGGGTCCGGTGCATGCGCTCGTGGCGGCCGTTCTGCGTCGGTTTGCCCGGCTCGATCCGTTCGGGGCGCACGCCGAGCTTGATCCACCACCCCGCAAGCCGCGACAGCCCGCCTGCGCCGACCGACGCGAACGGCGGCCCATTGTCCGAGCGGATCGCAAGCGGCAACCCGAACTCGCAGAACGCCGCGTCGAACACCGGGCGCACGTGCTCCCCGTCGGTCTGCGCCACCGCCTGGCAGCGCAAGAGATAGCGGCTCATCGCGTCGCTGATCGTCAGCGGATCGCAGCGCTGGCGGTCGCCCGTCATAAACCAGCCCTTGAAGTCGGCGCACCACACCGCGTTGGGCCCGTCGGCGGCCAGGAACGGCGAAGAAAAAGGGCGGACACCGCCTGCGCGGCCGACGCGATTGGGTCAGCCCCTCCTTGCGCAGCCAGTCGCCGATCGTGCTGAGCGCCGGCGGCGCGACATCCGGCAAGCGGTCGGCGAGCGTCCTGCGCAGCTTCTTGGGACCCCAGGTCGGATGCCGCTCGCGCAGCGCCAGCGCCGCCGCCACCAGCTCCTCGTCGCGCGCCCGCCCATGGCGGATCGGCGCGCGGCTGCGCTCCTTCAACCCCTCCGCGCCTTCCGCCGCATAGCGCGCCAGCCATTTGTAGCCGGTCTGGCGGCTGATCCCGAACGCGGCGCAAACCTCCGTCATCACCGCCTCGTCCTCACGCGCCGCAATCACAAATCGCATCCGCTCGTCCATCGCGCAGGTCTCACTCCAAGGCATCGGCGGGGCCCTCCTCGCCGTGCAATAGACCTGTCAACGATGTATCCGGTCCAATCCGTCAGCGATCTTACCGGATCGTACAGACGAAGCCTATGTTGGAGGCCGGACTTGTGGCGAAGGCCGTGGCGTCCACCACAAGACGCTGGTGACGGCTGCCGTCGAGGTCCGCCACCGGGAGCCGGGCACTGCGCAGGACAAGCGGAAGGATGGTCGCTATGCCGGTCGCGTCCGGCTGTCCATCGCTGACGACCGCAGCGCCGAATTGCTGGCCAGATTTGTCGAGAGTGCCGTCATGCCGGGGACGCTGGTCATCATCACCGACGACTGGAGCGGCTATGCCAGCCTGCGCAAGCGGGGCTACGACCACCACGCGATTGCCGAATGCGGCGACCCGGAGGTGGCCGAGGAGTTCCTGCCGATCTGCCATCTCGTCTTCGAACCTCAAGACGTGGCTGAACGGCATCCACCACGGCGTCAGCGCCAAGCATCTGCAAGCCTACCTCAACGAGTTCACTTTCCGGTTCAACCGTGCTTCTACCCGTTCAACGCCTTCGCTCTCTGCTCGGTGTCGCGGGTGGCGTCGGTTACCAACCTTTGCAGAACTCTATTCGGGCGATTGGATGCATCCTACATGTAGTGGGTATGGGCGTTAACCGGATAGGCACGGTCATACGTTGTTCGTAGTTCGAGATACGGTTCAGTGTCTGGCCCGAAAGTTGTTGAGTCCGATCGAATCGGTTGTGATTTCATAGAAGGCGCACTGATTTGGGGCGCCAATGTGGACGAACGAGAACCGAGCGAAATACAAGCGGGATCATTTGCGATACCCGAGCGACCTGACGGATGAGGAGTGGGCGCATGTCGAACCGCTCATTCCTCCGGCGAGGCGGGGAGGCCGCAGGCGCGAAACAAACATGCGAGAGGCGCTCAACGCCGTCATGTACGTGCTGAGCACCGGATGCCAATGGCGTTATCTTCCAAGGATTTGCCGCCGCGCAGCACCGTCTATCGTTACTTTCGCGACTGGGGCATTGATGGCGTGTTGGATCGCATCCATGACACGCTCTACGAAAAGTGTCGTGAGCAGGCCGAACGCGAGGCCAGCCCGACCGCCGCCATCATCGACAGCCAGAGCGTGAAAAGCGCGGAAAAAGGCGGGCCCTCGATCGATCCGCACGGGTTCGATGCGGGAAAGAAGATCAAGGGCAAGAAGCGCCATGTTCTCGTCGATACGCAGGGCCTGCTGATGCAGGCCATCGTTCATTCCGCCGATGTTCAGGACCGCGACGGCGGCGTTTTGCTGCTTTCGACGCTGATTGGCCGGTTCCCCTATCTCGAAAAACTGTTCGCCGACAGCGCCTATCAAGGGCCGATCTTCGCCGAAGCGGTCGCCAAGATCCTGTCTCGGGTCAAGATCGAGATCGTCAAGCGATCCGATCAGGCAAAAGGCTTCGTCGCGTTGCCCAAGCGCTGGATCGTCGAGCGAACGATCGCCTGGCTCAACCGCTGCCGAAGATTGGCCAAGGACTGGGAGAACCTCAACCTCACAGCCCTCATGTTCCTCCGCTTCGCCTCCATCCGCCTCATGTTGCGAAGGCTCTGCAATCCCGCATGAACTTTCGAGTCGAACTCTCACAAAAATTTTAAGTTCACCGGAAATCAGGTCAAACAGAAGTTTGTCGTCTTCAAATTCGCCAAAATACGCACGGACCTTGTAATGGTACTCTCCCTCAAATTTTTCGTAGTCATTCTCACTGTCCGCAAACTTTGCGCGGAAGAACGTTTGGAAAAAGAGGTCGAGATTGATACTTTTCTCGGTGGTGTTTCTCAACTCAACCTTGAAATATCGCTCTTGAAGGTTCGTCCAGATTGCATTGGCTTTTTCCTTCTGATCCCCGTACATACGCCCGATTAATTTTCCCTTCAGAATTCATATGAATTTCAGTCCTAAGCCTCGGTCGTTCACAACCTCGAAAATCATCGCGACGTTTTCCTGCCGCTCGATTTCAATTTCAACGATTGAAATACGATCGAGCAGATAGGTCAGATGCCCTACGCACCCGCAAACCTTTGAAAAACCAAATTCGGGGACGCCAAACAAAGTATCAGGTGAAGAGCGTTCTGGCCGCGACGCTTGCGCGGCGCAGTCAGCGCGCTCGAACGGGCTGGGTCATGAAGCGCTTCGCCGATGCAGGAGAGGCGGCTCCTCGACCGCCGCCGGAGGGCCCTTGTCTCCCTCGAGCATGACTTTGAGAGTCGCAAGTTCGTCCTCGAGGATTTTCAGCAAGGCCGGGCCGAACTGGGTGAAGAAAGCCTCCTCTTTCGGCTTGGGCTTGGCGACGCGGATCTCGACGTGCGTTCCGCCGTCGGTTTCAACGAATGCGTAGGTCATGACCACCTTCGCGGCGCCGGGCATGGGCGGAAGCGTGGTCAGGGTCAAATAGTCGAACGGACGCCAGTCGTTCACCTCCTCGACAAAGACGTCGGGGCCGTGCATGCAGTGGTTGATCGTGCCGACTCCGCGGCGGCCGCTGGCCAAGGTTTCCCGCACCTCGTCGGCGGCGCGCCATTTCGGCCTTTGGCTGGGCAGGATGAAATACTCCCACACGGTCGGGCGCGGGGCGGCGATGTCGCACTCGATCACAGTCAGCGCCTTGTCGCGGGCCACTTCGTTGCGGTTTCGGTCGTTTTCCTTCGTCCACGCCTCCTCGAGATCGCGCACCCAGCACTTCACCTCGCCGAGGACGTCGATCGACTTTTTGTGTTCGAAGAAGCCCTGCGCGTTCGGGTCGACGCCCATCGCCCGGACGCAGGACTCCGAATAGAGAGCATAAGCGTGGGCGCCGAGGTGCTCGTTCACCGCGTTCTTGAGAAGGCGATGAACGAGGATGACGTCGCGGCCGGCGAGTTCCGCCCGGCCGGCCATCCTGTGCTTGATGAATTCGCCGTGGTGGCAGACGAACTTAAGGTCCAGGCGCTGCATATCGCTGCACGCGACGCACTGGCACGTCGTCGACAACTTGATGTTGCGGAGACGCTTGCGGAAGGCGAAATAGGCCGACTCGACGGCGTCCTGGACGAGCGATCCGTCGACCTTGTCGGCGACCGCGTACATAAAGGCCGCGTCGCCTTCGAATTTGGCGAGCCGGAACGGCGGGCGCAGGCGCCCACGACGGTGTCCATCACATCGGCGATGATGTCATGCGCGTGGTCGAGTTCGGCGCCATTGAGAAAGCTGGTGTAGCCGGAAATATCGACGATCACGAAACAGGCCGATTTGGGCGTCGGAAGCATGCAGCGTTCCCTCCCCAGAATCCGTTTGTGACACGTTTGCCGGTTGTGGGGAAGTTGAATTGCGTGTGGTTGACGCCGGGCCAGCTCAGCTCTTCCGCGTTGGGGCAAAGCGGCAGAGCGAGGGAACGGCCCGGGGGAGCCGGGTCCTCGGAGCGGCGCTTTGATCGCGTCGCGCGCCGGCACTAGACTGCACGCCTCTTCCTCTCCCTGGCGAGCCCATGTTTCCCGCCGACCTCACCGCCCGCGCCGCAACCCTTCTCGACCGCTGTCGCGCCTCGGGACTGAAGATCGCAACCGCAGAATCCTGCACCGGCGGCCTCGTCGCCGGGCTGCTGACCGAGATTCCCGGCTCGTCCGCCGTGGTCGAGCGCGGCTTCGTCGTCTATTCGAACGAGGCCAAGCAGGATTTGCTCGACGTTCCAGTCGATGCGTTGGAGACGCACGGCGCGGTCAGCGGAGCGGTCGCCCGCATCATGGCGGAAGGGGCGCTCGAGGCGTCGCGCGCCGACCTCGCCGTCAGCGTGACAGGCGTCGCCGGTCCCGACGGCGGCACGGCGGCGAAGCCGATCGGCCTCGTCTGGTTCGCCTGCGCCCGGCGCGGGGCGGCGACGGTCGCGCGCGAGGAGCGGTTCGGCGACATCGGCCGCGGCAATGTGCGCCTGGCCTCGGTCCGCGTCGCGCTGGAGATGCTGGAGACCGCGGCCGCCCTTTGAGGGGCCGCGAGGGTCGCGCAGCCCCCTGCTCCGGGCAAGATTTCACGCCCGGCTGAAGCCTCCGCGCACCGCTTCGACCGATGGGTTGCGAGCGGTGGCGACCGGAACGGCTTCAATACAACCGGACAACTCGGTGATCTCCTTCAGGACGGGCACGAGAACATAAACAGAACAATCCCCGCAAGCCTGGCAATAGATTATAGATTATTTTCTGAGGGCTCGGGAGTTGCGAACTTTGCTGCGATGACAGCTATCTGCGCCCACCTTTCATCGAGCCGCTGTCGGCGCGGGAGTTGCGACGGCGATCAAGCATCCCGCCGTCCGCACTCCTCAACACTCTGGGTCTGACCAAGCAGCAGTCGAAATGGGCGCCCCCAGCAGGCGTCGCAGGACATGGCCACCTTAACGAACGGCGCTCGTCCGCCCGCACTCCCGCCCGGCGAGCATCTCCTGCACTCTGGCGACCAACGCATCCAAATCGAAAGGTTTGCTCAGCACTTGCACTCCGGCGGGCAGCTCGGAGAATGCGGCGGCGCCGGCGTATCCCGTGATCAAGAGAACCGGCAGTTCGGGAAGGAGCTGACGCGCCGCATCACACAACTGGCGGCCGTTCAGTCCGCCAGGGAGGCCAATATCAGCGAGCAGGAAATCCGGAGGTCCTTCTGCGTCGGGGCGCGGCTCACGCAACACGCGCAAGGCGGCCGGGCCATCGCCCGCCTCGACCACCGTCAACCCGCTTTCCCGCAAAGCCTCTCCGACCAATCGACGGGTCTGCTGCTCATCCTCGACGAGCAAAATCCTCGCGTTCGATTTGGGAATTGCATCGGCGACGCCGCGGCGACTTTAACTTCCGCATGCGAATTGACGTCGCGCGGCAGATAGACGTGGACTACGTTCCACGCCCTTCTTGGCTTTCCAAACGAACCACGCCGTTCGACTGGTTGATAAACCCGTAGACCTGGCTGAGGCCAAGGCCGGTGCCCTGACCAGCGGGTTTCGTGGTGAAGAATGGCTCGAATGCACGCTGGCGGACGGCGTCCGACATTTGTACGATCTGGTAAGATCGCTGACGGATTGGACCGGATACATCGTTGACAGGTCTATTGCACGGCGAGGAGGGCCCCGCCGATGCCTTGGAGTGAGACCTGCGCGATGGACGAGCGGATGCGATTTGTGATTGCGGCGCGTGAGGGCGAGGCGGTGATGACGGAGGTTTGCGCCGCGTTCGGGATCAGCCGCCAGACCGGCTACAAATGGCTGGCGCGCTATGCGGCGGAAGGCGCGGAGGGGTTGAAGGAGCGCAGCCGCGCGCCGATCCGCCATGGGCGGGCGCGCGACGAGGAGCTGGTGGCGGCGGCGCTGGCGCTGCGCGAGCGGCATCCGACCTGGGGTCCCAAGAAGCTGCGCAGGACGCTCGCCGACCGCTTGCCGGATGTCGCGCCGCCGGCGCTCAGCACGATCGGCGACTGGCTGCGCAAGGAGGGGCTGACCCAATCGCGTCGGCCGCGCAGGCGGTGTCCGCCCTTTTCTTCGCCGTTCCTGGCCGCCGACGGGCCCAACGCGGTGTGGTGCGCCGACTTCAAGGGCTGGTTTATGACGGGCGACCGCCAGCGTGGCGATCCGCTGACGATCAGCGACGCGATGAGCCGCTATCTCTTGCGCTGCCAGGCGGTGGCGCAGACCGACGGGGAGCACGTGCGCCCGGTGTTCGACGCGGCGTTCTGCGAGTTCGGGTTGCCGCTTGCGATCCGCTCGGACAATGGGCCGCCGTTCGCGTCGGTCGGCGCAGGCGGGCTGTCGCGGCTTGCGGTGTGGTGGATCAAGCTCGGCGTGCGCCCCGAACGGATCGAGCCGGGCAAACCGACGCAGAACGGCCGCCACGAGCGCATGCACCGGACCCTGAAGGCGGACGCCGCCGACCCGCCGGCGGCCACGCTCGCCGAGCAGCAGCGCCGCTTCGACGAGTTCCGCGCCGTCTACAACCACGAACGGCCGCACGAGGCCTTGGATTTCGAGACGCCGGCGGCGCTCTATCGCGCCTCCTATCGCGCTTATCCTTGCGCCCTGCGCGAGCCCGATTATCCGGACGACTGCGCCGTGCGGCGCGTGCGCTCGAACGGCGTGATCAAATGGGCCGGCGACCTGGATCTTCGTCAGCGAGGCCCTGGTCGGCGAGCCCGTGGCGATCGAGGAGACCGAGGCGGGCGAAATTGCGGGTTCGCTACGCCGACGTCGAACTCGGATTCCTCGAAAAGCGGCCGCCTTCGCCGCCGGAAATTGTCGCGGCCGCCCGCCTGTGGACTTGTGGACAACGCTGAGGCGTTGCCCACAATCCCACAGGAAGAGCAGCAGCAACAGCCGGCCGCGTAAGTGGCCAAAAGTGTCAACCATGTATCCGGTCCAAAGTGTCAACCATCAATCCGGTTGCACACATTCCTCTCCCGGTGTCCGTCACCGTAATCCGCACATAATTTCCCGGCTTCGCGCTGCTCGAACCCGCCGTCTGGCTCTCATCGAGCGTTTCGTGTTCCGCCTCGATACGAAGGTTGCCGCCTTTCGGAAGCATGGCGTCGCGGGCGTTGATGACGAGATTGAGAATTGCGCTCTTCGAGCGATTGGGATCACACAGGACTGGCCAGCATTCCGTTTTGAGACGCGTCTCGACGTTGATTTGTGGGCCGACCGTCTTCGCGAAGAGACTGGTCAGTCCGGCGATCAGGTCTCGCACGTCGACCCGTCTGGCGACGAGCATCTGCCGGCGCGAAAAGGCCAGCAACCGGCGAGTCAAGATGCGGCCCGGGCGACGCTTTGACTGGCGAGATCCAAGCAATCCGTTGCATCATGCGCGCGCCCTTC
>CAVYIZ010000019.1:0-75882 GCA_963768555.1 uncultured Alphaproteobacteria bacterium
CGATCGGGGCCTGGGCTCCCTGACCCGTCGCGCCGAACGAGGCCGTGCGAACGGTGACGACGATCTTCGGATCGGTCAACTCGACCGTCTGGATGGCGTTGCCGGCGTAGATCGGCCGCTCGAAGGTCTTGGTGCCGAGGACCTTGGTGATGTCGGATACCTGCATCACGTCAAGGAGCGCCGCCGCGCGCGGGGCGACGTTCTTCGCGCTCACGGTCGAGGGCGCAACGATCGCGTCATAGCCCAGGGCGAGCGAGTCGATGAGCTGCGCCAGCGGCTCGGCCAGCGCATGGGCATAGAGAGGGTCGTCGGCGACGCACACCTTCGCGACGCCCGAGAGCTTGGCGGCCGCCTCGGCCGCAGCGCCGACGCTATGGCCGGCAACGAGGACGTCGACCGGCTGCCCGATCTCGAGCGCTGCGGTCAGCGCGCGAGCGGTCATGTCGCTCAGGACGCCGCCAGTGACTTCGGCCAGAAGTAGGGTCGCCATGGTCAGATCACTCCCGCTTCGTCATGTAGCTTCGCGACCAACTCCGCCACCGATTTCACCTTCACGCCCGCCTTGCGGCCGCTCGGCTCGGAGGTCTTGAGAACCTTGAGCCGGGGGGCGACGTCGACGCCGTAATCGGCCGGCGTCTTTTCGTCGATCGGCTTCTTCTTCGCCTTCATGATGTTGGGCAGCGAAGCGTAGCGCGGCTCGTTGAGGCGCAGGTCGGTGGTCACGATCGCCGGCAGCTTCAGCGAGACCGTCTGCATGCCGCCGTCGACCTCGCGCGTACCTCGACGCTGCCGTCGCCGATGACGACCTTCGAGGCGAAGGTGCCCTGCCCCCAGCCGGTCAGCGCCGCGAGCATCTGCCCGGTCTGGTTGCAGTCGTCGTCGATCGCCTGCTTGCCCATGATGACGAGGCCGGGCTGCTCGGCGGCGGCGACGCCCTTGAGGATCTTGGCCACCGCGAGCGGCTCGACGATCGCGTCGGTCTTGACCAGGATGCCGCGGTCGGCGCCCATGGCGAGAGCGGTGCGGATGGTCTCGCTCGCCTGGGCCGGGCCGATCGAAACGACGACGACTTCGGTCGCCTTGCCCGCCTCCTTCTGCCGAAGCGCCTCCTCGACGGCGATTTCGTCGAAGGGGTTCATCGACATCTTGACGTTGGCGAGCTCGACCCCCGACCCGTCCGCCTTGATGCGGATCTTGATGTTGTAGTCGACCACCCGCTTTGACGGGCACGAGAATTTTCATGACCGGACCACTCCACCCGGCCCGAGCGCTTCGCTCGGCAATTCGAGGCCGGAACCCCTAATCTCGGCTGTGGCGCAAGTCAACGCGCGAAATCTCGGCGCCGGCGGCGGCGATAGCTCGGCGAGCAAGGTCTCGCAGGCTCGCGCTTCGTGCGACCCGGCGCGAAATGAACCTCGCGCGGCCGGGCGGCCACCTCTCAAGGCGGTCCGCTGCTCGTCCTTTCCCGATTGACAGGGTCTGCGGCAAACAGGACAATGGAAAAACGACGGCGGCGCGGGGCGGACGGCGCGGAGGATCGTCGCGCTCGAACACAGGAGGAACGCAGATGAGCGAACTGGACTATTGGAACGCGCGCCTGCTCAAGGGCGCGATATCGCGCCGCGAGTTCATGGGCCGCGCCGCCGCGCTCGGCGCTTCGAGTCTCGCGATCTCAGCGATGCTGGCGAGCGCCGACGCGCTCGCCGCCGAGACGCCCCGCAAGAGGGGGCGTGCTCAGGCTCGGCCTCGCCGGCGGCAGCACGACCGAC
Organism: uncultured Alphaproteobacteria bacterium; assembly: GCA_963768555.1. GTDB lineage: Bacteria > Pseudomonadota > Alphaproteobacteria > Rhizobiales > Beijerinckiaceae > Roseiarcus. The sequence continues at coordinate 1,770 of CAVYIZ010000019.1, forward strand.
AGCCTCGACGTCACCACGTACCAACGATTCGGTGATGATCAACGTCAACCACGGGCTGTTCAACGGCCTCGTCGAATGGGGCCAGGACGGCAAGCCGCATCCGGAACTGGCCGAAAGCTTGGAGCCGAAGAACGGCGCTAAGGACTGGATCTTCAATCTGCGCAAGGGCGTAAAATTCTCGAACGGCAAGGAATTCACCGCCGACGACGCGATCTATTCGCTGAACCTGCATCGCGGCGACACCAAGTCCGGCGCCGCCGGGCCGATGAAGGCGTCACGGACATCAAGAAGCTCGACGAATACCAGATCCAGATCTCGCTCGCCGCGCCGACGCCGACCTGCCCTACAGCCTTCACGGACTACCACCTGCTGATGGTGCCGAACGGCTTCAAGGACTGGGCCAAGCCCGTCGGCACGGGCGCCTTCACGCTCGAGAAGCTCGATCCGGGCGTCCGCATCGTGTTCAAGAAGCGACCCGACTACTGGAAGCAGGGCCGCGGCTGTCTCGACGGCGTCGACGTCACGGTGATCAACGACGGCTCAGCGCGGCTCAATGCGCTGATCTCCGGCCAGAGTGGACGCGATCAACCGCGTCGACCACAAGGCGGTCGCGATGCTCTCCAAGACGCCGAAAATCGAGATCGTGCGGGCGCCCGGCGGCTGGTTCACGATGCTGGCGATGCAGGTCGACAAGGAGCCGTACTGCCAACCCCGACATCCGCATGGCGCTCAAATATGCCACCGATCGCGAGCAGATGCTGAAGGCGCTGTTCAGCGGCTACGGCACGCTCGGCAACGATCATCCGATCCCGCGCACCGATCCCTATTTCAACACGGAACTGCCGCAGCGCAAGCACGATCCCGGAGAAGGCGGCCTACCATTCAAGAAGGCCGGCATCGCCGACCCCAAGATCGTGCTGTAGGCCTCGGACGCGGCGTTCAACGGCGCGGTCGACATGGCGACGCTGTTCCAGGCGAGCGCGGCCAAGGCGGGCATCAAGGTCGACGTCAAGAAGGAGCCGGCCGACGGCTTCTTCGACAACGTCTGGCTGAAGGGCGCGTTCGTCGCCAGCTACTGGGGCGGCCGGCCCGCGGCGACCCAGATGCTCGCCGTCGCCTTCAAGCGACGCGCCGTGGAACGAGACGCATTGGAAGGACGACAAGTTCGACAAGCTGCTCGCCGACGCCCGCGCCGAGACCGACGAGGCCAAGCGCAAGCCCTACATCTGGGAGATGCAGGCGATGCTGAACGAGCAGGGCGGCGCGCTGATCCCCGCGTTCCGCGACTGGCTCGACGCCCATAACAAGAAGGTCGGCGGCCACACGCCGCATGGCGGCTTCGACATGGACAACGGCATGATTCTCGAGAAGGCTTGGCTGAAGTCGTAACGGCCCGGCCCGCCGCAGAGCGAGCGCGGCGCGGCCGTCGAGCGCGCCTCGGCAGACCCGCTGAAGCCAGGACGACGGAGGCGGGTCCAGCGTGGGAAGACTGATCCTCCACCGGTCCATGCTCGGGGTCCTGACGCTGCTCGCCGCGTCGGCGCTCATCTTCATCGGCACCGAAATCCTGCCGGGCGACCTCGCCTCGGCAATCCTGCAGAATCACGCCACGCCCGGAGAACCTCGCCAAGCTGCGCCTCGACCTCGGCCTCGATCGGCCGGCGTTTGTGCGCTACTCCAGTGGCTCTTCGGCGCGCTGCACGGCCATTTCGGCCATTCGCTCGCCAACGGCCGCGACGTGCTGGAGGAGATCGCGCCGCGCTTCGCCAACACGATGTTCCTGGCGGCCTACGCGGCGGTCGTGGCGGTTCCGCTCGCGGTCGGCCTCGGCCTCGCGGCGGCGATCAGGCAGGGCGGAGTCTTCGACCGGCTGGTCAACGTCGTCACCCTGATGACCATCTCGGTGCCCGAATATTTCCTCGCCTATCTGCTCATCAAATATGTCGCGGTCGATCTCGGCTGGTTTCCCTCGCTCGCCAACGTCTCCTCGGACACGTCCTTTTTCGACCGGCTCTATACGCCTTCCTGCCGATGCTGACGCTGGTGCTGGTCATCGTCGCCCATATGATGCGCATGACGCGCGCCTCGGTGCTGGCGGTGATGGCGAGCCCCTATATCGAGATGGCGATCCTCAAGGGGCTGACCAAGACGCGCATCGTCGTCCGCCATGCGCTGCCGAACGCGCTTGCGCCAATCATCTCGGTCGTCGCGCTGAACCTCGCCTATCTCATCGTCGGCGTCGTCGTGGTCGAGACGGTTTTCGTCTATCCCGGCCTCGGCCAGTTGATGGTCGACGAGGTGTCCAAGCACGACGTGCCGGTCGTGCAGGCCTGCGGCCTGATCTTCGCCGCCGCCTTCATCCTGCTCAACATGGTCGCCGACATTCTCTCCATTCTCTCGAACCCGCGTCTGCGGCAGCCGCGCTAGAGGCCGGTCGATGCGCATCCTGGGACACAAGCTCAGCGTAACCGCCCAGATCGGCTTGGCGATCGTCGCGCTCAATCTCGTCGTCGCGGTCTTTGCGCCGCTGATCGCGCCCTACGACCAGACGACGGTGCTCGGGGACGCCTGGGCCGACCCGGACCCGCAGCACTGGCTCGGCCTCGACAATCTCGGGCGCGATCTCCTGAGCCGGCTCATCTATGGCGCGCGGATGTCGATCGGCCTCTCGCTCGTCATCACGGCGCTGTCGTTCTGCATCGGCATCCTTTCGGGCTTCGCCGCCGCGGTCGCCGGCGGCTGGGTCGATCAGGCGCTGTCGCGCCTCGTCGACCTCCTGCTGTCGATGCCGACGCTGATCTTCGCCTTCGTGATCCTGTCGGTTCTCGGCTCCGGGCTGCCGGTGCTCATCGTGACGATCGCCATACTCGACTCGACCAAGGTGTTTCGCCTCGCGCGTTCCGTGGCGGTCGGCCTCGTGAGCCTCGAATTCGTCGAGGCGGCGCGGCTGCGCGGCGAAGGCTGGTGGTGGATCGTCACGCGCGAGATTCTGCCCAACGCCGTTGCGCCGCTCACGGCCGAATTCGGCCTGCGCTTCTGCTTCACTTTCCTTTTCATCGCCGCCCTGAGCTTTCTCGGCCTCGGCGTTCAGCCGCCCGCCGCGGACTGGGGCAGCATGGTCAAGGACTATCGAGACATGATCAACTTCGGCTCCCCGGCGCCGCTCTATCCCGCGGCCGCCATCGCCATTCTCACCATCGGCGTCAATTTCGTCGTCGACTGGATGCTGTCGATCCATTCGCGCGGCCAGGGAGAAAGCGCGTGAGCCCGACAACCGACAACGCTCGGGATCGCCGCGACGGCTCGATCGTCCTCGATGTTCGCGGCATGCGCGTCGCCGTGCGCACCGACCTCGGCGACGGTCCGGTGCTGGTCGACGACGTCTCCCTGCAGCTGCGGCGCGGCGAGGTCATTGGCCTCATCGGCGAGTCCGGCGCGGGCAAATCGACGATCGGCCTCGCCTCGATGGGCTACACGCGCCGCGGCTGCCACATCGTCGGCGGCGACATCATCTTCGGCGGCGAGGATATCCGAACGATCGGCCCGGATGAACGGCGCGCGCTGCGCGGACCGAAGATCGCCTACATCGCTCAAAGCGCCGCCGCGTCGTTCAATCCCGCCCATACGCTCATGGAGCAGGTTTGCGAAGCCTCGGTTCGCCACGGAGTCTTGAGCCTGTCCGAGGCGCGCGCGGCCGCGGTCGCCCTCTTCAGGGAGCTCGATCTGCCAAGCCCGGAGACGATCGGCGGCCGGTACCCGCACCAGGTCTCGGGCGGACAGTTGCAGCGGGTCATGGCGGCGATGGCGATGGTCGCGAAGCCGGACATCCTCATATTCGACGAGCCGACGACCGCGCTCGACGTCACGACCCAGGTCGAATGCCTCGCCGCCTTTCGCAAGCTCATTCGCGAGCACGGGACCGCAGCGCTCTACATCACCCACGATCTCGCGGTCGTCGCGCAGATCGCCGACCGGATCATGGTGCTCAGGCGCGGCAAGATGGTCGAGTTCGGCGACGCCCGCCAGATCTTGCAGGACCCGAAGGAGGAGTACACGCGCCGCCTCGTTCGCGAACGGGTCGCCGGCCATGAATTCATCGGGGCCGGCGCGGCCGCCGAGACCCCGATCCTCGCGATCGATCACGTCACCGCCGCCTACCCGGGTAAGCCCAAGGTCATCGACGAGGTCACTCTGGAGGTTCGCCGGGGCGACACGGTCGCCGTGGTCGGGGAGTTGGGATCCGGCAAATCGACCCTGGCGCGCGTCGTGACGGGCTCTTGCCGCGCGTCTCGGGCGACGTGCGCTTCGACGGCGTCAGCTTGCCGCCTCGCCTGCAAAGCCGGACCAAGGACCAGTTGCGCCGGGTGCAGATGATCTATCAGATGCCGGACGTCGCGCTGAACCCCCAGCACACGCTGCTCGACACGATCGGCAGGCCCGTCGCGTTCTATTTCAACCGGTCGCGAGCCGAGGTGCGCGAGCGCGTCCTCGAGCTCCTGCGGCAAATGGATCTGCCCGAAACCTTCATAACGCGCAAGACGAGCGAATTGTCGGGCGGCCAGAAGCAGCGCGTGTCGATCGCGCGGGCGCTCGCCGCCGAGCCCGATCTCATCATCTGCGACGAAGTGACGTCCGCCCTCGATCAGCTTGTCGGCGAGGAAATCCTGAGGCTCTTGAAGAAGCTGCAGAACGAGCTGGGGGTCGCCTATCTCTTCATCACGCACGATCTCGGCACCGTAAAGCGGATCGCCAACCGGGTTGCGGTGATGCTCAAGGGCAAGGTCGTCGCGAGCGGAGACACGGCGGCGGTCTTCGCGCCGCCCTACCACCCCTATACGGAGCTACTGCTTTCCTCGGTCCCGGAGATGCGGCCGGACTGGCTCGACGAGGTTCTCGCCAGGCGCGCGACAGTGGCCGCGGCCACAGCGGCGCTCATGCGCGCGCCGTGAGCGGCGACCAGCGCCGAAATGAACGCGTGAAACCCGGGCGCGCCCTTGCCGGGCCGGCAAATCGTTTCTATACCGCAAATGACGCCGGAAGGACGGCCCAGGCGCCCGTCCGGACGACGGCGCGCACTCGGCCCGTTCATTGCATGGTTGGAAGCGCCGACATACCGTTAGGCGACAGGAGAGGACGATTCTGAATGCGCGCGCCGGGCGGTCCGCGTCTGTTGCTGCGGCGGCTCCGCGAGGTCATGGCGGAGCCCGTCACCGCACAGGCGCGCCTCGACCGCATCGTCGTCCTCATCGCCTCCAACATGGTGGCGGAGGTCTGCTCTCTCTACGTCGTGCGAGCCGACGGCGCGATGGAGCTGTTTGCGACCGAGGGCCTCAATCGTGAAGCCGTCCACCTGACCACGATGAAGCCGGGCGAGGGCCTCGTCGGCCTCATCGCTTCGAGCGCCGAACCGCTCGCGCTGTCCGACGCCCAGCACCATCCGGCGTTCTCCTACAAGCCCGAGACGGGCGAAGAGATCTATCAGTCGTTCCTCGGCGTGCCGGTGCTGCGCGGCGGCGCAACAATCGGCGTGCTGGTCGTGCAGAACCGGGCGCGGCGCACCTATTCGGAGGAAGAGGTCGAGGCGCTGCAGACCACGGCGATGCTGCTTGCCGAGATGATCGCCTCGGGCGAACTCCAGGGCATTGCGTCGCAGGGCGCGCCGATCGCCGTTCGGCGGCCGATGTCCCTGAAGGGTCAGGGCATCGCCGACGGCCTCGGTCTCGGCCATGTGGTCATGCACCAGCCGCGGGTGGCGGTGTCGAAGATCGTCGCCGACGACGTCGATTCGGAGCTTCAGCGGCTCGAGACGGCGATCAGCGCGATGCGCGCCTCGGTCGACGACCTCATCGATCGCAACGACGACGGCAAGTCCGGGGAGCACCGCGACGTGCTGGAGGCGTTCCGGATGATCGCTCACGACCGCGGCTGGTTGCGCCGGCTGCGTGAGGCGGTAAGCTCGGGTCTGACCGCCGAAGCTGCGGTCGAGCGGGTCCAGAATGACGCGCGGGCCAAACTGCAACGGCAGACCGATCCCTATCTGCGCGACCGGCTGCACGATCTGACCGACATCGCCAATCGCCTCCTGCATCAGCTCGCCGGCCAGAGCCTCGTCCTCCTGCCGGACGAGCTGCCGGAGAGCGCGATTCTCGTCGCCCGCTCGATGAGTCCGGCGGCGCTCCTGGACTACGACCGGGCCCGGCTGCGCGGCATCGTGCTCGAGGAGGCGGGCGCTTCGAGCCATATCGCCATCGTCGCGCGCGCGCTCGCGCTGCCGGCGGTCAGCGACATCCCCAACATCTCCGAGATCGTCGAGCAGGGCGACGCGATCATCGTCGACGGCGACGCCGGCGAGATTTATCTGCGTCCGCCGCCGGACGTCGAGGCGGCCTACGCTGAAAAGGCGCGCATGCGCGCACGGAAGCAGGCGCAGTATCGGGCGCTGCGCGACGTGCCGACCATCACATTGGACGGCGTGCCGATCGGCCTGCACATGAATGCGGGGCTGCTCGTCGACATGCCGCATCTGGCCGAAACCGGCGCGAAGTCGATCGGCCTCTTCCGGACCGAACTGCAGTTCATGCTCGTCTCGCGCTTCCCGAGGCCGGGCGCGCAGGAAAGTCTCTATCGCGCCATTCTCGAAGCGGCTGGCGATCGTCCCGTGACGTTCCGCACCCTCGACATTGGCGGCGACAAGCTCCTGCCCTACATGAAAGGTTTCGAAGAGGAGAATCCGGCGCTCGGCTGGCGCGCGCTTCGCATCGGACTCGACCGCCCGGCCCTCTTGCGCATGCAGTTTCGCGCCTTCATTCGCGCCACGGCGGGCGCCGATCTGCGCGTCATGGCGCCGATGGTCTCCACGGTCGAGGAGTTCAAGACCGCGCGCGCCCTGTTCGATCGCGAGCTGGCGTGGAACGCGCTCACGGCTACGAGCCGCCGCGTTCGGTCAAGCTCGGCGTCATGGTCGAAGTGCCTTCGCTGCTTTGGCAGATCGACGAAATCGCCGCGTGCGCCGATTTCCTGTCGGTCGGCTCGAACGATCTGATGCAGTACCTTTACGCCGTCGATCGCGACAACCGCCGGGTGGCCAACCGCTTCGATCCGCTGAGCGTCGGGTTCTTGAGAGCCCTGAGGTCGATCGCGGAGGCCGGAGCGCGCGCCGGAACCCCGGTCACGCTATGCGGCGAAATCGGGGGCCGGCCGCTGGAAGCGATGGCCCTGATGGCGGTCGGCTATCGGGATCTTTCGATGTCGGCGACCTCGATCGGACCGGTCAAGGCGATGACGCTCTCGCTGAAGATTCACGACCTCGCCCGCGAGGTCGAGGCGATGTTGACGGAGGGCCGCGACGAGGCCTCGCTGCGCGCGCCGCTGCATGCGCTGGCCGAGCGCTTCAACGTGCGCCTCTAGCGGCGCAATCCGCCTCGCGCCGCTTCCATTCGAGCCCATAAGCCATGGCCGCAAACGAAAATCTCGATCTCATCCTGCGCCGCCACCGGGAAATCGGCGCGCGGCTCACCGAAGGCGTGTCCGGCGCCGAATATTCTGCGCTGTCGCGCGAACTCAACGATCTCGAGCCGGTCGTTTCAGCGATCGGCGCCTATCGCGCCAAGGAGAAGGAGCGGGCGGATCTCGCCGCCATGCTGCAGGATCCCGATCTGGACGCCGAGATGCGCGCGATGGCCAGCGCCGAATTCGCCGCCGCCGAGACGGCGGCCGAGGAGATGGCGAAGGCGATCCGCATCGCCCTTCTGCCGAAAGACGCGGCCGACGAGGGCGATGCGATTCTCGAAGTGCGCGCGGGGACCGGGGGCGACGAGGCCGCCCTCTTCGCCGGCGATCTCTTCCGCATGTACGTCAAATACGCAGAGTCGAAGCGCTGGAGGGTCGAGGTGCTGTCGATGAGCGAAGGGACGGCCGGCGGGTACAAGGAAATCGTAGCCGAGATTTCCGGCCGCGGCGTGTTCGCCCGGCTCAAGTTCGAGAGCGGCGTGCACCGGGTTCAGCGCGTGCCGGCGACCGAGACGCAGGGCCGCATCCACACCTCCGCCGCGACCGTCGCGGTTCTGCCCGTCGCGCAGGAAGCGGAATTCGTCATCAACGACGCCGACCTCAAGATCGACACCATGCGCTCGAGCGGCGCCGGCGGGCAGCATGTCAACAAGACCGAATCCGCCATCCGCATCACCCACATCCCGACGGGGGTGGTGGTCGCGATGCAGGAGGAGCGGTCGCAGCATCGCAACCGCGCCAAAGCGATGGCGCTCCTGCGTTCGCGCATCCTCGACGCCCGCAACCAGAAGCTCGACGCCGAGCGGGCGCAGGAGCGGCGCTCGCAGGTCGGCTCGGGCGACCGTTCGCAACGCATCCGCACCTATAATTTCCCGCAGGGGCGGGTGACCGACCATCGCATCAATCTGACCCTCTATTCGCTCGACCGGATCATGGAGGGCGATGGGCTCGACGAGATCATCGACGCGCTCACCGCCGAGCGTCAGGCGGAGCTGCTGGCCCAGCAGTCGGCTTCGTGACTGGAATCCCGCGCCTGCCTCCCTTCCAGCCGGGGATGCGCATCGGCCTGCTCGGCGGTTCGTTCAATCCGCCGCATCACGGTCACGCGCTCGTTACCCACATTGCGCTCGTGCGGCTCGGCCTTGATCGCGTCTGGTGGCTGGTGACGCCGGGAAACCCCCTCAAATCGCAAGCGGACCTCGCCGCCTTGCAGGCGCGCGTCGAGGCCGCCCGACGGCTCGTCGCCGGCCCACGCGTCGCCATAACGGACATCGAGGCCCTATCGGCGCCCGCTACACCTACGACACGCTGGCCTGGATCACGCGACGCGCCAAGGAGTCCGGTTCGTCTGGATCATGGGGGCGGATAATCTCAGCCAGTTCCATCTCTGGCGCCACTGGCGAGCCATCGCGGACCTTGTGCCGATCGTCGTCATCGACCGGCCGGGCTCCACGTTGCGGGCGATGTCGAGTCGCGGGCCGTCGCGCTCGGGGCCTGGCGCGTCCCGGAGACCGAGGCGTCACGCTTCGCCGAGCGCCGTCCGCCGGCCTTCCTCTTTCTGCATGGGCCGCGCTCGGAGCTCTCTTCGACCGTGCTGCGACGCAGCCGGCAGCTTGAGGCAAGCTCGCCGGGCTAAGCCCGCTCGTCCGGCGTTGCCGGGTTACGCGAGCCTTTCCGAATGACGCAATCGCGCGCCTTCCGAGATTTGACCCGCCGAGCCGTCGCGGGCGCGGCTTTGGCGATTGCGGCGGCGGCGATGTGCGGCTGCCGCGACTTCGGCGACGTCACCGCCTCGATCCCGGCTTCGGCGGGCACGCCTGCCGACGAGGCTGAATTGCGCTCTTACGCCGGGAATTGCCGGCAACGATACGAGCGCAATCCCGGCGAGAAATCGGCCTCGATCGACTATGCCCGAGCGTTGCGGGCGCTGACACGTTACCGCGAAGCCGTGGCCGTCATGCAAACCGCGGCAGTCAAATCGCCGAAGGACGAAGCGATCCTCGGAGAATACGGCAAAGCCCTCGCCGACGCCGGCGAACTCTCGCAAGCCAAGGACGTGCTGACTCGCGCCTATACGCCCGACAACCCGAAATGGGACGTCATGTCGGTCCAGGGCGCGGTCGCCGACCAGTTGGAAGATCACGCCAGCGCGATGCAGTTCTATCGCGACGCGCTGAAGATCGCGCCGGGGGAGCCGGGCGTTCTGACCAACATGGGCCTTTCCCTCGCCCTCTCCGGCAATTGCCCGAAGCCGAGCGCACGTTGCGCCAAGCCGTTGCGAGCCCGAAGGCCGACGCCCGGATGCGGGGCGACCTCGCGCTCGTGCTCGCGCTCGAAGGAAAGTTCGCCGAGGCTGAACGGGTGAGCCTGACGGACCTCCAGTCCGAGGCCGCGCGCGCCAACGTCGAAGCGATCAGGCGGATGCTCGGCGCAAGCGATTTGCGGCGCGAGGTCGACAGGCCGCCGAACGCGGCGAGCGGGGCGAATGACGCAGGGTGAGGCCTCAATCGTCGTGATCGCCGATCGAGGACGTCGGCTGCAAATCGACGCTCGGCCCTGCGCCCGGCGGGAGAATCGGAGGAGCCGGGTCGTTATCGGCGAGGGGCGGCGGCAGCGCGCCGTTCGGGCCTTCTCTCGGTCCGGTTAACGACATCGGCGCGAGGGCGACCGCGCGGCTCGCCTGGGCGCCGCCGGCATGGGCGACGTCGAGCGGCTCCTCGATCTGCGGGGCCGGGGGCAGGCCGTCAGGCGCGGCCGGCGGCGGCCGAAGGATCGGTTCGGGCGTCGGTTTGCAGATGCGGCGCGGGCCGGTGTCGGTCGCCCCGTGGTCGGCGAGATCGAGGTGGATATGATTGTAGTGGAAGACGTCCGCGCCCGGTCCGAGCACGGTGGTGAAATATTGGCAGGCCCCCGCGTGGGCCTCATGCAGGAACGCCGCCTCCTGCGTGCCGGCCTTTCTCCAGTCGCGCACGAATTCGACCGCGCGCCCGTCGGCCAGCGTGAATCCTGCGACGTCGACGGCGTTGCCGAAGGCGTGCTCGGAGAGGCGCTCGCCGGCCATGTTGTCGATCGAGCGGCAGCTGTAGGCGCCGAACACGCTGAGCGTCACGACTTTCTGGCCGAACCGGGCCTCTGCGTCCGGCTGGACGATGTCTTTGAGCCAGGCCTCGAGCGCGGGGATCATCGGACAATCGATGGTCAGCACCTTGTCGACCCCGACCGCGCCGTCGCCGAGGGCCGAGACCTTCAGCGGACGCGTCATGCCGCAGATGCCGGGGCCGTCGATCTCGGCGGCGGACACGATATAGTTGGACAGGGCGACGAGCTTGCGGGCGAAGCAGGCGTTCTCCGCCTGGGTCCGCCAGACCGGCCGCTCCGGACGGCCGAAAAAGCCGCAGCCCGCCAGGGACAAAGCGGCGACCAACGCCAGGATGAATGGCCGAACGCGACGCGCCATCGCGCCAACCTGCGACGATTGTTTTAAGAATCCCTGAACCATGGGCGGCGAAAGGCCGCGTCGCGCCGCCATCGAGCCGCCGCACTTTGCTCTCAAGAGGCGCGGCGGGGTCGCTAGCGGGAGAATCGGTTCGTTGGGTTATGGGGCGGGCAATTGGCGGGCGAAGGCGGCCGGGCTTGCGCTCGGCCTCGCGGCGGCGGTCCCTGCGAGCGCTCATCCACACGTCTGGGTGACGGTGAAGAGCCAGATCGCGTTCAACCCCGACGGCAAGGTCTCGGCGGTCGTTCACGACTGGGTGTTCGACGAGATGTATTCGTCCTTCGCGACGCAGGGGCTCGCAAAGCCCGGCGAACTCGTCACGCGCGCCGAATTTGCGCCGCTCGCTCACGAAAACGCTGGCAGTCTCGCCGAGATCGGTTATTTCACGACGCTGAAGATCGCGGGCAAGACGGTGGATTTCGGCTCGGTCACCGATTACTGGATGCAGGAGCGGCCCGACCATCTGGTCGAGTTTCACGTCACCCTGCCGCTCAAGACCCCGGCCTCCGTCGTCAAGTTCATGACGTTGCGCGTCGCCGACCCCGAATATTTCATCGATTTCGAGTTCGACGACAAGAATCCGGTCAGTCTCATTTCGCCGCCTTCCGGTTGCTCGGTCTCCATCACCAAAGCAAAGGCTCTCGACCCGGCTGACAAGTCGAAAATCACCGAATCGTTCTTCACCAATCTCTCGCCCGGGACCAATTTCGGTTTCAAAATGGCGGGCAGCGCCATCGTCGCGTGCCCATGACGAAGGCGTTTGCAAAATCATTGTGTTGGGCTTCCGCCGTGCTGCTCGCCGGCGTGGCGACGGCGCTGGCGCAGGGGCCTCGCCCGTTCGCGGTCGGCGGCGGCGAGGGCGGCGGCGCCGAGGGGGGAATCACCGGCTGGCTCCTGGCCGAACAGTCGCAACTCACCCATCTCATGGCGGCGAAGGTCCATGCGCTGCATGGCGACCCGAGCGCCGCCTGGGGGCTGATCGCCCTTGGCTTCGCCTACGGCGTCTTTCACGCCGCGGGTCCGGGCCACGGCAAGGCGCTGATCGCTTCCTACATGCTCGCCAACGAAAGTTCGCTCCGGCGCGGCGCGGTCATGGCGCTCATGGCGGCGCTCCTGCAGGCGCTGGTCGCCGTCGCGCTCGTCGGCGCGGCCGGGCTCATCCTCAACTCCACCGCGTCCGAGATGAACCGGGCCGCGGATTGGCTGCAGCTCGCGAGCGCGGCGGGCGTCGCCGCCATCGGCCTCTGGCTTTCCTGGCGCAAGGGCGGCGCGCTGATCCTGGCGCTCAGACGGCGTTTCGCCCGCGCGCGGGCGCTCGCCTCGGCTCCCGCTTACGCTGGCGTCGCCTGGCGCGCGCCGGCGAGGAGCCTGTCGGCGGCGGCGTTCCGCGCTGCGCCGCCAACGATCGCCCTTGCAGACGATTGCTGCGTTGTGCCCGACGCCTCGACGCTCGAGGGACCCTTCTCATGGCGCAGCGCCGCCGGAACGGTGATCGCGGCCGGCGCGCGGCCTTGTTCCGGGGCGATCCTGGTGCTGGTGTTTGCGCTGGCCCAGGGGCTGTTCGCAGCCGGGGTCGCCGCCGTCTTCGCGATGGCGCTCGGCACGGCGGTCACGACCGGCGCGCTCGCCTGGATGGCGGTGTTCGCCAAATCTGCGGCGATGCGCTTCGCCGCAGGCGAGGAATCGCGGCTCGCGTTGACCGCGCGGGGCCTCGAATTCGCCGCGGCGCTCGCGGTGCTCGCCTTCGGCATCCTGCTCGTGTTCGCCGCACGCGGAGGGGCCTGAGCCCTCTTGAGCGGTTTAGCGCCGGTTTAGCGTCGAACTCCACGCTTCTCAAAGGGTTGCGACCCCGTTTAGCGTCGCCTCGCGATCTGGACCTCGGACGGCGGCGGAAGCGCTTTCGCCCGCCCGCGAGGCGCGCCGGCCACGCGAGAGGAAGCGAAAGCTGCGTCGATTGATTTCTGTCGTGCAGAATTGTCTCAACCGAAGAGGATCTCGATCCCCGCCCGCAGCACCGCATCGTCCTCTGCGCGGAAGCTCTCAAGCTTGGCGCCCAAAGAATGATGGAGAGGAGAAGGAGGAGGGAGGGGGGAGGGGGAGAGGGGCCGCAGCCGCCGACAATTTCCCGATCGAGCGGCGCGGTCAGCCGCTTGCCGTCCGGCGTCTCCCAGCGTCCGCGCCGATAAAGCCTCGTCTCGGCCTTCAGATCAGATCTTGAAGTCGTAGCTCTTGTGGCGCGAGCCCGCCGGAGCCTCGATCGTCAGCATGACCGTCCGGTCGATCTTCAGCTTGGAGACACCGGGGCCGCGACGCCTCATCCTCGCTGCCCTTCGCCCCGCCCTCCGGCCGATCCGTCGCCTTCTCCATGCCGGAAGGCTTTTGCGGCGGACGAGGCGGCAAATGCTTCAGCCACGCAACTCTCGTCCTTCAGCGCCTGGCTCTCGACCCGCTGCCCCGCCATGGCCGGGCTGAGCTTCTCATTCTCCACCCGCAAAGGCGTCACTTCGTCAATCAATCTGCGAACCGTGCCGATCAGCTCGGCCGGCGTCATGCGTTCAAGCGAATCACTCGGGCCAAATGTATGTCCAGCTCAAACTCACACTTTTCCGCCGCCCTAGACTCCGGCGGTAAGTCCAAGCCGACCTACTGCGCCGGCACGCCGAGCTTGACCAGCCGGTAGACGATCGCGTCGACCAGCGCCTGGAACGAGGCGTCGATGATGTTGCCCGACACCCCGACCGTCGACCAGGTCTCGCCGCCCCGTCGCCGAACTCGATCAGCACCCGCGTCACCGCGTCGGTGCCGCCCTGGAAGACGCGCACGCGATAGTCGCGCAGCTCGAGGTCCTCGATATGCTTCTGGTAGACGCCGAGGTCCTTGCGCAGCGCGAGATCGAGCGCGTTGACCGGGCCGTTGCCTTCCGCGGCGGAGATCAGCCGCTCGTCGCCGATGCGGATCTTCACCACCGCCTGCGAGGCCGAATAGGTCACGCCCGGCGCGACCAGCTTGCGCTCGACGCCGACATGGAAGCTCTCGACGTCGAAGAACTCCGGCACGCCTTCGAGCACGCCGCGCGCGAGAAGCTCGAACGAGGCGTCGGCCGCTTCGTAGGCGTAGCCCTGCGCCTCGCGCTCTTTCACGATGTCGAGCAGGCGCGTGAGGCGCGGATCGTTCGGATCGGCCTCGATCCCGAGTCGATTGAGCTCGGAGAGGAGGTTCGACCTTCCCGCCTGGTCGGAGACGAGAATGGCGCGCTGGTTGCCGACGCTCTCCGGCGTCACGTGCTCGTAGGTGCGCGGGTCCTTGGCCAGCGCCGAGGCGTGGATGCCGGCCTTGGTGGCGAAAGCGGACGCGCCGACATAGGGCGCGTGGCGGTTCGGCGAGCGGTTGAGCAGCTCGTCGAAGGCGCGCGAAATGTGGGTGATCTGGCGCAGCGCCTCGGGGCCGACGCCGGTTTCGAAGCGCTCGGCGAACTCGTCCTTCAGCGCGAGCGTCGGGATGAGGGTCACGAGATTGGCGTTGCCGCAGCGCTCGCCGAGGCCGTTCAGCGCGCCCTGCACCTGCCGCGCGCCGGCGCGGATGGCGGCGAGCGAATTGGCGACCGCGTTGCCGGTGTCGTTGTGGGCGTGGATGGCGAGGCGGTCGCCGGGAATCACGCGCGCGACCTCGCCGACGATCCGCTCGATCTCGTGCGGCAGCGTGCCGCCGTTGGTGTCGCAGAGCACCGCCCAGCGCGCCCCGGCCGCGATCGAGGTCGTTGCGCAGGCGAGCGCGTATTTCGGGTTGGCCTTGTAGCCGTCGAAGAAATGCTCGCAATCGACCATCGCCTCGCGGCCCGATTCGACCGCGGCCCTGACGCTCTCGGCGATGCAGTCGAGGTTCTCCTCGAGCGTGCAGCCGAGCGCGACATGCACGTGGTAGTCCCAGGATTTCGCCACATAGACGATCGCGTCGGAGTCCGAAGCGAGGAGGCCCGCGATCCCCGGATCGTTGCCGACCGAGCGGCCGGGCCGCTTCGTCATGCCGAAGGCGCAGAAGCGGGCGCGCTTCGTCGGCTTCTTCCTGAAGAATTCGGTGTCGAGCGGGTTCGCGCCCGGATAGCCGCCCTCGACGTAATCGATCCCGAGCCGGTCGAGCATGGCGGCGATGTTGCGCTTGTCGTCGAGCGAGAAGTCGACGCCGGTGGTCAGCGCGCCGTCGCGCAGCGTGGTGTCGAAGAGATAGAGCCGTTCTCGGGCCATCGGGTCCTCGTCAGTGCCGGGTCGGCGGAGCGGGCTCCGCGCCGAGCGATTTCGTCATGGTGGTGTTGGCGAGCCATTCGTCGCCGACGCGCACGAGATTGCGCTTCTGGGCGGTGAAGCCGAGGCGTTCGAACAGGGGCTTCGCGACCTCGCTCGCCTCGGCCGTGAGGCGCTTCGCGCCGCGCGCGGCCGCGAGCTTCGTCAGCGCGTCGACGAGGGCGCGGCCCGCGCCCCGGCCGGCGAACTCGGGGTCGACGTAGAGCATGTCGATGACGTCGCCGCCCTTGAGGCTGGCGAAGCCGGCGGCCGCGCCGTCGATCACGGCGATCAGCGTCAGCGCGCCGGCGAGGCGGGCGGCGAATGCGTCTTCGTCGTCGGCCGCCGAGGCCCAGGCCTCGCGCTGGTCGGCGTCGTAGTCGTCCGCCGCCAGCTCCTCGATGCTCGAGCGAAAGATGTCCGCGCAGCGACGGGCGTCGGCGGGAACGTAGGGGCGCAGGGAGACGCTCATCGCTTCAGCTCCCAGCTGGTCGTGCCGTCCTTGTTGTCCTTGATCGCGACGCCGATCGAGCCGAGTTCATCGCGAATCCGGTCGGCTTCGGCCAAGTTCTTTGCCGCGCGAGCGGCCTTCGCGGCGTTCGATCGCTGAGTCGAGTCGACTTCTCAGTTGTCCGCGTCCGACTCGAGTACGTATCCGTCTCCGTCGCAGCATCGATCGCAATCGGCGTCGCCGATGTTCGCCGGTCAACACCGGCGCTGACGTTCGATGGCTCACGAACGGTGCGCACTGCGCTCGTCGCCGGATGCACATGAGCGATCTGCTCGTGCAGACCATACGAAGATGCGTCTGAGCGAGCTTGGTTCGATCGCAGCTGAATCCAAGAAAGCTGAGGGAAGCGCGAAGCGCTGCTATGTCTCCGTCTTTGCAAGCTCATGCAGCCGGACGATCGCGTCGTGCGTATTTAGGTCGTCGCAGAGCGCGTCAAGGACCCCACGGTCGATCGATCCGGTGGAAGATCGTCCGAGTTCACGAGCCCGTACCATTCGATCGAGGTCTTCGAGCGCTCGTTCCAACTCCCTGACCGTCCAGTCGATCGGCTGGCGATAGTGGGTGCGCAGCATCGCGAGCCGCAAAACATCTCCCGGCCACGTGCTGTCCGCCGAAGTTGCCGGTCTCCAGCAGCTCGCGGATGGTGACGAAATTGCCGAGGCTCTTCGCCATCTTCTCGCCTTCGACCTGCAGGAAGCCGTTGTGCATCCAGACATTGGCCATGCGCCGCGAGCCGAAGGCGCAGCAGGACTGCGCGATCTCGTTCTCGTGGTGGGGAAAGACGAGATCGATGCCGCCGCCGTGGATGTCGAACACGTTGCGGCTCGGGTCGTCGCAGGAAAGGCCGCCGCCGAACGGTTCGAGCAGCTTCGCCATCGACATGGCCGAGCACTCGATGTGCCAGCCGGGGCGCCCGGGCGCGGCGATGCCGGCCGGGCTCGGCCAGCTCGGCTCCTTCGGCTTCGACGGCTTCCACAGCACGAAATCCATCGGATCGCGCTTGTACGGCGCGACCTCGACCCGCGCGCCGGCCAGCATCTCGTCGAGCGAGCGGCGGGCGAGCGAGCCGTAGCGCGGCGCGCCGGGCAAGGCGTCCATCGCCGAGGGCGAGAAGAGGACATGGTCCTCGGCGACATAGGCGACGCCGCGGGCGACGAGCCGCTCGATCATCTCGCGCATCTTCTCGATATGCTCGGTCGCGCGCGGCTCGACGGTCGGCGGCAGCGCGCCGAGAGCGGCGACGTCCTCGTGGAACTGGCGCTCGGTCGCCTGCGTCACCCGGGCGATCGCCTCGTTGAAGGGCAGATCGGGAAAATCGCGCTCGGCGCGGGCGTTGATCTTGTCGTCGACGTCGGTGACGTTGCGGGCGTAGATCGACATGCTCGGCGCCGTAGACGTGACGGAGCAGGCGGTAGAGCACGTCGAACACGATGACCGGCCGCGCGTTGCCGATATGGGCGAAGTCGTAGACCGTCGGGCCGCAGACATAGAGGCGCACCGCGGCAGGGTCGATCGGCGCGAACTCCTCCTTCCGCCGGGTCAGGGTGTTGTAGAGGCGCAGGGTCATGGGCCGCTCTCCCGCCCGTGGGCGCGGCGCCGGTCCGGTGGAGGAATTGCCTTCCGTCATCGAACGTCTCGTCTCAGGGCGACGGCGCAGGGCGCCGTCCGGGACCGGCCGGATGATCGCTTCTCGAAGGCTTTGGAAAAACAGAGACGCGAACCGGCCAGCCTGAAGCTAGCAGGTAATGATGCAAATCCGGGCGATGCCGAGCGCGCGCGTCATGCGGGCTTCCATCGGGCAGGCTGCGACGGATGTCAAGCATTCGTAGTGCTCATCGCGGTCCTGCTTGGCGCGGTCGTGGGGTGGCTTTTCCCGGACTTCGCGACCAACCCCTGGATCGAGTTTCTCGGCCGGGCCTTCGTCAAGCCGGTCAAGATGGCGATCGCGCCGATCATCTTCTGCACCGTCGTTTCGGGCATCGCCCATGTCAAGGAAGCCGGGAGCGTCGGCCGGGTCGGCGTGAAGGCCCTGATCTATTTCGAAGCCGTCTCGACGCTGGCGCTCGTCATCGGCATCCTCGTCGGCGTCGCTTGGCGGCCAGGCGCGAGCTTTCCGGTCAAGGAGATGACCGCGGAACAGGCGGCGCAGGTCAAATGCTACGCCGACACGGCCGGGCAGATGAAGCCGGTCGACTACATCCTGCACATCATGCCCGACAGCGTCGTCGGCGCCTTCGTCAGCAGCCCCGAAGGCGGCCTGTGCAGGGCCGGCAGGCCTTCGATCTTCCAGATCGGCGACGTGCTGCAGGTCCTGTTCTTTGCGGTGCTGTTCGGCTTCGCGCTGATGAAGCTCGGCGAACGCGGGGCGGAGATCGGAGGCCTCGTCGACGATCTCGCGCATGCGATGTTCGTCGTCAACGCAATCATCATGAAGGGGGCGCCGCTTTCTGCAACTCTCGCCGGGTTTGGTTCGCCTCGCGATCGGCCGCCGTCCCGATGAGACGACTGACTTGCAGCACGGCGCGGTTTTCACTTGTCGCCTCAATTCCCGCAGGCGCGCCCCTGTACCAGATATTGGGGGTCCAGGCTGCCGGGGCATACCATTTCCCCGCGCGGTCGCGGTAGGGACAGGGATTGCTCCCTGCCCCCGCAGTCGGGTTGCAGTCGGGTGGGATCAAGGCGCGGACCGGGCTTCGAATGATGCCGACGTTTCCTTGATCCCCCCTATCATTCCGTACGGCGCGTTTTCCCCAGTACGGCTGAAAGGGCCGGCTTTCGGGCGATGCCTTCCCGATATCGACCGCCAGTTTAAGTCTGCTCCCGACGTACACTGACGAGCGTTCGGTTTGCCTTCGTCCTTCATGCATCGCGACATGCCTGCGATAGTCCCGCACGGTGTCGGGTCGCCCACTCCGGACCAGAGCGGCACAAGGCCTGTGGTCAGGCGTGAATCTCCCGGTTCCCGGACAAGGACCGTCTGCACATGCCAGGGTCTGCGACCTCGCGGGACCGGCGATGCGCTCGCGTTGACGCGCACCCCCGTGTTGCCTTCCGCCGTGACAAAAGCGTCGGCGTCCCGATTGATAATTTCGCGGCTCAATGGCTGGCCTATGCATTCCCCTGCCGACGCTTCGCCTTCGGCCTCGCGACCGAAAGCGCACGGCTCGGGGCCAGTGCGGATCGCTACTCCTTCACTGCAGTGGACTTGCACCACCTACTCCTTGCCGGTCTCCCGGCGCACTGTCACCGTAATCACGGAGCTGAACCCGCAGGAAAACGTCTGGCTGTTCATGCGCGACAACTGGCGTCAATCAGGATTTTCAAATCCTTCGACCAAATCGTCGATCACCGCTGCGACGCTTGGAACACGCTCATCGATCAGCGCTGGCGGATCATGTCCCTCGGAATGCGGGAATGGGCCTACGGGTTCTAATCGGTGAAGTCTTGGTATTATGCCATTCGCAGGGTCGCGAAAGAGGCGGACGCGTCGTCGCGAAGAGCCGCCGAAGGGCCTGTAACGGAGGACGCTCCGCATTCGAAGGATGAACATGAAGGCGCGCCGGCCGCTTGCGGGCCTTGTTTTCGAACAAAAGGAGACGGCACCATGATCGCGTCTTTCACGCCGCGCCGCGGCCTTTCGACGCTTGCGTTTCTCGGCCTCGCCGCGTTGGGCGGCGTCTGGATTAACGCCTCGACCGCCGAGGATGCGCATAAGATCCTTCCACCCGCGTACATCATGATCAACGACCTGCCGAAGATCCAGGCCCTGAAGCGACTGTTTCCCGAGCTCTACCGGGCCGACCCGGTGCTGGTCACTGCCTCGAGCCACGCCTCAGGCTGCGTGATGTGCAGAGAATGACGACAGCCCTCGAGGACGAGGCTTGTGACGGGCGCGGGCGACATCGCCTCGATCGCGCAGATCTTTGCGATTCGTTCCGTACTCGTCGTCCGCGCCCTGGATCAGAGGCGAGGGGTCGAGCAGAGGAGTCAGACGTAGAGTCGAGGAAGGGCGAACTCTATGTTCGCCCGATCAGCGCGCGCTACCGGCACAGGAGCAAAGGACGGATGAATAGGATCGGTTCTTCTCGTGTTTACCGAGGGCAGTACTGCGCGCCGATTGACGCCAGCGCGTTTGTTAAAAAAACGTTCATGTCCAGTCGCGCGAATGTTACCGCTCTCTCGATTAAATCCGACGGTGACCGTTCTTAGGTCTTATGGACGATTTCAACCGATCTTACACAGGAGAGAGGAATGCTTCACGGAGCCCTCGAGCAAAACAGCCATCGCAGCGACGACGGCGCTCACCATCGGCTTGGCCCCAATCGCGACGGCGGATCTAGCCTTTGCCCGCGGCGGGGGTTTTGGCGGCGGAGGCGGCGGTCACTTCGGCGGTGGGTTCCACGGCGGCGGATTTCGCATGGGCCGGCTTCGGCGGTGGCCACTTCGATGGTCGGTTCGCCGGCGGCGCCTTTCGCGAAGGTCGATTTCATCGCGACTTCCGCAGGTTTGGCGCCTTTGGTGGCTACGGCGCGTATTATGACTATTGCGGCGGCCCCTACGGTTACCGATACCTGCCTTACAGTCCCTACGGCTACAACTATTGCTATTGATGAAGGTGGTCCGATGGGTGACTGCACACGAGTCCTCGGAAGCAACTCGTCAATGGCCGAAGTCCAGATTCCTCTAATTGCGGGGAATAAAACGGCAGCTGCCCGAGCCCATATAGCGAGCGAGGTTATCTGCCCTGCGCGGCGTCAGACTCCGCCACTGAGTTTTGACAGACTAGCATGAGCGCCGATCTGAATCCGGCTGTGACGCCAACCGAACCTTTCCGCGTCGGAGGTCTCCGCTTCCTCCGCATTGGACGCGTGCAGATCTCGGTTTGCATCTGCAAACCGGAACCGTCGACCAAGGTTGCCAAGGTGGCGCGTCGCGCCGCATGGCGTGCGGGTTACTGCCAAGGGTCATGTGACACAGCCCTTTTTGGCTTAGGCGCGCCGCCTGCCCGTTCACTTCTTGCTGGCAGGATAGGCGTTGCGGCTGTTGGCGCGGCGTTGAGCGTCACGGCGCTAGGTCTGGACGCTTGCAGCATGAGCGTCGCCGATACGGCGCCTGCCGCGTCGCATCGCATCGTTGACCCTAGTGAATCGGCGCGGAAAGGTTCAAGACATACGTGCACGCGAACGGCTGCACGGCCTTGATCGCGCCCCTGTCGCACCAGCATGCGTCGCATCAAAAGCGTGAGATCACGCAAGCCCTTGAGCGTTGCTACATCTCTTGGCTACCTCGAGCATAGGGAGGCTACGGCAATGACCCGCAATTCATCTTTTCGCGCGTACCTTTCCGAGATCGGTCGCCACATGCAGTCAATGACTGGCCACGGAATTCGCGCCTTCCCACGGTGGCGCTACAAGGCCGACTTTATCGACCATGTCTCGCCGCTCGTATCAGCCGTCGATTGTCTGAGAGAGTCCGGGCTTTAATGGACGCGCGCGCGTAGGGAGAAAAGAGATGTCCTTTCAAGCAATGATCGCCCTGGAATGGTTTTATGCGTTCGGCTACAGGACGTTCACAACAATATGGGCCGCGAGCATTCTCCTCAACACGAATTACGGCATTGTAGAGTCGAGGAAGGGCGCGGTGGCTTGAGGCTTGGCCAATCGCCCCGTTTCCCGTTCCCCGCTCATCAAACCGTACGTGCGGCTTTGTCGGGTAGCTCAGCCATTGCTGGCTTTCGCCCCCAGTCGGGTGGGATCAAGGCGCGGACCGGGCTTCGAATGATGCCGACGTTTCCTTGATCCCCCCTATCATTCCGTACGGCGGGTTTTCCCCAGTACGGCTGAAAGGCCGGCTTTCGGGCGATGCCTTCCCGATCCGTCCGTCAGTTTAAGTCTGCTCCCGACATACACAGACGTCCGTTCGGTTTGCCTTCGTCCTTCGTGCATGGCGACATGCCTGCGATAGTCCCGCACGGTGTCGGGTCGCCCACTCGCCAATGCACCGCCATGGAGGATGGGTCGTCCTCCGCCCCAGGGGTCCTCGCTCGGGTTCGGGTTATGCTGTCCCGATCCGTCTTCACTTAATCGACCCCATGCGCCCCACTCGCAGGCACATCGCGACTTCGCCGCTTGGCGGCTTATACGCAATGCCTTCGCTGTGCGGGAGCGCCTAGGCGACCCACGAGTGGTTCCGAGCTTTCGCTGTCCATTCTTTCCCGACATGCCGCCCTCTATGACCCCGGGGAGTTTCGTCATCGTCATGGTCCAGTTCTCCGATGCCGAACATGGCCTTCGCCAGGATCTGAACAGCTCGGCACTCCCATAATTCCTGCAATCCGTTTCACGCAGGGCACGTCTTTCGGGGCTTCCCGATTCACTTCCGCTACGGCCTGTCGGTTTGCTCGCCCTCCTGTGACGGATCAGACCAGGTCTCCCCGGCCCCAGAGGACTTTTACTTCCAGGCTTCCGGCAGGTCGGTCGCCCTTCCTGCCGCTGGATATGACTACAACAGTGGCCTGAACTCCTTCTGTTGGCGGGACTCTCACCCGCTAGAATGGCAGCTAGCTTCGCTGCACCAGATCCCACCGTGCGGCGTTACCGCAGTGGGCTCTTCAGAAGGGACCTGAGGCGGGTCGATCATTGCTTCCATGCTTGGTGGATCACCGGTTCCGGGAGGGGGAAGGCAGTCAGCAGCTGGCGGTAAGTCGCCCAGGTCATTCGGCCCTTTTGGCTGCGTTTGCCGAGCGCTTTGCGCCACTGCCGGACGACGCAGTCCTTGAACACGCGCAATGATCGATCGTTGAAGATCACGCCGAAGTACCGATAGTGACCGTTCAGCACTTGACACAGCCACCGATGCTGCTCCCGCACGGGGGCATGCATGCGGCGCTGCATTTCTTCTCGGATTGCCTTCAGCTTTCGGATTAGGCGCTTGGCTTGCGTCTTCCGCTTGACCATGAACTTGTTCTTTCTGGTCTTGCCGCAATAGTGCGTGAAGCCCAGAAAGTCGAAGGTCTCCGGGCGTCGCTGCCCGGCGGCCGCTCGGTTGCGGGCGGCAAACCGCCCGAACTCGATCAGCCGGGTCTTGCCCTCGTGGAGCGACAGGCCGAACTTCTCCAGTCTGTCCTTGAGGTCCGCGAGGAGTTGCTTCCCATCTGCCTCGTACTGACAGCCGAGCACCATATCGTCCGCGTACCTGCAGACGATGACTTGCCCGACTGCCCGACGCCCTCGCCACTGACGAACCCAGAGGTCGACGACGTAGTGGAGGAACACATTGGCGAGGACCGGGCTGATCCCCGACCCTTGCGGCGTGCCCGCCTCCACCGCTCGCCATTGGCCGCTCTCGAGGACGCCGGCCTCGAGCCATCGCTCGATCAAGCGAAGCACCTGGGGGTCGGCGATCCTGTGCGCCAGCATCCGCATCAGCCATCCGTGGTCGACGGAATTGAAGGAAGCGGCCACAGACTACCCATCACCGTGATCTTCCGGATTCGGTAACTGTCACCCGCAAACGCCACGCCTTCGAAGGCCGGTCGCTGGCCGTGATCAGCAGCATGCGGCGGCGCGGCGTCCTCCTCGTTGTCGCGGTCTTGCCGGACGGCAGCCGGTCACTGATTCCGGCCGAGTGGACCGATTGGAGCACGGAGCAGGCCGGGCGAACGCCGGCGGATCTCGGTGAGGGCGGCCACGCTCTCGGCAGACTCGACGATTTGCTTCGCCTGCGCAAGGTCATCGACGCTCTCTGCGGCCGGCACGTCGAGTTCGGCGCGGCGCTCCCCGTGCCGCTTCGCCAGTTCCGGAACCGTCGCATCCTCGCGCAGCGCCTCCAGCGCAATCTTCGCCTTGAACGCCGCATCAAACTTCTTGCGTGACTTCGTCATTCCTCGCTCCATCGGTTGCGACAGAGCAGGACTTTTCACACCTTAGCCAATGGTCCTAAATCCGGGGTCCAGCTCAGATTGAACCCCCGCGCTCTCGCAGAACCGTACGTGACACTCTCGCGTCATTCGGCTCCCATTGTTCGGCCGCGTACGGCCTTGCCCGATCCACAGGGTTCCTCCCATCGCTGGTTGACCCTGGTTTCGGGCTGAACAACGCGGTCCCTTCAGTCCAGCTCCATTACAGAGCCTTCATCCCTACTACGGACCGCCCCGCCCCTGTGCCCCGCATCGGTACTCTCATTCTCGCAGGGACCGCCTGCTTGGATTTCTCCCTTCGCATCGGAGCGACAGGTTCCCACGTTCCATGCAAAAGCCTGCCTCAGAGTCACGCCGCCTCCATGCCGGATGCCGTCTGGGCAGCAATCAGGCCATCCCCCAGACTGTTCCCGGGTTAACGACTTCCCCCCGGTTTCGACATCGTCCACACGCTTTCGACACGTCATCAGCGGTTCGCTTTCGCTCGTCTCTCTGAGCCGCACCTGACGGGATCAAGTCCCGCCTTTTCCGCAACGCTCACCACCACGGCTTTTGACCGTCGCAGCTTGCGGTGGTTTGGAGCCTGCTCCTGACAGCCGGCTCCGAGGGACCTGCCCTCATCTCTTGCACAGCATCGCACCTCCTTTCGTCAGTGCGTTCGTGGCGCACTGTCATCCGCGTACCTGCAAATGATCACCTGCCCGGCTGCCCGACGCCTTCGCCACTGGTGAACCCAGAGGTCGATGACGTGAGCAAGGATCGGGCTGATCCCCGACCCCTGCGGCGTGCCCGCCTCCGCCGCTCTCCATTGGCCGCTCTCGAGGACGCCGGCCGCGAGCCATCGCTCGATCGAGCGAAACACCCGGGGGTCGGCGATCCTGTGCGCCAGCATCCGCATCAGCCATCCGTGGTCGACGGAATTGAAGAAGGTGCGGATGTCGACATCGAGCAAATAGTTCACGCGCTGCGTCATCAAGGCCTTGTCCAGAGTATCCAAGGCCGAATACGGGCTTCGCTGCGGCCGGAAGCCGTGGCTGAACCCCAGAAAGTCGGCCTCGTAGATGGCATTCAGCACCTCGGCCACCGCGCCCTGAACGATTTTGTCTTCCAGTGTCGGAATGCCGAGCGGACGCAGACTGCCGTCAGCTTTCGGGATGTAGGTTCGGCGCACCGGCTTGGGCCAGTACTGTCCGCTGTGGTGAAAGGGTTTCGGACGCCGGCCCCTTGCAGCATGGTCGTAGGGTTCGGGGGCCGGCGTTCGAAAGCCTCCCAAGGAGGAAACCGCGGGTAGGAAGGGACGCCGTTTGGTCGGGCGCGACCTATGGAGATTTTAGGATCGCGGACGGCTTGCGTTTGTCGCCGCGGGGGCTGGTGGCGCGCAATCTTGGCGGCGGGACCGACGACGGCAGGCGTGTTTGGTCGCGAGTATGCGCGGGCCTGGCGCGGGCACGGCGGTCGGAGGAGGACTGGCGACCTCGTGAGGACATCGGCTTCCTGCTCCGGCGCGCGGCTGGAGGGGAGGAGAAACCTGGTTGCGAGGCGGGAAGCGCAGCGATGATCATGAGGTGTCGATCCTGATCCGGCTTGGCGGTGGCGATTGCGCAGGGCGTACGCCTTTCGAACGTCTCGATGATGATCATCCGGCCGCCGTAACACGGGCATCGGCGCGCAGACGAAGGTGTTTCGGTCTCGCTGTCGGCCTCAGCGTCGCGCTTTGGGGCGAGACCTTGGGCGCGGCGAGCAATTGGCGGGCGCGCTCGATGTTGCGACGCGCACGGGCAGGAAGAAGCCGGGCTTGCAGGCGATCCAGCGCGTCCCGTCCGGCGACAGGCCGCCGCCGGGAACGATAACGTGGACGTGGGGATGATGGGTCAGCGCCGAGCCCCGGGTGTGGAGGACGGCGGTGAGGCCGATGCGCGCGCCCAGATGCTTCGGATCGGCGGCGATGGTGATCAGCGTCTCGGCCGCGGTCCTGAACAGGAGGTCGTAGACGGCGGCCTTGTTGTGGAACGCGATCGCGCCGATCGCCACCGGCAGGGTGAAGACGCCGTGATAGTACGGAACCGGCAGCAACTCGGCCTCACGCTCGGCGAGCGATTGTCTTGCCGCCGCGCCCTGACACTTCGGGCAATGTCGGTTGCGGCAGGAATTGTATGCGACGCGCGTGTGGGCGCAGTCCTCGCAGCGCTCGACATGTCCGCCGAGCGCGGCGGTGCGGCAGGTTTCGACGCCGACATGATCTTCAGCTGGCCGAGACTCACATGGCCGGCGTTGGCCTTGCGCCACGGCGGGCCATGGACGCGAAAGACGTCGGCGACCTCAAGGCGAGTCCGCGCCATGCGGCCGTGGTCAGGCGGGCGGAGATCGGCTTACGAGGTTGACGCCCAGCCGCTCCAGCGGGCTCTTGACGTCGCGGATCGTGTTGACGGCGACGCGGGTGTAGAGCGCGGTCGTCTCGAGCTTGGCGTGTCCGGGCAGGACCTGAATGACGCGAATATCGACGTTCTGCTCGAGCAGGTGGGTGGCGAAGCTGTGCCGCAGCGTATGCGGCGACACGCGCTTGGAGATGCCCGCCAGGGTCTTGGCGGCGTGGACGGCGCGGTTGAGCTGACGGGCGGTCATCGGGTTCACCAGGTTCTGGCCGGGAAAGAGCCAGACCTGCGGCCGCGACGCCCGCCACCACCAGTCACGCAACAGTTCGAGCAGTTGCGGCGAGAGCATCACATACCGATCCCGCTGCCCCTTGCCCTGCTCGACCCGAAGCGTCATGCGCTGGCTGGTCCCCGGACTTGATCCGGGTATATCGGACACCTTCAGGTTCGCGACCTCGGACACGCGCAGGCCAGCGCCGTAGGCGACGCTGAGCGCGGCTTTGTACTTGAGGCCGGGCGCGGCTTCGAGCAGACGCGCCACTTCCTCCTGGCTCAGCACGACCGGGGCGTATGGATCGCCGACCGCGGCATGGCCAGCGCCGAGAATTTGGCGTGGCTGCGAGAAACCGGCCGGCGCTACATCATCGGCGCGCCGAAGTCGGAGCTGAAGAAGTTCGCCTCCGAGCTTGCTGATCGAGACGGCTGGCGCACGGTCAAAGAAGGCGTCGAACTCAAGCTGGCGCGCCATCGCGAGACCGACGAGACCGTGATCCTGTGTCGCTCGGCCGACCGACGCAGCAAAGAGCGGGCGATGCACGACAAGTTCTCTCAACGGATCGAGCGGGCGCTCGAACGCCTCTCGGCTCGCGTCGCGCGTTCAAAGAAACCGCTCGATCCGGCGGCGGTCAATCGGCAGATTGGACGCATCCTGCAACAAAACCAGCGCGCCGCCGCTCGGTTTGCGATCACGCTTGCGCCCCACGCCTGCCCGGCGGGCTTCCGCCTCAGCGTTGGTTGCAAGGCCTCATTCGACGATTGGGCCGCGCTCTCGGAGGGAGCCTATCTTGTGATCCGGCGTGGAAAACTGACCCCCTGAGGCGGGGGATCGGCGTCCAAAATGGCATGGAATCGGGCCTCCGGTCAATTGCTGCTCCATCTCGTCAGCCGGCTCTACGAGCGGACCTCGATCGTCGTCACCACCAACCTCGCCTTCGGCGATTGGCCGAGCGTCTTTGGCGATCCAAAAATGACGACCGCGCTGCTCGACCGCCTGACCCACCACTGCGACATCGTCGAGACCGGCAACGAAAGCTGGCGATCAAGAACCGCGCCTGAGCGTTGTCTGTGACCGGGATTTCGTGACGTCACGCTTCGGAGTGGACCATGCCACGCAAGTCGATCGGCGAGCGACCGATGACCGATGCCGAGCGCCAGGCACGCTGTCGTGCTGCTCGGGCTCTGGGACACCGGCAGTCCGGACACGGCGACCACTTGATCACCGCAGTCGCGCCAAGCGTTGGCGCGACGCCATCTCCGAGCTGACCACGTTGCAGGGTCACTATGCCGCCTGGCTGGAAGCCCTGCCAGAGAACCTACAGGACAGCGCCACCGCCGAGGCGTTGCAGGCGATCTGCGACCTCGACCTCACTGAACTCCAGGCAATCGTTCCGCCGCGCGGCTTCGGCCGAGATTGACCCGCGCAACGTCCGCTCTCCGCGCGGTCATTCCTCATGCGCCACGAAAGGGGTCCCTTTTGGACGCCGATAGGGGGTCCCTTTTGCGTGCCGATTGACAGAAGAAGAGTTGGATTGTCGCGGAGGGATGGAGTGGCGGTGGGTAACGGCGGGTGAAGCGCGCTCTCGATGGCGCCGTAGCGTAGCCCGCCGTTATCCACGGCCTTGTCGCGCTGAAGGTTGAGCGAACCGACCTTCGCCATGCAGATCGGTTTCATGGCGTCATGGCGAGGTCCGTCGCTTGCGCAAACTCTCTCCGGCAAGGTCGATGCGATAGGCGTTGTGGATGACGCGGTCGAGGATGGCGTCGGCGAGGGTGGGAACCCCGATCAGATCGTGCCAGCGATCGACGGGAATCTGGCTGGTGACGATGAGCGAGCCTTTGTCGTAGCGGTCCTCGACGATTTCGAGGAGATCGCGCGCCTGGTCGGGCGTGAGCGCCTGAGGACCCCAGTCATCCAGGATCAGCAATTTGACGCGGGCGAGGGAGCGCAAGAGCCTGGCGTAGCGCGCATCGCCATGGGCGATCGCCAGGTCGGCGAACAGCCGGGGCATGCGGGTGTAGAGAACGGAGATGTTTTCTCGGCACGCCTTGTGGCCGAGCGCGCAGGCGAGCCAGCTTTTGCCGAGGCCGCTTGCTCCGGTGACGAGCAGGTTGCGGCGTTCGGCGATCCAGTCGCAGGCGGCCAGCTTGAGGAAGAGGGCGCGGTCGAGCCCGCGAGGGATTTGATAGTCGACGTCCTCCACGCTGGCGGGATGACGCAGACGGGCCACCCTGACGCGTGTTTCAAACTGCTTCTGCCGGCGCAGCGTCAGTTCGTATTCGAGCAGCAGGCCGAGCCATTCGGCGTGATCGAGGGAGCGCGCCTCGGCTTTGTGTTCCAGTTCCTTGAACCCTTGGCCAAGCCGTAAAGGCCGAGAGCGTTCAAATGGTCGAGCGTGGGATGAGCGAGCATGCGGTTTCCTCTCAATGGTAGTAGCCAGGACCGCGCAGATTGGCGTGGTCGAAGAGCGTGGCCGGACGGCTGTCCTTGGCGGAGGCGTCGTGTTTGCGGGCGAGGAGAGCGACGATGCCCTTGCAATTGAGCACGCCCAGTTCGAGGGCGCGGGCCGACGCCGCCTCGAGGCGGGCCGGATCGAGGCCGCGATAAGAGCGCAGAATCCCCAAGCAGGTGCGAAACCCCTGTTCGGGATGCCGCCGGCTGGCGAGCACGGCGCTGATCAAGCCTTCGGTGTTCGGCCCGATCTTGCCGGCCCAGCGGCGGAACCGTTCCGGCGTCCACTCGGCGTAGCGCCGGTGTGAGCTGGGCATATGCTCGGGGTTCGTGCCGTGCTTGGCGCCCATGTAGCGTCGCTGATGGACGCCGACGCGTTGGCCGCGATGGAAGATCTCGACCGTGCGCGCGGTGATCCGCACCTCGACCTCGACGCGCATCAGCCGTGCGGAACCGAATAGAGGAAGTCGTGGACTTCAATGTGATAGTCGAGGTTAACGCGCGCGCGCCGCCATTCCGCGAACTCCCAATCGTCGGCGGGCAAGGCGTTGAGGGCGTCGCGCTCGACTTTCTCGAACAGCTCGCGCCGGCTCAAGCCGAGGTTGCGCATGGGACGATCGTTCATGCGTTGCATGACGAGCGCGATCGCCTCGTTACATTCGGCGAGCGAGAAGAACGTCAGTCGGCGCAGCCGCCCGAGAATGTAGGTCTGGGCGAATTCTGACCCCGGCCTCGACCTTGGCTTTGTCCCTCGGCTTTCCCGGCCGCGCCGGGAGGATTCCCACACCGTAATGCCGGCGCCACGAAGTTTCCGGCCGGCTCCACCTCGAACAGACGGATGTCGGACGTAACATCCCGCACGGCGCGGAGCCGCGCGGGCTGCCAGTTGATGACCTCGCGCATGCTAGTCGGCCGCTAGGCCTGGCGAGGCCCCAGCGGGTGTCTGGCTGCCCTGCTCGGCGGCCGGCATGCGGTCGATCAGCCGGCGCGCCCAGAGCGCGCCGGCGTCGATATTGAGGTTGTAGAAGGGCTGACGCGGGTTCTTGTTGATCGCCTTCTGCTGCGCCTCCAGCACGTCGTGGTCCTGGTCGTACACGCCGCGGCCGTTGTTGACGTGGGCCAGGTTTAGCGACTTGGTCAGCGCCTGGTCGTCCTGGCGGAAGTTGCGGACGAAGTTCCAGAAATAGTGGCAGCTCGTCTCCGTCTCCGGCGTGATGGCCGCGAGGAAGAAGCCGTTCACACCTTGGGACCGGTCGCCGGCGCGGGCGCCGGTGCCGGTCAGCGCCACACCGACATCGCCGGCGACGACGCAAGGCGCCTCGAAATGGATGATCTGCCAGCGGTCCGCATGGCCAGGCCGGCCGAGTTGCCGGTCCCAGAAAGGCGGCGGCTCGATATTCTCCATCCAGCGCGCGACAGTGACCTTGCGGTCGGTATGGGTGACCTCGAAGGGGTTCCGTGTGATCGCCTCGTCCCCGATGCTGCCGACATGGACGTAGGTCTCGTGGGTCAGGTCCATGAGGTTGTCGATGGCCAGCGGGTAATCGCATTGCAGGCTGTGGAAGGTGCCACCCTCGCCGACCCAGGGCGGATCGCTGTTCAGGATCCCCCGGCGATGCGCGCAGACGGCAAGCGAGCGATCCCGGTATTTGGTCTCTATGGCGAACTGGCCGAGACCACGGTCCCGAGCTTCGTCCATGCGGAGCGAATCGGGTCGAGTGCATCCTTGCAAGACTGGGAAATCGACGTTCATCGCCATAACCATCTGACGTAGGCGCTCATGGTCACCGATGGCGGTGGCGTTTTGCGGATCGATGCTCAGCAAGGCGAGTTCGTCTCTGAGGGCTTGAAGATTTCGGCGCAGGATTTGAGCGCGCGGATCAGACCCGCGATGGTCCGTTCGGCGAGTTTGCGCAGGAAGGCTTTGAGCTTGGAGAAGGCTTTTTCGATGGGGTTCATATCGGGACTGTAGGCTGGGAGATATCGCAACTCCGCGCCCGCCGCCTTGATGAGTTGCTCGACCCGCGGCCCCTTGTGGGCGGGGAGATTGTCCATGACGACGATCTCCCCGGGCGAGAGTGTGGGGACGAGGCATGTCTCCACCCAATCCTCGAACAGGGCGGCGTTGATCGGTCCGTCGAAAGTCTTTGCCGCCGTCAGGCCGCGAAGGCGAAGGCCGGCGACCAAAGTCACCGTTTTGTAGTGA
Source organism: uncultured Alphaproteobacteria bacterium (assembly GCA_963768555.1). Lineage (GTDB taxonomy): Bacteria > Pseudomonadota > Alphaproteobacteria > Rhizobiales > Beijerinckiaceae > Roseiarcus. The sequence goes on from CAVYIZ010000019.1 coordinate 32,787, forward strand.
CTGTGCGGGATGGCCGCCGCGGTGTGGCGCGCCGGCATGGACAAAATCGAGGCGGCGGCGAGGGCTGTGGATATGCCGCTTCGCTTGGGCAACGCAAACGCGTTGCCCACATCCCCACAGCAGAGGCAGAAGCAGCAAGAAGCGGCTTGATTCTTGAGGAGCAGGCGAGATTACACCTTAAGTCCAACCCCCCGTGGTCCCACCAATGGGGTCCAGTTCAGTGGACGGGGGTGCGATTCACTCGATGCGGAGTAAGCTTTGTCGGAGGTGATTTGGGAGGACGAAGCTGATGACGGGCGCGGATTTGAGCGATGAAGCGCTGTTTGCCTTTTTGCGCAGCCATCCTGACGTTCGAAACCGTGTCGCGTCGATAGCCCTGACGGTAGAGAATAGCGAAGGCGATTTGAAGGAGGCGGACGCTGCGGAAGAGCGGTTGGTCGAGGAGACGCGGCGTTTGGGACGCGAAGCGCTGCTGGGCTGGGCGGAGAGGCAGGCGGAGGTGACGGAGAGGGAAATTCGTCAGCAACCTCAGATGCATCGCCAAGGTGAAAAAAAGTCCGCTGGCATACGAAATTCGGCGAGATAGAGGTCCAGGAGCCGCAATATCGGTTCAAGAACGAGCGTGTGCGCCCGTTTCTGCGCAGCGCGAAAGTCAGCCCCTCGGGCTGTTCGCGCCCCTTGCAACGCGTCATCGTCGACTTCGCCGCCGATCAACCCTTCGCGCAAGTTCGAAGCAAGCTGCGGGAGCATTACGGCTTCGAGATTGGGGAGAGCACGATCCAGCGGATCACGTTCGCCCATGCCCAGTCGATGTTCGAAGCCGGTCGAGCGGATTTGGAATTTCCGGAAGGTCCAGGCCTCAGTAAGCCGATCGTCGTGGAAACTGACGGCGGCATGGTTCCGATCGTCGAGCCGGGTCGGGATGAGAAAGACAAACGCAAGGGCAAGAACCTGTCGTGGCGAGAGGCGAAGCTTTCGCTGGCGCACGCCCAGGGGAGCCGGACGCCGGTCTACGCCGGCTCGATCGAGGGCGGCGCGGAGGCGGCCGGGCGGCAACTGCTGGCCTGCGCGGTTCGCGCCGGCTTCGGGGCGAACTCGCGGGTCCACGCGGTCGGCGATGGCGCGCCATGGATTGTGGGCCAAGTCGAGGAGCAATTTGGCGATCAAGGCAGCTACCTGATCGATTTCTATCATGTTTGCGAGTATTTGAGCGCCGCCGCCGAAGCGATCGCGCCCGACGCCGCCGCGCGGGAAACCTGGATCGAGGCGCAGAAGGACGCGCTCAGAGACGGGCGTCTCAGATGACATTGCGGTCGCTCGTCGGTCATTGCGAAGCGCCTGAAGTCGACGACGAACAAGCGCCGGTGCGCCGATGCCATCGTTATTTGAGCAGCCGCAAGAACCAGTTGAACTATCGACAGGCGCTGGCCGAGGGACTGCCGATCGGATCGGGCGAAATCGAAAGCGCGCATCGCTACGTCGCCCAACAACGTCTCAAGCGGCCCGGCGCCTGGTGGCGCGTCGAGCACGCGGAATACATGCTCGCTTTGCGGATAACCCGAATAAACGGCGACTGGGACGCCTATTGGAAAAACCTCGGCCGAACCGCCGTCCCCGTAGCCAACCGGAACAGCCCCCAAAACTCACAAAATCTCGCCGCCTAATTGCATCACTTTGGTTCGCACCCTGTGGACGGCGTGACATGGGAGGACTACGGGCAGGGACTCGAGGCGCGCCTCGAAGACTTGCGTCGGCCGGGTGCACAGGGGATCTTACCGAGCACAGCCGTCGCGGCGCACCTACATCCCGAAGCCCGATGGCCGGCTACGGCCGCTGGGCATCGCGGCGCTGGAGGACAAGATCGTCCAGCGTGCGATGGTGGAGGTTCTGAACGCGATCTACGAGGACGGACTTCCTCGGCTACTCCTACGGGTTCCGACCCGGACGCGGCCAGCACGACGCGTTGGACGCACTCGCGGTCGGCATTGAGAGCAAGGAGGTGGACTGGGTGCTGGACGCCGATATCCGCGGCTTCTTCGACAACATCAGACCACGCGTGGCTGATGCGGTTCGTTGAGCACCGGATCGGCGACCGGCGCGTGCTCCGCCTGATCCGCAAATGGCTGAAGGCTGGGGTGGTGGAAGAGGGTGTAGGTGACGGCGACGAGAGGGCACCCCGCAAGGGGCGGTGATCTCACCGCTGCTGGCGAACATCTATCTTCACTACGCCTTCGACCTATGGGCCGAGCAGTGGCGGCGACGCCATGCGCGCGGCGCCATGATCGTCGTGCGCTACGCCGACGACATGGTCGTCGGCTTCGAACACGGGCTGTTGCCGAACGGTTCTTGGCGGAGTGCAGAGCGCATGGCGGAGTTCGCGCTGGAATTGCACCCCGAGAAGACGCGGCTGATCGAGTTCGGCCGATACGCCGCGGCCGAACCGACAAGCGGGCGGGACGGCAAGCCGGAGACCTTCGACTTCCTGGGCTTCACGCATATCTGCACGCACTCCGGCGGGGCGGCTTCCTGCTGGCCGCCAAACGCGCCGTGACCGGAAGCGGGCCAAGCTGCGTGAAATCACCGAGGAACTCCGACGGCGCTGGCACGCGGACGTGGCCGAACAGGGACGGTGGCTGGCCGGCGTGATCGCGGATACTATCGACTATCACGCCGTGCCGACCAACAACCCCGCCCTGAGCATTCCGCCACCACGTGGTCGGCCTCTGGCGACGCGCCCTGCGCCGGCGAAGCCAGCGGGATCGCACGAAGTGGACGGACATGCGGCTGAGCCGACCGCTGGCTGCCCAACGCCCCGGATCCCCCATCCCTGGCCCGCTCACGCTTTCGCCGTCAAATATCCAAGGTGGGAGCCGGATGCCTGAATTGCGCCCGTCCGGTTCTGTGCGGGGGGCGCCCAGTAATGGGCGTCCCTACCGCGATCTTGCATATTTTCCTGTTTCCTATGTTTGCCGGTGTCGTCGTAACTTCCTGGAGCGGACCATGGCGCGGATCGCCCGGTTTGTCGTTCCAGAACTTCCCCGCGATCCGCGGCCGGGGAAGCGCGGTCGCAAGCCGCGACTCCTCGCGCAGGCCGGCGGCTGACGTGCCAGAATCTATCGAATCCAATGGGCGGGTCCTGCGCAGAGGTAAAGGGCGGCGCGCCATCGGCAGGCCGCCCTTGTTGATAATGTACCTTATAGAACCGGATTTAATTCATCGCGGGGACGCAAAGCCGCCAGCCAGCCCTCGCCTGATCCCCCATTTCCCAAATCGCGCGAACTGGCCTATTTCCTCGGCCCATAAGTCCGGGCCGGCGCCCCGGCCGCGCGGGGAGACATTCGAGCATGAAACTGCCGAACGAAATCGGCCCCATCCACTTCGTCGGCATCGGCGGCATCGGCATGTCGGGCATCGCCGAGGTCCTGATCAACCTCGGCCATGACGTGCAGGGCTCGGACGCGAGCGACAACGCCAACGTGAAGCGCCTGCGCGAGTGCGGCGCGAAGGTGTTCATCGGGCACGACCCGGCCAATCTGGGCGCGGCGGCTGTCGTCGTCGTCTCGACCGCGATCAAGCGCGACAATCCGGAGCTCGCAGCGGCTCGCGTGCGGCGCATTCCGGTCGTGCGCCGCGCCGAAATGCTTGCCGAACTCATGCGCCTCAAGCGCTGCGTCGCATCGCCGGAACGCACGGCAAGACGACGACGACCTCGCTGGTGGCGACACTGCTCGATGCGGCCGGCCTCGATCCGACCGTCATCAACGGCGGCATCATCAACGCCTACGGCACAAACGCGCGGCTTGGCGCAGGCGACTGGATGGTGGTCGAGGCCGACGAGAGCGACGGCACTTTCCTGAAGCTGCCGGCCGACGTCGCCATCGTCACCAACGTCGACCCGGAGCACCTCGACCATTTCATGACTTTCGACGCGATCAAGGACGCCTTTCTGGCGCTGGTCGGGAATCTGCCCTTCTACGGTTTCGCGGTCATGTGCCTCGATCATCCGACCGTGCAGGAGCTGGTCGGGCGGATCGAGGACCGGCGCGTGCTGACCTACGGCGAGAATCCGCAGGCCGACATCCGCCTTCTGGACGTCGACATGGCCGGCGGCGTCACCCGCTTCTCCGTTCTGATCCGCGAGCGGGCGACCGGCCGGGCCACCTACATCGACGATCTCGCGCTGCCGATGCCCGGCCGGCACAATGCGCTCAACGCCACGGCCGCCATTGCGGTCGCGCATGAGCTCGGCGCCTCGGTCGACGTCATCCGCAAGGCGATCGGCGGATTCGGCGGCGTCAAGCGGCGCTTCACCCGCACGGGGGAATGGAACGGGGTATCCGTCTACGACGACTACGGCCACCATCCGGTCGAGATCGCGGCCGTCCTCAAGGCCGCCCGCGCGGCATCGACCGGCAAGGTGATCGCGGTCGTGCAACCGCACCGCTACACCCGGCTTGCTTCGCTGTTTGACGCGTTTGCGACATGCTTCAACGATGCCGACAGCGTGATCGTCGCCGACGTCTATCCGGCCGGCGAGGCGCCGATCGAGGGCGCCGACAAGAACGCCCTGGCCGCCGCAATCGCCGCCCACGGCCACCGGCATGCGCTCGTTCTGCCGTCGCCCGACAAGCTCGCGCCCATGATTCGCTCGTTGGCCGCGCCCGGGGACTATGTCGTCTTCCTCGGCGCCGGCACGATCACGCAATGGGCCTACGCGCTGCCGGGCGAACTGGCGGCCCTCGACCGACCGTGAAGGCTTCACCGATGGGCTTTCCGGACATCGCCGGCGAGATTAGGGCCCTCGCGCCTGACCTGCGAGGGCGCCTTTCCGCCAACGCGCCGCTCGCCGAGGCGACCTGGTTTCGGGTCGGGGGGCCGGCGCAGGCGCTGTTCTCGCCGGCCGACGAGGAGGACCTCGCCTATCTGCTGAGCGCGCTCCCGCCCGACGTTCCGGTGACGACGATCGGCCTCGGCTCGAATCTGATCGTGCGCGACGGCGGGATCGGGGGCGTCGTCGTCCGGCTCGGCGGCCGCGCCTTCAACGCGATCGAGGTGGCAGACGGCTGCCGCGTTTTCGCCGGCGCCGCCGCGCCCGACCAGTTCGTCGCAAAGGCCGCCGCGACCGCAGGCGTCGACGGCCTCGCCTTCCTGCGCGGGGTTCCCGGCTCAATCGGGGGGGCCTTGCACATGAACGCCGGCGCCCACGGCGGGGAGATCAAGGGCGTGCTCATCGAAGCGCGCGGAGTCGACCGCTCTGGCGCAGTGCGCGCGTTTTCGAACGCCGACATGGGCTTTTCCTACCGCCACAGTTCTGTTCCGGACGACGTGATTTTCACGCGGGCGAGTCTTCGGGGCCACCCGGGCGAACCTGCCGCGATCGCGGCAGAGATGGAGCGAATCACCCGCGCCCGCGAAGAATCGCAGCCGATCCGCGAGAGGACGGGCGGCTCGACCTTCAAGAATCCCCCCGGCGAGAAAGCCTGGCGGCTCATTGATGAGGCAGGCTGCCGGGGGCTCACGATCGGCGACGCCCAGGTCTCGCCCATGCATTGCAACTTTCTCATTAACCGCGGCCGCGCGACCGCCGCCGACATCGAGGCGCTCGGCGAAGAGGTCCGGCGGCGCGTGCGCGAGACCAGCGGTGTTCAGCTGGAATGGGAGATCGAGCGCGTCGGCGTGGCGGCGCGATAGGATTTTGGCGCCATCGCCTGTTCGAGCTGGGGAGGATCGCGTTCCTCGCGAACTTTGCCTGTCAGCCGGCCCCCGGTTAACGCGTCGTTAAGCCTGCGCGCTTAATCGTAACTTAACTTTGCCGATTGGCGGAACGTTAGGGAAGAGTGCCGGGCGATGAAGCATGTCGCGGTGCTTATGGGCGGCTGGTCGGCGGAGCGTCCGGTTTCGCTCAACTCGGGCCGCGGCTGCGCCGACGCGCTTGAAGCGATCGGCTATCGGGCCACGCAAATCGACGTCGACCGCTCGATCGCCGACGCCCTGAAGCCCGTCAACGAAGGCTCGTCCTTCGGCGTCGTTATCGCGAAGGATGGTCGCGCTCATCCGCCACAGGAAGTCGGCCGCGACGACTGGCCCTATGGCGACACGCTGCTCGCCGAGCGGTTCGTCGCCGGAAAGGAGCTGACCTGCGCGGGTGCGCTCGGCGTCATCGAAATACAGCCGGTTTCCGAAGCGTTCTACGGGTATGACGCAAAATACGCGAAAGGCGGATCGCGCCACGTCCTTCCAGCGGATCTTAAACCGAATATTTACCATAAGGTCCAAGAGTTGACGCTGATGGCGCATCGGGCGCTGAGGCGCCGTGGCGTCAGTCGCACCGATTTCCGCTGCGACGAAACGAAGGGTCAAGAGGGCGAGCTCGTGTGTCTTGAAGTTAACACGCAGCCCGGCATGACGGAGACGTCGCTCGAGCCGGAAATGGCCGCCCACCCGGGATTTTCGTTCGGCCAACTTGTCGCCTGGATGGTGGAGGACGCCCCGTGCGATCGCTGAGCCACCCGCTTGGACGGCAGGCAGCCGAGAAGCCAGCGGTCGCCGGCGTTCCGGCCGCACCGGCGCCTGCGACAGTTCTGCTGCGCGGCGAACGCTCAAGGCGGGTCGCGCTGCGCTTGCGCTTACCTCTCGATCGGCCTGCGCCGCTCGGGCTTGAGATCGCCTTGACCCTCGCCGTCCTTCTGGGGGCGGTGGCCTTGGGTGCGGCGCGGGGCGGACAACTCGAAGCCTTCGTCGCGACCCACGGAAGCTTGAGCGACGTCGCCGCGCGAACGCTCGGCTTCGGAGTCGACGTCGTCACCGTGTCCGGTGCGACGCATATGAGCGAATCTCGCATTCTCTCGATCGCCGGAATTAGCTCGAAGAACTCGCTGCCATTCTTCGACGTAGCCGCGGCGCGCGCGCGGCTCGAAGCCGATCCGCTTGTCAAGCAGGCGAGCGTGCGCAAGCTCTACCCGGACCAGATCGTGGTCGAGATCGTGGAGCGCACTCCTTACGGCGTGTGGCAAAAGGACGGCCAAGTTCGCGCCATCGCCGCCGACGGTGCGCCGATCGACGAGGTGCGTGACGGCCGCTACGCCGACTTGCCGTTCGTCGTCGGAGAGGGCGCGAATACGCGCGTGCGGGAATTTACAGCGCTGCTCGACGCGATGGACGAGCTGAAACCGCGCGTCGAGGCCGGAGTTCTTGTGGGCCAGCACAGCTGGAACCTCAAGTTGAAGTCCGGCATCGAGATCAAGCTTCCGGAGGTCGATCCACAGGCCGCGATCGCGACCCTGCTGCGTCTCCATCGCCAGTCGCGAATTCTAGACCGCGATGTGCTCGCACTTGATCTTCGCGCGCCTGGGCGCGTGTTTGCGCGGCTGTCGCGGGAAGCGGCGGCCGAATGGGCCGATGCCCATACGCCAAAAAAAGGTGCGCAGCCATGAGCTTTCGACCGCTCCCTCCGCGCATGCGCCAGATTCCCCCACGCAAGAGCGCGATCCTGTCGGTTCTCGACATTGGCGCCTCGAAAATCGTTTGCTTGGTCGCGCGGTTGAGCCCGATGGAGCCGTCGAGCGCGTTGCGCGGCCGGACCCACCGATGCAAGGTGCTCGGCATCGGCCATCAGCGCTCGAACGGAGTCAAGGGCGGCGCGATCGTCGATCTTCAGGCGGCCGAGCAGGCCGCTCGCCTTGCAATTGACGCGGCCGAGCGCATGGCAGGCGTCGAGGTCGGCGGCGTCATCGTCAACATGTCGGGCGGTCTCCTAGCGTCGCAACGCTTCAACGCCAAGGCGGCGCTTCGGGCCAAGACCGTGTCCGAACACGACATCCATCGGGTGCTCGAAGCCGCGTCGGCTGCGAACGAGCACCCCGGACGAACGGTGTTGCACGCCCTGCCGACAAGCTATTCGCTCGACGCCGCGCGCGACGTACACGATCCGAAGGGCATGATCGGCGAGGAGCTCGGCGTCGACCTGCATGTCGCGTCTTGCAACTCGGCGGCCGCTCGCAACCTCATGCTGGTGGTCGAGCGCTGTCATATTCGCGTAGAGGCCATGGTTGCGACGCCGTACGCCGCCGGCCTTTCGACGATGGTCGACGACGAGGCCGAGCTCGGAGCCGCCGTCATCGACTTCGGCGGCGGGACCACGACGGTCGGCGTGTACTCGGGCGCACGCCTCCTCCACGTCGACGCCGTGGCAGTAGGCGGAATTCATGTCACGCGGGATATCGCGCGCGGTCTGAACGTGTCGATGACCGACGCCGAGCGGTTGAAGACGCTCTACGGCGCCTGTCTTGCGTCCCCGTCGGACGACCGCAAATCGATCGCCGTCCACCGGCTCGGCGACGACATGGATCATCCCGGTCATTTGCCGAAATCCGAGCTCCTGCGGATCATTCGCCCCCGTGTGGAGGAGATCCTCGAACTCGTGCGCGACCGGCTGCGGGCCTCCGGATATGGCGCTCTCGCGGGTCGCCGCCTGGTGATGACCGGAGGCGCCTGCCAGTTGACCGGGCTACCGGAACTCGCCCGAACGGTCATCTCGAATCAGGCGCGAATCGGACGGCCGCTCGGCATCGAGGGACTGCCCGAATCTGGAAAGAACCCGTCCTTCGCGGCGGCCGTCGGGTTGATGGTCTACCCGCAGATGGCGGGTCTCGAATACTTCGAACCTTCTCGGCACGTCTCGTGGCAGGCGTCCGAGGGGGCAGGGTACGCCTCGCGCGTCGGGCGCTGGCTGAAGGAAAGTTTCTGAAGGAGTTACTGACCTTCGCCGACGGAAGGTCCTTTTGAATACGCGCTCGTGCAATCAATCGGCGTCGGCGGACGCCCAACGGGATGAGGCAGGGTATGTCGATCAACTTGAAGGCTCCGGAACTGAGAGAATTGAAGCCGCGCATCATCGTTTGCGGCGTAGGCGGCGCAGGCGGAAACGCGGTCAACAACATGATCGTGTCCGGCCTCACAGGGGTCGACTTCATCGTCGCGAACACCGACGCCCAGGCGCTGACCTCCTCTCGCGCCGAGCGCATAATTCAGATGGGCCTGCAGGTGACGGAGGGACTCGGCGCAGGCTCGAAGCCCGAGGTCGGCAAGGCGGCGGCCGAAGAAGCGCTCGAGGAAATTCGCGATCACCTCGCCGGCACCCACATGGTCTTCGTCACCGCCGGCATGGGCGGCGGGACAGGCACCGGCGCCGCTCCGGTGATCGCCAGGGCGGCGCGCGAGATGGGCATCCTCACCGTTGGCGTCGTCACCAAGCCGTTCCATTTCGAGGGGGGCCGCCGAATGAAAGTCGCTGAGTCGGGCATCGCCGAACTGCACAAGGCGGTCGATACGCTGATCATCATCCCGAATCAGAACCTGTTCCGCGTCGCCAACGAAAAGACGACCTTCGCCGACGCCTTCGCGATGGCCGATCAGGTGCTGTACTCCGGCGTCGCCTGCATCACCGACCTCATGGTCAAAGAGGGCCTCATCAATCTCGACTTCGCCGATGTCCGCTCGATCATGAGCGAGATGGGCAAGGCGATGATGGGCACCGGCGAGGCAACCGGCGAGAAACGCGCAGTGCTCGCGGCCGAGGCGGCGATCGCCAACCCGCTACTCGACGAGACTTCGATGAAAGGCGCTCGCGGGCTGCTTATCTCGATCACCGGCGGCAACGACCTGACGCTCTATGAGGTGGACGAGGCGGCGAGCCGCATTCGCCAGGAAGTCGATGAGGAGGCCAACATCATCCTCGGCGCCACCTTCGATTCGGCTCTCGACGGCGTCGTGCGCGTCTCCGTCGTCGCGACTGGCATCGATCAGGCGACAATCTCGCAGATCGAGCCCGTCGCTTATCAGCCGCGTGTAGAGGCAATGCCCCGCACGCGCGCCCCGGTCCAAGCGACCGGGCATGTTCGCGCGCCGCCGGCGCAGCCCGCGCCGATCGAAGCGCTCCAACCGGCTCCAATCGTCAATGATGTCGAGCTTCAGCCCGTCGCGCCGGTCGCGGTCGCCTTCCCCGAGCCGATCGAGCCGCGGTACGAGGACGAGGCGCCTCATTTCATTCCGCCGGCCCCCGAGCAGCTGCCAGTGCGTGCCCCGCGCATGCCGCAAATCGAGGATCTGCCGCCTATGGCCCAGAATCAGCTTCGCGCCATGCGGGAGCGCGAGCGCGAGGCTCAGTCGCCGCCCGCCGCGCCCGAGCCGCGCCGGCGCTCGCTGCTGGAGAAACTGGCGGCTTTCGGCATCGCGCGACACGACGAGGAGCCGGCCCCAAAGGCGGCCAGCCCGGTCTTGCCGCCCGCTCCGCCACGACCGCAATCCACACCCGTGACTCACGCGGATTTCGGCAGGCCTCAACCGAGGCCGCAACCACAGCGCGCGTCGGCGGGCTCTCTCGACCCGCACAGTCGGCCGAGTCATCGTCCACCAGTTACGGAAGACGACCATCTCGATATCCCGGCTTTTCTGCGGCGACATCCGAACTGATTCTTGTCCGCGACGCTTTCGGTCCGGCCGCGGAAAGTCGCTGCGGCCGGACACAATTTGGAACGCGACGTCCTCGAATATGATTTCAAGTAACTGAAATTTAACCAATAAAGTGTTGTGGCGGAGTTGTAACTTTTGTTCATCAAAGGTGATTTGGCTCCGCCCCGATTCGCCGACTAAATTCCCGCACCACGATCCGCCGTAATCGACGTAAGTCGACGGCGTAACACGGGCGCAGAGCGGCGGACCACTGCGGTCGCGTTGCCAAGCGCCGCAAATCTGGGCCGGGCGAAAGCCGGAGAAGCATCAAGATGCGATTTGGTTTTCAGACGAACTCTTCGCGACCGCGCCACCATAGTCGGGGTGGGAATCCATTCGGCCGCGCCCGCTCAACTTGTCCTTCAACCTGCAGACGTCGATTCCGGGATCGTGTTCCTGCGGACCGGCCTGCCCGGCGGCCGCGAGCGACTGCTCGAGGCGAAGCGTTCCAATGTGACGCATACCGCGCTCTGCACCATGCTCGGCGACGCGTCCGGCGCCAGCGTTAGCACGGTCGAGCATCTTCTGGCGGCGCTCTCTGGCCTGCAGATCGACAATGTTCTCATCGAAATCGACGGGCCCGAGACCCCGATCATGGACGGCTCGGCCGCCGACTTCGTCAGCGCTATCGATCAGGTGGGCCGGGTTCAACAGTCGCGTTCACGACGCTATCTCAAGATCGTGAAGCCAGTCCATGTTGCAAGCAACGGCGGCTATGCCGAGTTTCTGCCAGCGGAGCGCGGGTTTCGCCTCGACGTCGAGATCGACTTCAATTCGCCTGCGATTGGCCGCCAGCATCGCATCTTTGATCTCGACCCGGCCACGTTCCGCCGGGAACTGTCCCGCGCCCGCACGTTCGGCTTTGTGAGCGACGTCCAGAGGCTGTGGCAGGCCGGATACGCGCTCGGCTCGTCGCTCGAGAACTCGGTCGCCATCGATGGCGACAAAATACTCAATCCTGAGGGGCTTCGCTACGCCGATGAATTCGTTCGCCACAAGGCGCTCGACGCTGTAGGCGATCTTTCGCTGGCCGGCGCGCCGATGATCGGCCTCTATCGGACCTATCGTCCGGGCCACAAATTGAACGCCGCGGCGCTCGACGCGCTGTTCGCGAACCGCTCGGCATACGAATATGTCGAAGCCCCCGTATCCAGAGTCTTCGTCAAAGGCTTTGGCGTCGGAGCGCACGTTCCGGCCGCTGCCGCTGCTTTCGCTGTGGCCGACTGACCCTTGGGGAACTTAAACCGGTCGGAGTCGAAGTTCCTCAAGGCGCGATTACGCCACAATTCCCGTCCATGTCGATTCGCGCCAACTGCCGAAAGTGGCGGGCGCGTCGGGACTTGGGTAAACAGCAGCTTCACCGCGAGGGTGCCGATGGGTGCTCATCTTTATTTCAACAAATCGAGTTTGCAACATGGCCACGGTCGAATTCGGCATGTCCCAATCGAGGGCGGGCAAGCAGACGACGCGCGGAATCATCATTTCGGGCGCGCTGGCGGCCGTCGCCCTTTGCGCGTCGGCCTGTTCGATGCTGGACCAGTTCAATCCCTTCGGGACCGAAAAGTACAAAATGGAGATCGTGCCGGATACGCCAGCTAGCAAGACTTATAACCAGGGCCTCGAGAAACTAGCGAACGGTGGGCCCTCCGAGGCGGCGAAGAAGTTCACCGAGCTCGGCAAGCAGTATCCGGGTTCGGATTGGGCCCGCAAAGCCTTGCTCATGACAACCTACGCCGACTACCAAGCTGGAAGCTATACGGATGCGGAAACCTCGGCCGAGCGGTTTCTGAAGGAATATCCCAACTCGCCCGACGCCGCTTATGTCACCTATCTGCGCGCCAACGCCTACTATCAGCAGATTCCCGACATCTCGCGTGACCAGGACACCGCCACCAAAGCGATGGAGGCGTTTCAGGACTTGGTGAAGAAATATCCCAAATCCGAGTACGTGGAGGACGCAAAGTTCAAAATCCAGGTCACGCAAGACCAACTCGCTGGCAAGGAAATGTCAATCGGCCGCTTTTATCTGAACAGGCACAATTACACCGCAGCGATCAATCGCTTCCGTAATGTGCTGCAATATTACCAGACGACGCGACACTCGGAAGAAGCCCTCTATCGTCTGGTCGAAGCCTACCTTGGCCTGGGGATCACCGACGAAGCGCAGACCGCCGCCGCCGTCCTCGGGCATAACTTTCCCGACAGCCAATGGTACCAAGACGCTTATGCGCTGTTGAAAGGCAAGGGTCTGTCGCCCCAGGAGAACTCCAGTTCGTGGATCTCGAAGATCTACCACGTGGTTGTTCCGTCCTGAGCGAGGGCTTGCCATGCTCGCGCGTCTGTCCATCCGCGACGTGGTGCTGATCGACCACCTTGATCTCGAGTTCTCGCATGGGCTGACGGTCCTTACCGGCGAGACGGGCGCGGGCAAATCAATCCTACTCGACGCGCTTTCGCTGGTGCTCGGGGCGCGGGGCGACGGCGGGCTCGTGCGCCACGGCCAAGCCCAGGGTCAGGTGACGGCGGTGTTCGAGTTGCCTCCGGGACATGCCGCGCACTCGCTCCTCGAGGGGCAGGACATCGAAATCGGCGACGAGCTGATCCTGCGACGGGTCCAGCTAGCGGACGGGCGCACGCGCGCTTACGTCAACGACCAGAGCGTCGGCGCTCAGGCCTTGCGATCGCTTGCCTCGGCGCTGGTCGAAATTCATGGCCAGCACGACGAGCGCGCGCTGACCGACGCCGCGACCCACCGGGTGCTCATTGACTCCTACGGCGGTCTCGAAGCCCTTGTCGAGGCGGCTCAGACCGCCTTCGCAGCCTTGCGCGACGCCGAGGGCGCGCTCGAGGTCGAAAGTTCGCGGGTCTTGGCGGCCGAAGCGGACGCCGACTTCGCGCGCCACGCTCATGGAGAGCTTTCCCGCCTCGACGTCCAGCCCGGCGAAGAAGAGGCGTTCGCGGCACGCCGACAAGCGATAATGCAGGGAGAAAAGGTCGCGGCGGACATCCGCGAAGCGCGCGATCACCTGAGCGGCGAGGCCGCGCTGCTTCCGGCGCTTCTATCGGTTTCGCGCCGACTGCAGCGCCGAATTCCTCAGGCGCCGGCTCTCATCGAGCCGAGCGTAAAAGCGCTGGATGAGGCGATCGAGGCGCTTGAAGGCGCTTCGCGCGCTCTCGAGCAGGCGCTCGAGGCCTGCGAATTCGATCCGCATGAGCTTGAGCGCTGCGAGGAGCGCCTGTTCGCCCTGAGGGCGATGGGGCGCAAGTACGGAGTCCCGATCGACAGCCTGCCGACGCTCGCGCAAAAGTACGCCGACGATCTCGCTCTTCTGGACGCCGGTCGCGAGGAGATCGCCAGACTCGAGGCCGCTGTCGCCGGCGCGCGCGCGGCCTACCATGAGGCCGCCTGCGCGCTGGCCGCCGCGCGCGAGCGGAGCGCCAGGGCGCTCGAACGGGCGGTCATGTCCGAACTGCCGCCGCTCAAGCTCGAGCGGGCGGAGTTCAGCGTCGACTTGCGCCAGGACAGGACGCTCTTCTCGCCCAGCGGTTACGATCGCGCAGAGTTTGTCGTCCGCACCAACCCCGGCTCTCGGCCGGGGCCGCTGATGAAAGTGGCCTCTGGCGGCGAACTGTCGCGCTTCCTGCTCGCCATCAAAGTCTGCCTTGCCGAGCGCGGCACCGCGCCGACACTCGTCTTCGACGAGATCGACGCGGGCGTCGGCGGCGCGGTCGCGGACGCCATGGGCCAGCGGTTGTCCCGTCTGTCGCAACGGGCGCAGGTGCTCGCGGTCACGCACGCCCCACAGGTGGCGGCGCGGGCGCAGAGCCACTATCGCATTGTGAAAAACGATGTCTGCAAGGGCGATCGCGTGGCTACGACCGTGTCACGTCTGGGCGCGGCCGAGCGGCGCGAGGAAATCGCTCGCATGCTGGCGGGCGCGGAAGTCACCCGCGAGGCGCGCGCGGCCGCCGTGAGTCTGATCGAAAGGGCCGGATGAGTGCTGAAAGGCTGATCCATTTTGCCATTTGGGCTTGCTCCGCTTGGCTGCTTGGCCCTATCAAGCGCCGCGTCAGGCTGAGGTTCGCCTGACGCTCGCGAGAGGAATGACATGAGCCCGGACGACGCCGGGAGCGCGAAGCAGGACAAACGGCGGGAACGTCTTGTCGCCTCGCTCAGGGAGAATCTGAAGCGGCGCAAGGCGCAGCAGCGTTCGCGCGAAGCTGAAGAGCAGACGGCGGGAGACGGAAAGGCGCCGCCTCCGCTTCCCAAATTCGACTTGAAAGAGTGACGCGTGGCGTGCCTCGCTTAGGAACGTTGGTCGTTGTTCGGGGCTGGAGGGACGAGGGGAATGGATCGCATTCAAATTCGCGGTGGGGCCAAGCTCAACGGCGTGATCACGATCTCGGGCGCAAAGAACGCTGCGCTGCCGCTAATGATCGCTTCCCTCATGACCGACCAGACTTTGACGCTGGAAAACCTGCCCCGCCTCGCCGACGTCAGCCAGCTCGCGCGCATTCTCGGCAATCACGGCGTCGATTATTCGATCGACGGCAAGCGGGTAGGCGAAGAAGCGGCCTCGGGTCAGACCGCCCATCTCAGGGCCCGGACGATCGTCGACACCACAGCGCCCTATGAACTCGTCTCGCGCATGCGCGCGAGCTTCTGGGTCATCGCGCCGCTGCTCGCGCGGATGGGAGAGGCGCGCGTGTCGCTGCCCGGCGGCTGCGCCATCGGGACCCGGCCGGTGGACCTCCTCCTGATGGCGCTGGAGAAGCTCGGCGCCACGATCGAAATCGACGGCGGCTACGCCGTCGCCAAGGCCCCAAAGGGCCTCGTCGGAGCGGATATCGAGTTTCCGAAGGTGACGGTCGGCGGCACGCACGTGGCGATGATTGCGGCGTCGACCGCACAAGGCTCGACGCTCATCGCCAATGCGGCGAGGGAGCCGGAAGTGGTCGACCTCGCCGACTGCCTCAATAAGATGGGCGCGCGCATCCGCGGCGCCGGCGCGTCGAAGATCGAGATCCACGGGGTGCCCCGTCTGAACGGGGCGCACCACCGCGTTCTGCCCGACCGCATCGAAGCGGGGACCTACGCCACCGCAGTCGCGATGACCGGCGGCGACATCCTTCTCGAGGGCGTCAGCGAGGACCTCCTTCAAAGGCCGCTCGAGGCGCTGGAGAAAAGCGGCGCGACGGTCACCAGCGACAATTGCGGCGTGCGCGTGCGGCGTAACGGGGCGGGAATCGACCCGATCGACATTGCAACCGCGCCCTTCCCCGGCTTCCCGACCGATCTGCAGGCCCAATTCATGGCGCTGATGACGCGCGCGCGCGGGACCTCCCGCATCACCGAAACGATCTTCGAGAACCGGTTCATGCATGTCCAGGAGCTGGCGCGGCTCGGCGCGCACATCAAGCTCGAAGGCGATACGGCGATCGTCGAGGGCGTTGAGCGGCTGCGCGGAGCCCCGGTTATGGCGACCGACTTGCGCGCCTCGGTATCGCTTGTCATCGCGGCCCTCGCAGCGGAGGGCGAGACCATCGTCAATCGCGTCTATCACCTCGACCGCGGCTTCGAGCGGCTGGAAGAGAAGCTCGGGGCATGCGGCGCCGATATAATACGGATCGTGGGATGACCCATGGCGGCCACTGATCAAAGGCTCAAACTTCTTGCGCTCGATCGCGAAGGGCTCGGCGTGATCTCGGCTCATGCGCAAAACACCTGCCTCAAGCGCTCCGACATTGCCTGGTTGCAGAAGCAGCGTCGCTTCGTGCTCGCCGGCATGCGCTACGACTGGGTCGGCGTAAAGACCGGTCCCCCCGAGCGCGTCTCGAGCGTGCTGCGTTTCGACCGGGTGCTGAAGGTCTCGCATCTCGGCCTTGGCGATAACAAGGACGCGCCGCTCAACCTGCTGGCGGTGACCTTTGAGAAGACCGATCCGCCCGCTGGAATGATCCTTCTGGCCTTCGCCGACGGCGCGCTGGTGCGGCTCGACGTCGAATGCGTGGAGGTTGAGCTTTGCGACATGGGGCGGCGCGTGCCTGCCGAGCTATGCCCCGGGCACGCGCTGACACACGCCTCAGCGGCCTGACGGACGGGCTGGAGAGTACTGATGGCGATTGAACTCGACATGGGTTCGGCGGATTTTGGACGTCGCTTCGAGGCGCTGCTCCGCGCCAAGCGCGAATCCGCGGCCGATGTCGACGCTGCGGTCGCCGCCATCATCGAGGACGTGCGCGCCCGCGGCGACGTAGCGCTTGCGGAATTCTCGCTGCGCTTCGACCGCGTCAATCTCGGCGCCAAGGGGCTCGCATTCAGCGCCGCCGAGATTGAGGCCGCGGTCGCAACCTGCGAGCCTAAGGCTCTCAATGCGCTCGAACTTGCGCACGCGCGCGTGACGGCCTATCATGAGCGGCAAAAGCCGACTGATCTGTGGTTCACCGATGCGCTCGGGGTCGAACTGGGTTGGCGCTGGCGGCCTATCGAGGCGGTCGGCCTTTATGTTCCGGGCGGTGCGGCAAGTTATCCTTCGTCGGTCGTAATGAACGCGGTGCCCGCAAAGGTAGCGGGCTGTCGGCGCTTGGCGATGGTCGTGCCGACGCCGGACGGCCGCATCAATCCATTGGTGCTAGCGGCGGCGCGCATGGTTGGCGTCGACGAGATCTATCGGGTCGGCGGCGCGCAGGCGGTCGCCGCACTCGCCTACGGAACGCAGACCATCGCCCCCGTCGACAAGGTTGTCGGGCCTGGCAATGCCTATGTCGCGGCGGCGAAGCGGCGGGTGTTCGGCGTCGTCGGCATCGACATGATCGCCGGGCCCTCAGAGGTCGTCATCCTCGCCAACTCAAGCGCCGACCCGAGCTTTGTGGCGGCGGACCTCCTTGCGCAGGCTGAGCATGACGAGGCAGCGCAGTCGATCCTCATCACCGACGACGGCGCGCTCGCCCGCGCTGCCGCGCTCGAGGTGGAGCGACAGCTCGCCGCGCTGCCGCGCGAAAAGATCGCCGGTGCGAGCTGGCGGGACTATGGCGCGATCATCCTCTGTCCGACATTCGAGGCCACGCTGCCGCTCGTCAAGCGTCTCGCGCCGGAACACCTCGAGATCATGACCCGGGACCCAGAGGCGCTTGCGGCGAAAATCGACAACGCCGGCGCGATCTTCCTCGGGTCGCATACGCCGGAGGCGATCGGCGATTATGTGGGCGGCTCCAATCACGTATTGCCGACCGCGTGCTCCGCGCGTTTCTCCTCGGGGCTTGGAGTGCTCGACTTCATGAAGCGCACTTCGCTGCTGAAATGCGACGCGCAATCGCTCGCGGCCCTCGGGCCTGCCGCGATCGCGCTCGGGGAAGCCAAGTCGCTCGACGCGCACGCCCGCTCGGTGGCGCTGCGTCTCGCCGCGGAGCCGCAACCCGCGAGGCGGCCGTGAACGAGAGCCGCGACCGTCTATCCGAGGTCTTCCTCGACGAGGATACGATCCCACGCGGCGCAATCGACATCGATCACGAGCGGTCAGTGGCGATTTTCGACCTAGTCGAGGAGAACTCATTTGGAATCCCCGGTCGCGACGACGGCCCGTACACACTGACGATCTCCCAGGAGGAATCGAAGCTCACATTCGACGTGCGAACCTCGGACGGCGAGCAGGCCATCTCGATCGTGGTTTCGATGACCCCGTTTCGTCCGCTGCTCAAAGACTATTTCATGGTCTGCGAGACCTATTATTCCGCCATTCGGACGGCGAGTCCCCGCCAGATCGAGGCGATCGACCGCGAGCGCACGAAGCTCCATAACGATGGGGCGGAGCTGATGGCGCAGCGTCTATCTGAAAAGGTAGCCATCGATCAGGGCACGGCGCGTCGGCTCTTCACGCTCATCTCGACCCTGCGCTGGAAGGCATGAGCCCCGGCCTCTCCGCGAAGCTGGACTTCGTCGTCGCCAACACGAGGCTGATCGCGCCGCCGCTGACCCCGGAAATCCGGCTGTGGCTCGCGGATGAAGCGGTGCCGATCTGGCGGAAGACCGAAGAAGAACTCGGCGCCATGGGCCTGCCGCCGCCCTTCTGGGCCTTCGCCTGGGCGGGCGGCCAGGCGCTCGCCCGCCACGTCCTCGACAATCCGGCCCTGGCAGCCGGCAGGCGCGTGCTCGATTTCGCCTCGGGCTCCGGCCTCGTCGCGATCGCGGCGGCCCTCGCCGGCGCGGCGAAGACGGAAGCCTCCGACATCGACGAATTCGCCGTCGCGGCGATTGCGGTCAACGCTGCAGAGAACGGCGTCTCGGTCCTCGCTCGGCTCGAGAATCTCGTCGGCGCCGACGAAGGCTGGGAGGTCGTGCTCGCAGGCGACGTCTCTTACGAAATGGACATGGCCGAAGCAGCGACGGCGTGGCTCGCCGCGCTCGCGCGGCGCGGCGCGACCGTCCTCGTCGGCGATCCCCGCCGAACCTATCTCCCGCTCGACCGGCTCGAGGGCGTGGTCGAATATTGCGTGCCGGTGGCGCGCGAACTCGAGGATTCCGAGATCAAGCGGACCGGCGTGTTCCGCTTCCGCTGATGAAAGTAACCTACCCCTCCAATGTTTCATCGAAGGGCGGTCGGCCGCCGGCCAGCGCGCGCCAACACGGAGAAAACAGGGAGAATCCTCCGGCATCGGCCGCGATCAGCGCCACAATGGCTTTCGTGTTAAAAGGTATGTACGAAAACCCTCAAGTAAGGAACAGGACAATAACTGGGAGACTATTCGAGCATAACAGGTCGATAATTTGCGGTTATCAGGTCCATAACAGATGGGAACAGAGAGCCGCCGAGCCGACTTTGGTTGTGCTCTGTCCACGCGTCCGGAAAGAAACAGGAAAGGAAAACTACCCCTCCAGGTCTATCGAAGGGCGGGTCGGCCGCGCGGCCGGATCACGTAGAATTTGGCGCTCCGCCGAAAATCGCTCCGGCTCTTCGCCTCGCAAGTCGATCAGGAGCCCGGGCGGTGGCGTCAGAGCGGCGCGGGTGCCTAGCTTCAGCTACTGGACGGACGCGTTGATCCAGCGGAACAGTTCGGACTTGGGGCTGGCGCCGACTTTCGTCCCGACCTGCTTGCCGTCCTTGAACAACATAAGTGTCGGTATCGAACGGATGCCAAATCTGCTCGCCACCCCTGGGTTCTCATCCACGTTGAGCTTGGCGATCTTGATCTTGCCCTTCATTTCAGTGGCGATTTCCTCAAGAGCGGGCGCGATCATTCGGCAGGGACCGCACCATTCCGCCCAAAAATCAACGACGACGGGCTCGCTTGACTTGATGACGTCGGCGTCGAAGCTGGCGTCGGTGACTTTGGCCGTATCGGGCATGGCCCCCTCGGGTTCGCACGGCGGACCGCCGCTCTCGCTACTTACTTAGGAACCGCGCCGAGTTGCGTCAAGCAAGACAATCGGTTCTGAGAACAGCCGACCTCTTCGGGACCGGCGCGAGGAGCGAGCAAGGACGCAACAGCCGCGAGGCGACGCTTCGGGGATTGACACCCCAGCGCATCCGCCCTAGCCGAGCCCCTCATGACTAGGCTGGCGCCGCAAATCGCAACTCTCGGCGAGATTTCCGATCGTTACGACGCAATTCTGTGCGACATCTGGGGCGTTCTTCACAACGGGCTGACCTCCTTCGCCGAGGCGTCGCGTTGCCTGGCGTCGTTTCGACATCGAGGCGGCGTCGTCGTTCTTCTCACCAATGCGCCGAGGCCGTCCGCGATTATCGCCCGTCAGTTGCTGAAGCTCGGAGTCCTTCCCGACGCCTTCGACGCGGTCGTGACGTCCGGCGATGTGACTATTCGACTGATCGAGGAAAGGATTGACCATCCCGTCCTCCACATCGGGCCTGCGCGCGACCTTGGCCTCTTCGAAGCCGTCGAGGAGGCGACGGGACGGCGTCCCGCTCTAGTCCCGCTCGAGGACGCGCGTTACGCGCTGTGCACGGGGCTGCGCGATGATGTGAAAGAGACGCCTCGAAGACTACGAGGCCGAGCTTCGTGCGCTTGCGGCTGCGTTCGATGACTTTCGTCTGCGCCAATCCTGACATTATCATTCATCGCGGCGACGCGCTCGTCTTTTGCGCGGGCGCCTTGGCGCGCCGATATGAGGAGCTAGGCGGACCGGTCATCTATGCGGGCAAGCCTTTTCCTCCGATCTATCATCGTGCCATGGCGCTGGCCGAGGGCGTTCGCGGCGCCCGGATCGATAGTCGACGGGTATTGGCCATCGGCGATGGGATGAGAACCGATATTGCAGGCGCGGCTGCCGCCGGATTTGATACGCTTTTCATCACTGGGGGAATTCATCGCGCCGTGCTCCATGGCGAAGCGCTTAATTCTCCGGCGGATCCCGACGAACTTCAGCGTCTTTTTCGCGAGTATTCGCTCTGGCCAATCGCCGCGATGCCCGTGCTACGGGGATAAGAGTGCCGCTTGTCACAAAGAGTTTCCTGATACCTGCCCGCTCGGCCCGGGATTGACCGTGCGGACCAATTAAGGAAGGCTTCGAACTCATGCAAAAGATGATGTTTCAGACGTGCTATTTCGAGGACCTCGCAGTGGGCATGCGCCAGACGATCAGCAAGACCGTCGAGAACGAGGACGTCATCGGCTTTGCCGAACTATCCGGCGACCACAATCCCATTCATCTATCGGAGCATTTCGCGCGCAAGACGCGTTTCGGCGGTCGGATCGTCCACGGACTGTACACGGCGAGCCTCATCTCCGGCGTGATCGGCATGCGGCTGCCAGGCCCGGGCGCGGTTTACATCTCGCAGACGCTAAACTTTCTTGGTCCAGTCAAGATCGGCGACGTCGTCGATGTCAGCGTCGAAGTGGTCGAACTGACTGAGAAGGGGCGACGCGTTCGGCTGAAATGCGAATGCCGGGTCGGAGACAAGGTCGTCTTGGAAGGGGAGGGCGTATTGAGCGTGCCGCCAAACCCGAAGTTGAAGCAAGCGTCAGCTTGACCGCATGGGGAGCCCAGTGCAGTTTCCGACTGCGATTGCGTCGCAACAACTGCGTTTGAAGCTGGATGATCGGCAGGACGTTATGACCAGCGGCTTCGTGGTCGCCACGGATCCGATTGCGCCGCCCGCCGGCCTCGAACGCGCCGTTTATGCAATCGGAAACTTCGACGGCGTTCATCTCGGTCATCGGGCGGTGATCGAGCGAACGATTGCTTTGTCGAGGGAACGCCGAGCGCCAAGCGCCGTTCTCACCTTCGAACCGCACCCCGCGGACCATTTCGCCGAGCGTCCTGTCGCCTTTAGGCTGACGCCTCCGGAACTGAAAGCCTCCCTGTGCGAGCGCCTCGGCCTGTCGGGGATTGTGTTCTTGAGCTTCAACACATGGCTCGCTGCGATGAGCGCGGAGGAGTTCGTCAGGTCGATTCTCGTCGAGCGGCTCGGGGCCACGGCGGTCGTCATCGGATGGGACTTTCATTTCGGCAAAGGCCGCTCGGGCACGCCGGCGTTTCTCGTCGACGTGGCGTCGCGATACGGCTTCGCGGTCGACGTCGTCGGCAAGGTCGAAGAGGGTTCAGGAGAGGCTGCTCGAGTGGTGTCGTCGACGGCGATCCGGCGAGCGCTCGAGCGAGGCGATGTCGGCACCGCCGCGCTTGCATTAGGGCGCTATTATTCGGTGTCAGGGCGCGTGACTCCGGGCCAACGGCTCGGGCGAACTCTTGGCGTTCCAACCGCCAATATGGCCCTCGCGCCGACCAATCGACTTGCGCATGGGATTTACGCGGTCTGCGCCGTCATTGACGGCGAATCCCATCCTGGCGTCGCAAGTTTCGGCGTTCGGCCCACCATAGACAACGGGCCTCCGCTGCTCGAAGTCCACCTGCTCGATTTCGACGGCGACCTCTACGGAAAGGAAATGTTGGTCGAATTTGTCGAGCGCATTCGGGAGGAACGCAGGTTCGAATCGCTCGATCTGCTTGTCGCCGAGATGGATCGCGACAAGGAACGAGCGCGCGCGATCTTGGCGCGCCGAGGCTAGCCGTCAACTTGGCGATTTGCGGCAAATCCTCTAATTGCCTCGGTTTCATGAAACTCAATGTGGCCCACTTCCATGACTGACGCGCCGGTCCGCGGGTTCGACTATTCGCGGACGCTCTACCTGCCGAAGACGGATTTCCCGATGCGGGCCGGACTGCCGCAGAAGGAGCCCGAAATCCTTGCTCGCTGGGAGCGGGACGACCTCTATGGGGCCCTACGGCAAAGCGGCCGAGGGCGGCCCAAATTCGTGCTGCATGACGGGCCGCCATACGCCAACGGCAACATCCATATCGGACATGCGCTCAACAAGATCCTGAAGGACATCGTCGTGCGCTCGAAACAGATGGCGGGCAAGGATTCCAACTACGTGCCAGGGTGGGACTGCCACGGTCTTCCGATCGAATGGAAGGTCGAGGAGGAGTTCTATCGCAAGAAAGGCAGGGCCAAGCCTGATTTCTCCGATCCGCGCGCGATCATCGCGTTTCGACGGGAGTGCAGGGCGTACGCCGAGCACTGGATCTCGGTGCAGCGCGAGGAATTCAAGCGGTTGGGCGTGGTCGGGGACTGGGATCGCCCCTACACGACCATGAGCTACCCAGCCGAAGCTCAGATAGCTCGAGAGATCTACAAATTTGTCGCGAACGGTCTGCTCTACCGCGGTTCCAAGCCGGTAATGTGGAGCGTTGTCGAGAAGACAGCGTTGGCCGAAGCCGAAATCGAATATGATGATTACACAAGCAACTCCATCTATGTCGCGTTCCCCGTCGAAGGCGACGACGCGTCAGTCTTGATTTGGACGACCACGCCGTGGACGGTGCCGGGAAATCGCGCAATCGCCTTCTCCCGCCGCATCGCCTATGGCCGTTATCGCGTGACGGAAGCCCCGGTCGACAATTGGGCCAAGGTCGGGTCGACCTTTATCGTCGCGCAATCGCTCGCCCAAAGCGTCTTCTCTTCGGCGAAGGTCGGCGCCTTCGAGTTTCTCGGCGCAATTGACGCCGATGCCCTGACGACAATGGTCTGCGCTCATCCGCTCCATCGGCATGGCTACGGCTTTGTTGTTCCTTTGCTCGCTGGCGACCACGTGACGGACGAGACCGGAACAGGCTTCGTCCACACCGCTCCCAGCCATGGGCGCGAGGACTTTGAGCTTTGGATCGCCAATAGCCGAGCGCTTGCTGAGCGTGGCATCGACACTCGGATCCCATATACCGTCGACGAGAATGGCGCTTTCACCCTTGAAGCGCCAGGCTTTGAGGGCAAACGGGTCATTACCGACAAGGGTGAGAAAGGAAATGCGAACGAAGCCGTGATCAGGGCGCTGGTCGACGCCGGCGCGCTGATCGCTCGAGGGCGACTCAAGCATCAATATCCTCACAGTTGGCGGTCGAAGAAGCCGATCATCTTCCGCAACACGCCACAATGGTTTTTGGCCATGGACAGGCCGTTCGCAAATGCGCAGAAGGGCCAGACGCTGAGGGCGATCGCCATCGACGCTATCGAACATACGCGGTGGGTTCCATCGACCGGCGAAAACCGAATTGAGGGGATGGTCGCGAGCAAACCGGACTGGGTGCTGTCGCGCCAGCGCGCCTGGGGCGTGCCGCTGCCGATTTTCGTTCGCAAAGCCGGCCACGAAATCCTGTTCGATGAAGAGGTCAATGCCCGGATCGCCGACGCGTTCGAAAGCGAAGGCGCGGACGCTTGGTTCGCCGAGGGCGCCAAAGCCAGGTTCCTTGGCCGGAAACACAGGCCGGACGACTACGAAAAGGTCGATGACCTTGTGGAAGTTTGGTTCGAACTCGGGTTCGACTCACGCGTTTGTCCTCGAAGACGCCGTCCACTTTCCCGGGTTGGCAGGGATCCGACGGAAAGTGGATGGCGGCGCGGACGAGGTGATGTATCTCGAGGGGTCCGATCAGCACCGAGGCTGGTTTCAGTCATCCCTTCTCGAAAGCTGCGGAACGCGCGGGCGTGCTCCTTTCGACATCGTGCTGACGCACGGATTCACCCTCGACGAGAACGGCCGCAAGATGTCCAAGTCACTCGGAAACCAGACTTTTCCGCAGGACGTCGTTCGCGCCTCGGGCGCCGACATCTTGAGGCTGTGGGTGGCGAGCGTCGACTACTCCGACGATCAGCGCATCGGCCCCGAAATTCTTAAGGCCGTCTCGGACACCTACCGTAAGTTACGCAACACGATCCGCTGGATGCTTGGAACGCTCGCGCATCATGAATGCGAGGACACTGTCGGATTCGAGCGGATGGCCGACCTCGATCGGCTCATGCTTCACAAGCTCACCGAGCTCGACCTCAGAATGCGCGAAGCCTATGACAGCTTCGACTACGTGCGGGCGATCGCTGCTCTGACCGCATTCATGAACGCCGATCTCTCCGCGTTCTATTTCGATATTCGCAAGGATGCTCTCTACTGCGATCCGCCATCAAGCGTTAAACGGCGCGGGGCCTTGGAGGCGATCGAACATATCTTCCGCGCGGTGACCGTCTGGCTCGCCCCGGTGCTCGTTTTCACCACCGAGGAAGCGTGGACCACGCACGACCCGTTCCACAATTCCGTTCATCTCGAACAATTTCCGACAATCCCGGCGGAGTGGCGCGACGACGCCCTGGCGAAAACTTGGGACACGATCCGCGCGCTGCGGTCTGCGGTCACGGGAGCGATCGAGATCGCGCGCGCCAGCAAGGAGATTGGGTCCTCCCTCGAAGCCGCTCCAACAATTTACCTGAGCAGGCCCGGGCATATAGAGGCGCTGCGGGGCGTCGATTTCGCCGAGGTATGCATAACTTCGGATATATCGATCGAGACGGAGAGGCGAGCTCCCGAAGGAGCGTTTCGCCTGTCGGAAATGCCTGACGTCGCCGTGGTCGTAGAGCGGGCGAAGGGCGTGAAGTGCGCACGCTCCTGGCGCTATTTCGATCCATCGACCGCTTCAGCCGATTTTCCGGACGTCAGCCCGCGCGATGCAGCGGCGCTTCGTGAGCTCCGAGCGCTTGGCCTCCTCCAGTAAATCCACGCTGGGTCGGCGGCGTCGTTGCGTTCGGCGCATTTGTCGCCGATCAGACGGCGAAGTTCGCGGTGCTCACAAGTTCAGGTCCCTCCTCGGCGAATTCGACTACCGTCTTCCCGTTTCTAGACCTTGTCCTGCGATGGAACCGAGGCATCTCATTCAGCCTGTTCGTCCAGGATTCCACTGCGGGCCGAATGGCCCTGCTCGGCCTCACAATTGGAGCGGTGGCGCTGTTGGCCTGGTGGCTATCGAACTGCCGGACGATATTGGCCGCAGCGGGCGTTGGGGCGATCATTGGCGGGGCTCTTGGCAACGCGTTTGACCGCGTGGTCCATGGGGCCGTTGTCGACTTTCTCGACTTGCACCCTTTCGGCCAACATCTTTTCGTTTTCAATCTGGCGGACGCAGCGATCAACATCGGCGTAGCGCTTTTGGTGATCGATCTGATGTTTGGATCGCGCCGCGCCGATGACGGAACGCCTTTGGCGTCACAGCGGGCGGAAAAGTGAGCCTCTGAGCGCCACGAACGACTTCCTAGGCGCCGAGATGCCATGGAATCGCCGGAATTTGCAGCAAATAGGCGACTTGCGTGAGTCTTCGGAACGGGGCGAAGACCGCAAGGGGAAGTGGAATGCATTTGAGCTTGCGTGGAACCCTGCTCGCGCGCGGAGCGCTGCTCGCGGCTGCGGCGACGGCGGCCTGCTTCTGGACGGATTTTGCGGCGGCAGGCGATGACGGGGCGGCCCCTCTATGGGTCGGAATCGGTTCAATATTCGGTCCTTTGCTGGGAATGGGCAAGGAGGAAAAGGCGCCGATCGACTACCAAGAGCATGGCAAAATCGTCTTGCCGCCGAAAGTGGATCTTCCGCCGCCGGACCCGCCAGCGACCCAGACTGGCGGAGAGTGGCCAGTGGACCAGGAGATCCAGCACAAGAAGATTGCAAAGGAAGAGGCCAAGAAGGAAATCGCCGGCGAGGGGGACGCGCGCCTGCGCTACACGCACCCCTTCCCCCCAACACTCCTGTTACAGTCGGCCCTTCGGATCAGCAGGGGACCGAGGGGGCCGGCCAAGGCGATAAGGCCGCGTCTTCGTCCATGCTCGGGAACCTGAATCCGATGAGCTGGGTTGGAATGGGCAAGAGCGTTCCGCTGGGCCCTGAGCCGGACCGCGAGTGGCTGACCGATCCGCCGAAAGGCTACCGGGCCCCGGTCGGGTCGGTCGGACAGGCCGGAAACTGACAGCTCGATTCGCCCAAGACGTCCGGATATGGGAAAATCTTGTTGAATGCCGACTTGGCGGCGGCGGGGAAACTCGCTATCTTATGACCTAAATTCGCCGTAAGCTCGGTCAACGGCCGACGGCGAGAGGTCCGCCGCCGTTGGGTTCGGGACCGGATTAGCTCGCTACGCAGAACGCGATTGGTTTGCCACAAGGCGAACGGCGGCGTTCGCTACGAAGAAGCAGAAGAGCTTCTGATGCTGGGGATCGGCGGGTTGACGCTGGCGGAGTGAGCAAGCAGGCATCCCAGCGCATCCGCTTTTCGTGCGGCTGGCGAGACGCGCAGATGGCCCC
Organism: uncultured Alphaproteobacteria bacterium; assembly: GCA_963768555.1. Taxonomy (GTDB): domain Bacteria; phylum Pseudomonadota; class Alphaproteobacteria; order Rhizobiales; family Beijerinckiaceae; genus Roseiarcus. Next base: position 59,918 of record CAVYIZ010000019.1, read on the forward strand.
AAGGGCGACGACGTGAAAGCGGGAAAGCCGCGGAAGTGCCCAGCGATCGGGCATGCGCTTCTGAGCATCCGTGGCCCGGCGATTAGGCACAGCAAATTGGATAACCGGAAAAGGCAATGAGACCAGGTCAGAACAAGCGGATGCGCGGCAGGCCCACGAACAATCGGCGAGGGCCCAATCCGTTAACGCGCTCTTACGAATCGAACGGCCCAGACGTCAAGATCCGCGGAAACGCACAGCATGTCGCCGAAAAATATCTTCAGCTAGCGCGTGACGCCCATACCGGAGGCGATCCCGTCGCGGCAGAGAATTACCTGCAACACGCTGAGCATTATTTCCGGTTGATCGCCGCGGCTCAGGCGGCTCAAGCCTTGGCGCAGAGTGGTCAGCAGCGCCCACCGGGAGAAGGCGAGGTCAGCGAATTCGACGAAGAGGACGATTTTTCCGCCATGTCCGATCGGTTCGCTTCGCCGTCCGAGCGCGCTGGACCCTTCCAACAGCAGCAGAATGCGTTCCAGGGGTCTCCGAACGCCGCGCCGAACGCCCCGCAGCCATATGTGGAGAGGCAGCAATTTGAACCCGAAAATCGGCCAGGGCAGAACGATCGGGGCGGTTTTCCAACTCGACAGGATCGGCAGGACCGGCAAGGCGACCGCTTTTCGGACCGGGCGCCGCGTCCGGACCGCCAGTTCGGCGAGCGTAACGACGGGTATCGCGACAATCGGGCAAATCGCGATGGACGTCCGCGGGAGTTTCGTCCTTATCGCGATACGCAGCCACCGCGAGAAATGGGTGCCGAAAGCATTCCAGCGACCGCTCTTCCGTCGTTCATAACTGGAGAGCCGAAATCGAACGTTTCAGAGACGAATAGCCCGCCTATTCCTGAACAAGGCGCCACGCCAACGACCAGCGGCGCTCCCGAGACAGGCGCGGCATTTGGAGAAACGACGCCGAACGATCCTCTCTTTCAAGGTCGAGGACGACGGCGGCGGGTGCGATCGCCCTATGGCTATAGCGCCCGTCAAGCCGCTGAAGAAGATCCCGAGGCGCCGAACGCTGACACGATTGGCGACGAGACCTCCGCGACTGAATGAGGGAAACGGTCCCAGTGCGCGAAACACTGTCGGAGCGGAACCGCCCATCACTGCATTGGCGCTCCGCCCCGGGTCGCGCGTTCCTCGATTGCGCCCTCAAGCGCCGCGGCCGTTACCGTTAGAGTGACTGAGTCCGGCGAGGTTGACGCTCTGATAATCATGCCGCATTCCCTGGCGAGCAACATCGTGTAATAGGGCTGAATGGAATGGCCGTCGACCGTCTCGACTGAACTGCCCGATAAGAAGACTGACGCGGCATGGGGAAGACGAGCATTCGTCCCCGTTACTTCGATTTTCATCGTCACCGCCTCGGCTTCGCCGTCAAGCTCGACGGCAATGACGCCGCCGCGCGGAATGGCGTTCGCCGCAATGAGGCACAAATTGAGCAATAACTTTACCGCGTTCTTCGGGACCAGCCTGCGCTGCCCGTTCCACCGCAACGCCGTACGCTCATTCCCGATCAGACCGCGCGCAACGTTTTCCGCGTCGCCGGTATCGATTGCTGCAGTGAGGGAGCCCGCCGCGCCGAAGGCAAGTCGGCAAAACTGGAGTCGCGCCGACGCCGAGGTCGCGCTCTTCTTAATGAGGTCCATGGCGACGGCGCGCATGTCCTCGTCCTTTTCGCTGTCGAGCATTTCAAGCCCGTTCATGATCGCCCCGACCGGGCTGATCACATCGTGACAAACGCGCGAGCACAAGAGCGCGGCGAGGTCGAGGGGGGCAATAGTAACGATTGTCAAGCGGTCGATCCTATGGTCAATGCCCAGTTTGCGGCGGCGAGCGTTTGCCGGCGTTGATCCCTATATCTTCGATGTGTATCCAATTCGTGGGTCGGCGGCGACAATTTCGGGAGTGTCCGCCAGTCTATTCGCGATCGCCTTATCAAAAAAAGGATTCTCCGTTGCGCCAGCTTTATCCGGACGGGCATCAGTTCAAATTCGGTCTAGCTAGCGCAGACGAGATTGCGGTCTTCCTTTCCGACGCTGCCGTCGCCGCGGGACCGGCAGTAATGGACGTTTATGAACATGGCGGAAACGTTCGGTCCAAGGGCGACGGTAGCCCAGTCACTCTCGCCGACCAGCGCGCGGAAGCGATCATCTGCGCCAAGCTCGCTCGGGGTGTCCCGGCTATTCCAATCATCGCTGAGGAGTCGACGTCTTCCGGGAAGCTGGCTGCGGTCGCTGACAGGTTTCTGCTGGTCGACCCACTGGACGGAACGAAGGAATTTATCGCCCGCAACGGAGAATTCACGATTAACGTTGCGCTGATAGAGCAAGGGGCGCCAATCGCGGGCGCCGTCTACGCGCCGGCCCTCGACCGGCTCTGGTTGGGGGGAGAACACGCCTTCGTTTGTGAAGCAAAGGTCGGCGAGGGCTTCCCGAGACGAGAAGCGTGGCGACCGATCAAGGTGCGCCGGGCCCCCAGCGCGTTGGTTGTTCTGGCGAGCCGCTCGCATGGCAATTCGCAGACTGAAGCCTTTTTAGCGCGTTTGCCCGTCGGCGAGCGGCAGACCAAAGGCTCCTCCCTCAAATTCTGTGTGATCGCTGAAGGCTTAGCTGACGTCTATCCGCAATTCGGTCCAACGATGGAGTGGGATACCGCGGCGGGGGATGCGGTGCTTCGCGCCGCCGGTGGCGCTGTTCTCGAACTTTTCAGGGAGTCCCCTCGCCTACGGGAAGGCGGTCGACCATCTCCGCAATGGAGCGTTCGTCGCCTGGGGCGACGCCGAGACTGCGCGAAGGTATACGGCTCTGTAAATTATCAGGCTGAACAATGGGTAATTCGCGAGGCGAACTGCATGCGCCAATGGCAATTCTTGGGTGGAACGAGTTTATACCGCTTGGCCATGATGCAAGCGCGGATGAATGATGACGCGCCGAGGCATCTTGTTCGCGGCGGCGATGGGCCCTTTGGCGCTCGCCACAGGCGCCCAAGCGGATGCTACCAGTACGTTGTCGGTTGATGAGATCGCCGACAATGGTCGCCGTTTTGTCGCCAGTGGGCCGCGTGGGCTGGCGGAGGAGGCGCCTTCCTGACGCTTACATATTGGGCCAAGCGGCGTCAGCCGCCCTCATAGGCGGCCTCTGCTACGGTGAAGGGAAGATGTACACGCCGAAAGCCGGGAGCGCGGTCGGTGTTCTGGCAGGGACTTCGGTTGGATTCGACGCTGTCGCCGATGGCGATCGAGCCATGGTGCAGTGTCCGACGTCCCGAGGGCGAATGCGATTTTTAAACGCTTCCGGGGCGTCGATGGCTCAGCCAATTTCGTCGGTGGCCTCGGCTCTCCGGCGTTAGACGGGAAGGAGTTGTCGCCGTCCTTCTCCGCACAGAGAGGTGGGAGCGGGACGAGGGGTCGACCCAAGCTACCTGAAGTTCACGGAGCGAGCGACCTGGAATCCTTTCTGACTCGCGCTGGGCGGCCTACCGTAGTGCGTCAATTGACTGCCGCTCCTCACCTTCTGCATGTCGTCACAACGCGTGCGTTGGCGGCTCTGGGCCACCGCTCTCCCCTCAAGTATGGTCCTGACGCCTAAACCAGACATCAATTCCTGCCGACGGCCATAAGGTCTTTCGCTTTGCAGCGGCATGCTCTTGTGCAAGGATATTCAAGGTCCCCTGAACCTGGGATAGGGCAAGCTTGATCGAGCAGGCGCTCTTCTTCGCAATCGGGTTTATCGTCGCGCTCTTTGCCGCAGTTGTCGCGACGCCTGTCTTTTCCCGCCGAGCAATGCGGCTTGCCGCAGCGCGCGCTCGAATTCAGGCGTCAATGACCGAAAAGCATGCGGCCGCAAATAGGGATTCCCTGCTCGCGATGCACGCAGTCGAACTGGTGCGGCTAGAGCATCGATTGGCCGTTGCAGAGGAAGATGCGATGCGGCTGCGCGCAGCAGTCGGTCGGCAGTCGGTCCAAATCATAGTTTTGGAGGCCGATGCCGCGGAGCGCGAGCGCGTTATCGTTTGATACGCGCTTGGAAGCGGATAAGGCCGTCGTCGAGCGTCACAATCTCGAAATCGCGGTGGCGGCGGGTCAAATCGCCCTGCATGACGTGCTTGCCCAACGGGACCGAGCGCGCAGCAACGAGGCGGCCGCGAAGGTTCGGCTCGGCGAACTCGAGGCGGAGGCGAGTCGAGAACGCGCCAGGATTGCGATTCTGGCGGCCCGAGCGGAAAACTTGGAGGAGTCGTTGCGCTCGGCGGATTCAGCTAAAGAAAAAGCGGCAAAGGCAAAGTCTGTGGCGGAGCTCACGAATTCGCTTGCGACAGAGAGAAGCACGGTCCGCGAGCTCGAAGAACGGCTTCGAAGGGTGGCGCACGAGCAGCAAACCTTGAGGGAGAGTTTGGAGCGAGCACAGGTTAGCCAGGAGGAAGGTCGAAGGCGACTTGCGGAGACGGAATCGCGTCTTGAGCGCAGCGAGCGAATTCGTGGGGAAATGCTAATCGAGAATGGGCGACTGCTCGCTGCGCTTGGGGATCGGGATGCGACGCCGAGGACCCCACCGGCAAGGGCGCTTGAACGCGGGGCTAGCCTGGACGCCACCAGCGAAGAAGCCCGCGCGAATGAAAGAGCCCAGGCGGCGACGACGAAAGGATCTGTTCGAGCGGCCCGTGCAAATCTGGAGGCACTCCGACGGGAGAACGAAACCCTCCGTGCAAGAATCCTAGTGCTTGCCAGCACCCGAGACGCGGCGGAGAGCACTGCGCTGCGGACTGCGATCGAACATCTTGGGCGAGAGGTCAACCGCCTGTTTGCTGGGCGGAAGTCCATCGACCAAAACGGCGGCGATCCAAGGGAGCGGATGCTTTCCAGCCAGGAGGATATGACGGCAATCGTGGGGTCGCCAAGCGCGGAGGCCCGCGGACTTCCTGATCCTCCGCGGCGGCGAGCCTCGGGTTCGAACGCACTTGATCGTTGATGGGCCTTGCATTTCCTTGCGTTGGGCCTCCCTAACCTGATAGACGACCGTCGCGCAAAGAAATCTGCAGCGATTTTGGGGTAATAATGCCTGAGGCGACCGAGTCGGCGGTAGAAGCGAAAGAGAAAGACCGCACGGTTGCTCTCATCATCGCCTTTCTCGCGCTGCTGCTAGCGCTTTCCGAGGCTGGCGCCAAGAAGGCTCAGCACATTTCTACGGAGAAGAATATCGAGGCGTCCGATCTGTTCAATTTCTACCAAGCCAAGAGGATTCGATCGACTGTCGTCGAAACCGCGTCCAAGACCCTTGAAGCGCAGAAGACTGCTCTCGCCGACGCAAAGGCGGAAGACGCGTTCGAAAAGCAGATCGGAGATTTCAAAACAATTGTCGCGCGCTTTGAAAGGGATATCAAGAACCCCGAAGACAGCCTCGACTCGATCCAGGAACGAGCAAAGGCAGCTACCGAAGCTCGCGAGTTAGCTAACCGCAAACTCGAGCACTATGAGTTCAGCAGCGGCCTGGCCCAAATCGCGATCGTCTTGGCTTCTGCTGCGATTATCACCGGTATCAGCGCCCTCGTTTGGCTCAGTATCGGCTTGGGAGTTGTCGGCGCACTCTTGCTCGCCCTAGGCTTTGCCGCGCCGACGATGCTGCCTTTCATGGGTTAAGACATAGCAAAGACCCTACTTCCGGAGCACGCGCTGTGGCGGATCTCCGGCCCGTTTCGTGATCCCGGCCGGAGTGGCCCGCGAAGACGCAGGGGCCGGATAAGCCTCGGTCGACAGCTTGTGCGCTCCGCGCGCTACGGGCTCGTCGCGCAGCGCGGCCATTACCATCATCGCCGCATTCCGATCGAGCGCGTTATTTAGACGGGCGAGCGCGCGGACCCGCTGATAGCTTGCCCCCGCCAGCAGATCGTTCGAAATCAGGATACGCACTAGGACTTCATTCGGGGCGCCCAGAGCGGCGAGTGCGACAGCGAGCGGTTCACCCGTTGCATCGTCAGCGATCGTGCGCGCGAGTTCGCGCTCGCAGTGGAGCGCCTCCGCAAGTAGGGCGATAAATCGCTCCGGCTGGCGCGCGACGGCGGCCAGCTCAAGCTCATCAAGCGACGTCAACCGCATCGGAGCTGAAAAAGCTATTGGACGGCCGAGTTGCGAACGTTGTGCGGCAAGAAGGATTTCAACCCGTTGATTTGGCCGCGCACAGAGAAAAAGCAATGCGCTTTCCGGCTGGACGGGCCGCTGCAGCAAAGCGTCAGCGAGCCGTCGGTCGCCCTCCTGTTCAGCGAGCCTGCGGGCCCGTCTGAGCAGATCGAGCAGTGTCGGGCCTTCGAGGCGGGCCGAGTTGTTGCTCGCCAATGCGATCAGAACAAGGATGTCATCCTGGGCCGCCAGCGTGTTCACGATTTGCGCATCGAGAGATCTCCGTTTGGCGACCGCGATAGCGCTCCGGCCGCCACGCGACACAACCCCCTCAAGTTCTTTGTTGGAATAGGCGACAGCATGCTCGAGGACGTAATCGCCGGCCTCCGAGTCGAAAGAGGATAGCGCCGCCAACAAACGAGCGGGTGCGCGAGCGCAAGGGGCGAGTTTCCGGGCGACTTCAAGCCGAGCCTCAGCGTCTGCTGCATCCAGCTGCACCGTCATCGCCTCGATGAATTTCTCAATCCGATCGGAATCGCTAGGCTCTGTGGCGACGAAATGATCGGTCGCCACCCTCAGCCAGATCCGGCGGTCCTTGGGACTCTCGCTCGACGCGAGCGAGGAGAGAAACGGAAAATCACTAAGCGTTGGATCGCGCACGATTGGCCAAAACCATCAAGGATAAGGACAGGTTACCACAATCTCTTTGACGGGGTGTTAACCTTCGCGCGACGAAACTCAGAGTCGTTGCGTAAATAAGTCAAGGTAGAACGACTGCGGGCGAAACCGTTCGCGTTTTGCGATCTGGAGCCTCTCGATTGAGCGGCGTCAATGCCAAATTCCTTTTCCTGATTACGCGGCAACGTCAGCCAGCTTGAGGAGCCGATAAGGCATGGGCGCGGTTCTGAGTGCCACAAAAGCGAGACGCGGAATCATGGCGGCGAGATCGTATCTGCGGTTGAACCGATATTCGAACTCCGCGAGATAGCGCGGAACATGCTTGGAACGTACGGCTCGATAGGTTCCGACCAAAGCCGCCTTGATGTTGCCCAGCGCCGTGTTGACCCACTTGAAGGCGGGCGTTTTGGCGGCTCGCGGGCCTGCGCCGGTCTTGATCGCGGTGTGGGTGCATCCGACATCGACGACGGCCGCGAAACACGCAAGACCGTCGGTCAAGACTTGGGCGTCGGGGGCGAGCGCGGTAGCGGCGAGCTTGCGGATCGCGACAAGGCTGAACGCTTTGACAGGCCGCAGGATGATCTGATCGGGTTTTCCGTCTTCCGTTGTGGCGACCGCCGCCACGAACGGCGTCTTGCCCTTGGCCCCCCTTCCGCGCCGGCCAGGACGAGCGCCGCCGATGGAGGCGTCGTCCATTTGGACGGCGCCTCTCAATCGCTTGCTCGCGTTGCGCTCGAGCATGACTTGCGCGAGCTTGTGTTTCATTACCCAAGCCGCGGTCTGGGTGACGCCGAGCCGGCGACCCAGTTCGATGCTGGAGATGCCATTCTTGGATTGGGTGAGGAGAAAGATAGCCTTGAACCAGATGCGCAGCGGCAGCTTGCTGGAGGACCTCGAGCCGCCGGAAAACTCGCGACCGCGAGATCGACAGCGTGGGCCCAAATCCTTGCACTTGCCCAGAAGAAAGCCTTTCACCCGAGCCGCCACGCCCGCGTCCAATCGAACGTTTCGACGCCTCGCTAACGCGAAACCAGACCGGCGTCGCCCCGTTCTCGATACGCTCGAACAAGCCGCTTCACCTGCCGAACGCAAAGCCCCAGGCCGCATCCGCCGCGAGCCCCTGCCGCAAAATCATGCTCACCACCTGTCCAATCACGACCAGCCGTTCCCACTCGCCGAACCTATCGCCAAAACCCTTCGACCATGCACGTTCCCGACCATTCCAGAGGCGATCCGTCTACTTCCTGCAAATGTGATACTTCTCGTCTCGCCGTCGGCGCTGTCGGGCTGGCTGGAGCGGTTCCACGATCCGAACTCGCCCAAGGCGGTCGCGGGAAAAGCGTTCATTCCGGCGGTGACCGAGGCGCTGAGCGGCCTTTGGCGGGTGAACCAGGCGCTGCTGGATTTCTTGCACGAACACCAGCCCGCGAAGTCGGCGACGCTGGACATGGACGCGACGCTGATCGAGACGCACAAGCGCGATGCGCTGCATTGCTACAAGAAGTTCAAGGCGTATCAGCCGCTGAACTGCTGGTGGGCGGAACAGGGCGCGATGCTGTATTCGGAGTTCCGCGACGGCAACGTGCCCGCCGGTCACGAGCAGTTGCGCGTGCTGAAGGAGAGCCTTCGCCATCTGCCGGAGAGCGTGAAGAAGGTCGCGCTGCGCTCCGACACGGCGGGCTATCAGGCCGAATTGCTGCTCTATTGCGGCGAGGGGAAAGATCCGCGTTTCGGCGTGATCGAGTTCGCGATCGGCGCCGATGTGACCGAAGCTTTCCGCGCGGCCGTGCTTGCGACGCCGGAGAGCGAGTGGAAGCCGCTGATCCGGCGTGTCGACGGCAAGTCGTACGTCACCGACCAGAAATGGGCCGAGGTCGTCTACGTCCCCAACTGGGCCGGACACAGCCGCCAGCGCGCCGATTACCGCTTCCTGGCGATCCGCGAGCCGCTGCGGCAACTGGAACTGGGGGACGAGCAGGAGCTGCCGTTTCCCACCCAGGCGTTCGCCGGCAAGGGCCTGCACAAGCTGTTTGGCGTGGTGACCAACCGGAAGGGTCCCGGCGACGGCGTCATCTGGTGGCTGCGAGAGCGTTGTGGACAAGAGCGAGGAGGCGCATTCGGCGATGAAATCCGATCTGGCCGGGGGACAGCTGCCGTCCGGGCTGTTCGGGGCCAATGCCGCGTGGTGGGCGCTGGCGATCCTGGCGTTCAATCTGAACGCGGCGATGAAGCGCTTGGCGCTGGGCGAGAGCTGGGCCGCTAAGCGCATGAAGTCCCCAAGAGTCTCCTTGCCATCATGATGTAATCAGGCTATCAGCCGCGGCGGGACACCTCTCCCCAACGAGAGGCGCCCATCTGAAAGGATGGCACAATATGACCAATGCGACACCCGCCGTTCGGCCGGCGAACGCTTGCTTTTCTTCAGGGCCCTGCGCCAAGCGTGCTGGCTGGACGCCCGCAGTGCTCGGAGACGCCCCGCTCGGCCGCTCACATCGCGCGAAGATCGGCAAGGCCAAACTCAGACAGTCGATCGATCTGACCCGCGAGGTGCTGGGGATCCCCGCCTATTATCGCATCGGCATTACGCCCGGCTCTGACACGGGCGCGGTCGAGATGGCGCTATGGACGATGCTCGGCGCTCGCGGTGTCGATGTGCTCGCCTGGGAAAGCTTTGGCGACGGCTGGGTCACCGACATTGTCAAGCACCTCAAGATCAAGGACGCGCGGACTCTGAAAGCCCCTTATGGCGAGCTACCTGACCTGGCTCGCGTCGATTTCGACAACGACGTCGTCTTCACGTGGAACGGCACGACGTCTGGCGTCCGCGTCCCCGATGCCGACTGGATTGCATCCGACCGCAGGGGCCTGACGATCTGCGACGCGACCTCGGCTGCCTTTGCACAGGAGCTCGACTGGCCAAAACTCGATGTCGTTACCTTCTCTTGGCAGAAGGCTCTGGGGAGCGAGGCGGCGCACGGAATGATCGTTCTGAGCCCCCGCGCGGCCGAGCGTCTTGAGACTTATGCGCCGGCATGGCCGCTGCCGAAGGTCTTCCGTCTTGCGAAGGGCGGTAAGTTGACGGAGGGTTTTTTCGAGGGCGAAACCATCAACACGCCGTCCTTGCTATGTGTCGAGGACTACATCGACGCGCTGCAATGGGCGAAGTCGCTCGGCGGCGCGAAAGCATTGTTTGCTCGGGCCGACGCCAACGCGCAGGCGCTCGGCGCGTGGGTCGAACGCACGTCGTGGATCGATTACCTGCCTCGCGTTCCGGCGACCCGCTCGAACACCAGCGTCTGCCTGAAAGTGATCGATCCGGTCGTCGTGGCTCTGCAGCCCGACGGCCAAGCAGCCTTCGCGAAAGCGCTCGCGAGCATCCTCGAGAAGGAGAATGTCGCCTACGACATTGGATCCTACCGCGACGCCCCGCCAGGCCTGCGGATCTGGTGCGGAGCGACGGTTGAGACCGCCGACGTCGAGGCCCTTACTCTTTGGCTCGACTACGCCTTCGCTCTTGAGAAGGGCAAGTTGCTGAAAGCGGCTTGATCACGCTTGCGCTTGCGCACTCATGGGAGCGCGCTCGGTCTCCCTTGAGTTTGTGGAGCATCAGGCATCTCGCACTGCTTACCAACCCCACAGTTTCTCAGTCCTTCGCCCCCAACTCCGAGGCATTGTTATGGCTCCTCGCGTTCTCATTTCTGACAAGCTTTCTCCCGCCGCCGTCGCAATCTTCAGCCAGCAAGGCGTTCAGGTCGACGTCAAGCCAGGGCTCGAAAAGGACGAACTCGCCAAGATCATCGGCGACTACGATGGCCTGGCAATCCGCTCCGCGACCAAAGTCACCGCCAAATTGCTCGAGCACGCGACCAAGCTGAAAGTAGTAGGTCGCGCTGGCATCGGCGTCGACAATGTCGATGTTCCAGCGGCGACCTCTCGCGGCGTTATCGTGATGAACACGCCTTTCGGCAATTCGATCACGACCGCCGAGCACGCGATTGCGCTCATGTTCGCTCTTGCCCGCCAGATACCGGCCGCAGACCTTTCCACACAAGCAGGCAAGTGGGAGAAGAACCGCTTCATGGGCGTGGAGTTAGCGGGCAAGACTCTCGGCGTCATCGGCTGCGGCAACATTGGATCAATCGCCGCCTCGCGCGGCATTGGCCTCAGAATGCGGGTCATTGCCTACGATCCCTTCCTCAGCACCGAGCGCGCAGAAGAGATCGGCGTGGAAAAGGTGGAGCTCAACGATCTCCTCGCGCGCGCCGATTTCATCACCCTGCACACGCCCCTGACGGCGCAGACGCGCAATATCTTGTCGGCGGACAACCTCTCCAAGACCAAGAAGGGCGTCCGCATCATCAACTGCGCCCGCGGCGGCCTCGTTGACGAAGCGGCTCTACGCACAGCGCTCGACAACGGCCATGTCGCCGGGGCAGCCTTCGACGTCTTCACTGAGGAGCCGGCGAAAGAGAATCCGCTGTTCGGTCATCCCAACTTCATTGCAACCCCGCATCTCGGCGCCTCGACGACCGAGGCGCAGGAGAACGTGGCGCTTCAGGTTGCAGAGCAGATGTCCGACTATCTCATCCGTGGCGCGATCACCAACGCGGTTAACTTCCCGTCCATTACGGCCGAAGAGGCTCCCAAACTGAGGCCATTCATCGCGCTCGCCGAAGGGCTCGGCTCGTTCGCCGGTCAACTCACGCAAGCGCCGATCGAGAAGGTGACGATCACGTATGAGGGGGTCGTCGCGGACCTGAAGATCAGGGCTCTGACCTCGGCCGCGATCGCGGGCCTGCTGCGCCCGTCGCTCGCCGAGGTCAATGTGGTGTCCGCACCTTCCGTGGCTGCGCATCGCGGCATAGTCGTTGAGGAAACGACCCGAGCCGCAGCAGGCGATTACGAGAGTTTCATTACCATGACCGTAATCACGAAGGATCAGACCCGCTCGCTTGGCGGCACCGTCTTCCATGACGGCAAGCCCCGAATCCTGTCCATCAAGGGCATCAAGGTCGACGCGGAATTCACGCCGTCCATGATTTATGTGACGAACGAGGACAAGCCGGGATTCATCGGCCGCTTTGCGAGCCTTCTTGGAGATGCAGGCGTCAATATAGCGACATTCGCGCTCGGCCGCGATCAGCCGGGGGGATCGGCGATCGCGCTGGTGTCGGTCGATGGCGAAGCACCGCCCGGGGTTCTGGCCGAGGTCTGCAAGATCAAGGGAGTTCGGCAGGCGTCAGCTCTGCAATTCTGAGTTGCACAGGGAGAGGGCAATATCCCTTTCTCCTCAGCCATCCCCTCATTTTTTCGAGGGCAAAATGCAACTGGAGGTTGGCATTTTGATGCGGCGCGAGTTCGGGTCTCGCAATCGTCGAGAGAGAGGTCGCGCCACGACAAATGCGGGGCCTTAGGGCCCCCCATTCACTCTACGTGAGGGCCGAAAAGCCGGGCGAGATCAGGGTGGGCAGCTCTTCTGAGGTGCTAGGAGGATTCTGACGATCGGGAAGACGAAAGCAACGAGGATCAATTGTTGTCGCGCGATAGACCGTCAATTGCTCACTTGGCGCGGATTGCCGTGTTGGTGCTCTGCTCTTGCACCGTGATCGTCCCGACTTCGCGAGCCCAAGACACGGGGGGATTTCCCGGCTTTCTGCAGCATCTTTTCAACTTCACAGCGAAGCCGCAACCTGCCCCCCCGCCGTCAAACTCCCGCGCGCGGGCGGCACGAAAGAAGCAACAGGACTTCCTCTCGCCTTCAGCGACGCGCGCGCCGGCTGCGTCGGCGACGGCGCGGGTTAAGCCGACGTTTTTCATCTCCGTGCTTGGCGACAGCCTCGCAATAATGGCCGCCCAGGGTCTGACCGATGCTTTCGCCGACAGGCCGGAGATTTCAGTCACGGACCTCGCACGCGATCTGTCCGGCCTCACCCGCGACGACTACTATGACTGGCCTAAGGCCGCGCACGATCTCGTGGCGGGCAAACAAAAGATCGACATCGCGGTGGTCATGATCGGTATTAACGACCTACAGCCGATGAAAGTCGGCGGCGCTGCGTTCGATGCGCTCAGCGACAAATGGCGCGCCCAGTACGCTCAGCGGGTTGAGGACCTCGTTGCGCCATTTCGAGATGCGCATATCCAGATTCTCTGGGTCGGGTTGCCTTCGATGCGTGACGACCGCTTCAACTCCCAGGCTATCGCGCTGAACGAAATCTTCCGCGGGCATGTCGAGAAGGCCGGGGGCAAGTACATTGACATCTGGGACGCGTTCGCCGATCAGAACGGACAATATACCGCCTTCGGGCCGGATGTTGACGGACAGAGCGCAAGACTGCGCTCCGGACCGAACGGCGCTTATTTCACCACAGCTGGATCACGCAAGCTCGCGCAATTTCTCGAAGTGGATATTCGACGCGCCTTCGAAAAAGAGAAGCCCCAGAAGGATATCGCCGCGCTGCCACCGGACATCGAACAGGAAGCTGATGACATCAACGAGGAAATTCGTCGCGAAATGGGGGTGGATGAACGTCTAGCCAATGGCCTCTTTTCCCCGCCGAAGCTGGACATCGGTCCCATCCTTTCGCTGACGGCTCGACCGACAGCAGCCAATGCTGCGTTGGTGGGCACGTCTCAAACTCCGAGCGGGAGCCGTCAGGCCGAAGACCGAAGCGTCCGTCTGGGACAGGCCGCCGAACCGCGACTCGGGCGGGCCGACGACTTCTCTTGGCCCCGACCGCGGTACTGAAGTCAGCGGATGGGCGGAGAAGCTCGTCGCGCTGATCCAGAAGAGCCGTGTCGGCGGCGACGCCCGCGGACTTTTAGTAGGCGCTGCTGGGAAATCCTTACACGGCTACACCTTGGCCGGCATGAAGCCCCCAGCGGCTTGCGTGCGCACTTCACGGCGGGCGGAATAGGAGGACGAGTTTTCCCACGCAAACTGGTGCGGCCAAGCGGAAAGGTTGATCCATGCTTATCCGGTTTCTTGACAAACCGCATGGGATGCAACAAAATATATATATAAGGGCATGGACAAGCGCGGCTTCCCAACTTCCCTTCCCGAGTTTCAGCGGGTGTTTCCCGATGATGCGGCTTGCGCGCGATATCTTGAATCCGTTCGTTGGCCTGACGGTTTTACGTGCCCGAAGTGCGGAGCTACCGGAGAACCCTATCGTTTCCCGACTTGTTCGTCGGTGGTTGCGCTGCCGGAAATGCAAAGCCAACACATCTTTGACAGCCGGCACTGTCATGCAATCGAGCCATACGCCGCTTTCGACGTGGTTCTGGGGAGCATACCTCATGACTACGGAAGGCCCCGGACAGTCCGCCGTCCAATTTCAACGCCAGCTTGGTCTCACTCGCTATGAGACGGCCTTTCAGATACTTCATAAGCTTCGCGCGGGCATGGTTCGCCCAGAGCGCGACGCCATCGGCGGAAAGTACCCGGTTGAAGTCGATGAATGTTATATCGGCGGCGAGACGCGTGGAGAGGGTCGGGGCAAGCATCACAAATCTATTGTAGTCGGCGCTGTTGAGGTTCGGCCGCGTCTGGAGGATGGCAAGGTTCACAGACGCCGCGTCTATGCGGGACGCCTGCGGCTTCGTGTTGTGTCTGACCGTGGCAGCGAAGCGCCTATCGGATTTGTCAAAGATAACGTCATGGCCGGAACTACCGTAAGAACCGACGCTTGGACCGGCTATCCCGAGTTGACGAAGCTTGGATATCGCCATGAGGCGTTGAAACTTGGCGGTGACCCGAATAAGGCGGAGGCTCACCTGCCGATGATCCACCTCGTTTTCAGCAACCTGAAAACTTGGATCAAGGGAACCCATCATGGGCGTATCGAGCCAAAACATCTGCAAGCCTACCTCAATGAATATGTATTCCGCTTCAATCGCCGGTTCTATCCAATGACCGCGTTTCACTCTGTTCTCGGGATTGCCGCTCACTCTGTCCCTCCGACATACGCGCAGCTTTACTCAGGGGAATGGATACATGCGGCTTAACAGACGAGATGAAATATTTGTAATCTTGAACGAGTACGCTTTTGTCTTTCTCAAATGTTTTTCGCATACGCGTCAACCTTTCTTGAGGAGTCATCATGATAACTCTCCATATCGCCTCATTACGGACGACAGCCGATCCTGCATATAGAAGATATTAATTTTGCAGGCTACGATACTCGCGATCGCTTCCACTGCTAAGCCAAAGCCTCGGCCCTTGTGGGCCATTAAGCACCACTTCTATTTCTAGTGGCGATATCAGGCCAGACAATTTGCTCTGGAGCCACAAGGCATGATTATTAATCGCGTTCCTAAAAACATCGTTATTGTTGAATGTGTCATGTACAACGCTATCTTCATAGACAATCTGGGTCTGTCTAAACACGTCGATTAGTGCCGTGGTCACCCTCACCCGATGGCGACGTTTGCTATAAGAGACAACAAAAGGAATCACAACGATCGATATAGAACAGATAACTGCGATAATTGCGCAGCCAACCATTGCATAAGTACAACACTAGGATGCCGTTGAACCCACTGTGCCGCCCACATCCAGCCGGCATCACGAAAGTAGCTCGCGAAGTTTGCAACCTGTTGTTCGTGTGTGACTTGTGTCATGACAGCGAACGTCGCGACTATCAGCGCGAAAAGAACACTGAGAACGAATAACGCTGTCTGCACGATTGGCAGGCTAGGCCAATTCCGCGCCCCATGTCAGGCAACCGTATAAGCGTGGCCTCACGAAAGAGCGCGGCTTCCTCGGCGTTCTCGGCATGACGCTCGAAGATCGTCTTGCCGAAAGCGCGTTCGATTGCGGCGTTCCCTGTCCGCACGCATTCAAGGAAGTCCGACCAGAGCTCCCAGCGCATGGCGCCCGCCGTGAAAAGCACTCCTGCGCGTTGCGATCCCGGCACGTCGCGCCTCAGGAGTTCGCCTGCGGCGTTGAGGGCGAACCGGTCAGCAGATGGCTCCTGGAAAACGCCGTGAGCGACCAGCGCACGCATGGAGTTGCCGCGCGGTCGTCGGATTGACGCCTGCTCTTGTGGCGAGTTCTTCACTCGTCATCGGCCCATCGGCCAGAAAGTCCGCGAGATTGAAATTCGGCGGAGGCGTAGAGCGCCCGCGACGCA